>NZ_CP104285.1:1367626-2051439 GCF_025244905.1 Enterobacter mori | reverse complement strand
ATCCGAAGACGCCACGCTGATGATGGCCCGCGTGCAGCAGAATGGCGGCATGGCCTCCTATATGGTGTTTGGCACGGATTTGAGTGCCGGACACCACAACGAAAAATTCGACTTCGATGAGCAGGTCATGGCTATCGCCATTGAAACGCTGGCGCGAACTGCGCTCAATTTCCCGTGGACGCGAGGTGTGTAATGCAGGAGAACTACGCTTTTATTGCCGATGCGATCGACACGCGATGTCGGACGTTAACCGATATTGCCGACGCGATCTGGGATCGTCCTGAAACCCGCTTTGAAGAGTTCTGGTCCGCCGAACGGCTCGCCAGCGAGCTGGAGGCCGAAGGTTTCACGCTGACCCGCGAGGCAGGCGGTATTCCAAATGCCTTTATCGCCAGCTTCGGCAGCGGGAAACCGGTCATCGCCCTGCTGGGCGAATACGACGCGCTGGCCGGATTAAGCCAGCAGGCGCACTGCGCGACGGCGCAATCCGCCACGCCGGGGGCGAATGGCCACGGCTGCGGGCATAACCTCTTGGGCACCGCGGCGCTGGCGGGCGCGGTAGCGGTGAAAAGCTGGCTGGAACAGCACGGCGGCAGCGGTACGGTGCGTTTTTATGGCTGTCCCGGTGAAGAAGGCGGCTCAGGGAAAACCTTTATGGTGCGCGAAGGTCTGTTTGATGACGTTGATGCCGCCGTCACCTGGCATCCGGAAGCCTTCGCCGGGATGTTTAACGTCAGCACGCTGGCGAATATTCAGGCCGCCTGGCGTTTTCACGGCGTGGCGGCGCACGCGGCCAACTCTCCCCATCTGGGACGCAGCGCGCTGGACGCCGTGACGCTGATGACCACCGGCACCAACTTCCTCAACGAACACATTATCGAAAAAGCGCGCGTCCATTATGCCATTACCGATACCGGCGGGATTTCGCCCAACGTGGTGCAGGCACAGGCTGAGGTGCTGTACCTGATCCGCGCCCCGGAGATGGCCGATGCGCAGCAGATTTACGAACGCATCGAGAAAATCGCTCAGGGCGCAGCGCTGATGACCGAAACCAGCGTCGAGTGTCGCTTTGATAAAGCCTGCTCCAGCTACCTGCCGAACCGCACGCTCGAGGCGGCGATGTATCGTGCCCTGCAGCACTACGGCACGCCGCTCTGGACGGAGGAAGAACGCGCCTTCGCCCGCGAGATCCGCGCCACGCTGACGCCCAACGATCTGCAAAACAGCCTGAAAAATATTGCCGCAACGGGGGGAGATGCAGGTAAAGCCTTTGCCCGTCGTCATCAGGAGACGCTGCTGGTGGATGAAGTCGCGCCCTATGCCATCACCGACAACGTGTTGGCTGGCTCCACGGACGTGGGCGACGTCAGCTGGAAAATGCCGGTCGCCCAGTGCTTCAGCCCCTGCTTTACCGTCGGCACGCCGCTGCACACCTGGCAGTTGGTGTCTCAGGGGCGAACCTCTATTGCCCACAAAGGCATGCTGCTGGCCGGAAAAGTGATGGGCGCGACCGCGCTCAATCTGCTGCAGGATGCATCGCTGCTGAAAAAATGCCGTGAAGAGTTTGAACAACAACGACAAGAAAAACCGTACGTGTGTCCGATCCCACAGGGCGTGACACCGTCACCTTTAAAATAAAAAAACACAACACAACAACACAACGCTCCCGAGGAACGCCCATGAGTATGTCATCCATACCTTCGCATTCCCCATCCGGTAAGCTCTATGGCTGGGTTGAAAGGATCGGCAATAAAGTGCCGCACCCTTTCCTGCTTTTTATCTATCTGATTGTGATTTTGATGCTCGCCACCGCCGTACTCTCCGCCTTTGACGTGAGCGTGCGAAGTCCGGCTGACGGCAGCCTGGTGGCGGTGAAAAACCTGCTCAGCGTTGACGGGTTGCACTGGTTTTTACCCAACGTGATTAAGAATTTCAGCGGTTTCGCCCCGCTGGGCGCCATTCTGGCGCTGGTGCTGGGTGCCGGGCTGGCGGAACGCGTGGGCTTGCTGCCCGCGTTAATGGTGAAGATGGCTTCTCACGTCAGCGCGCGCTACGCGAGCTATATGGTGCTGTTTATCGCCTTCTTCAGCCATATCTCCTCCGATGCCGCGTTGGTGATCATGCCGCCGATGGGGGCGCTGATCTTCCTCGCCGTCGGGCGCCACCCCGTGGCGGGCCTGCTGTCGGCGATTGCGGGCGTAGGCTGCGGATTTACCGCTAACCTGCTGATCGTTACCACCGACGTGCTGCTCTCCGGCATCAGCACGGAGGCGGCGAAAACCATCGATGCGGCAATGCACGTCAGCGTGATCGACAACTGGTACTTTATGGCCAGCTCGGTGATTGTCCTGACGATTGTTGGCGGGCTGATTACCGATAGGATCATCGAGCCTCGGCTGGGTAAATGGGAAGGCCGTAGCGATGAAAAGCTGGAAACCCTGAGCAAAGAGCAGCGCTTCGGCCTGCGCGTGGCTGGCGTGGTCTCGCTGGCCTTTATCGCGCTGGTGGCACTGATGGTGGTGCCGGAAAACGGCATATTGCGCGATCCGGTTAAACATACCGTCCTGCCGTCGCCGTTTATTCAGGGCATCGTGCCGCTGATTATCCTCTTCTTCTTTGTCGTTTCGCTCGCCTACGGTATCGCCACCGGCAAAATCCGCCGTCAGGGCGATCTGCCGCAGTTGATGATCGAGCCGATGAAAGAGATGGCGGGCTTCATCGTGATGGTGTTTCCCCTGGCGCAGTTCGTGGCGATGTTTAACTGGAGCAACATGGGCAAGTTTATGGCCGTGGGCCTGACCGACGCGCTGGAGGCTGCCGGGTTAAGCGGCGTACCGGCGTTTGTCGGCCTGGCGCTACTTTCATCACTGCTGTGCATGTTTATCGCCAGCGGCTCCGCCATCTGGTCAATTCTGGCGCCGATCTTCGTGCCGATGTTTATGATGCTGGGCTTCCACCCGGCTTTTGCCCAGATCCTGTTCCGCATCGCAGACTCCTCGGTCATTCCGCTGGCACCGGTTTCACCGTTTGTTCCGCTGTTTTTAGGCTTCCTGCAGCGCTATAAACCGGAAGCCAAACTGGGTACCTACTATTCGCTCGTCTTGCCTTATCCGCTTATCTTTTTAGGAGTATGGCTGGTAATGTTGGTGGCGTGGTATCTTGTCGGCCTGCCGATTGGACCGGGAATATACCCGAGGCTGAACTAAAGGAATGAGGATGCTGAGATTACTCGAAGATAAGATTGCAACGCCGCTGGGACCGCTGTGGGTTATCGCTGATGAGGCGTTCAATCTTCGCGCCGTCGAATGGGAAGAGCACAGCGACCGCATGGAAGAGCTGCTGAACATTCATTATCGTGCTCAGGGTTTTGAGCGTATCAGCGCCGTCAACCCGGGTGGGCTGAGCGACAAGCTTGCGGCGTACTTCGAGGGCGATCTCAGCATCATTGACACTCTGCCGACCGCCACGGCTGGCACCCCTTTCCAGCGCGAAGTATGGCAGGCCCTGCGGTCGATTCCGTGCGGACACGTCATGCATTATGGTCAGCTCGCAGAGCAGTTAGGCCGTGCGGGCGCGGCGCGCGCAGTGGGGGCCGCAAACGGCTCCAACCCGGTCAGCATTGTGGTTCCCTGCCACCGCGTGATTGGCCGCAACGGCACCATGACGGGCTATGCCGGTGGCGTGCAGCGAAAAGAGTGGCTACTGCGCCATGAAGGGTATCTTTTGCTGTAGAAACCAGGCTTTTAGTGCTTAATTTTCTTCCGGTTAGGGTAAGAATCCATAAGCAATTTGTGGAATTTCAAGAAGATGGCGACACAATGTCGCCACTTGTCCTTATTGAGGGTTCGCCAGGCTTACGTACTTACCAAAAAGATGTTAAAATTGACCAATATCAATTAAGGCTTGAGCAAACCTATGATCCCGGAAAAGCGAATTATACGACGCATTCAGTCTGGCGGTTGTGCTATCCATTGCCAGGATTGCAGCATCAGCCAGCTCTGTATCCCGTTTACCCTGAATGAGCATGAACTCGATCAGCTTGATAATATCATCGAGCGTAAAAAGCCTATTCAGAAAGGGCAGACGCTGTTTAAAGCGGGAGACGAACTGAAATCGCTCTATGCTATCCGTTCTGGCACCATCAAGAGCTACACCATCACCGAACAGGGTGATGAGCAGATCACCGGCTTCCATCTGGCGGGCGACCTGGTGGGCTTTGATGCTATCGGCACGGGCCATCACCCGAGCTTTGCTCAGGCACTCGAAACCTCAATGGTTTGTGAAATCCCGTTTGAAACCCTGGACGATCTGTCCGGTAAGATGCCTAACCTGCGTCAGCAGATGATGCGTCTGATGAGCGGTGAGATCAAAGGCGACCAGGACATGATCCTGCTGCTTTCCAAAAAGAATGCCGAAGAGCGCCTGGCCGCGTTTATCTATAACCTCTCCCGCCGCTTTGCCGAGCGTGGTTTCTCCCCGCGTGAATTCCGTCTGACGATGACGCGTGGCGATATCGGTAACTACCTGGGCCTGACCGTTGAAACCATCAGCCGTCTGCTGGGACGTTTCCAGAAAAGCGGCATGCTTGCGGTTAAAGGTAAGTACATCACCATCGAAAATGGTGAAGCGCTGGCGGTTCTCGCCGGGCACGCCCGCAACGTCGCATAAAATCCCCGAATGATTCATGCCAGTTTCGTACATTTTCGTGATGACGGGACTGGCATTTTACATTGTCCTTTTCAACCGCTCCCACTCCCTGGTCTACGCCTGGCACGTTCCCGTTGAGGTTATGATTTGAGAGAAAGTTTATTTTTCGTTTCAGTCGTTATTGCCTCAATCACCTTCATATTCATCTGGATCATGCTTGTCGGCCCTATGAAGGGAGAGGAAAAGACCTATGTGCAGGATTCAACGACCTTTGCAATAGCGGTGATGGTGCTGCTGTTGATTGCGTTTATCGCGGTGACGGTGACCGTTCTGCTTCTTTGATAAATTTGCATGATTTATTGATCTGACAAAACCTCCCCCCTGTTTCATTCAAGATATATAGGTTACTCTTTTAATTACAGACTGTGGTGACAGTAGTAAGGAGACCTGTATGGCCAAGTATCAAAACATGCTGGTAGCTATCGACCCGAATCAGGACGATCAGCCGGCATTACGACGTGCTGTGTATTTACATCAACGGATTGGTGGCAAAATCAAAGCGTTTTTGCCGATCTATGACTTCTCGTATGAGATGACCACCCTTCTGTCGCCTGACGAGCGCACCGCTATGCGTCAGGGCGTCATCAGCCAGCGTACCGCGTGGATCCGTGAACAGGCGAAATATTACCTGGAAGCGGGTGTTCCTATTGATATCAAAGTGGTCTGGCATAACCGACCTTTCGAAGCCATTATCCAGGAAGTTGTCGCCGGTGGACACGACCTGCTGCTGAAAATGGCGCACCAGCATGACAAGCTGGAATCCGTGATTTTCACCCCGACCGACTGGCATCTGCTGCGTAAATGTCCTTGTCCGGTCTGGATGGTAAAAGACCAGCCGTGGCCTGAGGGCGGGAAAGCTGTCGTGGCGGTAAACCTCGCGAGCGAAGAGGATTACCACAATTCGCTGAACGAGAAGCTGGTGAAGGAAACCATCCAGCTTGCCGAACAGGTCAATCACACCGAAGTGCATCTTGTGGGCGCGTATCCGGTCACGCCGATTAACATTGCCATTGAGCTGCCTGAATTTGACCCGAGCGTCTATAACGACGCGATCCGGGGACAGCACCTGCTGGCGATGAAAGCGCTGCGCCAGAAATTCAGCATTGATGAGAAAATGACGCACGTTGAAAAAGGTCTGCCTGAAGAGGTGATCCCGGATTTAGCGGAACATCTGCAGGCGGGGATTGTGGTGCTGGGAACCATCGGGCGCACCGGTATTTCAGCCGCGTTCCTCGGCAATACCGCCGAACAGGTGATCGACCATCTGCGCTGCGACCTGCTGGTCATTAAGCCGGATGAGTTCCAGACGCCGGTTGAGCTGGACGATCCGGAAGACGATTGAGCAGTAAGATGAAAAAAAACCGTCGGGGAACCGGCGGTTTTTTTTGCCGGGTGGCGGCTTCGCCTTATCCGGCCTACGGGTTGGGTAGGCCCGGTAAGCTTGCGCCACCGGGCTTTACCCTGTCAGAGTGATTTCAGAATCGCATCCACGCTGGCTTTGGCATCACCAAACAGCATGTGGGTGTTCTCTTTGAAGAACAGCGGGTTCTGAACCCCGGCATAGCCGGTATTCATGGAGCGTTTAAACACAATCACGTTCTGTGCCTTCCACACTTCCAGAACCGGCATACCGGCGATTGGGCTACCCGGATCGTCTTGTGCAGCAGGGTTAACGGTATCGTTGGCACCAATGACCAGCACGGTGTCGGTGTCGGCGAAATCATCGTTAATCTCGTCCATTTCCAGCACGATGTCGTAAGGCACTTTCGCTTCCGCCAGCAGCACGTTCATGTGGCCCGGCAGACGCCCTGCCACCGGGTGAATACCAAAGCGCACTTTGATGCCGCGCGCGCGCAGCTTCTCGGTGATTTCCGCAACCGGATACTGCGCCTGCGCCACCGCCATGCCGTAGCCCGGGGTGATGATCACGGAATGCGAGTTTTTCAGCATATCAGCGGTATCTTCCGCAGAAATTTCACGGTGCTCACCCACTTCTTCATCCGCACTGGAAGAAGACCCATCGGTCCCGAAACCACCGGCAATCACACTGATGAACGAGCGGTTCATCGCTTTACACATGATGTAAGACAGGATCGCACCCGAAGAACCCACCAGCGCACCGGTGACGATCAGCAGGTCGTTGCTCAGCATAAAGCCTGCTGCCGCTGCCGCCCAACCGGAGTAGGAGTTCAGCATGGACACCACCACTGGCATATCCGCACCACCAATAGACGCCACCAGATGCCAGCCGAACGCCAGCGCAATGATGGTCATCACCAGCAACGCCAGCACCTGCAGGCCTACGCTTTCGGTACGCACGAAGACCACCAGCAGCACAAATGAGACCACCAGCGCCGCCAGGTTCAACTTGTGACGGTTTGGCAGCATCAGCGGCTTAGAGGAAATTTTCCCGCGCAGCTTGCCGAACGCCACAATCGAACCGGTGAAGGTCACCGCACCGATAAAGATGCCAAGGAACACTTCTGTCAGGTGAATGTTCACCAGAATCGGTTCCAGACCCGGTTCGTGATACAGGTAGCTGTTGAAGCCCACCAGCACCGCCGCCAGACCCACGAAGCTGTGCAGAATCGCAACCAGCTCCGGCATCTCGGTCATTTCAACGCGTTTTGCCAGGCGAATACCAATTGCGCCACCGATGATCATCGCCACCAGGATCCACGCAACGTTGCCGGTGTCCGGCCCGAAGATGGTGGCAATCAGCGCAATCGCCATCCCGGCGATACCAAAGTTATTCCCCTGCTGAGACGTTTCGTGTTTGGAAAGTCCCGCCAGACTGAAAATAAACAGGATTGCAGCAACAATGTATGCGGCTGTCACTAATCCTCCAGACATATGCTACCCCTTAGCCTTTACGAAACATTTTCAGCATGCGCTGAGTCACGGTGAAACCACCGAAAATATTGATACTGGCGATCAGCACCGCGACAAAGCTCAGGAAGCTGATCCAGCCGCCGTGACCAATCTGCAGCAACGCCCCGACCACGATAATCCCGGAGATGGCGTTGGTCACCGACATCAGCGGCGTATGCAGCGCATGGGAGACGTTCCACACCACGTAGTAGCCTACGACGCAGGAGAGCGCGAAGACGGTGAAGTGACCAAGGAACTCTTTTGGTGCGACGTCAGCCAGCCAGCCGAACAGAATAATCACCAGCGCCATGATCGCGTATTTGCGCCACGGGGAAGCGGGTTTAGCCGGTTCTTTTGGCTCTGGCGCTGCTTTTGGCGCCGCCTGAGGCTGCGCGGAGACCTGAATAGGCGGTGCAGGCCATGTGATTTCACCTTCACGGACCACGGTAACGCCACGGACAACCACGTCGTCAAAATCAACGGTGATGTTGCCGTCTTTCTCTTTGCAGAGCAGCTTCAGCAGGTTGACGAGGTTAGTGCCGTACAACTGTGAAGACTGGGTTGGCAGACGACCCGGCAGATCGGTATAACCAATGACCTTCACACCGTTGGCGGTCGTGGTCACCTGATTCGGCACGGTATATTCGCAGTTACCGCCGTTCTGCGCGGCCAGATCGACAATCACGCTGCCCGGCTGCATGGAATCAACCATCTCGCGGGTGATCAGCTTCGGTGCCGGTTTGCCCGGAATCAGCGCCGTGGTGACGATGATGTCGACCTCTTTCGCCTGCGCGGCGAAGAGTTCCATTTCGGCTTTGATAAAGGCTTCGGACATCACCTTCGCGTAACCATCACCGCTACCCGCTTCTTCCTTGAAGTCCAGCTCAAGGAACTCGGCGCCCATACTCTGGACCTGCTCCTTCACTTCCGGACGGGTATCAAAAGCACGGACGATAGCGCCCAGGCTATTTGCCGCTCCAATCGCAGCAAGACCGGCCACGCCCGCACCAATCACCATCACTTTCGCTGGCGGTACTTTACCCGCCGCGGTGATCTGACCGGTAAAGAAACGACCAAACTCGTGAGCCGCTTCAACGATAGCGCGGTAGCCCGCGATGTTCGCCATGGAGCTCAGCGCATCCAGAGACTGGGCGCGCGAAATGCGCGGCACCGAGTCCATCGCCATCACGGTGACGCCACGGGCTGCCAGCTTCTCCATCAGCTCTGGATTTTGTGCAGGCCAGATGAAGCTCACCAGCGTGGTGCCCGCGTTCAGCAGCGCAAGCTCGTTCTCTTCCGGTGCGTTGACTTTCAGAATGATCGGTGACTGCCATACCTCTGCCCCTTCGACCACTTCCGCACCGGCCTGGATAAAGGCCTCGTCATCGAAACTGGCCAGTTTGCCCGCGCCGCTTTCAACCGCGACGGTAAAACCCAGTTTGAGCAGTTGCTCCACCGTTTTCGGTGTTGCCGCTACACGGGTTTCATTGGCTAACCGTTCTTTTGGTACCCCAATACGCATAGTTTTCCCTTCCATCGGTTTTTGATGATGGTTTGTCGATAATTGCCCGCGGTCGGTCGCAGATTTCGTCATCCTCATAACGACGAAAAATGATCCACCCCGGAAAATAAAACAGTAACAAACTTTCTATAACCTACTGAAAATAACGCCCGTGATCTACCGTCCAAAAACACTATTTCTTACTTTATCTGTGAAAAATAAGCGATCGGCATCGCTGACAGAGATATTTACCTTAAATTCATCGCTGAGACCGATAAATCGCGCAAGCGAAGCGGCAAAAACATGATATAGCGCCATAACAGAACAACTTATTAACATTAAATTAACTTGTAAAAGTCATAAGCTTTATCAGTTTTACTTGTCAAACGTCTGTTTTTTCAACATATCACTAAATGTTATCGAATCGGGTCATGCGCTGAGCACAGGCTGTGAAAAATGGCGCAGACAGCGACGGGATTTAAATGCCATAATCGGGACCGTCTCAAATTAACAACAATACCAGTACATGGTTTGCGCAAGGCGAAGGATTATTTTTATGAAGCTTAAGAACACACTCCTGGCGTCCGCACTTCTTTCCGCGACCGCCCTGTCTGCGAATGCCGCGACAGAGTTAACGCCGGAGCAAGCGGCAGCGTTAAAACCTTTTGACCAGACGGTCATTGTGGGTCGCTACAACTCCATTGGCGACGGCGTTGCCGCCGCGTCAAAAGCCGCTGATAAAAAAGGCGCGGCTTCGTTTTATGTGCTCGATCAGTCCGATCAGGGCAACAGCGGCAACCAGCGCGTCACCATTGCGCTGTACAAAGAAAATGCGCCTAAAGCGGATGAACAGAAAAACCGCGTGATTAACGGCATCGTTGAACTGCCAAAAGATCAGGCGATTGCGCTTGAGCCGTATGACACCGTTACCGTTCAGGGCTTCTACCGCAGCCAGCCTGAAGTGAACGATGCCATCACCAAAGCCGCGAAACAGAAAGGGGCCTACTCCTTCTATATCGTGCGTCAGGTGGATGCTAACCAGGGTGGCAACCAGCGTATTACCGCATTCATCTATAAAGAAGATGCGAAAAAACGCGTTCTGCAAAGCCCGGACGCTATCCCTGCGGATTCCGATGCGGGACGTGCGGCGTTAGCAAAAGGCGGTGAAGAAGCGAAGAAAGTTGAGATCCCGGGCGTCGCGACCTCTGCAGCGCCAAGCGCTGAAGTGGGCCGTTTCTTTGAAACGCAAACCACCAAAGGTGGACGCTATTCCGTTACCCTGCCGGACGGAACCAAAATTGAAGAGTTGAACAACGCCACTGCCGCGCAGATGGTACCGTTCGACAGCATCAAGTTTACCGGCAACTACGGCAACGGAACGGAAGTCTCTTATCAGGTCGCGAAACGTGCGGCGAAGAAAGGCGCGAAGTACTACCACATCACCCGCCAGTGGCAGGAACGTGGTAACAATATGACCATCAGCGCCGATCTGTATAAGTAACAAAACGGTTCACCCGAGGCGGCGAAATGCCGCCTTTTTTGTTACTTTTTTTCTAATTTCGGCCACACATCATTGCATGCTTTCCTGACACTCCGTAAAATCCCGCGCCTTAGTGTGATCCACCATTTTTATGCGCCCATGCGAAATAATTATTCTGGATTTGGACCTTTCATAACAGGAAGCCAATGGAAAAGAAACTAGGCCTGAGTGCATTAACTGCACTCGTTTTAAGCTCAATGCTGGGTGCGGGTGTATTCAGTTTGCCGCAGAACATGGCGGCGGTCGCAAGCCCTGCCGCGTTAATCATTGGTTGGGCTATCACCGGCGTCGGGATCCTGCTGCTGGCATTTGCCATGCTGCTGCTCACCCGCATTCGCCCCGATCTGGATGGCGGCATTTTCACTTACGCCCGTGAAGGTTTCGGGGAGCTGATTGGCTTCTGTTCCGCATGGGGCTACTGGCTTTGTGCGGTGATCGCTAACGTCTCCTATCTGGTGATTGTCTTCTCGGCGCTCAGCTTCTTTACCGATACTCCTGAACTCCGCCTGTTCGGGGACGGCAATACCTGGCAATCTATTGTCGGGGCCTCGGTACTGCTGTGGGTGGTGCACTGGCTGGTGTTACGCGGTGTCCAGACGGCGGCCAGCATCAACCTGGTCGCGACGCTGGCTAAACTGGTCCCGCTGGGCCTGTTTGTCGTGCTGGCATTTATTGCGTTTCGTCTTGACGTCTTTAAGCTCGACTTCACCGGCATCGCGCTGGGCGTGCCCGTCTGGGAGCAGGTCAAAAATACCATGCTGATCACCCTGTGGGTGTTCATCGGTGTCGAAGGCGCCGTCGTGGTCTCGGCCAGGGCGCGTAATAAGCGTGACGTAGGCCGCGCCACGCTGCTGGCCGTGCTGGCGGCTCTGGGCGTCTATCTGCTGGTGACGCTGCTGTCGCTGGGCGTGGTGGCGCGCCCTGAACTGGCAGAAATGCGTAACCCGTCGATGGCCGGACTGATGGTGAAAATGCTCGGCCCATGGGGGGACGTGGTGATTGCTGCGGGGCTTATCGTTTCCGTCTGCGGCGCCTACCTGAGCTGGACCATCATGGCGGCAGAAGTGCCGTTCCTGGCCGCCACGCACAAGGCGTTTCCTCGCCTGTTTGCCCGCCAGAATAAAAACAATGCGCCGTCGGCCTCACTCTGGCTCACCAACATCAGCGTACAGGTCTGTCTGGTGCTGATCTGGCTCACAGGTTCGGACTATAACACCCTGTTGACCATCGCCTCTGAAATGATTCTGGTACCCTATTTCTTAGTGGGTGCGTATTTGTTAAAAATCGCGACGCGCCCGGCACACTATATTGTCGGCGTCGGTGCCTGTATTTACGGTCTGTGGTTGTTGTATGCTTCCGGGCCTATGCATCTGCTGCTGTCGGTGGTGTTGTATGCGCCGGGTCTGCTGGTGTTTATCTATGCACGTCGCACGCATCAGCTGGAGAACGCCCTTAAGCGCCGTGAAATGGCCGCGATTGGGTTGTTACTGATTGCTGCCGTACCGGCCATGTGGATGTTAATGGGATAGAATCGCCTTTCCCATTGTTGAACTGAAAAGGAGAATACGATGGGAAATGCACAACAGCGCCCAATACTGATCACCGGTGGAGGCCGTCGTATCGGCCTCGCCATTGCCCATCACTTTCTCAACCTTCGCCATCCGGTTATCGTCAGTTACCGCAGTGAATATCCCTCGATTGATGGATTACGAAAAGCCGGTGCGGTTTGCATTCAGGCCGATTTTTCAACCGATGAGGGGATTCTTGCCTTTGCTGAAAAGGTGAAGTCCACCACCCACGGGCTGCGCGCCATAATTCATAACGCCAGCGCCTGGCAGGCCGAAACGCCTGCGACACCGTTGAGCGACACGCTCGCCTGCATGCTGCAAATTCACGTTAACGCCCCCTATTTGCTTAACCATGCGCTGCAGGATCTGCTGCGCGGTCACGGGCACGCGGCGGGTGACATTATTCATTTCACCGATTATGTGGTGGAGCGCGGGAGCGACAAGCACATCGCCTATGCGGCCAGCAAAGCCGCGCTGGATAACATGACGCGCTCGTTTGCCCGCAAGCTGGCCCCCGAGGTGAAAGTGAACGCCATCGCCCCGGCGATGATTCTGTTTAACGAACACGATGATGCCGAGTATCGCCAGCAGGCGTTGAATAAGTCGCTGATGAAAATCGCCCCGGGCGAAAAAGAGGTGATCGACCTTATCGATTATCTGCTCACCAGCTGCTACGTTACGGGCAGAACCTTCTCCGTGGACGGAGGACGCCCGCTTCGCTAGTGAAAGCGGCTCCAGAAGAAGATCAGTACCCAGGCGCTGAGGCTCCAGCAGACCACTGCCCCGCCCAGCGCCAGCGGAAGCCGCATAAAACCGGTGAAGTACCACAGCGACAGCAGGTAGAGAAAATACGGGATGATGGACCACATTCCGAACACAATGGTGGCCCGCAGCGCTTCAATGCCACGCTCAGACGCTACGATGTAGTGCGCAATTAGCGCAAAGGTCGGAAAGAGCGGAATCAACCCGGCAATGTAGTAATTCTTCGTTTTCGCCAGCACCCCAATCAACAACACCACCAGCGCACCCAGCGCGGCTTTAATCAGCAGCCCCATCATTTTTTCCATAACAATCAAGAAACAATATGAGGCAGAATAACGGAACTGGCGTTAATTTTGAAAGATTAATGGAAGGTTAAGGTTGTGCGGTGTATGTTGGCTTTTTTCGCGATAACAGACGCAGTATGAATAAGATTGTTTATGTAGAAGATGAACCCGAAGTGGGACAATTGATCGCTGCTTACCTGGGTAAACACGATATGGACGTCATCGTTGAGCCTCGCGGCGATCGTGCTGAAGAGGTCGTGCTACGCGAAAACCCGGATCTGGTGCTGCTGGACATTATGCTGCCCGGCAAAGATGGCATGACGCTCTGTCGAGATCTCCGCAGCCAGTGGGAAGGGCCTATCGTGCTGTTGACCTCTCTGGATAGCGACATGAACCATATTCTGTCTCTTGAGATGGGCGCTAACGACTACATTCTCAAAACCACGCCGCCAGCCGTTCTGCTGGCCCGGCTGAGGCTTCATTTGCGCCAGCGCGCCAGCAGCGAACGTGAAACGCCTGCGCCGTCACTGACGCCGCACAAAGCGATGCGGTTTGGTACCTTATCCATCGATCCCATTAACCGTCAGGTGCTACTCTCTGGCGAGCTTATCGCTCTCTCCACCGCGGACTTTGACCTGCTGTGGGAGCTGGCAACGCATGCCGGGCAAATCATGGACCGCGACGCCCTACTGAAAAACCTGCGCGGCGTCAGCTATGACGGAATGGATCGCAGCGTGGACGTCGCGATTTCGCGCCTGCGTAAAAAGCTGCAGGATAATGCCACCGAGCCATACCGCATTAAAACCGTGCGTAATAAGGGTTATTTGTTCGCCCCACACGCCTGGGAAACCTGATTTTCCAGCGCTCCTGAAGGCGCTAAGTAAAGGGGGAAACAGTAACGCCCCTTTACTATTTTTTTTGCGTGACGGGGATAAAATTTGACATCGCGTTACGCCATTTAACCCGTAATAACCTTTCATTAATGCCTCTTAATCTTCTATTTACTCCCTTATCCAGGAACGTAAACAAAAACATATCTAATGCGTTCTGTCCGTGAAGCTCTATATAACGCCATTGTGAAGCATCCTTCTTTGATCAAAAATCCACCACTTAATTCATTATTAGATTTCATTTTTTTGTTGAAATTTCCTTAATCAGCCATTATCCATATGAAAGAAAAGGAAATACATTTCACAAATCAAAAATAGTGATCATTTTCAATTGGTTACATGTTTGCCGAAAGCTAATTTACGTGCTAAACCTTATATCCATCAACATGGTTAATGATAGAGGTATCGCGATGTCATGGAGAGTGATTAGCTCGGTAATTTGCCCAAACACTGGAATTGTTTATTCAAGCATTCAGGGTCTTAAGTTTCTTAAGCTGATCATATGGTATGAAAGTGATGTGTTTTTATATCCCGGAGACAGAATATACCCGACAAAGAATGGCATTTTTATTAATGGTACTTATAGCCCAATCGCGCTATACAACGTTTCACCTTACAATGAGACCCTATGGAGCGAAATAAAAGACAAAATGGCCTGCCCGTTTAATAAAAACCTCGAGGAGGATATATGTTCATACGCTCTGCATTGCAACGCACGTAAATGTCCGCACGGATTTGTCACCAATCCATTAATTGTGGCCGCAAGTAAAAACGGGCATTAGCTGCGAACGTAAGGCGTGCTGAACACCCTTTGCGTCGGACAGTCATGGACATTACCCGGGATCAGAATGTGCTTCTGAACCAAAGAGACGGGGGTTACACTAGCGTGTCCCATAGCGCTCTTTCCCGGAACGGGGGCACTAAGCCTGTGTATGTTGGTGGTATTCCATGAAAAAGCTGTTTGTGCAGTTTTATCTTTTGCTGTTTGTCTGCTTCCTGGTGATGACCATGCTGGTCGGGCTGGTCTATAAATTCACCGCCGAACGTGCGGGCCGGCAGTCGCTGGACGATCTGATGAAAAGTTCGCTCTATCTGATGCGCAGCGAATTGCGTGAAATTCCCCCGCACGACTGGGCGAAAACCCTCAAAGAGCTGGATTTAAATCTGTCGTTCGATCTGCGCATCGAGCCATTAAAAGATTTCGATTTAGATGCCCACACCATGCAGCGTTTGCGTGACGGGGACATTGTGGCGCTGGATGAAAAGTACACTTTTATCCAGCGTATTCCGCGCAGCCATTACGTGCTGGCCGTCGGGCCGGTGCCTTATCTGTATTATCTGCATCAGATGCGCCTGTTAGACCTCGCCCTGCTGGCGTTTATTGCCATTTCACTGGCTTTTCCGGTGTTTATCTGGATGCGTCCTCACTGGCAGGACATGCTGAAACTGGAATCCGCCGCGCAGCGTTTTGGTGAGGGTCATCTTACCGAGCGGATTCATTTCGACAGCGGTTCCAGTTTCGATCGCCTTGGCATTGCGTTTAACCAGATGGCCGATAACATTAACGCCTTGATTGCCAGCAAGAAACAGCTGATCGACGGGATTGCTCACGAGTTGCGTACCCCGCTGGTTCGCCTGCGCTATCGCCTGGAGATGAGTGAGAACCTGACCGAGGCGGAGAATCAGGCGCTGAATCGCGACATTGGCCAGCTTGAAGCGCTGATTGAGGAGCTGCTGACCTACGCGCGCCTCGATCGCCCGCAAAACGAACTGAACCTCAGCACGCCGGATCTGCCCGTCTGGTTACAGGTGCATATTGATGATGTGCAGAGCGTTAATCCCCAACGCACGCTGTTGACGACGGTAACCCCCGGGGATTACGGCGCGCTGGATATGCGCCTGATGGAGCGCGTGCTGGATAACCTGATGAATAACGCCATGCGCTACAGCGAGAGTACGCTGCGGATTGGCCTGGATTTGCAGGGCAATCAGGCGAGCCTGACGGTAGAGGATGACGGACCGGGAATTACCCCGGAAGCACGAGAAACCGTGTTTGAACCCTTTGTCCGCCTCGATCCCAGCCGCGATCGCGCCACCGGAGGCTGTGGCCTTGGGCTGGCGATTGTCTACTCTATCGCCCAGGCGATGGGCGGCACGGTGCATTGCGAAGAGAGCGAGCTCGGCGGGGCGCGCTTCTGCTTTAGCTGGCCGGTGTACCATAACATCGCCCTTCCCATCCCTGCCTGACCTCAACCGCACGCTGGCCTGACCTGGCGTGCTGTGCTATATGATAAGTATGTTGTAACTAATGAGAGTGTTTATGGCGACCTACGATCTCCTCGAACGGCTGAACAGTACCTTTCGCGAAATAGAACACGAGCTACTCGCCCTGACAGAACGTTTGCAGACCTGCCGCCTGCTGGCCGCGCGCGTCTTTACTCTGCCTGATGTAGCCAAAGGGGCGGAGCACGATCCGCTGAATACCATCGAAGTGAAGCAACATATCGGCAACGCTGCATTTGAGCTGGCGATGAAACACTATCGCCACCTTTTTATCCAGCAGCAGTCTGAAAACCGCAGCAGTAAGGCGGCCGTGCGGCTGCCTGGCGTGATCTGCCTGCAAACGGATGCGACAACGCGTGAAGCGCTGGAAGGCCAGATTACCCACATCAACACCCTGAAAGCGGCATTTGAAAAGATCGTCACCGAAGAGTCGGGCCTCGCCCCTGCCGCACGGTTTGAGTGGGTGCACCGTCAGCTTCCGGGGTTGATTACCCTGAATGCCTATCGCACGCTGACGGTACTGCGTCATCCCGCCACGCTGCGCTTCGGCTGGGCCAATAAGCACATCATTAAAAACTTCACCCGGGATGAGATTCTGGCACAGCTTGAGAAAAGCCTGAAAGCACCGCGTACCGTTGCCCCCTGGTCTCGCGAGCAGTGGATTGAGCGTCTGGAGCAAGAGTATCACAGCATCGCCTCGCTACCGGCGGATACGCGCCTCAAAATTAAGCGCCCAGTGAAGGTTCAGCCTATCGCCCGCGTCTGGTATTCCGGTCAGCAAAAACAGGTGCAGTACGCCTGTCCGACGCCGCTGATAGCGCTCTATGATGCCGATCAGGGGGCTATCGTGCCGGATATCGGTGAGCTATTGAATTACGATGCTGAAAATGTCCAGCACCGTTACAGACCTCAGGCGCAGCCGCTACAGCTGATTATTCCTCGGCTGCACCTGTATGTGGCGGGATAATTATTTCAGGCTGCCAACCATCGCCTCCGGGCGAACCCAGGCGTCGAACTCGGCCTCCGTCAGATAACCCAGCGCCAGGGCGGAGGCTTTCAGCGTTAATCCCTCTTTATGCGCTTTTTTGGCGATCTCGGCGGCTTTGTCGTAGCCGATATGGGTATTCAGCGCCGTCACCAGCATCAGAGATTCATTGAGCAGCTGGCTGATGCGCTCGCGATTCGGCTCAATCCCTACCGCGCAGTGCTCGTTAAAGCTTTCCATCCCGTCCGCCAGCAGACGAATCGATTGCAGAACGTTGTGGATCACCATCGGGCGATAGACGTTTAGCTCAAAGTTGCCGGACGCACCGCCCAGGTTGACGGCCACGTCGTTGCCCATCACCTGACAGCAGAGCATGGTCATGGCTTCGCACTGGGTCGGGTTCACTTTACCCGGCATGATGGAGCTGCCCGGCTCGTTTTCCGGAATGCTGATTTCACCGATGCCGCAGCGCGGGCCCGAGGCCAGCCAGCGCACGTCGTTGGCGATTTTCATTAATGATGCCGCCAGCCCTTTCAGTGCCCCGTGGGTGTGGACCAGCGCATCGCAGGTCGCCAGCGCTTCGAACTTGTTGGGTGCCGTCACAAACGGCTGACCGGTGATGTTTGCCAGTTCTTCAGCCACGCGCACCGCATATTCCGGATGAGTATTTAACCCGGTACCCACCGCCGTACCGCCGAGCGCCAGCTCCGCCAGATGCGGCAGGCTGTAGTCGATGTGCTTCAGGTTGTGTTCCAGCATCGCCACCCAGCCGGAAATCTCCTGCCCGAGCGTCAGGGGCGTGGCGTCCTGCAGGTGCGTACGGCCAATTTTGACGATGTCGCGGAAGGCCTGCGCCTTCTCGTTGAGCGTAGTTTTGAGCACGTTGAGCTGCGGGACAAGCTGCTCGCGGATAGCAATCACCGCCGCCACGTGCATCGCCGTCGGGAAGACGTCGTTAGAACTCTGGCTTTTGTTGACGTCATCGTTCGGATGGACCTTACGCTCCATGCCGCGTACGCCGCCCAGCAGTTCACTCGCCCGGTTCGCCAGCACTTCGTTCATGTTCATATTGCTCTGGGTACCGGAACCGGTCTGCCAGATCGCGAGGGGGAATTCGTCGGGATGCTTGCCTGCCAGCACTTCATCGGCGGCGTTGATGATGGCCGTGGCTTTGTCGGCGTCAAGCAGCCCTAAATCCTGATTCACTTTGGCGGCAGCGCGTTTGGTCAGCGCCAGCGCCTGGATCAGCGAGACGGGCATTTTTTCGGTCGAGATACGGAAATGCTCCAGCGAACGCTGGGTTTGCGCGCCCCATAGCTTGTCGGCGGGGACGTCGATGGCGCCCATCGAGTCTTTCTCATGGCGTACCGTGGTCATTACTTTCTCCTTGATAACAAAGATGGGATTGCTCACATGCTTAAGAGATAAGTATTGATGACTTCTGACAAACGTTATGGCGCTTTGTGCGCTCTTTTTGGTGTCGGGTGGCGCTGACGCTTACCCGACCTACCAGACTCGTAGGCCGGGTAAGGCGCAGCCGCCACCCGGCAATTTACAGAATTACTTCACACACGCCGAGCACTGGGAAGACTGGATCTGCTTAAAGAAGTCGTTACCTTTGTCATCCACCAGGATAAACGCCGGGAAGTCTTCCACTTCTATTTTCCAGATCGCTTCCATACCCAGTTCCGGGTATTCCACGCACTCCAGGCTCTTGATGCTGCCCTGCGCCAGGACCGCTGCCGGGCCGCCGATGCTGCCGAGGTAGAAGCCGCCGTGCTTGTGGCAGGCGTCCGTCACCTGCTGGCTGCGGTTGCCTTTCGCCAGCATGATCATGCTACCGCCGTTAGCCTGCAGCTGGTCAACATAGGAATCCATACGGCCTGCCGTGGTTGGACCTAACGAGCCGGAGGCATAGCCTTCAGGCGTTTTCGCCGGGCCTGCGTAGTAGATCGGGTGATCTTTAATGTACTGCGGCAGCCCTTCGCCGTTGTCCAGACGCTCTTTCAGCTTCGCGTGTGCGATGTCGCGGCCCACGATAATCGTGCCGTTCAGGGAAAGACGGGTCGAGACCGGATACTGCGAAAGCTGCGCCAGAATCTCTTTCATCGGACGATTCAGGTCCACGCGAACCGCTTCCCCCTCGCCCGCTTTGCGCAGCTCTTCCGGGATGTATTTGCCCGGGTTGTTCTCCAGCTTCTCGATCCAGATGCCGTCACGGTTGATCTTCGCCTTGATGTTACGATCCGCCGAGCAGGACACGCCCATGCCCACCGGGCAGGACGCGCCGTGGCGCGGCAGACGGATCACACGAATGTCGTGCGCGAAGTATTTGCCGCCAAACTGTGCGCCCAGCCCCAGGTTCTGCGCTTCGGTCAGCAGTTCCTGCTCAAGCTGCACGTCGCGAAATGCCTGGCCGTGTTCGTTCCCTTCGGTCGGCAGCCCGTCGTAGTATTTGGTCGACGCCAGCTTGACGGTTTTCAGCGTGCTTTCCGCCGAGGTACCGCCGATCACGAAGGCGATATGGTACGGCGGACACGCTGCGGTGCCGAGGGTACGCATTTTCTCAACCAGGTAGTTTTTCAGCTTGCCCGGGGTGAGCAGCGCTTTGGTTTCCTGGTAGAGGTAGGTTTTGTTAGCCGAACCGCCGCCCTTGGCGATGCAGAGGAATTTGTACTCGTCACCGTCGACGCTGTAGAGGTCAATCTGAGCAGGCAGGTTGGTACCGGTGTTGACCTCTTTGTACATATCCAGCGCCGCGTTTTGCGAGTAGCGCAGGTTATCTTCGATATAGGTGTTGTAGACGCCGTGCGCCAGCGCCGCTTCATCTCCGCCGCCGGTCCAGACGCGCTGGCCTTTTTTGCCGGTGATAATTGCGGTCCCCGTATCCTGGCAGGTCGGCAGAATGCCCTTCGCCGCGATATCCGAATTACGCAGGAACTGCAGCGCAACGTACTTATCGTTCTCGCTGGCCTGCGGATCGCTCAGGATATCGGCAACCTGCTGCTGATGCGCCGGGCGGAGCATGAACGAAGCATCGTGGAAGGCCTGCTGCGCCATCAGCGTCAGCGCCTGCGGGTCAACTTTGAGGATCTCCTGTCCCTCAAACTCAGAGACAGAAACGTAATCGCGGGTTAACAGATAATACTCGGTGTGATCCTTACTAAGGGGAAAAGGATCCTGATAATGAAAGGGTTTGTTCGACATTGTTCTCTCACTTACTGCTTCGGTCTGATTGTTCAGGGCAGATGTTCCGCTGCCCGGCTTAAAAGCGAGTCAGCTTATCCTACACAATTTTTTAACAAAAACTGAGACTAGTACGACTTTTTACATCCGCAGGTTACTTCCACGCGGTTTATTGCTTTAATACCCGGAGTTAATTCCACATTTGAATCAGGGCTTGATAATGCAAAAACTCATCAACTCAGTGCAAAACTACGCCTGGGGAAGTAAAACTGCGTTAACGGATCTCTACGGTATCGCCAACCCGGACAACCTGCCGATGGCAGAGCTGTGGATGGGCGCGCACCCGAAGAGCAGCTCAAAAATAACAGACGCCAGCGGCCAGGTACGCAGCCTGCGCGACGTGATTGATGCCGATAAAGCCGCACTGCTGGGCGACAAGGTTGCCACTCGTTTTGGCGAACTGCCGTTCCTGTTTAAGGTACTGTGCGCCGACCAGCCGCTCTCCATTCAGGTTCACCCGAACAAGAAAGCCTCTGAAATCGGCTTTGCGAAAGAGAACGCGGCGGGTATTCCATTAGACGCGGCTGAACGTAACTACAAAGATCCGAACCACAAGCCGGAGCTGGTATTTGCTCTCACCCCTTTCCTGGCGATGAACGCGTTCCGCGAGTTTTCGGAGATCGTTTCTCTGCTGCAACCTGTCGCGGGTGCCAACAAAGCTATCGCCCACTTCCTGGAAAACCCGAACGCGGACGCGCTGAGCCAGCTGTTCGCCAGCCTGCTGAATATGCAGGGCGAAGAAAAAGCCCACGCGCTGGCAGTGCTGAAAGCAGCACTGAACAGCCAGCAAGGTGAGCCGTGGGAGACTATCCGTCTGATTTCCGAATTCTACCCGGACGACAGCGGCCTGTTCTCTCCTCTGCTGCTGAACGTGGTGAAGCTGAACCCGGGCGAAGCAATGTTCCTGTTTGCCGAAACCCCGCACGCCTACCTGCAGGGCGTCGCGCTTGAAGTGATGGCCAACTCGGATAACGTGCTGCGCGCGGGCCTGACGCCAAAATACATCGATATCCCTGAGCTGGTCGCTAACGTGAAGTTCGTGGCGAAGCCTGCCGACGAGCTGCTGACTCAGCCGGTGAAAAACGGCGCAGAGCTGGACTTCCCGATCCCGGTTGAGGATTTTGCGTTTTCTCTGCACGATCTGAGCCAGGCCGAAACCGCCATCGCGCAGGAGAGCGCGGCAATCCTGTTCTGCGTTGAAGGCGAAGTGACGCTGCAGAAAGGCCAACAGCGTCTGGTGCTCAAGCCGGGCGAATCGGCTTTTGTTGCAGCGAACGAGTCGCCGGTTAGCGTGAGCGGCACCGGTCGTCTGGCGCGCGTTTTTAATAAGCTATAAGCACTTACTGAATTTTTTAACAACTCTTGCTAAGCTAGTTTTAGGCTTTATATCTCCGGGCGGTTTTTACCGCCTGGTTTCATTTTAGGGATAGTCGCAATGAAAAAATCGGTCGTAGCGGTTGGAGTGATTGTAGCGTTAGGCGTGGTCTGGACGGGTGCCTCCTGGTTTACCGGGAAACAGCTAGAAGGCCGTCTGGCTGAGATGGTCGCGCAGGCTAACGGAGAGATTAAGCGCAGCGCGCCAGAGGCAGGCATTGAGCTTAGCTATCAGAACTATCAGCGCGGCGTGTTTACCAGCCATATGCAGATGGTGGTGAAACCTGTAGCAGGAAACGCCAACGCCTGGCTGAAGCCAGGCCAGAGCGTGGTGCTGGATGAAGTGGTCAGCCACGGTCCGTTCCCGCTGGCGCAGTTAAAATCGTTTAATCTGATCCCATCAATGGCGTCCGTTCACACGGTGCTGGTGAATAACGACGTCACCAAGCCGCTGTTTGATCTGGCAAAAAATACCTCGCCTTTCGAAATCAATACTCGCATCAGCTATGCCGGTGACACGAGTTCCGATATTGCGCTGAAAGCGCTGAACTATGAGAAAGAGAACGAGAAGGTCGCCTTCAGCGGAGGCAACTTCAAACTTGACGCTGACCGCGAAGGAAACGTGTTCTCTCTGACCGGCGAAGCAGAAAGCGGTGTGGTGAACGCGGTTAACGAATATAACCAAAAGGTTCAGCTCAGTTTCAACAACCTGAAAGCCGACGGCAACAGCCGTATGACCGATTTTAAAGAGCGTATTGGCGATCAGAAGCTCTCTCTCGATAAGATTGCAATCGCGGTTGAAGGTAAAGAGATGGCCGTGCTGGAAGGCATGGACGTGAACGGCAAATCTGAAATTTCCAAAGACGGTAAGAATATCAATACGCAGCTGGATTACGCCCTGAAGAGCATGAAGGTGCAAAATCAGGATCTGGGGACCGGAAAATTAACGCTGAAGATCGGCAATATCGACGGCCAGGCGTGGCACGAGTTTAGCCAGAAATACAGCAAAGAGAGCCAGGCGCTGCTGACCGATGCCGCACTGCAGCAGAACCCGGAAGTGTACCAGCAGCAGGCGATGGCAGTGCTGTTCAACAACCTGCCGATCCTGCTGAAAGGCGAGCCGGTGGTAACCGTCGCGCCGCTGAGCTGGAAAAACAGCAAAGGCGAAACCAACTTTAACCTGTCTCTGTTCCTGAAAGATCCTGCAACCGCAACGGGTGAACCGCAGACGCTGGCGCAGGAAGTGGATCGCAGCGTGAAGTCACTCGAGAGCAAGCTGACCATCCCAATGGACATGGCGACCGAGTTTATGACCCAGATTGCGAAGCTTGAAGGTTACGGCGATGAAGACGCTGGCAAACTGGCGAACCAGCAGGTGAAAGGTCTGGCGGCAATGGGCCAGATGTTCCGCATCACTAAAGTGGAAGACAACACGATTTCCACCAGCCTGCAGTATGCCAACGGCCAGGTAACTCTGAACGGCGATAAAATGCCGCTTGAAGATTTTGTCGGCATGTTTGGTATGCCAGCTCTGGGGATGCCGGAACCGGCTGAACCGGCGGCACCGCAACAGTAAACGTCAAAACCCCTCTTATGAGGGGTTTTTTATTGCCGGGTGGCGCTGACGCTTACCCGGCCTACGATTCCGGGCCGTTGTAGGCCCGTGCAAGCGCAGCGCCGCCGGGCGATGTGCAGCGAAGATTATTTCACCGTCACTAACCGCGCCGCCACAATCTGGTGCCCGGCCTGCACATCCGTATTGTCGATGCGCTGCATGATCCTGTCCGCCAGCGTGTAGCCCATCTCGCGCGCGGGGGTAGTGGCCCAGACGATGGGCAGATCGTCGAGCGCGTTTTCACCGACGTCGGCGAACGCCCCCAGCGCCACCTGGTGCCCGAAGAAGGTTTCCACCCCGCCCTCGCCGCTCTGACGACCAGCGCGGATCAGGCCAAACCAGGCACCCATCGCAATCACATCGTTGTAGCAAATCACGGCGCTGATCGTCGGGCTGCTTCGCAGTAGCGCGCCTATCGCTTCCGCCGCCATCTTCTGGCTGGATCCACATTCCACCACCCACTCACTGTGGAACGGCAGCCCGTATTTAATCAGCGTCGAACAGTAGCCGCCTACCCGCTCGGCGCGCGTAAGGGACGAACTTTTACCGCCAAGCCAGGCAATGCGCTGATGCCCGCGACGAATAAGATGCTCGGTCAACATTTGCGCGGCCTGCATATTATCCGGGCGCAGCGTGTCGGCTTCATCAAGGTAGCTGGCACGTGAGGCAAAGACCAGCGGCACACCTTTTTCGGCGGCACGCTCGCACAGTTCGCTACCCACGCCCGACGCCCCGGCGACGATCACCCCGTCCACCCCCTGGTTTAGCAGCATATCGAGCCGGGAGAGAAGCTGATCGGCCTCGCGCCCGCCGTGCAGCAGAAAGACCATCCGCCCCTGCGCTTCAAGCGCTTCGGTTAGACCGGCGGTCAGCTCGGCATAGAACGGTGACGTCAGGTCGCGAACGATCAGGCCAATCACCCCGCTTTGCCCGCCGCGCAGCGCTGAAGCCTGGCGGTTACGCACAAAGCCCAGTTGCTCAACCGCCTCATTGACCCGCTGTCCGGTGGCGGGAGAGATACGCCCCTTCCCGCTTAAAACCAGCGACACCGTGCTGACGGAAACGCCAGCCGCGAGGGCAACATCATTGATGGTGATCTTTTTCGCTACAGCCATGGGTTGGCGTGACTCCCTGATAATGAGATCGGTAAAACGTTTTATCAATACGATATCTTTATACTATCAGTCAAAGCCTGAGAATGTGATTTAGCGCGCACTAAACTTTGATAAAACGTTTTATCTTCTCGCAGCATTGAAGCAGATAAACTGATTTTAACAATAAAGGAGTCGTTTTATGACGGCGAAAGCAGCACAAAAAATATCGCTGTGGGAATTTTTCCAGCAACTGGGTAAAACCTTTATGCTGCCCGTGGCACTCCTCTCATTCTGCGGGATCATGCTGGGGATCGGCAGCTCCCTGAGCAGTCATGACGTTGTTACGCTGATCCCGTTCCTCGGCAACCCGGTGCTGCAGGCGATCTTCATCTGGATGAGCAAAGTCGGCTCCTTTGCGTTTAGCTTCCTGCCCGTCATGTTCTGCATCGCCATCCCGCTGGGCCTGGCGCGCGAAAATAAAGGCGTGGCCGCCTTTGCGGGCTTCGTGGGCTACGCGGTGATGAACCTTGCGGTTAACTTCTGGTTGACCGCAAAAGGCATTCTGCCTACCACCGACGCTGCCGTACTGAAAGCCAATAATATCCAGAGCGTGATTGGTATTCAGTCCATCGACACCGGGATCCTCGGTGCGGTGATCGCGGGTGTGATTATCTGGATGCTGCACGAACGTTTCCACAATATCCGCCTGCCGGATGCTCTGGCCTTTTTCGGCGGCACCCGCTTTGTGCCGATTATCACCCTCGTGGTAATGGGTCTGTTTGGTCTGATCATTCCGCTGATCTGGCCTGTTTTCGCGATGGGTATCACCGGTATTGGTCGCATCATTAACGGCGCGGGTGATTTCGGTCCGATGATCTTCGGTACCGGTGAACGTCTGCTGCTGCCGTTTGGTCTGCAGCACATTCTGGTAGCCCTGATTCGCTTCACCGAAGCGGGCGGGACGATGGATGTATGCGGTCACGACGTGAGCGGTGCGCTGACGATCTTCCAGGCGCAGCTGAGCTGCCCAACCACCCACGGCTTCTCTGAGAGCGCAACCCGTTTCCTGTCTCAGGGCAAAATGCCTGCCTTCCTCGGCGGCCTGCCGGGTGCGGCGCTGGCGATGTACCACTGTGCTCGTCCGGAAAACCGTCATAAAATTAAAGGCCTGCTGATTTCCGGCGTGATCGCCTGCGTCGTTGGCGGCACAACCGAGCCAATCGAATTCCTGTTCCTGTTCGTCGCGCCGGTGCTGTACCTCATTCACGCCGTGCTGACCGGTCTGGGCTTCACCGTGATGGCGGTGCTCGGCGTCACCATCGGTAACACTGACGGCAACGTGATTGACTTCGTGGTGTTCGGGATCCTGCACGGCTTGTCCACTAAGTGGTATCTGGTGCCGGTCGTGGCGGCAATCTGGTTTGCGGTGTACTACGGCATCTTCCGCTTCGCCATCACCCGCTTTAACCTGAAAACACCGGGCCGTGATGCTGAAACAGCGACCAGCGTTGAACAAGCGGTTGCAGGGACGGTAGGAAAATCGGGTTACAACACCCCTGCCATTCTGGCAGCGCTGGGCGGCGCGGATAACATCACCTCGCTGGATAACTGCATTACCCGCCTGCGCCTGTCGGTGGCGGATATGTCGAAAGTGGATACCCATGCGCTGAAAGCTAACCGCGCCATCGGTGTGGTACAGTTAAATCAGCATAATTTGCAGGTGGTTATCGGCCCGCAGGTGCAGTCGGTAAAAGATGAGCTGGCAACGCTGATGCGAACAGTCGAAGCCTGATGCCTCCCCCCCTCACCATGAGGGGGTTTTACGTTAAGGATGAGCGTTATGTTTGATTTCTCGACCGTCGTGGATCGTCACGGCACCTGGTGCACCCAGTGGGATTACGTTGCCGACCGCTTTGGCGCGGCCGATCTGCTGCCCTTCACTATCTCGGATATGGATTTCGCCACCGCCCCTTGTATCACCGACGCGCTGCATCAGCGCATCGATCACGGCGTGTTTGGCTACAGCCGCTGGAAAAACGATGAGTTTCTGGCTGCCGTCGCGCACTGGTTCCAGCAACGCTTTAACAGCCGTATCGATACCGAATCCGTCGTTTATGGCCCTTCCGTCATCTACATGGTGTCAGAGCTGATCCGTCTCTGGTCGCAACCCGGCGACGGCGTGGTGGTTCATACTCCGGCGTACGATGCGTTTTATAACGCCATCGAAGGCAACGCGCGCCACGTCGTTCCGGTCGCGATGGTGAAACAGGCGAGCGGCTGGATGGGTGATATGGCCGCGCTGGAAACGGCCCTGGCGAAACCAGAAAACAAAATTTTGCTGCTGTGTAGCCCGCAAAATCCAACCGGTAAGGTCTGGACGCGGGATGAGCTGACGCAGATGGCGGAACTGTGCGCACGTTATGACGTAGCGGCGATCAGCGATGAAATTCATATGGACATGGTGTGGGCAAAACATCATCACACACCGTGGAATGAGGTAGCTCGCGGCAAATGGGCGCTCCTCACCTCCGGCTCGAAAAGCTTTAATATTCCGGCGCTGACCGGGGCTTACGGGCTGATCGGCGATGAAGCGAGCCGCACTGGTTACCTCCGCGCGCTTAAAGGCCGTGACGGACTCTCTTCCCCTTCCGTGCTGGCGCTGACGGCGCATATCGCCGCCTATCAGCAGGGAGCGCCATGGCTGGATGCCTTGCGGAGTTATCTGGAAGAGAATCTGTTGTTTATCGCGCAGGAATTAAACCGCGCTTTTCCGAAACTGAACTGGCAGCCGCCGGAAGCAACCTATCTGGCCTGGATTGACCTGCGCCCGCTGAACATTGACGACAAGGCGCTGCAAAAAGTGCTGATTGAACAGAAAAAAGTGGCGATCATGCCGGGATACACCTATGGAGAAGAGGGTAATGGCTTCGTGCGCCTGAACGCAGGCTGCCCGCGCAGCAAGCTTGAACAAGGGGTGCAACGCCTCATCGCCGGAATCGCTACCCTGCTGTAATGCTATTGCGCAACGGAATATTCCCTTGCGCAAATAGCTTTTTACCCCGTTTTGTTTTTATAATATGGCGCACTTTAACCAGCAAAGAGTGCGACCATGATTGATACACGCCTGCCTTTAACTGATATTCATCGTCACCTTGACGGTAACATTCGTGCCCAAACCATCCTCGATCTTGGCCGCCAGTATAATTTAACGCTTCCCGCTCAAACGATTGAAACCCTGATCCCCCATGTTCAGGTCACATCCAATGAGCCGGATCTGGTCAGCTTCCTGAGCAAACTTGACTGGGGCGTGAAAATGCTGGCCTCGCTGGATGCCTGCCGCCGCGTGGCGTTCGAAAACATCGAAGACGCCGCCCGTAACGGCCTGCATTACGTCGAACTGCGCTTCTCGCCGGGCTACATGGCGATGACCCACAACCTGCCCGTTGCAGGCGTGGTGGAAGCCGTCATTGAAGGCGTCCGCGAAGGGTGTAAAGCTTTCGACGTTCAGGCACGTCTGATTGGCATCATGAGCCGCACCTTCGGTGAAGCGGCTTGCCTTCAGGAGCTGGACGCATTGCTGGCGCATCGTGACCAGATCACCGCTGTTGACCTCGCCGGGGATGAACTGGGCTTCCCGGGTAGCCTGTTCCTCTCCCACTTCAATCGCGCACGTGACGCAGGCTGGCACATTACCGTTCATGCGGGTGAAGCGGCAGGCCCGGAAAGCATCTGGCAGGCCATTCGCGAACTGGGCGCAGAGCGTATCGGCCACGGGGTGAAAGCCGTCGAAGATCGTGCCCTGATGGATTTCCTGGCGGAGCAGCGTATCGGGATAGAGTCGTGCCTGACGTCTAACATTCAGACCAGCACCGTGGCAACGCTGGCGCATCACCCGCTAAAAACGTTCCTCGAGCACGGCGTTCTGGCCTCGCTGAACACCGACGATCCGGCGGTACAGGGCGTGGATATCATCCACGAGTACAACATCGCCGCGCCGCAGGCGGGCCTGAGCCGCGAGCAGATCCGCCAGGCGCAGATTAACGGGCTGGAAATTGCGTTCCTGACGCCTGAAGAGAAACAGGCGCTTCGGGATAAGGTGGCAACCGCGTAAACCCTTGCCGGGTGGCGGCTACGCCCTACCCGGCCTACAAAAACATGTAGAACTTATGCCAGACAGAGCGTGGCGCGATGTTTGGCAGACTCAATGCCCAACTCAATCAACTCCATGATCTGAATCGCCTGGCTGGCCGGAACCGGATTCTCCCCCGTACCGTTGAGCGCATCACGGATAGCCGCGTAATAAGCCGGATAGTTACCTGGGATGGTCAGCAGCGTTTCCTGAACCAACTCGTCGCCTTCCGCGCGCGTCAGCACGCCATCGCGCATGTCGTAGCCCCAGTCCTCTTGCGGCAAACGCTCACCGTTTTTCAGGCGGTCCTCCTGCGGATCCAGACCAAACTTCACGAAGCTGCCGCGCGTACCATGAAGGATATAGCGCGCCGATTCCGCGGCGGCGAGCATCGTCCCGTGCAGTACGACACGACGCTGCGGATAGCTCAAAACGGCGTGGAAGTAATCTGTCGTCTGCGCGCCAGGCCGAAGCTGCGCCAAATCAACCGTCATACTTACCGGCAGACCAAACAGATTTACGGCCTGATCGAGCAAATGCGGCGCTAAGTCATACCAGATACCGCTTCCGGGGCCCGCCTGTTCACGCCAGCGGTTACGCACCTGCGGACGAAAGCGGTCAAAATGAGATTCAAAATAGCCTATTTCACCAAGCGTACCTTCACTAAGCAGGGCTTTCACCGTCAGGAAATCGCTGTCCCAACGCCGGTTATGGAAGACGGACAGCAGCCTTCCAAGACTTCTTGCCAGTGCATCCAGCTCACGCGCCTGTGACAGCGTCACGGTAAAGGGTTTATCGACCACAACATGTTTACCCGCGTCCAGCGCCGCTTTAGCTAACGGAAAGTGCGTGTCGTTTGGGGTAGGAATGACGATGACGTCAATATTAGGATCGTTGAAAAGATGTTTAGGTTCAGAAACAACCGGAACGCCTGGCCAGTCGGCATGTACTTTGGCGGCATCACTGCTCGAAACCGCCCCCAGCGACATTCCCGGTGTCCCGCTAATCAGAGGCGCGTGAAAGGTTTTACTCGCGTAACCATAGCCAATCAGCCCGACACGGATATTTTCACTCATCAAAGTGCCCTCCTGTCATTATCTTATTTCACACTGGCTTTACGGGTATTACTACACATTAATAATGTGTCATATGCCTTAAAATAGCACCTTGCACCAGATGTTTTTGTTACAAGGATGTAACTCACTGAGATTGATTAAGGGTATCGTTCCCAAACCGCTTGCCGAGGTCAGTGCTGCACGGTAACATTTGCAATCTGTATTTATGGATAAATCACAAACACGAGTCATGTCATCAATAATTAATCGAATCATTGAATTAGCGGGATGGATTGTCCTTGGGGTTTCGGTCATTTTGCTTGGCGTTGCCAGCCATATCGATAACTACCAACCGCCAGAGCCTGTCACCGTCGCACAACCGAAGTAACGCCCTCGTGACACATTCTGTCAGTTGCATATTGCCAGCCGTGTTGAACAGGGTTAACCTTCACTTCCAGGCATCGTCTGATGCCTGAATCTTTCAGCAAAGAAAACTCCTAATTTCGTCACATTACCTGAGTGGGCTGTTTACGTCTTTATTTATCCGTTTATTATTCGAACGAATTACCGACACGGGTATTACTCACTTTTATATGGAAACTTATTAACATGACAGTTCAGGACTATTTATTAAAATTTCGCAAGATCAATTCCCTTGAGAGCCTGGAAAAACTGTTTGACCATCTAAACTACACGCTGTTGGATAATCACGAAATTATCAATATGTATCGCGCCGCTGACCATCGCCGGGCTGAACTGGTCTCCGGTGGCCGTTTGTTCAACGTCGGGGAAGTGCCGAAGTCCGTATGGCGTTACGTTTTATAAGAAAGTAGCCATCCGCGCGAAATGTTATATACTCTCCGCCCTGCAAATTTCTGTATACCCTTTCGCGCAGACTATGGGAGAAAGCATGACCGTATCGCCTGGAGAAAGAATTGGAGGCTGGTTAATCGCCCCACTGGCATGGCTGCTGGTTGCATTATTAAGCGCATCGCTTGCGCTGTTACTCTATACTACCGCGCTGATCACACCTCATGCCATTCAGACCCTGATGTCGCAAAGTGTGCTTAATATTGCGTTGTGGTTTGCTTCGTTCGTCTTCGCCATCGGGATGTGGTACTACACGCTCTGGTTGACCATTGCGTTCTTTAAGCGCCGCAAAAGTGTGCCAAAACATTATATTATCTGGCTGCTAATTTCCGTGCTGCTGGCGGTGAAAGCCTTTGCTTTTTCTCCGGTTTCTGACGCGCTAGCGCTTCGCCAGCTGTTATTCCCGTTACTGGCTGCTGCGCTGCTGGTCCCTTACTTCAAGCGTTCGACGCGGGTGAAGAAAACCTTCGTGAACCCGTAATAACCTTACTGTTAACCTGTTGTCGCCTGTCGTGCTTTGTCCGATAATAGGCGGCTTTTTTATTTCAGGCTGAATAATGACCGATTACTTACTGCTCTTTGTCGGCACTGTGCTGGTTAACAACTTCGTTCTGGTGAAGTTTCTTGGCCTGTGTCCTTTTATGGGGGTTTCCAAAAAACTGGAGACCGCGATGGGCATGGGGCTGGCGACAACCTTCGTCATGACGCTGGCGTCCATCTGCGCATGGTTGATTGATACCTGGATCCTGATCCCGCTGGACATGATCTATTTACGCACCTTGTCCTTTATTCTGGTCATTGCGGTCGTCGTGCAATTTACCGAAATGGTGGTGCGCAAAACCAGCCCGGCGCTCTATCGCCTGCTGGGTATCTTCCTGCCGCTGATCACCACCAACTGTGCCGTACTCGGGGTGGCGTTGCTTAACATCAACCTCGGGCATAACTTCATGCAATCGGCGCTGTACGGCTTTTCTGCCGCCGTCGGTTTCTCACTGGTCATGGTTCTGTTTGCCTCTATTCGTGAACGTCTGGCTGCAGCGGATATTCCCGCGCCCTTCCGCGGAAACGCCATTGCACTGGTGACGGCAGGTTTGATGTCTCTGGCCTTTATGGGCTTTAGTGGTCTGGTGAAGTTGTAATGAGTGCTATCTGGATTGCCATCGCCTCCATCAGCGTACTGGGGTTGGTGTTTGGCCTGATTCTGGGCTACGCCTCCCGCCGTTTCGCGGTTGAGGACGATCCCGTTGTGGAAAAAATTGACGAGCTGCTGCCACAAAGCCAGTGCGGGCAATGTGGCTACCCCGGCTGCCGGCCTTACGCCGAGGCGGTAGGCGTGCAGGGTGAAAAAATCAACCGCTGTGCACCCGGTGGTGAAGCGGTGATGCTCAAAATTGCCGCCCTGCTTAACGTTGATCCGCAGCCTGTCGACGGCGATGCCGAGGTGCAGGAGCCGGTTCGCGCCCTCGCGGTGATCGACGAAGCGAACTGCATCGGCTGCACCAAATGTATTCAGGCCTGCCCTGTAGATGCCATTGTGGGCGCAACCCGCGCCATGCACACCGTTGTTGCCGATCTGTGCACCGGCTGTAACCTTTGCGTGGCCCCCTGCCCAACGCAGTGCATAGAACTGCGCCCGGTTGAAACGACTACCGAAAGCTGGAAATGGGATCTTCAGACCATTCCGGTTCGCAATATTCCTGTGGAACAACATGCTTAAGTTATTTTCTGCTTTCAGAAAAGATAAGATTTGGGACTTCGACGGCGGTATCCATCCCCCGGAGATGAAAACCCAGTCAAACGGTACGCCGCTGCGACAAACTCCGCTGGCGACGCGTTACGTCATGCCACTTAAACAGCATATCGGCGCGGAAGGCGAACTCTGCGTAAAAGAAGGCGATACCGTTCTTCGCGGCCAGCCGCTGACCTTTGGTCGGGGACGGATGCTGCCGGTACACGCCCCAACCTCCGGTAAAGTGGTGTCTATCGCCCCACATACCGTCGCGCACCCTTCAGCGCTGTCTGAACTGAGCGTGATTATTGAAGCCGACGGCGAAGACCGCTGGATCGACCGTGACGGCTGGAGTGATTACCGTTCCCGCAGCCGCGAAGAGTTGATTGAACGCGTTCATCAGTTCGGCGTTGCCGGACTTGGCGGCGCAGGTTTCCCGACGGGTACCAAACTGCGCGGCGGTGGCGACAAGATTAACACGCTGATCATCAACGCCGCGGAATGCGAACCTTATATCACCGCCGATGACCGTTTGATGCAGGACTGTGCCGCCCAGGTGGTGGAAGGTATTCGCATCCTCGCCCATATTCTGCAGCCACGAGAAGTGCTGATCGGCATTGAAGACAATAAACCGCAGGCCATTTCCATGCTGCGGGCCGTGCTGGCAGGGTGCCATGATATTAGCCTGCGCGTAATCCCGACCAAATACCCGTCTGGCGGCGCAAAGCAGCTGACCCAGATCCTCACCGGTAAACAAGTACCGCACGGTGGCCGCTCCTCTGACATCGGCGTGCTGATGCAAAACGTCGGTACGGCGTATGCGGTAAAACGCGCGGTGATTGACGGCGAGCCGCTAACCGAGCGCGTGGTGACGCTGACCGGGGAATCGATTTCTCGTCCGGGCAACGTCTGGGCGCGTCTGGGTACACCGGTGCGTCATCTGCTGGAGCAGGCCGAGTTTTGCCCTGGCAGCGACCAGATGGTGATCATGGGCGGCCCGCTGATGGGGTTTACCCTGCCGTGGCTGGATGTCCCGGTCGTCAAAATTACTAACTGTCTGCTCGCCCCCTCTCCGACCGAGATGGGTAATGAACAGGAAGAAAAAGGCTGCATCCGCTGCAGCGCCTGTGCTGATGCCTGCCCGGCGGATCTGCTCCCGCAGCAGCTGTACTGGTACAGCAAAGGCCAACTGCACGACAAAGCGCAAGCCCACAATCTTGCCGACTGCATTGAATGCGGTGTCTGCGCCTGGGTCTGTCCAAGCAATATTCCGCTGGTGCAATACTTCCGTCAGGAGAAGGCTGAGATTTATGCCATCTCAATGGAAGAGAAACGCGCAGCCGAAGCCAAAGCGCGCTTTGAAGCCCGTCAGGCGCGTCTCGAACGCGAGAAAATCGCCCGCCAGGAGCGCCATAAGCAGGCCGCTGTTCAGCCTGGTGAGAAAGATCAGGATGCGATCAACGCCGCACTGGCGCGCGTTCGCGAGAAAAAAGCGACCGCGGCGCAGCCTGTGATGATCCCGGCCGGCGAGAAACCGGATAACAGCGAAGCGATTGCGGCACGCGAAGCGCGCAAGGCACAGGCCCGCGCCCGTCAGGCAGAGAAAGCAGAAACTGCCGAGCCGGAAACGGGCGTCGATCCGCGTAAAGCGGCGGTTGAAGCGGCTATTGCTCGTGCCAAAGCCCGTAAAGCTGGACAGCAGGACGTGGTTGTTGAGAAAGACGCTGAGGATCCGCGAAAAGCTGCCGTCGAAGCGGCCATCGCACGTGCGAAAGCGCGCAAAACAGCACAGCAGGCGCAAATAGTTGAGCCTGAAGTGCCGGTTGACCCTCGCAAAGCCGCTGTCGAAGCCGCCATCGCTCGGGCCAAAGCGCGCAAAGCCGCCCAGCAGGAGGAGCAGCCGCAGGCCACAAACGATGATCCACGCAAAGCCGCCGTCGCCGCCGCGATTGCGCGCGTTCAGGCGAAGAAAGCCGCACAACAAGCAGTTAACGAGGATTAAATGGTTTTCAGAATCGCAAGTTCCCCTTACACCCATAACCAGCGCCAGACATCGCGCATCATGATGCTGGTCTGCCTGGCGGCGTTGCCAGGCATCGCCGTTCAGTTCTGGTTTTTCGGCTGGGGAACCCTTTTCCAGTTAGTCCTTGGCTGCGCCAGTGCGTTAGCGGCGGAAGCACTCGTGTTGAAGCTGCGAAAAATGGCGGTCTCCCGCATTCTCGCTGACAACTCCGCGTTACTGACCGGGCTGCTGCTGGCGATCAGTATTCCACCGTTTGCCCCATGGTGGATGGTGGTGCTCGGTACCGTGTTTGCGGTGATTATCGCCAAGCAGCTGTATGGCGGACTCGGGCATAACCCGTTTAACCCGGCAATGATCGGCTACGTTGTTCTACTGATCTCCTTCCCGGTGCAGATGACCAGCTGGTTGCCACCCCATGAAATTGCCGCCACGGTTCCTGGCTTTATGGATGCCCTACACGTTATCTTTACCGGCCATACCGCGATCGGCGCTGATATGAACGCGCTGCGTATGGGCGTGGACGGTATCAGCCAGGCAACGCCTCTCGATACCTTTAAAACGTCCCTGCATACCGGGCACAGCGTTGAGCAGATCATGAAATCCGCCATCTACAGCGGCGTGCTGGCAGGTGCTGGCTGGCAGTGGGTCAACCTTGCGTATCTGCTGGGCGGCCTGTTCCTGCTGCAGCAAAAAGCGATCCGCTGGCATATTCCCGTGAGCTTTCTCATGACGCTGGCAGTCTGTTCGACGCTGGGCTGGGTCTTCTCTCCTGAATCACTGGCCAGCCCGCAGATGCATCTGCTCTCCGGCGCGACCATGCTGGGTGCATTCTTTATTCTTACCGACCCGGTTACGGCGTCCACCACCAATCGTGGCCGTCTGATCTTCGGCGCGCTGGCGGGTCTGCTGGTGTGGCTGATTCGCAGCTTTGGCGGTTATCCGGATGGGGTAGCGTTCGCCGTCCTGCTCGCCAACATTACCGTTCCGCTCATCGACTACTACACGCGTCCGCGCGTGTACGGTCATCGCTAAGGGTTTCGCCATGTTAAAGACCATGCAAAAACACGGCGTCACGCTGGCTATTTTCGCTGCGGTACTGACCGGCCTGACGGCGCTGGTGAACGAACTGACCAAATCGACGATTGATGAGCAGGCGGCGAAGCAGCAAAAAGCGCTGTTTGATCAGGTGATCCCGTCTGACTTCTACGATAATAACCTGCAGAAAAGCTGCTTTGTTGTAGAAGCGCCGCAGCTTGGGAAGGGCTCGCACCGCGTCTTTATCGCCCGCAAAGGGGACCGGCCGGTGGGTGCAGTCATGGAAACCACCGCACCCGACGGTTATTCCGGAGCCATTCAACTGCTCGTCGGCAGCGATTTTTCCGGTACCGTACTGGGTACCCGTGTGACAGAGCATCACGAAACGCCGGGCCTTGGCGATAAAATTGAAACGCGCTTAAGCGACTGGATTTTGCACTTTGCCGGTAAAGTGATCCACGGCGAAAATGACGCAGCGTTTGCGGTGAAGAAAGACGGCGGTGAGTTCGACCAGTTCACGGGCGCGACCATCACGCCGCGCGCCGTGGTTAACGCCGTAAAACGCGCCGGGCTGTATGCCGAAACGCTGCCTGCGCAGATTAACAATCTTCCGGCCTGTGAGGAGTAACCATGAGCCAGGTTAAAGACGTTATTGTTCAGGGACTGTGGAAGAACAACTCCGCGCTGGTGCAGCTTCTGGGAATGTGTCCACTGCTGGCCGTCACCTCTACTGCGACCAACGCACTCGGACTGGGGCTGGCAACCACCCTGGTGCTGACCCTGACCAACCTCTCCATTTCCGCCCTGCGCCGCTGGACGCCTTCGGAGATCCGTATTCCGATTTACGTCATGATCATCGCGTCGGTGGTGAGTATCGTTCAGATGCTGATTAACGCTTACGCGTTTGGCCTGTATCAATCGCTTGGGATCTTCATTCCGCTGATCGTGACTAACTGTATTGTGGTCGGGCGTGCCGAGGCGTTTGCCGTGAAGAACAGCCCGGCGATGTCAGCGCTTGACGGTTTCGCCATCGGTATGGGGGCGACAGGTGCCATGTTTGTCCTCGGCTCGCTTCGTGAGATCCTCGGCAACGGTACGCTGTTTGACGGTGCAGATGCGCTGCTGGGCGGCTGGGCAAAAGCGTTGCGTATTGAAGTGTTCCACACCGATACGCCATTCCTGCTGGCCATGCTGCCGCCAGGTGCTTTTATTGGCCTTGGCATGATGCTGGCGATAAAATACCTGATTGATGAAAAACGTAAGCGCCGCGCGGCTGAGCGTAGCGTTCTGGAAGGGACACCCGAGAAGGCTTCATGAACAAAGAAAAGCGCATTGCGATCCTGACCCGTCTGCGGGACGAGAACCCGCACCCGACGACGGAGCTGAATTTTACCTCCCCGTTTGAGCTGCTGATCGCCGTGTTGCTCTCTGCGCAGGCTACCGATGTCAGCGTCAATAAAGCCACTGCCCTGCTCTATCCGGTGGCCAATACGCCAAAGGCGATGCTTGAGTTAGGCGTCGAAGGCGTGAAGTCGTATATCAAAACCATCGGCCTGTTTAACAGCAAGGCCGAGAACGTGATCAAAACCTGCCGGATTTTGCTGGAACAGCACGGAGGCGAAGTGCCGGAGGATCGCGCCGCGCTGGAGGCACTGCCCGGCGTCGGACGCAAAACGGCGAACGTGGTACTGAATACGGCGTTCGGCTGGCCGACTATCGCCGTCGATACGCACATTTTCCGCGTATCTAACCGCACCAACTTTGCGCCAGGTAAAAACGTTGAACAGGTAGAAGAGAAGTTATTAAAAGTCGTTCCGGCGGAATTTAAGGTCGACTGCCATCACTGGCTGATTTTGCATGGCCGCTATACCTGCATCGCACGCAAGCCTCGCTGCGGCTCCTGCATCATCGAAGATCTTTGCGAATATAAAGAAAAAGTCTATCCCTGATCGCTTTAGCGTTTTTCACTCCTGAATCAAAACCATACAAAAGGAAGGCCATCTACATACCTTCCTTTTGACCGTAATTTGTCCGCTTTTGCGCTACCCTACCTTATGGATTGTTCGGCCATTTAACACCCAAACAGGTTAATAGTTTTTTTATCACCAAAAATTTCTATACATCTGTGATCAAGATCACTCTGATAACGTCATGTTGGATTTTTGTTGTCAAACCCCTCGCAAAACCATTGCCCGACAAGAATTAATCGTTCATTTACCGCATATAAGACCAGTCATTTTTCGGATTATGGGCTATATCACTACATTAAAGGCCAAATAGCAGAACATATCGCCATTGCGGGCGAAAAAGGGGTTTTGGGTAGTGAAAAAAACCAGTAAAACGCAACGGATGAAATTTAACGCTGAATAACATTTGCGTGACCCGTGGATTATACCACCCCAGTTAAATGTAACAGAGTATTTCAAACATATTGCCAGATGGGTCAGGATAGTGAACATTACCCGCCGTTTCCCCTCCCAATATAACTATAAAGCGGATGGACTACGGTCATCACGCTATGAACACCCCCGTTAATATGGGATGTAAAAAAAGAGGTATATGTGTCTACTGCAAACAATAAACCAACAAATGAAAGCGTGAGTCTTAACGCTTTTAAACAGCCGAAAGCGTTCTATCTCATCTTCTCTATCGAGCTATGGGAGCGTTTTGGTTATTACGGCCTGCAAGGGATCATGGCGGTTTACCTGGTCAAACAACTGGGTATGTCCGAAGCGGATTCCATCACGCTGTTCTCCTCCTTCAGTGCTCTGGTGTACGGTCTGGTTGCTATCGGCGGCTGGCTGGGTGACAAAGTCCTCGGCACCAAACGCGTCATTATGCTGGGCGCCATTGTCCTGGCGATTGGTTATGGTCTGGTTGCATGGTCTGGACACGATGCGGCTGTGGTCTATATGGGCATGGCAACGATTGCTGTCGGTAACGGTCTGTTCAAAGCGAACCCATCCTCCCTGCTCTCTACCTGCTACAACAAAGATGACCCACGTTTGGATGGTGCATTTACCATGTACTACATGTCCATCAACATTGGCTCATTCTTCTCCATGCTGGCAACACCATGGCTGGCAGCGAAATTCGGCTGGAGCGTGGCCTTTGCGCTGAGCTTCGTGGGTATGCTGATCACCGTTGTGAACTTCCTGTTCTGCCGCAGCTGGGTTAAAGACTATGGTTCTAAGCCAGACTTCGAACCGGTTCACATGGGTAAACTGCTGGCCACTATCGTAGGCGTTGTCGTTCTCGCCGCAATCGCCACCTGGCTGCTGCACAACCAGGGCGTTGCACGTGCGGTTCTGGGCGTGGTTGCGCTGGGTATCGTCTGCATCTTTGCTAAAGAAGCCTTCGCCATGCAGGGCGCTGCACGTCGTAAGATGATTGTCGCGTTCATCCTGATGCTGGAAGCGATTATCTTCTTCGTGCTGTACAGCCAGATGCCGACCTCCCTGAACTTCTTCGCTATCCGTAACGTTGAACATTCCATCCTCGGTATCGCGTTTGAACCTGAGCAGTTCCAGGCCCTGAACCCGTTCTGGATCATGATTGGTTCCCCGATTCTGGCCGCTATCTATAACAAGATGGGCGACCGTCTGCCAATGCCGCACAAGTTCGCCGTGGGCATGGTGCTGTGTTCTTGCGCCTTCCTGGTGCTGCCGCTGGGAACGAAATTTGCGTCTGATGCGGGTATCGTCTCCGTTAACTGGCTGATCCTGAGCTACGCCCTGCAGTCCATCGGTGAGCTGATGATCTCCGGTCTGGGCCTGGCAATGGTTGCACAGCTGGTGCCACAGCGTCTGATGGGCTTCATCATGGGTAGCTGGTTCCTGACCACTGCGGGTGCGGCAATCATTGCAGGTAAGATTGCTAACCTGATGGCGGTGCCGGAAAATGTTACCGATCCCCTGCTTTCCCTGAACGTTTACGGTACTGTCTTCCTGCAGATCGGCATCGCCACGGCGGTTATCGCTGCGCTGATGTTGCTGACCGCGCCTAAGCTGAATCGCATGACTCAGGACGACGACAAAACGTCTAAAGCGACCGAAACCGCTACCGCGTAGTGTCATCGGGAAACGACTGAATGGAAAGAAGCCGCTAAAGCATTAGCGGCTTTTTTTTTATCCGAACGCGCACTAACATAGCTGAAACCTCAGCAAAAAGGAGTTACCGATGAAACTGTTCTACAAACCGGGCGCCTGTTCTCTTGCTTCCCATATCACTCTTCGCGAGAGCGGCAAAGATTTCACGCTGGACGGCGTTGACCTGATGAAAAAGCGCCTCGAAAACGGCGATGATTTTTTTGCGATCAACCCGAAAGGACAAGTTCCGGCTCTGCTGCTGGATGACGGTACGCTGCTGACCGAAGGCGTGGCGATTATGCAGTACCTGGCCGACAACGTGCCGGATCGTCAGCTGCTGGCACCAACAGGCAGTATCTCTCGCTATAAAACCCTTGAGTGGCTTAACTACATCGCAACCGAGCTGCACAAAGGCTTTACGCCGCTGTTCCGCCCGGATACCCCGGAAGAGTACAAACCGACCGTACGTGCGTTGCTTGAGAAAAAAATGCAGTACGTTAATGAATCACTGAAAGACGATCAGTGGATCTGCGGCGCACGTTTCACCATTGCTGATGCGTATTTGTTTACCGTTCTGCGCTGGGCGCGCGCGGTTAAGCTGAACCTGGAAGGGTTAGATCATATTACGTCGTATATGGAACGCGTAGCGGCACGCCCTGCTGTCGCGGCGGCGCTGAAAGCGGAAGGGTTGAATTAATCCGAGCGCTCTGTATTGCCGGGTGGCGCTGCGCTTACCCGGCCTACAATATCCCTGCTCTTACAATTGGGTTGCGCTGAAATAGTGCTCCGGCTTCGCGATACGATCCTGCGCTGCGACCACCTGTAATTCATATTCCTGCATATTTTTCGTCGCAAGCATAATTTCGTACACCGCTGCGGTCACGTGCTCCAGCGCATCGCGCAGGGCCGCGCCCTGTAGCAATTTCACCAGCAGCAACCCGCTGGTGACATCACCCACCCCAACCGGCTGACGCGTGCCAAAATCCACCAGCGGACGGCTGATGTGCCACGCTTCGTCTTTGGTGACCAGCAGCATCTCAAAACGGTCCTGGCTCAGGCCTGCACGCGCAAGATGCTTAACCAGGACAATCTCAGGTCCCTGAGCAATTAGCTCGCGAGAGGCGCTTACAGCCTCTTCTACGCTGTTGACCGGATGCTCGCAGAGGATTTCAAGCTCGACCAGGTTTGGCGCAATAATATCGCTTGCTGGGAGCGCGTGGCGGACGTGGAACTCCGCCACGCCGGGCGCGACAATACAGCCCTTTTCTGGGTGGCCCATGACCGGATCGCAAAAATACTTTGCCGCCGGATTCGCCGCTTTCACCTGACGAACTATCCCCAGGATGTGTTCGCCCTGCTCTGCAGAGCCCAGATAGCCGCTCAGTACGGCGTCACAGCGCTTAAGCTGGTCGATTTCGGCAATACCCTGCACAACCTCCGTCAGATGCGATGGCGGCATCACGCAGCCGGTCCATTTACCATATTGCGTGTGGTTCGAGAACTGTACGGTATTGAGGGGCCAGACGTTGGCACCGAGGCGGCGCATCGGGAATTCCGCTGCGCTGTTGCCAGCATGCCCAAAAACAACGTGGGACTGGATGGCGAGGATGTTGTTCATTTTTTCTTACCAAACCCTGTAAAAACAAAAGGGGCGTGGTTTCCCACGCCCCTGTGTACTTTTAATTACTTCCAGCAGACCAGACAGTAATTTTTCTTACCGCGACGCAGCAGCGTGTAACGTCCGTACAGACGATCGCCGTCAACGAAGGTGTATTCCGGGTCAGCCTGCTTCTCACCGTTGATGGTGATGGCGTTAGAGGCGATGGTTTTACGCGCCTGGCCGCGGGACGGCTGCAGCTCAGAGTCCACCAGCGCCTGCATCAGGTCAGCCCCTTTCTCCATCTCAACCATTGGCACGCCGTCCTGCGCCAGCTGTTCGAAGTCCGCTTCGCTCAGATCGCTCAGGGTACCGTTGAACAGGCTAGCGGTAATGCGTTTCGCTGCCGCCAAACCTTCTTCGCCGTGAACCAGCTTGGTCACTTCATCCGCCAGCACGTACTGCGCGCGTGGCGCTTTACCGCTGTTCTTATCTTCTTCTTCCAGCGCGTTGATCTCTTCAATATCCATGAAGGTGAAGAACTTCAGGAAGCGGTAAACATCGGCATCCGCCGTGTTGATCCAGAACTGGTAGAATTTGTACGGGCTGGTTTTCTTCGGATCGAGCCATACCGCGCCGCCTTCGGTCTTACCGAACTTGGTGCCGTCGGCTTTGGTGATCAGCGGGACGGTCAGACCGAAGACCTGATTCTGATGCAGGCGGCGGGTCAGATCGATACCGGAGGTGATGTTCCCCCACTGGTCAGAACCGCCAATCTGCAGGGACACGCCGTGCAGTTTGTTCAGACAGGCAAAGTCATAGCCCTGTAGCAGGTTGTACGAAAACTCGGTAAAGGAAATACCCTGGTCGTCACGGTTCAGGCGCTGCTTCACGGCTTCTTTGTTAATCATCTGGTTAACAGAGAAGTGCTTGCCGATGTCGCGCAGGAAGGTCAGCACGTTCATGCCACCAAACCAGTCGTAGTTGTTCGCGGCAATCGCGGCGTTATCGCCACAGTTGAAGTCGAGGAACGGTGCCACCTGTTTGCGGATTTTATCCACCCACTCCTGCACGGTGTCTTCGGTGTTCAGTTTACGCTCAGCGGCTTTGAAGCTTGGGTCACCAATCAGACCGGTCGCGCCGCCCACCAGAGCAACAGGCTTGTGCCCCGCCATCTGGAAGCGTTTCAGGCATAACAATGGAACAAGATGCCCCAAATGCAAGCTGTCAGCGGTGGGATCGAAGCCGCAATAGAGCGCGATCGGGCCTTGCGCCAGTCGCTCTGCTAACGCTTCCTCGTCCGTCACCTGGGCCACGAGGCCCCGCTCTTGCAATTGTTTAATCAAGTTACTGCTTGCCATCAAATTCTCCATGTATAAACGACTGCACCTTTGCCGGTACACGACTTTTCGCCTGATGCGAAAGGACCATAGAATAAAGCGCAAGCGCGGTGTGCGCTAGCGCTTAAATCAACAAATTTCGGGGATTACGGTGCCAGTCTGTCGATTTTCCAGCCGCCATTGTCGCGCTGGTATAAAAAGCGGTCGTGCAGGCGGTGCTCGCCCCCCTGCCAGAATTCCATCTGCTCAATGGGGATGCGGAAACCGCCCCAGAAGCTTGGCAGAGGCACTTCACCCTGCTGGAACTTCTGTTTGAGTTCGAGGAATTTGCTTTCCAGCACGCCGCGGGCAGAAATACGGCTGGACTGTTTTGAAACCCAGGCGCCAATCTGGCTGTCGCGCGGGCGGCTGTGGAAATACTTCACTACTTCAAGCGTAGAAAGACGCTCCGCTTTGCCGGTCACCATCACCTGACGCTCCAGCATGTGCCACGGAAACAGCAGGCTGATGCGAGGATTGTTTTCCAGGTGGTGCGCTTTGCGGCTGCCCAGGTTGGTATAAAACACCAGCCCTTTCTCGTCATAATGCTTGAGCAATACGATGCGCTGATACGGTTGACCATTTTCATCAACCGTCGCGACAACCATGGCGGTGGGGTCGGCGAGTTTCGCTTCGCAGGCCTGTTTCAGCCAGCGTTCGAAAAGCACAAGGGGTTCAGCGGGAAGATCCTGGCGACGCAGGCCGCCTTTGGTGTATTCACGGCGCAGATGCGCAATTTGCTGCAGTTCGTCGTTATCTGACATGGCGTTAGCTGACATTGAGAATGGGAGGCGCTATTGTGCGCCGCCCCTGTAAAAATCTCAACGCTTCGGATTTTCGAGCTGACAATTGTTCAGCACAATACGGTCACGTTTGTAGACCGTTGCACTGTCACCTTTCGACCAGAACACGTAAATACCGTCGGTATAACGTGCCCCGGAAGCCGACATCCCCTGTTTCAGGGTCAGCAGTTTGTTGTCGTAAACAAAACTGGCTTCCTGACGCGGGTTATTCAGCTTCACGGTCAGCGGCTTTTCATCGCAGCGATACTCCAGCGTATCGGTCTGCATGCGCTCAAGGAACTGGTTATAGACGCTGCATCCTGACAGCAATAAAGGCGCGGCAATAAGAAGAAGTTTTTTCATGGGCGTATTCCGAAGACTTTCCTGGTCCTGGAGGGCATGGCTGCCCTCCTGTTTCGTTCCATTCTAACGACGACACGCCGCGCTGAATTTCAGTTAACTCTGATTATGACGCGGATTGGCCGGGAAAATAGCCCCAAGGACGCTTGCCTCCCGCGCGCCGGTGACAGAAGGTAAATTACCTGGCAAACCGGCAACGGTACGCCAGGCAAGCCAGGCGAAGGCCAGCGCTTCCATATCATCACCGCTGATCCCGGCTTCATCCGTTGTGGTGACTTCAGTACCCGGCAGTAGCCCCGCCAGACGCGCCATCACCAGCGGATTTCGGCTCCCTCCGCCACACACCAGCAGGCGTTCGCACCCTCCGCTGAGGAGAACCTGTTCCGATATCGACACAGCGGTCAATTCGGTCAGCGTGGCCTGAACATCCTGTGGCGCCAGCGCAGGGAACTGCGCCAGTTGGCGTTCAAGCCAGCCGTAGTTGAAATACTCGCGCCCCGTACTCTTCGGCGCAGGCAGCGCAAACCAGGGATCGCTTAGCATAGACTGCAGCAGCGGAAGAATGACTTTGCCTTCGCTGGCCCACTCCGCGTCTTTATCATAGGGCTTTCCGCACTGACGCCAGATCCAGGCATCCATCAGCATATTGCCCGGACCCGTATCGTACCCGCGCACGGGCTGACCGGGGATCAGCATCGACAGGTTTGCAATCCCGCCGATGTTAAGCACCATACGGCGCTCAACCGGATGCGCCAGCAACGCCTGATGGAACGCTGGCACCAGCGGCGCCCCCTGCCCGCCGAGTGCAATATCGCGACGACGAAAATCCCCCACCACGGTGACCCCTGTTTTTGCCACAATCTGATTGTTATCACCAATTTGCAAGGTGTGCGGCGCGTTGCCGGTGGGTTCATGCCAGACGGTCTGACCGTGACAACCAATGGCGACCACATCCTGCGGTTGCAGATTCTCTTTTCGCATCAGGGCTAAAACAGCCTCTGCAAACAGCGCCCCCAGCCGCACATCGAGCTGTCCCAGCTGCGAAAGCGTCAGTTGTTGACCCTGGCAAATGCTCAAAATGTCTTCTTTGAGCGAAACGGGGATAGGCCAGGTCAGACTCGCCTGCTGCGCCACCATGTTTTCATCAATGGCGGCCAGAACGACATCTACACCGTCAAGACTGGTTCCAGACATCACACCGATATAGCGACCCGATTTCATGCGCTTTCCTTACGTTGAGTGGGCTAAGGATAACCACTCCACCATAAACAGCGGTGCTTTGCTATGCGGAGATAATATTTTTTAACAATGTCAGACAGGTGGCACCCGGGAAGTCCGTTTATCTTCCGTTAAGCCATATTCAAGTACAATTTTCTGATAGTTAGTGCAAAGATATGAAGTATGGCCCGTTATGCCATATAATTTAGCCATAATGGATGCCCGAACCGGGCGTTTTGGGTGAACAGGAGATTCAAATGATTTTACGTGTACTGGGCGTTTCGCTGATTGGTTTAACACTCGCTGGTTGTGTGAATGACAGTTCACTTTCTGGCGACGTCTATAGCGCTTCTGAGGCTAAACAAGTTCAGAACGTGACTTACGGTACCATTGTTAATGCGCGTCCTGTTCAAATTCAGGGTGGCGATGAAAACAACGTTATGGGTGCTATCGGCGGTGCGGTTCTGGGCGGCTTCCTCGGTAACACCGTAGGCGGTGGTACGGGCCGTTCGCTGGCGACAGCAGCAGGCGCCGTTGCCGGTGGTGTCGCAGGTCAGGGCGTTCAGGGTGCAATGAACAAAACCCAGGGCGTGGAACTGGAAATCCGTAAAGACGACGGCAGCACTATCATGGTTGTACAGAAACAAGGCAGCACCCGCTTCTCTGCAGGCCAGCGCGTTGTTCTGGCAAGCAATGGACGTCAGGTGACTGTTTCCCCACGTTAATCTAAAAGCGGATGTGGCCTTAAGCCACATCCCTTTATATCACACATCACTTCAGTGAATATATTAGAACAATATATTCACCCCCTTGATTATTAATTCCACCGTATATTGTTTCTGCGCAAAGTATTTTTTCAATTAATAGATTAGAGTCACCTCAGTTCCCTTTTTAAGCTTTTCTCATTTTATTGAAAACATATATGCTTGCGATGAGTCGTTCTGTAAAACGCCGTTATATCTCGTTCTGTTTCGGTTGTGTGATTGTCATTGGAATATTACAAGGTTTGTTTCTTAAACTGGTGGAATGGGTTCCGTCCTTTTCCCCCCTTTTGTTCCCTACGCTCACCATTTTCTTGCTGGTATTTCACCTGTTTATTGCCTGTTTTATGGTAATGAAATACTGGTGTGACAAGAAACGGTTGTATCTGGTTGCGATCGCTTTCGCCTTTGCCGGTTCGGCACTGTTGATGATTGGCACGCTGTCGAGTTTCCCGGCCTGGCTGGATCTCTATCAGTTCAATGTCGTCAACTATAACGATGCGATGATTTACTACATGTTCCGCCATTTGTTAATGGCGGTACTTATCATCGTCTCGGCATTACTCTATACCACGCGCAGTCGGCCTCTGCCACGACTGGCGCATGTGTCCATTATTAGCGGGTTATTTGTCTTTACTTTTTTTGCCGTGTCTCTGGCCTGGGTCTATTCAAGTCATTCAGATTTGTTATCAATTGACCTGGTGGATAATGAAACCCGCCAGTTTATGGTTCTCTGGAGCCAGTGCATTAATATTTCATTAATCGTCCTGTGGATTGTGACATTAGCAACGCTGATGTTTATTACGCGCATACGCAACCTTTTCTGGGTAGGGGGAAATTTCCTCTGCGTCTGTTATGTGGTCACGCTGTCAATGCTGTTAGTGGGGGGGCATGCAGAAGATATTTCCTGGTATCGCGCCCGTTTATTTGAAACTATCGCTACGCTGCTTATTATTTTTGTACTGCTTTACGATGTCTTCAATCTGTATCGTGAATCACATTTAAAGTATCAGCAGTCTTATCAGAACTCGATTCGCGATCCGCTAACGCGTCTCTATAACCGCAGTTATTTTTATGATTCGTTAAATCAGGCGCTGGCTATCGCCAAAACCAGTCGTCCGGTTTCGGTGATTGTCAGCGATCTCGATCGTTTCAAACGCATCAACGACAACTACGGCCACTTGCAGGGCGACAAAGTGCTGCAGTTTGTCTCTAACCTGCTGATGGATTCCGTGCGACCGCAAGATATCGCGGCACGTATCGGCGGCGAGGAGTTTGTCCTGATGCTGGAAAATACCTCCTCAGAAGAGGCACTCCTGGTCGCTGAACGCATCCGCATAAAGTTAAGCAGCTTTGATAAAGCCAGCAGTGAGGGGCAACTGCCCGAGCCGATTACGATCAGTATGGGCGTCTTCACGGCAATATCGCCGGACATAACCGCCGAGAAGTGTGTAGAAAGTGCGGATAAGGCAATGTACGAGGCCAAAGAGACTGGCCGAAACCGCGTGGTAATTTTCCAGTAAAAAAGAGAAAGGCCTTGCTCATGCAAGGCCTTTTTTACTTCTCAGTCGCGTGACTGCAACTCATGGATGTTTTGCTCAAGGCGTCCAATAAGGCTGATGAGCATTTCCAGTTCTTCAGGTGATACACCGGACAGTATTTCACCTCGCGTTTTACTGATAACGGCTTCCATCTCAGTAATGATAGGCGCCGCTTTTTCCGTCAGTTTAATCCGCTTCGCGCGACGATCGCTGGCACAGGTTTGCCGAGAGATGAGTCCTTTCTCTTCCAGCTGATCGAGCGTGCGCACCAGTGACGGTTGCTCAATACCGATCGCTTTTGCCAGTTGAATTTGCGACTGCTCGGGCGGTAGCTGATGAATGTTATGCAGCGTAACCCAATGCGTCTGTGTCAATTCCAGAGGTTTCAGGCGATGGTCAATCAGAGCACGCCAGACGCGTACCAACCTTGCCAGATCAGAACCTAGTGGCGATTCCAATTTCATCTCCTTATAATTAGCTTGCTAAGTTATTATACTGATTTTAGAATAGTGTGCAGCATTTGTATTGCCAAAACAAATGCAATACTGCATTCATCGAACTTATAAGTATGACTTACACTGAATTGTGATGCTTCATCATACTAAGACAAGCCAACGCGGCATTCTGTTCACTGCAAAGGATTTCTGCCCGTGACGTTTTTTCATCCCTCAGAGGGTCTACCCCTTCAGGACCTGATCTTCGGTGCGTCAGTCTACTTTCCTCCCCTGTTTAAGGCCGTTCTGGTGGGCTTTATACTGTGGCTCATCGCGCATCGTCTGCTTCGCGACTGGATGTACTCCGGCGAAATCTGGCATCCCATGCTGATGGATCTTTCCCTGTTTGCCCTTTCCGTATGCCTGGGCCTTGCCGTTTTGACTGCGTGGTAAATATGTCACTGAAAACGCTAAAATACTTTTCCACCCTCTTCGTTCTTGCCCTCGCACTGGTTGCGGGCTGGTGGATGTGGAATTTTTATATGCAGTCCCCATGGACCCGTGACGGTAAAATTCGCGCTGAGCAGGTCAGCATTACTCCTCAGGTGTCGGGAAGCATCACGACGCTGTTGGTTAAGGATAATCAGTTCGTCAAAAAGGGAGACGTTTTATTCCGAATTGACGACACCCCTTACCACATTGCGATTCTGAACGCCCAGGCACAGCTGGCTAAAGCGCAGTCCGATCTCGCGAAAGCCAATAACGAAGCGACCCGCCGTCGGCATTTGTCGCAAAACTATATTTCTGCCGAAGATTTAGACACTGCCAACATCAACGTTAAGGCTATGCAAGCCAGCGTTAACGTGGCGGAAGCTACGCTCAAGCAGGCGCAGTGGGCGTTAACGCAAACGGTGGTGGAAGCACCGGTCGATGGATGGGTGACCAACCTCTCCGCCCGCGTGGGGAACTATGCCACTACCGGGCAACCCGTTTTTGCCTTAGTCGACAGCCACTCTTTTTATGTCGTAGGCTATTTTGAAGAGACCAAGCTTCGACATATTCAGGAAGGTGCGCCTGCAACCATCACCCTCTACAGCGGTTCGAACAGGTTACAGGGTCACGTTTCCAGCATTGGCCGGGCCATTTACGATCAAAGCGTTGAAACGGATTCAGGGCTGGTGCCGGACATTAAGCCGAACGTTCCGTGGGTTCGTCTGGCACAGCGCGTTCCGGTACGCGTAGAGTTTGATAACCTGCCCCAGAGTCTCACGCTGGTCTCAGGCACGACCTGTACTGTTTCTATCGGAACGCGCTGATGAACCTGCGGGTGCTCTCCTGGCAAAACCTACCGTGGGTAAAAGCATCGCGCCCTCAGTGGCGTTACGCGCTGCGAAACGGCATTGCCATGTGCCTTGCGCTGACCGTCGCCTATTACCTGAATCTGGATGAGCCATATTGGGCAATGACCTCTGCGGCGGTGGTGAGCTTCCCGACCGTCGGTGGGGTCATCAGTAAAAGTCTGGGGCGCGTGGCCGGAAGCCTGCTGGGAGCCACCGCTGCGTTAATCATTGCGGGGCATACGCTAAACGATCCGTGGCTCTTTTTACTGAGCATGGCGGCCTGGCTGGGGTTTTGTACCTGGGCCTGCGCGCATTTTACCAATAACGTTGCCTACGCATTTCAGCTGGCGGGTTATACCGCCGCCATTATTGCCTTTCCCGTGGTGAATGTACTCGACACCACCGAGCTATGGGACATCGCCCAGGCGCGCGTCTGTGAAGTGATTGTCGGCATTCTTAGCGGTGGGTTTATGATGATGATCCTGCCCAGTACCTCCGACGGTACAGCGCTTATCACCGCCCTGAAGACCATGCATGCCCGCTTACTGGAGCATGCAAGCCTTCTCTGGCAGCCAGATACTAACGATGAAATCCGTCTGGCACACGAAAAGGTCATCGGTCAGATCCTGACCATGAATCTGCTGCGCATTCAGGCCTTCTGGAGCCACTACCGCTTTCGTCGGCAGAACAAACTGCTCAACTATTTGCTGCATCAGCAGTTGCGGATGACCAGCGCTATCTCCAGCCTGCGTCGAATGCTGCTCAACTGGCCCACGCCGCCTGCCAACACGCGCGCCGTCATTGATACCTTGCTTGCGGCCCTCGCCCGCCCGGAAACGGACATCTACACCGTGGCAAGGATCATCGCCCCGCTCGCCCCCGTCGATGAGTACGATTACCGTCACCGCGCTTTCTGGCAGCGCCTGAACTATTTTTGTCGGCTGTATCTGCGAAGCAGTCGCTGGATCAACGCGGTTGAGAATGCCAGTCCAATAACGGAATTCACCGTTCCCAGTAGCCCGGCGCTGGCGCGCCACACCGACTATATGGAAGCGCTGTGGAGCGGTTTTCGCACCTTTTGCGCCCTCACCCTCGTTGGCGCGTGGAGCATCACCACGCAGTGGGGATCCGGCTCTGCGGCCCTGACGCTTGCCGCCATCAGCTGCGTGCTCTATTCCGTTGCCGCGTCACCGTTTAACTCGCTTACGTTACTGTTACGCACGCTGCTGTTGCTGTCGCTATTCAGCTTTGTGGTGAAGTTCGGATTGATGGTTCAGATTAGCGACCTGTGGCAGTTCCTGCTGTTCCTGTTCCCGCTGTTAACCACCATGCAGCTTCTGAAGCTGCAAATGCCAAAACTGGCGGGCCTCTGGGGACAGCTGATTGTCTTTATGGGCTCGTTTATCTCCGTGACGAATCCCCCGGTTTACGATTACGCCGACTTTCTCAATGACAATCTGGCGAAGATCCTCGGTGTGGGTCTGGCGTGGCTGGCGTTCGCCGTACTGCGGCCGGGTTCTGATGCGCGTAAAAGCCGTAGACATATCCGTGAACTAAGACGGGGATTTGTCGACCAGCTTAGCCGTAAACCGCATCTGCGTGAAAGCGAGTATGAATCGCTGGTCTATCATCATGTCAGCCAGCTCAATAATAGCCAGGACTCTCTTTCCCGCCGCTGGCTGTTACGCTGGGGCGTGGTGCTGCTGAACTGCTCACACGTTGTCTGGCAGCTTCGTGCGTGGGAAACGCGTTCCGATCCGCTGTCACAGGTGCGTGATGTCTGCCTTTCCCTGCTACGCGATGTGATGAGCGAGCGCGGTGTCCAGCAGCGCCCGCTGGTAACCACGCTGGCTGAACTGCAGCGGATCTGCGATACCCTTGCGCGGCATCACCAACCTGCTGCTCGTGATTTGGCCTCGATAATCTGGCGCCTGCACTGCTCGCTGTCGCAGCTGGAACAGGCACCGTCACCGGGGACGATTGGGGATCAGATCACGCCACAGGCATAGCGTGCCCCGCCGCCGCCAAGTGGTTTAGGCTGATCGGACATATTGTCGCCGCCGACATGGATCATCAGCGCTTTCCCTTTCACCTCGTCCAGCTTTTTCAGACGAGGCGCCACAACCGGCTCCGTGGCTTTACCGTCATTGTTCACCACCAGCACAGGCAAATCGCCTAAATGCCCCATTCCCTCCGGGCCTTCATGCTTGCCGGAATGCTGCGGATCGAGGTGGCCCCCTGCTGCTTCCGCCGCCGACGGTTTGCCTTCTTTTAACGCGGGCTGACAGCTGCCTTTAGCATGGACATGGAAACCATGTTCACCGGGAGGAAGTGCTTTGAGGTTGGGGGCGAACTCCAGCCCTTTATCGGTCTCCGTGATCTTCACCGTACCGATGGACTGACCTACCCCCTGAGAGGTGACGAGATTCATTTCTACTTCGTCGCTGGCTGCCTGCGCCCCTGCGCAAACAACCAGCGTGACCAATGCCAGAGCAAAACGCTTCATATGACCTCCGCTGGTTATTTTTTGCCCCTTAAGTGTATACCAGAGGCAAAGATTTCACCGGAAAGTCACCTTAGGGCGGTTTATGGCACGTCGTAGCCCAGTGCGGCCTTGCGGATGCGGAACCACTGCTGACGGGTCATATTCAGCTCTTCGGCCGCCAACGCGGACCGCACACGCTCAATTTTACCCGAACCGATAATCGGCAGTGGCTTAGACGGCAGACGCAGGATCCACGCATAGACCACCTGCTCAATGCTTTCGGCATTCAGTTCGCGGGCAACGGTTTCCAGCTCGTCACGCAGGGGCTGGAATTCATCGTCATTGAACAAACGACCGCCGCCCAGGCACGACCACGCCATAGGACGAATGCGCAGCTGCTGCAGCTGATCGAGCGTACCATCCAGCAGCAGAGGCTGGTGTACCGGAGAAATCTCGACCTGATTAGTGGCCAGGGTAAACGGCAGACGGGATTGCATAAGCGCAAACTGCGCCGGGGTGAAGTTCGACACGCCAAAATGACGGACTTTTCCACTCTGGTGCAGATTCAGAAACGCTTCCGCCACCTCATCGGCATCCATCAATGGGTCAGGACGATGGATCAGCAGCAGATCGATATGATCGGTTGCCAGATTCACCAGAGATTGCTCGGCGCTCTTTATAATGTGTGCGCTGTCGGTAATGTAGTGGCCGAGCGCGTTTTCAGGTTTCGCGGTGGTGGCGATACCGCACTTGGTGACGATCTCCATCCGCTGACGCAGGGCTGGCACCAGCTTTAGCGCCTCACCGAAGGCGGCTTCACACTGATAGCCGCCATAAATGTCGGCATGATCGACGGTGGTGATCCCTAAATCGAGATGCTCTTCAATAAAGCTCGCCAGCTGAAGCGGGGACATATTCCAGTCCATCAAACGCCAGTAGCCCATGACAAAACGGGAGAACTCTGGCCCCTGCGGGGCAAGGGTAATACGCTGAACCATAACATTTTCCTCAAGAACGTGATGTCATGAGTATACGCAATTACCGTGTTAAAACAGTGAAGGTTGCTGGGGTTCTTCGGTTTCCCCCGCTTTGTTTGCGCGAATTTTGCGCAGCAAACGCTGTCGGCAGAGGCGAAGCACGTCCTGCTTTTGTGTATCGCTAAAGTTTTGCCAGTTAAACCGCTCGTCACGGGTACGCATGCACCCACGGCAATAGCCGCGTTCATCAACCTGACAAATCCCCCGGCACGGGCTCTGGATGGGGAAAAATTCCAGTTGCTCTGCCACACTCACCTCCACAAACCGACCATCACTTACAGTGAAGACGTTATGCGCCTACTGTGCAAGAGATTTACCACCGTTTTGTGGCATTAAGGTTTCACTAATCTTCCCTCTCTATACTCGCCGCATCACTATAACGAATGGTTTGCTTATGATGTGGTTTTCAAAAAAGTTACACTGTAACGATATTAAATTCACTCTGGGTTGTGCGCTATTCTTTACTGCGCTAAATGCACTTTTTATTCAGCGCAGCTGGGCCATTATCGCCCCTGCACATCTGCACGACATCCTCTTCGCCGCTTCCGTACCCCTGGTGCTGTTTTGCGGCTGGGTAATTGTCTTTAGCCTGCTAAATATTCCTTTTATTCGTAAGCCGCTGCTGATTGTCCTGACCATCGGATGCGCTGCCGCGACCTACTTTATGTATACCTACGGCGCGGTTATCGATCAGAACATGATTGTGAACGTGTTTGAAACCAATTCCCAGGAAGCTACGGCACTGCTCACGCCACAGATGATCCTGTGGATTGCCGTTGCCGGTATTGTCCCTTCCGTCATACTTGCACTGACGCGGATCCGTACCGGGAAATGGTGGTATGCCCTCCTTATGCGCTTTGCCGCAATGCTGGGGGCACTTCTGGTCATTATTCTGGTGGCTGCCGTCTTTTATAAAGATTACGCCTCGCTGTTTCGCAATAATAAAAGCATTGTCAAAATGGTCACTCCGGCGAACTACGTCAGCGCCGTCGTGAAGTACAGCAAAATGCGCTGGTTTGCGGGCGACCAAACGCTGGTACGCATCGGTGAAGATGCCCATAAAGGCCCACTGATTGCCGGGCAGCAAAAGAAAACCGTGCTGGTGCTGGTCGTCGGTGAAGCCTCACGCGCGGCAAACTACTCGCTCAACGGCTACGGGCGCGAAACTAACCCGGAACTGAAAAAGCAAGACGTCATTAACTTCCCGCAGGCCTCGTCCTGTGGTACCGAAACCGCCGTTTCTGTCCCTTGTATGTTTTCCGGCATGACCCGGAAAACATACGATGCTGACCTCGCGCGTCACCAGGAAGGTCTGCTCGACGTGCTTAACCATGCTGGTGTCAATCTGCTGTGGCGTGATAACGACGGCGGCTGTAAAGGTGCCTGCGACCGTGTGCCGCACACAGATATGACGCAGTGGAAACTGGATCAATTCTGCAAAGACAAAACCTGCATTGATGATGTGAATCTCTATCGTCTGGATAATGTGCTGGACGGTCTGAAGCAAGACACGGTATTGGTTATCCATCTGATGGGCAGTCACGGTCCGGCGTATAACAAACGCTATCCGGACAGCTTCCGAAAATTTACGCCAACCTGTGATACCAATGAAATACAGGACTGCGATCATCAGGCGCTGATGAACACCTATGACAACACCATCCTCTATACCGACAGTGTGGTCAGTAGAACGATTGACGCCTTAAAAGCCCGTCAGACCAACATGAACACGGCGCTGATTTATCTTTCCGATCACGGTGAATCACTGGGTGAAAGCGGGATTTATCTGCACGGTACGCCGTACATGCTGGCGCCAGAGCAGCAAACGCATATTCCCTTTATGTTCTGGCTCTCCCCTGACTACGTGAAAAATTATGGCGTCAACGAGCAGTGTTTGCGTGACCATGCAGCAAAAGATGCGGTATCGCAGGACAATTTGTTCGCCACCGTACTGGGTATGATGGACGTGAAATCAACGGTTTATCAGCAACAGATGGATATTTTGTCGCCATGTCGTCACTAAGCAAGCTTGCATTAGACCGAGCGGTCTATTAGAGTGCACCCATGAGCAGACACACTGAACACGATACACGCGAACATTTACTGGCAACCGGCGAGCGTCTTTGCATGCACCGCGGGTTTACCGGTATGGGGTTGAGTGAGTTACTGAAAACCGCTGAGGTGCCGAAGGGGTCGTTTTATCACTACTTTCGCTCCAAAGAAGCCTTCGGCGTGGCCATGCTGGAGCGGCACTACGCCAGCTACCATCAGCGTCTTGCCACCCACTTCGCCAGCGGTGCAGGTAACTACCGGGATCGGGTTCTGAACTACTATCAGGAAACGCTGACGCAGTTCTGTCAGCAGGGCATCATCAGCGGTTGCCTGACGGTAAAACTCTCTGCAGAAGTGTGCGATCTCTCCGAAGATATGCGCGCGGCGATGGATAAAGGTGCCAGTGGGGTTATCGCCCTGCTCGCGCAGGCGCTGGCGAAGGGGCGTGATGAAAACACGCTCGCCTTCCCCGGCGACCCGCTAACACAGGCTCAGGTTTTGTACTCCCTCTGGTTAGGGGCCAACCTGCAGGCCAAGATTTCTCGCAGTGCCGTGCCGCTCGAAAGCGCGCTGGCACATGTAAAAAGCAGTATTACTGCGCCTGGCGCTTAGCAGGCGTTTTTATTTACGTCATTACTAGTCGACTGGTCTACTCAGGAGTCGTTATGTCCGCTGAAAAGTTATTTACCCCACTGAAAGTGGGCGCTGTTACCGCGCCAAACCGTGTGTTTATGGCCCCGCTGACCCGTCTTCGCAGCATCGAGCCGGGTGACATTCCAACGCCTCTGATGGGTGAATATTACCGTCAGCGCGCAAGCTCAGGGCTTATCATCTCTGAAGCCACGCAGATTTCTGCCCAGGCGAAAGGCTATGCCGGTGCGCCAGGTCTGCACAGCCCGGAACAGATTGCCGCGTGGAAGAAAATCACCGCAGGCGTGCACGCAGAAGATGGCCGCATTGCGGTTCAACTGTGGCACACAGGCCGTATCTCGCACAGCAGCATCCAGCCTGGCGGTCAGGCTCCGGTGTCCGCTTCTGCCCTGAGCGCAAATACCCGAACGTCCCTGCGCGATGAAAACGGCAATGCAATTCGCGTCGATACTTCCATGCCGCGTGCGCTGGAGCTGAACGAGATCCCTGGCATTGTGAACGATTTCCGTCAGGCCGTGGCGAACGCCCGTGAAGCCGGTTTCGACCTGGTTGAGCTGCACTCTGCACACGGTTACCTGCTGCACCAGTTCCTGTCACCGTCCTCTAACCACCGCACGGACCAGTACGGCGGCAGCGTTGAAAATCGCGCGCGTCTGGTCCTGGAAGTGGTGGATGCGGTTTGTAAAGAGTGGAGCGCAGACCGTATTGGCATTCGCGTCTCCCCTATTGGCTCTTTCCAGAACGTCGACAACGGCCCGAACGAAGAAGCGGACGCGCTGTATCTGATTGAAGAGCTGGCGAAACGCGGTATTGCTTATCTGCACATGTCCGAGCCGGACTGGGCAGGCGGCCAGCCTTACACAGAAGCCTTCCGGCAGAAAGTGCGCGAGCGTTTTCACGGCGTGATCATCGGTGCGGGTGCGTATACCCCAGAAAAAGCGGAAGATCTGATCGGCAAAGGCCTGATCGACGCAGTCGCGTTTGGCCGTGACTTTATTGCGAACCCGGATCTGGTTGCCCGTCTGCAGAAGAAAGCGGAGCTGAACCCCCAGCGCCCTGAAAGCTTCTACGGCGGCGGCGCGGAAGGCTATACCGACTACCCTTCGCTCTAATCCCCCATTGTGCATTGATAGCGGCGACATTTCGCCGCTATACTAAAACATCGTTTCTGTTCAAAAAAATATTCCATTCTATTGGTTAATGAGGAAATTATGCGCCTACTTCACACCATGCTGCGCGTTGGCGACCTGCAACGTTCCATCGATTTCTACACTAAGGTTCTGGGCATGACGCTGCTGCGCACCAGCGAAAATCCTGAATACAAATATTCGCTGGCGTTCGTGGGTTACGGCCCGGAATCCGATGAAGCCGTAATCGAGCTGACCTATAACTGGGACGTGGACAGCTATGAGCTGGGCACCGCATACGGTCATATCGCGCTGGAAGTGGACAACGCAGCGGAAGCCTGTGAGCGCATCCGCAGCAACGGCGGCAACGTTACGCGTGAAGCGGGCCCGGTAAAAGGCGGCACCACCGTGATTGCGTTTGTTGAAGATCCCGACGGTTATAAAATCGAACTGATCGAAGCCAAAGACGCTGGCCGCGGTCTGGGCAACTGATCCCGCAGGGCGCACTATGCGCCCGTAGTTTTACTGCATCCCCTCTCAAAATTTGCCATAATGCGCACTGCTTTTTTCCCCTTGTAAGAGACCCTGATGTCCGATAACGCTCAATTTACCGGTCTGTGCGACCGTTTTCGTGGTTTTTATCCCGTTGTCATTGATGTAGAAACAGCCGGATTTAACGCTAAAACCGATGCGCTGCTTGAAATTGCCGCCATCACGCTGAAGATGGATGAACAGGGCTGGCTTACACCGGACACCACGCTGCATTTCCATGTTGAACCTTTCGAAGGGGCAAACCTGCAGCCAGAGGCGCTGGCCTTTAACGGTATCGATCCGAAAAACCCGCTACGTGGCGCGGTCAGTGAATATGACGCGCTGCACGCCATTTTTAAAATGGTGCGCAAAGGCATGAAAGAGAATGACTGTAGCCGCGCCATTATGGTGGCCCACAATGCGACGTTCGATCACAGCTTTACCATGGCCGCCGCAGAGCGCGCCTCGCTGAAACGCAACCCGTTCCATCCGTTTGTGACGTTTGACACCGCAGCACTAAGCGGTCTGGCGCTGGGCCAAACGGTGCTGTCCAAAGCCTGCATCACGGCAGGGATTGAGTTTGACGGCACGCAGGCGCACTCGGCGCTCTACGATACGGAGCGCACGGCAGAACTGTTTTGTGAAATTGTTAACCGCTGGAAACGTCTGGGCGGCTGGCCGCTGCCGATGGGCGATGAGGCCGATATTCAATCATAGGTCGGGTAAGCGCAGCGCCACCCGACAAAAAAAAAGCGACCTCGACAGGTCGCTTTTTGTCTTTAGGCAGAAAACTTACTCTGCGTCTGGTTCTTCGGTTTTGTATTTCGCCGCCGTCTCTTTGATCAGCTGCTGCAGTTCGCCACGCTGATACATTTCGATCAGGATGTCGCAACCGCCCACCAGCTCACCGTCAACCCACAGCTGCGGGAAAGTCGGCCAGTTTGCGTATTTTGGCAGCTCAGCGCGGATGTCCGGGTTCTGCAGGATATCAACGTAAGCAAAACGCTCACCACAGGCAGATAACGCCTGAACCGCTTGTGCGGAGAAACCGCAGCTTGGCAGCTTCGGAGAACCTTTCATGTACAGGAGAATCGGGTTTTCAGCGATTTGTTGCTGAATTTTTTCAATAGTGGTGCTCATGTCTTGCTTCCTTTAACTTCTGTTACGGCATTCGTCTGACATTGTAGCGGTTCAGACAGACATCGGAAAATAACATTTTTGTCACGTCTTACTATTTTAACGGTTAACGCTAAAAGATGCATTGCAAATGACGCTTATCCCTGTTTGCAGTACGGTTTTGCTTAGGGAGTGAACAATAGTGCGACAGAACGATGAATTTTTTTGCACTTGCTAACGAAACATGATTTTAGAATGAAAAATGCTATTAACTTCTCGGGTTTTTATGGATTAGAATCGACAGGCTTTGTAAATCATACGCGGGTATTATTGATGGCCTGCATTAATCAGGGGACTGCCCAGTGGCGCGGATAAATAAAATCTCGATCACGCTCTGTGCTTTACTGTTTACATCACTCACTTTCACGCCAGCGGCGAACGCCTCTGAACAGGCGCGGCATTCTGCTGTACAAAAAACGCATCTGGTTAAGTCCACAGAACGTAAGAAAAAAACCACCAGCAAGACCGTAAAGAAAAAAACACCCACAACGACCAAAAAGACCGCCTCCAGCAAGACGAAAACAGCCCCAGCCCACACCGCACATTCTACCCGACGTAAAGCCTCGCAAACGGCCGCCAGCCTCGTAACAGAAAAATGCACTACGCGTAAAGGTCACAAAGCGAAGTGCACGAAAGTCACGAAATTAGCCGAAGTGCATAAAGTCCGTATGCAGAAAGCGCAAAAAACGGCGATGAATAAATTAATGGGGCAAATTGGTAAACCCTATCACTGGGGTGGCACTTCTCCGCGAACGGGTTTCGATTGCAGTGGCCTGGTCTATTACGCTTATAAAGACCTGGTGAAATTCCGTATTCCGCGTACCGCAAATGAAATGTACCACCTGCGCGACGCCGCACCGGTCAATCGTGGTGAACTGGAGAACGGTGACCTCGTGTTCTTCCGTACCCAGGGACGCGGCACGGCTGACCATGTCGGGGTCTATGTCGGTAACGGAAAATTCATTCAGTCACCGCGCAGCGGCCAGGACATCCAGATTACCTCTCTCAGTGAAGACTACTGGGTGCGCCATTACGTTGGCGCGCGCCGTGTGATGACGCCAAAAACCATTCGCTAACCCCTGCCCTGCCGCACGCGTGGCAGGGTAAGTTCCTCTTTTGCATACCCTTTCAATTTGCTATCCTTTCCCTGTTGTCTGTAGGGTTATTGGCAACATACAAATAAAATAAGGAGAGAAGCAATGTCGTTCGAATTACCTGCACTACCGTATGCAAAAGACGCCCTGGCGCCACACATTTCTGCGGAAACGCTGGAGTACCATTACGGCAAACATCATCAAACCTATGTCACCAATCTGAACAACCTGATCAAAGGTACCGATTTCGAAGGCAAAACGCTGGAAGAGATCGTCCGTAGCTCAGAAGGTGGCGTGTTCAACAACGCGGCTCAAGTGTGGAACCACACCTTCTACTGGCACTGCCTGGCGCCAAATGCCGGTGGTGAACCTACCGGTGAACTGGCGACCGCCATTAACGCCGCTTTTGGCAGCTTCGCGGACTTCAAAGCGAAGTTTACCGATGCGGCCATCAAAAACTTCGGTTCCGGCTGGACGTGGCTGGTAAAAGAAGCGGATGGAAAACTGGCTATCGTTTCCACCTCTAATGCGGGCACCCCGCTGACCACCAGCGCTAAACCGCTGATGACCGTGGACGTATGGGAACACGCTTACTACATTGATTACCGTAACGCGCGTCCTAACTATCTGGAGCACTTCTGGGCACTGGCTAACTGGGACTTTGTGGCGAAGAACTTCGCCGCGTAAGAGAACGCAGAAGGGTTCACCCTTCTGCGCTTTTGCTTATTCCGCCGCGCAGGCGGCTTCTGGCTGTTTACGACCGGACATCAGCACTAACAGCAGGCCGAGAGCGGCAATAATTGCCCCCATTACCGGCACAAAACTGTATCCCAGACCACCGGAAATCACCGCCCCGCCCGCTGCCGCCCCCAGCGCGTTACCCAGGTTAAACGCACCGATATTCACGGAAGAAGAGAGACCTGGCGCTTCATGGGCGACACGCATCACCCTCATCTGAAGCGGGGGTACCACGGCAAAGGTGGCAGCGCCCCACACGACCATCGCGATCGCAGCACCCCATTCGTTGCGTGCCAGCCACGGGATCGCAATCATGATGACAATCAGCAGGGTTAAAAAGCCTTTCAACGTACCGCTCACCGAACGATCGGCCAGTTTCCCGCCCAGATAGTTTCCGATAGAGAACCCCACGCCAATCAGCACCAGCATCGCGGTAATAAAGATCGGCGTCGCGTGGGTGATATCGTGCAGCACCGGTGAGATATAGGTGTAGAGGGTAAACATCGCACCGGCCCCCAGCACCGTGGTCAGCAGCGCGGAAAGCACCTGAGGACGCATCAGCACCGACAGCTCTTTACGTACGTCAGGACGTTCACCGGCGCTCCCTTTCGGTAAGGAGAAGAACAGCGCCACCATCGCCACCACGCCCAGCCCTGCTGTCGCCAGGAAAGACATTCGCCAGCCAATCACTTCACCCAGCCAGGTGGCCGCAGGCACACCGCCTATGTTGGCGATAGTCAGCCCCATAAACATGGTCGCCACCGCGCTGGCCTGCTTGTGCTTCGGAACCACACTTGCCGCAACAACCGAGCCCAGACCGAAAAATGCGCCGTGGTTCAGGCTGGTCAGAATACGCGACAGCATCAAAGTGGTGTAATCCGGCGCAATTGCGGAGAGCACGTTGCCCAGCGTAAAGATCGCCATCAGAAATATCAGCGCATTGCGACGCGCGCGGTGCGACAGCAGCAGCGTCATCAGTGGGGCCCCGACCATCACGCCGATGGCATAGGCGCTGATTAACATCCCGGCCGCAGGAATAGAGACGTCCACGCCCCGTGCGATAACAGGCAGTAACCCCATCGGGGAGAATTCAGTAGTGCCAATCCCAAAGGCGCCAATCGCCAGGGCCAGCAGAGGAAAATTGATTTTCATGAGTCAACTCCGGATGCCGTGTCATCACGCGACACAGAACTAAGAAGTCAAAAGCATGACATCAATCACAAAATTTGAGAAGTTAACATTTTGGCAAAAGATTTTTGCCAGAGAGGTAACAATCGGAAGAAAATGAGGAGGGAGAGGACTCTCCCCCCGCGTAAATCAGTGCAGCGCAGCCGTCAAACCACCGGCAACAATCAATGCCAGCACGATAAAGGTGGTCACCAGCGAAAACTTCAGATCGGAACTCATCAATTTTTCTCCTTTTAATCACCCCACGAAAAGTGAGTTTGCTCATTTTTACATAGTTTACGTCAAAAATCTTCCTGGATTTAAACTGATATCCACTTTAGCTCTTCCCCTTTTCATCAAGATAGGACAAAATTCCACGCTAAATTTATTAGCGTACCGGCCATTGATCCCCTCCTGACGTCCTGTGTCGTTTTCCCGGCGTGTCGCAACTCAAGATTGCGTAATAAGGGTGAGAGAAGGCAAACGTTTACCTTCAAGTTTTTCAGGAGTTTAGGATATGGTCTGGAGTGACATTGAATGGCAACAATAAAAGACGTAGCAAAACGCGCAAACGTTTCCACTACAACCGTATCACATGTAATTAACAAAACCCGCTTCGTCGCGGAAGAGACGCGCAACGCCGTCTGGGCGGCGATCAAGGAGTTACATTACTCCCCAAGTGCGGTTGCGCGCAGCCTGAAGGTGAATCACACCAAGTCGATTGGCTTGCTGGCAACCAGCAGTGAAGCGGCCTATTTTGCCGAGATCATCGAAGCGGTTGAGAAAAACTGCTTCCAGAAAGGCTATACCCTGATTCTGGGCAACGCGTGGAACAGCATCGAGAAGCAGCGCGCCTACCTGTCGATGATGGCGCAAAAGCGCGTCGATGGCCTGCTGGTAATGTGTTCCGAGTACCCGGAATCCGTGCTGTCCATGCTGGAAGAGTATCGCCACATTCCGATGGTGGTCATGGACTGGGGTGAAGCGCGCGCCGACTTCACCGATTCCGTTATCGATAATGCCTTTGAAGGCGGCTATATGGCCGGTCGTTATCTGATCGAACGCGGTCACCGCGAGATTGGCGTGATCCCGGGTCCGCTGGAACGCAACACCGGTGCGGGCCGTCTGGCCGGGTTTATGAAGGCAATGGAAGAGGCGCTGATCACCGTGCCGGAAAACTGGATTGTTCAGGGCGACTTTGAGCCGGAATCGGGTTACCGTGCAATGCAACAGATTGTCTCCCAACCGCATCGCCCGACGGCTGTTTTCTGTGGCGGCGATATTATGGCGATGGGCGCGCTCTGCGCCGCCGACGAGCTGGGCCTGCGGGTGCCGCAGGATATTTCCGTGATCGGGTATGACAACGTGCGTAACGCGCGCTTCTTCACCCCGGCGCTGACCACCATTCACCAGCCAAAAGACTCGCTGGGCGAAACGGCTTTCAACATGCTGATGGACAGGATCGTCAACAAGCGTGAAGAATCCCAGTCGATTGAAGTTCACCCGCGCCTCATCGAGCGCCGCTCCGTGGCGGACGGTCCGTTCCGCGACTATCGCCGTTAATCGCATTCCGGGGGCCAGTTATGCTGGCTCCCGTAGCCACTCCCGATTCAAGGTTTCACTGTCTCCCAGATAATCCAGCAGCCAGGCCATCGCAGGCGATACGTCGTTTTGCTGCCAGGTCAGACAGCAGGCCGCATCCGGGAACGGATTTTCCAGCGTCAGCGCTTTCCACTCCCCGGTATCGATGCGCGGTCGCGCGAAGTGAACGGGCACCATCGCCACGCACAGCCCCGCAGAAAGACAGGTTGCCGACGATTCCCAGTCAGGAGCCACCACGCGACGCTGGTTGTCCAGGAGCCAGGTGATGCGCTTGGGCAGCGAGCGCGAGGTATCTTCCAGCACCAGCGACGGCCAGTTGCGCAGCGTGTCATCGCTGAGAGGGCCTTCCATTGCCGCCAGCGGATGATCGCTGGCGACAACGCAGGTCCAGCTCAGCATCCCCATATCGCGAAACGCATAGCGTCCCCCGACGGGGATCGCCTGCGTTGCCCCAATCGCCATCTCCACCCTGCCATCCGCCAGCGCATCCCAGACGCCGTTGAACACCTCCTGGGAGACACGTAGTTCGACATCAGAAAAATGACGATAGAAATCCACGATCATTTGCCGGGTCCGTTCCGGCTTGACGATATTGTCCACCGCGATGGAGAGATGGCCTCGCCAGCCGTTAGCGATCTGCTGACACTGCTCGCGGGTGATCTGCATTTTTTTGATGACAGAACGCCCTTCCTTTAAAAACCACGCGCCTGCGGGCGTTAATTCCACGTCGCGATGACGCCGCTCGAACAGCGGAACCGCCAGCCACTCTTCCAGCTGACGCACGGTGTAACTGATGGCCGAGGGTACGCGGTGTAACTCCTGCGCGGCACCGGTGAAACTGCCGTTACGGGCAACAGCATCGACAACTTCAAGAGAATAATCTGACCACATGTTCTGCCTGCAAAAAATTTGAATGCACTCAGCAAATATTAGCGTTTCACAAGCCGCTTTGCACTCCCTACACTCTGCGCCAACGTACACCTGCCTCCTCAGGAGAATAAAATAATGCAACCCAGGAAAGGATTTTTGGTCTGGCTCGGCGGCTTAAGCGTGCTGGGCTTTTTAGCGACCGACATGTATCTGCCGGCATTTGCCGCGATGCAGGAAGATCTGCAAACCCCCGCAGCCGCTATCAGCGCCAGCCTGAGCCTGTTCCTCGCCGGTTTTGCCTTCGCGCAACTGCTCTGGGGACCACTCTCCGACCGCTTTGGTCGTAAACCGGTGCTGCTGCTGGGTCTGGCTATTTTTGCCGTGGGCTGTCTGGGCATGCTGTGGGTACGCGATGCCACCTGGCTGCTGGTACTGCGATTCATTCAGGCCGTTGGCGTCTGTGCTGCAGCGGTGACCTGGCAGGCGCTGGTGACCGATTATTACCCGGCATCACGCACTAACCGAATTTTCGCCACCATTATGCCGCTGGTCGGTCTCTCGCCTGCCCTTGCACCTTTGCTCGGAAGCTGGATCCTGGCCCATTTCGACTGGCAGGCGATTTTCGCTACGCTCTTTGCCATCACGCTGGTATTGATGCTGCCTGCGTTTTTCCTCAAGCCTGCGCATAAAAAAGAGACGCATCCTGACGCGAAGCCGATTACCTTTGCCTCGCTGCTGCGTTCAAAAGCGTATCGCGGTAACGTCCTGATTTACGCGGCCTGTTCCGCCAGTTTCTTCGCGTGGCTGACTGGCTCGCCGTTCATTCTGCACGATATGGGATACAGCCCGGCGGCAATCGGCCTGAGTTATGTTCCACAGACCATTGCTTTCCTGGTCGGCGGCTACGGCTGTCGCGCAGCGCTGCAGAAGTGGGAAGGCCAGCAGATGCTGCCCTGGCTACTGGTGTTGTTCGCGTTAAGCGTTTTCGGCACCTGGGCCGTCGGGTTTATTCCGGGTACGGGCCTGACAGAAATTTTGATTCCGTTCTGCGTCATGGCCGTCGCTAACGGTGCTATTTACCCAATCGTAGTCGCGCAGGCGTTACGTCCGTTCCCACAGGCGACGGGACGCGCCGCCGCGCTGCAGAACACGTTACAGCTGGGTCTGTGCTTCCTGGCAAGTCTGGTGGTCTCTGCGTTGATTTCCACGCCGCTCCTGACGACCACCAGTGTGATGCTGGTGACCGTTGCGCTGGCTGCCTTTGGCTACCGTATGCAGCTTTCCGCACAGCGCGAGCAGAATGCGCGTCAGCAGGTAGAAACGTCGCACGCATAATCGCGCCAGAAATTATGTTAAGACACAGTGATTAGGTTGCTAAGAATTTTCTATTGAATCACCAAATTTTGAGGCCTATACTAAATTTGGTTCGATGAAATACGATAAATATTAAGTGTTAACGGGAGCCGGAGTGCTCCCGTTTTACCATGGAAGGCTTTTCGGCAAGGGTTATCTCCCTTCCTCTGTTCTACGTCGGATATTAGCCTCGCGGGCATTTACCGTGAGACTTCTCACAAACCCAAAAAAGCGTCTACGCTGTTTTAAGGTTCTGATCACAGCAAGGTGATGGAGAAGCTATGAGTTCATCGTGTATAGAAGAAGTCAGCGTTCCGGACGATAACTGGTCCCGGATCGTCAGTGAACTGTTGGGACGTGCGGGCATCACGATTAATGGGTCCTCCCCCGCCGATCCGCAGGTCAAACATCCCGATTTTTTTAAACGCGTCTTGCAAGAGGGATCGTTAGGTCTCGGCGAAAGCTATATGGACGGCTGGTGGGAGTGTGAACGGCTGGACATGTTTTTCTCCAGCGTATTACGCGCCGGTCTTGAAAATCAGCTCCCCCGCCACTTCAAAGACACGCTGCGTATCGCCTCCGCCCGCCTGTTCAATCTGCAGAGTAAAAAGCGGGCATGGATCGTCGGTAAAGAGCACTACGATCTTGGTAATGACCTGTTCAGCCGTATGCTGGATCCCTTAATGCAATATTCCTGCGGCTACTGGAAAAAGGCCACAACGCTTGAAGAGGCGCAGCAAGATAAACTGCGTCTAATCTGCGAGAAACTGCAGCTAAAACCGGGTATGCGCGTGCTTGATATCGGCTGCGGCTGGGGCGGTCTGGCGTATTTCATGGCGAAGCATTACGGTGCCAGCGTTGTGGGCGTGACGATTTCAGCTGAACAACAAAAAATGGCTCAGACACGTTGCCAGGATCTGGATGTAGATATTCGACTTCAGGACTACCGCGACCTGAACGAACAGTTCGACCGCATCGTTTCCGTTGGCATGTTCGAGCACGTGGGTCCGAAAAACTACAGAACCTATTTTGACGTTGCCGACCGAAACCTGAAGCCTGACGGTATTTTCCTGCTCCATACCATAGGTTCTAAGCGCACCGACAATAACGTGGACCCGTGGATCAATAAATACATCTTTCCGAATGGCTGTTTACCGTCCGTGCGCCAGATTGCTAACGCCAGCGAGTCCCACTTCATTGTTGAAGACTGGCATAACTTCGGCGCGGATTACGACACCACATTGATGGCATGGCACTCACGTTTTCAGGAAGCCTGGCCCGAGATTGCAGACAACTATTCCGAACGGTTCAAACGCATGTTTAGCTATTATCTGAATGCCTGTGCGGGTGCTTTCCGTGCGCGGGATATTCAGCTCTGGCAGGTTGTTTTCAGTCGCGGCATTGAACACGGATTACGTGTCGCACGCTAAAAAATAACCCCGGATATCCGGGGTTGTTTTTTATTCTTCCTCAACGGCTTTTATTATCGCCGCCTCTTTTGCCGCCAGGACACGTTCAACGGTATCCACTACCGCCTGAGTTTGCGGATCGATTTCGATATTCACGCGATGCCCCAGTTTTTTTGCGCCCAGCGTTGTGCGCTGCAGCGTCTCGGGTATTAAATGCACGCAAAAGCGCGTCGGCGTCACTTCTCCGACCGTCAAACTAATCCCATCAATACCAATAAATCCTTTATACAGGATGTATTTCATTAATGCCGGATCCTGAACTTTAAACCAGATTTGACGGTTATTTTCCGAGGTAACAATTTTTGCGACCTCGGCGGTGGTCATGATGTGTCCCGACATCAGATGGCCGCCGATCTCGTCGCTGAACTTCGCCGCGCGCTCAACGTTGACGGTATCCCCCACCACCAGTTCACCCAGGTTGGTGATACGCAGCGTCTCTTTCATTAAATCAAAGCTAATCTGGTTACCGTTAATTTCGGTCACCGTCAGGCAGCAGCCGTTATGTGCAATCGAGGCGCCGGTCTCTATGCCGTCGAGCATATATTCCGGCAGCTCAACCACGTGAGTACGGAAATTGGGTTTTTCATCAATAGACACCACTTTGGCGGTGCCCTGCACAATGCCAGTAAACATGCTTACAACTCCTGTTTTTTCCGGACGGTGGTGACACCGTTTAATCCCTCCACAATAACAGTTGGAAAAACAGGTTGCCAGCGGAGCGCATTTTCTGGCGATTTTTTCACTAGATAATTAGATAAACCCCGCTACAATAGCTGGCTATCCCCCTGCATTTTCTTCTTGCTGCCCGTTTCGGCGGCTTTTTTAGTCTCTCATATAACAACAATACAAAAGGTGTTCACGTGCAGAAGTACATGATTGAAGCGCGTCAGTTATTGGCACTGGCAATACCGGTGATCGTCGCGCAAGTGGCCCAGACCGCAATGGGATTTGTGGATACGGTAATGGCGGGTGGCTACAGCGCCACCGATATGGCCGCCGTTGCAATTGGCACCTCGATCTGGCTGCCGGCCATTCTCTTTGGTCATGGCCTGCTGCTGGCACTCACGCCGGTTATTGCTCAGCTAAACGGCTCGGGACGACGCGAGCGTATTGCTCATCAGGTTCGTCAGGGCTTCTGGCTGGCTGGCTTTGTCTCCGTGCTGATTATGGTGGTGCTCTGGAACGCGGGGCATATTATCCGCGCGATGCATAACATCGACCCGGCTTTAGCCGATAAAGCCGTGGGCTATCTGCGCGCCCTGCTCTGGGGCGCGCCTGGCTACCTCTTTTTCCAGGTCGCACGTAACCAGTGTGAAGGTCTGGCAAAAACCAAGCCCGGTATGGTGATGGGCTTTATCGGTCTGCTGGTGAATATTCCGGTGAACTACATCTTTATTTACGGCCACTTCGGCATGCCGGAGCTTGGTGGCGTCGGGTGCGGCGTGGCGACTGCAGCCGTTTACTGGGTGATGTTCTTCTCAATGGTCATCTTTGTAAAACGCGCCCGTTCCATGCGCGATATTCGCAACGAGAACAGATTTAGCACCCCGGACTGGAGCATCATGAAACGTCTGGTGCAGCTAGGGTTGCCGATTGCACTGGCGCTGTTCTTCGAAGTGACCCTGTTTGCCGTTGTGGCTCTGCTGGTTTCCCCGCTGGGCATTATTGATGTAGCCGGACACCAGATTGCGCTGAACTTCAGTTCCCTGATGTTCGTCCTGCCGATGTCGCTGGCCGCGGCGGTGACGATTCGCGTAGGCTTCCGTCTGGGCCAGGGTTCAACGCTGGATGCGCAAACGGCCGCCCGAACCGGGCTGGGCGTCGGTGTGTGCATGGCCGTTTGTACGGCGCTCTTTACCGTTGCATTACGCGAGCAGATTGCCCTGCTCTACAACGACAATCCGGAAGTCGTCACCCTGGCATCACACCTGATGCTGCTGGCCGCGATTTACCAGATCTCTGACTCCATCCAGGTGATTGGCAGCGGCGTGCTGCGCGGATATAAAGACACGCGTTCTATTTTCTTTATTACGTTTATCGCCTATTGGGTACTGGGACTGCCGACAGGCTACATCCTGGCGCTTACCGATCTGGTGGTTGATCGCATGGGTCCGGCAGGGTTCTGGATGGGCTTTATCATCGGTCTGACCTCTGCGGCCATCATGATGATGCTGCGTATGCGTTTTCTGCAACGCCAGCCTTCCACGGTCATTTTGCAACGCGCCGCACGTTAAACAGGCAGTGGCCGCCAGCTGGCGGCTACTTTCTCTTCACTTTGCGCGGTAATGAAGCAATCGCGTGAAATCAGAGAGAAAAATGCGTTTTGCCTCTTGCCTCAACGATGCTGTGCCGCTAATATTCGTCCCCGTTGTCGCCGACAACACGTTGCGTTCATAGCTCAGTTGGTTAGAGCACCACCTTGACATGGTGGGGGTCGTTGGTTCGAGTCCAATTGAACGCACCATTCTGCGTCCGTAGCTCAGTTGGTTAGAGCACCACCTTGACATGGTGGGGGTCGGTGGTTCGAGTCCACTCGGACGCACCATTTCAGTCCTGAAATGGTGCAAATCCTCTCTTTATGTTCTGAATTATCCCAATCTCCTGATTTCTTAATTATTCTCCTGCTACGCTTTTCTCATGACAAAAAAGCAGGAAGAACGTCGATGAAGAAAATCGCGATTATAGGCTCCGGCCCAACAGGGATTTACACCTTTTACGCACTTCTTAAAAACCCGCAGCCGCTTTCGGTCTCCGTCTTTGAACAAGCTGATGAAGCTGGCGTGGGTATGCCCTATAACGACGACGAAAACTCTCGTCTGATGCTGGCGAACATCGCAAGCATTGAAATTCCGCCTATTTTCATGACCTACCTCGACTGGCTTAAGGACCAGAGCGAAGCCCATCTGGCGCGCTTTAAGGTTGATAAAGCCCGTTTGCATGACCGGCAGTTCCTGCCCCGGCTCCTGCTGGGTGAATATTTCCGCGACAGCTTTCGGTCAATCGTAAAAGAGGCGAAAAAACGGGGATTTCAGGTTGATGTCCATGAATCCGCCCGGGTTACCGATATCGTACCCACGAAAGAAGGCGTCACGCTTTCCGTCAACGACAGCGCCTTTCCTGAACGCTTCGACCTTGCGGTGATCGCCACCGGCCACGTATGGCCAGACGAAGATGAAGCCACGCGTACGTTCTTCCCAAGCCCGTGGTCAGGACTCATGGATGCCGAAATCCCCCCCTGCAAGGTTGGCATTATGGGAACGTCTTTGAGCGGTCTGGACGCGGCCATGGCGGTGGTGATGCAGCATGGTGAGTTTGTGGACGACGCGTTCATTCTGGATAAAGGAAGCGAGGCGCTAAAAATTGTCCTGATGTCCCGGACCGGCATTTTGCCAGAGGCCGATTTTTACTGCCCGATTCCTTATGAGCCGCTGTCGGTATTGACCGAATGCGTGGTTCAAACTGAGATTGCCAGGGGAGCCGACGGCTTGCTGGACCGCATCTTTGCCCTGATGGTTCAAGAGCTTGAACTCGCCGATCCGGCGTGGTGCAAGGCCATATCGCTGAGGCAACAGGATGCCGACAGCCTTCGCGATGCGTGGTTTGAAGAGCGTAAACAGCACGGTCCCTTTACCTGGGCGGAGGAGAATCTCAAAGAGGTCGAGCGAAACAAACGCGAACGGCGCACCGTGGCCTGGCGGTATACCGTACTTCGCCTGCACGAGATCGTTGCAGAAATCGTACCCGCCCTGAACGAAAAGGACAGAGCGCGGTTCAAAGCCGGGCTGGAGCGCGTTTTTATTGATAACTATGCCGCCATCCCCCCTCAGTCTATTCGCAGGCTGCTTGCCCTGCGCGAGGCGGGGATCATAAGCGTACTGGCGTTGGGTGAGGATTACGCTCTGGATATCGGTAGTGCTCAAACGGTCATTACCACCAAAGAGAACCGCTACCGCTTCGACGTCTTTATTGACGCGCGCGGGCAGAAACCGCTCAAGACAGAAGATTTACCCTTCCCGTCCTTGCGTAAACTGCTACAAACGACAGGCGACGACATACCCGATGTTGGTGAAGATTACACGTTGCTGGCGCCCGATACGCTTCGCGGACGTATTGCCTTTGGTGCGATACCGTGGCTGATGCACGACCGACCGTTTGTCCAGGGGCTGACAGAGTGCGCAGAGATTGGGGAGGCAATGGCAAAAGCAGCAAATAAACCTGCGTCGGTTACGCGCAGAAAGTTACCTTTTATGGATAACTGACAGGGCCTCCCTGCCCTGAACGGTCTGATTACTCGAAGAAAACCTCCGGGTTTTCAGAAAGAGAGATAAAGGTTTTCGTCGCTTTATCCAGCGCGCGGATGTCACCGCTTTCAATGTCGTACACCCAGCCGTGCAGTCGGATGGAATTATTGCGCAGGCCCACCGCGACGGACGGGTGGGTCTTAATGTTGCTCAGCTGCGCAAACACGTTCTCCTGCACCATCGCATTTACTTTATCGATTGGCTGGTCCCAGGATTTCTTCTCCACCACGGCTTTAGCCGCATCAGAGTAGCGCAGCCAGTGGGAGACCGCAGGCATCGGCTCGAGGTTCGCATTATCGGCAATCGCTTTCATCGCACCGCAGTTAGAGTGGCCACAGATCACGATGTCGGTCACGCCCAGCGCCACAACCGCGTATTCGATCGTGGCGGAGACGCCGCCTGGCTCTGGTCCGAACGGCGGCACAATATTGCCAGCATTACGAATGACAAAGAGTTGTCCTGGCTCTTGTTGCGTGACCAGTTCTGGCACCAGTCGGCTGTCGGAGCAGGAGATGAACAGCGCTTTGGGATTCTGGCTGGACGCTAAACTGCGGAAGAGCTCTTTACGTTGCGGGAAAATCTCTTTTTGAAAGCTGAGAAAACCTTCAATGATATGTTGCATAGCAATTTCTCTTTTATCTGTTGTAGTTTAGGTATGATCGCGATCACACTCGTAAAGTTTACCCACCGTGCTTTACTTCAGACAAGCAATATATTTTTGGCCCGACCGCTGCACAATATCGTCCGCGTTTGTCAGGATGTTCTGCCCCTCGAACGCGCCATACAGACGCTCAAATTTTCTGCCCTCAAGGCAACGGGTGACGGACGCAACGGTGTGGGCGGGTAGCGGAAGCATATTCGGATAGCTCCACATAAACGAAACAGCGTCTTTCCCAGGAGTGACCTGCAGAATATCCCCCGCCAGCAAAGCCCCTTCGCCCTCCTGCCAGTGCAGCACCGTTCCGCCCGCAAAGTGGCCGCCGAGACGCAGCAACGTCACGGAGGGGACAATCTCCAGCGTTTCGCCTTGCCAGAAGTGAATGGCTGGACTGTCGCGCATAACCCACTCCCGATCGCTCGCATGAAGATACACCGGCGCGTCAAACGTCTCCGCCCAGTCCTGCATGGTGGTGTAATAGTGAGGGTGTGAAATAGCGATGGCACTGATCCCACCGAGCGCGGCGATCAGCGTTCGGGTTGCCGCGTCGAGGTTGGCGATGCAATCCCACAAAATATTGCCGTGCGGGGTACGCAGCAGCAGTGCCCGTTGATTGATAGCAAAGGCGGGCACCGTTTTGATGCTAAGGAGCTGCGGTTCCAGCTGCTGCCATTTGTTGGTATGCGCGGCAGTGACGGTTTCGAGTTCGGTCCACGCCTGCCCGGTAACTGGAACATACTGGCGTTCATCCTCGCAGACAGGGCATCTGTTGGGTTGATACGCATACGAGGTCCCGCAGGCTTTACAGAGTATAATCATGTGCTTTCCTCAGTGACAACGCACTGAGTATGGCAGGGATTATCCTTATGTGCTGCGAGGTACATTCCTGGTTTTTTTTGCCCTATACTGTGCCAGTATCAAAAACTGAACATAGCAGGTGCCACATGGAAATTGATCTCGATAACCTGGTCTTTAACGGACTGGATGAAGCAGAAGAGCGTAACGCCGAACGTCTGGACGACGCAGACAAAAAAGCGCAGGCGATGGTTGCCGATGATGACTGCGGCGACGCCTGCAAGATCTGATTGCAAAGCACCGGTAAAGCCGGTGCTTTTTTTATGTTACTTCTTCAGCCCGTCAATGGCTGCCTGAGCACAGGCTTCATCCAGATGACCGCCCGGCGCCCCGCCGATACCAATCGCCCCGATCACCTCATCGCCCTCTTTAACGGGTAAGCCACCCGCCAGCAGCAGGAAGCCTGGGATATCACGCATATTCTGCGCGCCCGCGTTATTCTGCGCAGCGTCCATCACTTTGCCTGAGGCATTCTTCGAGCTGAGCGCCGTGAAGGCTTTCATTTCACTGGCTTTGACCGTGTGTGGGCCCGCATTATCGGTACGCTGTACCGCTTTCACCACACCCGCACGGTCAACCACGGTAACCGAAACCTGATAGTTCTTCGCCAGACACGCCTGAACGGCAGAGTTTGCCAGCGCATTGGCCTGCGCCAGGGAGAGATTTTTCTGGCTCACTGAATCTGCCTGCGCAGTCAGACTTACGCTACCCGCGACCAGCGCTGCCGCCATCATTAACTTTTTCATTGCATAACCTCGAATAGAATAACTGAAGACCATTCGAGGATACCGGGACAGCCAACGACGCGTAATTCGGTTGATTACGCACGCAACCTGGTAATTATACGGATTGCAATTTATCGTACTCGCGGCTTGCCTGAACCAGGCTCGTGACGCCCAGCTTGGCAAACGCGGCTGCACGATGCGCTTCCACCGTGCGCGGCGACAGGTTAAGCCGCGCCGCCACCTCTTTATTGCTGAGCCCTTCCATCAATACCGCCAACACCTCATGTTCCCGCGCGGTGAGTTGTTCAAAGCGCGCTTTTATCCGTGAGATCGCCTGCCAGGCGGCGAAACGTCGCTGGCTCTCCTCACACGCCAGCCCCACGGATTCGATAAGCTTGTCCGCATCCAGCGGCTTGGTGAAAAACTCAAAGACGCCGTTACGGAACGCCCGGCGGCAGGCGTCGACGCTTCCGTGCCCGGTCATGATAATTACCGGCAGCAGCGGCCACGGCCACTCGCCCTCTTCCAGCCACGTCAGCCCCCCTTTTCCCGGCATGCGCATATCCAGCAGCAGGCAGCCAACGAGCGTTGAGTCCTTAACATGGGCCGAGGTAAACGCGTCGATACTCCCGAATGTCTTCACTTCCCAGCCCATGCCCGAAAGTAAAAATGCCATCGACTCTCTGATGGATTCATCGTCATCGATCAGCCAGATTATATTATCCATGCGTCGTCTCCTTTCCATTAGCCAGTTGCAGGACGATCCGCGCGCCCCCTTCCGGCGAATTACCCAGCGTAATCGATCCGTTCATGCGCGTCATCAGTGACTCCGTTAAGGTCATCCCCAGGCCAATTCCCTCTTCTCTGCCGCTGTAAAACGGCATAAAGGCATTCTCTAGCGCCTCCGGGCTAAAACCGGGGCCGCCATCCGTCACGATGACCTGAATGCCATTTGCGTCTTTCCGGCTTTCGATCCGCACCCAGCCCTGCGCGTTCGCCTGTTGAGCCTGAATCGCATTGCTAAGCAGATTGTGCAGTACCTGCTCAAGCCAGAGTCTGTCAGCCAGGACCGTCGTTGCCTCCGGTGTAAACGCATGGATGACGATGATATGTTCAGCGCGTCTCTCGTGCTCCAGTAAATTCACAACCTGCTGCCAGCATTGCGCCAGGTCGGTTTCGCGCAGCGTCACTTTCTCCTGCACCACGTGTTCACGAAAACGGGTTAACAGGGCGCTGATACGCTGTGTTTGCACCAGCGCTGCTGCCAGTGCCTGGGACACTGCCTGTGGATTGTCCAGCTTTTGCTGTCGCTGCGCGCCCTGGATCCAGCTCTGCACGGCAGTGAGCGGCTGGTTGATCTCATGGACTATACCCGCCGTGATCTCCCCCAGCGTGTTGAGTCGGGCATGCTGGTAATACAAGGCGCGCTGCTCTGCATCTCGTCTCGCCTTGCGCTGCCAGAGCACCACGCTGCCCACCGCAATGACCATACCCCATCCAAGAAACACTGCCAGGAAAATAAACCACTGAATACCGAGCCAGTCCGGCTGAGCATCGGCTGAAAGCACGAAGGGTTGCGTTACCTGTGGGAAGGGGCGTGCCCAGTGCCAGAAGGCATCTGAAGTGTGTGGTTCGCTACGCTTCGAATAATAGACTTCGATGCGCTCAAAGGCATGATGCGTATTGAGTAGCGGGGCAAGATCAACCCGTACACGGATTTGTCGCCAGGGATTGTAGAGCCAGTATTGTTGATCGCTGGCGGGCTCAACGCGGACAGCGTCCAGCGCGCGTCCGGTTGTTTTTTCCAGCGCAAGAAGATGGGGGAATTTTTTATTCAGTGCCGTGATATCTTCATTACCGCTCAGTAGAGGCAATACAGACTCGTTCTGCGTAAGGACTGCGCTAATCTCAGAAAAGAGCGTCGAATACTCCCGGTCGCGCTCCCAGAACTGACGGCGGATTTGTTCGGCATAGAGCAGGATACTGCTGACAAAGCAGACGGTGATCCAAACAATGATGGCGCGCGTGAACAGTGTGTTTTTCATTCCGTTAACTGGCAGGTTTTTACATCCTGTCACATTAACAGTTAACGATTGTCATAACAAAAACGCGCACAGCTCATTCCAGTACATTTCGCGCGTCCGGCGCAATTCAGCGTGACGTTTTATCATAGAACCACTCCGGATCGATGTTGGCAACGTCCACGCCATACAGGCTGGCGACGGGCAGTATCGACTCAAGAACCCGTTGCGCGCTGTTCTCCGCATTGACCCGCCGGGTCGCAAAAAACCGCCGTAACGTGCTTATCCATTTTTTCATTGTCTTTACCCCTCTTCGCTTTGCCTGACCTAAGTTAAACACTCAAATTCAGCGCGTGGGAAATACCAATATCGTCTGTTCATGTGCAGTATCTGCAAATAGCGCCCCCTTTCATTTACCTGTTCATAACACCCTGTTCACTAATGCTTTTTTGCTTATAGCAAAGAACGATTTCTTATTTGGCGATAGCTTTCGCTTATGGGAGCGTAGAAGGACAAAACAAAAAACGACGGGATGACGTATGACTATGGCAGCAAAAATGAAAGGGTTTAACAAACGGACACTGGTTCTGGGGTTACTGGCAGCCGGGAGCCTGCTTTCAGCGCAGGCACAGGCCGATCAGCTGGCGGATATTAAGGCCGCAGGGGTGGTGAAAGTCGCCACCTTTGACGCCAACCCGCCGTTTGGCTCGATTGATGCAAAGACGCACGAAATCGTGGGTTACGACGTGGACTTTGCCAAAGCCCTGGCAAAATCACTCGGCGTGAAGCTTGAACTGGTTGCCACCAATCCGGCGAACCGAATTCCGCTGCTGCAGTCCGGTAAAGCAGATCTGATCGTGGCGGATATCACTATCACCCCGGAACGCGCACAGGTGATTGATTTCTCCACCCCCTATTTCGTGACCGGACAACAGTTCCTGGTGCCCGCTAAATCACCCGATCAGCTGGATGAATACAGCCGGGCACGCATTGGTGCGGTGAAAGGGACAACGGGCGAGCAGGCGCTGCACCAGCGTTTCCCGCAGTCTCGCGTGCTCTCTTATGATGACATTCCTCTGGCGCTGACGGCGCTGCGCAACGGCAACGTGCAGGCCATCACCCAGGACAGCACGATTCTTGCAGGCCTGCTGGCACAGGCCCCGGATAAAGCGAACTTTAAAATCCTGCCCGATTTGCTCAGCAAGGAAGAGATTGGCGTTGGGGTGAAAAAAGGCGAAACGGCGCTGCTGAAAGCCGTAAACGATGAGCTGGTTAATCTCGAGGAAAACGGTCAGGCAGCAAAAATTTACGATGTCTGGTTTGGCCCAAACACGCCTGCTCCACAGCCTCGCGCCTTTAAAATAGAAGCCCAGTAATATGCTCTCAGGTTTATTTTCACACTCCGCGGCCGGTGCCGCGGATTTTTCACATCTGGAACAGGCCAGCGTCGAGTTTCGTGACGTCGTTAAACGCTACGGCGACCACGAGGTATTAAAAGGCATTAACCTCAGCATCTCTCCGGGTGAAGTGGTGGCGATCCTCGGTCCATCCGGTTCAGGGAAATCGACGTTGATCCGTCTTATCAACCAGCTTGAAACCCTCAGTGACGGCGATATTCTGATTGATGACAAACCCACCGCCCGGCTTGCCGCTGCGGCCCTGCGCCAGTTACGCAGCCGCGTCGGTTTTGTGTTCCAGCAATTTAACCTTTACGCCCACCTCACCGCCAGCCAGAACATCACCCTGGCGCTGGAGCATGTGCACGGCTGGAAGCCGCAGCCTGCCCAGGAGCGCGCGCTGGCGCTACTGGAAAAGGTCGGGATGCGGGAAAAAGCCCATCATTTTCCTGCGCAGCTTTCCGGCGGCCAGCAGCAGCGCGTGGCGATTGCTCGCGCGCTGGCCTCGTCGCCGCAAATCATTTTGTTCGATGAACCCACCTCCGCGCTGGATCCGGAGATGATTGGCGAAGTGTTATACGTGATGAAAGCCCTCGCCCACAGTGGGATCACCATGATTGTGGTAACGCACGAGATGCAGTTTGCCCGGGAGATTGCTGACCGGATCGTCTTTATCGACGGCGGGCAAATTCTCGAAACCGCCCCGCCTGCGCAATTTTTCAGCCAGCCGTCGCATCCGCGCGCCAAGCGGTTCCTGCAAAAAGTGCTCGACCCGCTTCACCAGGAGCCGCTGTAATGCCCGCGCTCGACTGGCAGGGAGTGCTGACCGGACAGCCCCTGCAGTGGATATTATCCGGTTTTCTCACCACGCTGTGGGTCACGCTCGCGGGCGTGGTACTTGCCACCCTGCTTGCGTTGTTTTTTTTGCTGCTTCGCCTCTCCGCAGGAGGGTTCGGTCATGCCGTCGTCAGCGGCTGGGTCTCGCTGTTTCGCAACACGCCGCTGCTGGTGCAGCTTCTGTTCTGGTACTTCGCCGCATGGAACGGGCTACCGCTCGGGTTTCGGGACGTCGTGAATGCCGATCACGCCTGGTCGATTTTGCCCGGCGACGTCTGGTGGTTCACTCCTGAGTTTTTATGTTCTGCCTGGGGGTTGGGGGTGTTCACTTCGGCCTTTTTGATTGAGGAGATTGAGTCCGGGCTGCGTTCCGTCCCCAACGGACAGCGGGAGGCGGCGCTGGCGCAGGGGTTTTCTGCCTGGCGGTTATTTCGCTATATTCTGCTGCCGCAAGGACTGGCGAATGCCTGGCAACCTGTCGTCGGTCAGTATCTCAACCTGATGAAGCTCTCCTCTCTCGCCAGCGGCATTGGCTTTGCCGAACTCACCTATCAGGTGCGGCAGATCGAAAGCTACAACGCGCACGCGCTGGAGGCTTTTACCGTGGGAACCGCACTGTATCTGCTTACCGGCGTGCTTATGGGTATGCTACTGACGCGACTCGGCCCCCGCGCAGGGAGGACTCCGCATGATTGCCGGATTTAACGTGATTGCTGATAACCTGGATTATCTGCTGTGGGGACGGGCAGCTGCGGGTGAACCCGGCGGCGTGTTGCTCTCACTGCTGATGGCCGCGGGTGCCGCCATACTTGCTCTGCCCTGCGGTATTGCGCTGGCGTGCGCCGCGTGGCGCTATCCCGGGCTTGGGCGTAAGGCGCTGTTTCTGTGGGCAGAGTTGATACGCGGCATTCCGCTCATCTTTGTGATTTTCTGGATGTGGTATCTGCTGCCGCTGATTACCGGCGGCGATCTGCCTGGCGCCCTCACCGTGACGCTGGCGCTGGCCTGGTTCACGGCGGCATCGGTCATGCATTCGGTACTCGCCGGGCTAAACGCGTTGCCCGCCGGGCAATATGAAGCGGCACTGACTCAGGGATTCAGCACGCAGCAAACCCTGGGGCGCGTGCTGCTCCCGCAGGTGATGCGCAATATTCTGCCGTCTCTGGTGGGGATATTTATCAGCCTGCTGAAGGATACGTCGCTGGCGTTTATTGTGAACGTACCTGAACTGACCACCGTGGCGGGCCAGGTGAACAACCGGGTGCAAATCTACCCGGCGGCCATCTTTATCTTTACGGGAGTGGTTTACTACCTGCTGTGCTGCTCTCTTGAGCAACTTGCGAAGCGCTGGCGTATTACCCGGCCAGCGCTTTAACCACCGTTTCCATCGCTTCGGTTGTCAATTCACTGCGTTTGACGCGCTGGTTCGCCAGCGCGGTTCGCAGCACACCGGCAATGACAATATGCTTTGGCTCCTGTCCTAAATCACGCATTTCGAGAACGACCTTGCCCACCACCCGACACATCTCCTGGTACAGCGCTTCGTCTTTGGTCACATTGCCCATTGCCTTCACTCCATTGCCCTAAAGCGTCAGCTTAAATGATTCATCGGCTGGATACAAAAAAGAAGCCCGACGAGAGACTCGCCGGGCTTCATCTGTAAAATCAGCTAATTAGTTGTTTACAGGAATGACCGCGCCTTTATATTTGGTGCGGATCCAGTCCTGAATCTCTTTGGAGTGCAGGACGTTCACCAGCGCAACGATATCTTTTTTCTTCTCATCACCACGGTGTACGGTAATGATGTTGGCGTACGGGTTATTTTCACCACTCTCTACCGCAATCGGATCGTGAACCGGGTCCAGACCTGCATCAATCGCGTAGTTGGCGTTGATCACCACCGCAGCGCCTTCGTCGTTGTTGTACATCTGCGGCAGCAGAGAAGCTTCAACGTTAGGCGTGAACTGCAGCTTTTTCGGGTTTTCGACGATATCGCTGATGCGCGCGGTCACTTTATCAATGCCCGGCTTCAGCTTGATCACGCCCTCTTTCTCGAAGATAGAGAGAATGCGGCCCTCTTCGGAAACCGCGTCACGCATGATGATCTTGCCGCCTTCCGGCAGGTCTTTCAGAGACTTGTATTTTTTAGAGTAGATGCCGATTGGCTCAATGTGGATCGCGCCCGCACTGACAAAATCGTAGTCCTTATCGCCCGCATGATCTTTCAGCACGCTGTTCAGGTAAGGAATGTGCTGGAAATAGTTCGCATCGATGTCACGTCCCGCCAGCGCGGTGTTCGGCAGAATGTAGTCCTGGAACGGTTTAATCTCCAGGTCGATACCCTGCTTCGCCAGAATCGGCTTTGCCTGCTCCAGAATTTCGGCGTGCGGCGTGTTGGACGCGCCTACGGTCAGCGTGTCAGCCCAGGAGGCGAAGCTCAGGGCGCTCAGGGTTGCTGCGGCGATCAGTGTCAGTGTCTTTTTCATGATGATGGTTCCTGTGTGTTATTAGAGATTATCTTTTGTCTAACAGTGAAGTAATGACATCGCCGCAGAACTGGATAATGAAAACGATGATTAAAATGGTCACCGTTGCCACCAGCGTGACGTCACCATGGTTGCGCTGGAATCCTTCCAGATAAGCCAGATTTCCCAAACCGCCTGCGCCAATCACCCCCGCCATTGCGCTGTAGCTCACCAGCGCAATCAGCGTCACCGTAATACCTGAAACCAGTGCAGGTGATGATTCCGGCAGTAAAACCCGAAACACTAACGTGCTCAGTCGTGCGCCCATCGAGCGCGTTGCTTCTATAACGCCTTTATCCACTTCACGCAGGGCGATTTCCACCAGGCGAGCGTAGAACGGTGCTGCACCCACAATCAGCGCCGGGAGTGCCGCGTTGGCGCCAAGGATGGTCCCCACGATGGTTTTCGTGAACGGGATCAGCAATACAATCAGGATGATGAACGGAATAGAGCGGAACACGTTCACCACAATCGAAATCACGCTGTAGACCGTTCGGTTATGGAACAGACCGCCGCGCGCGGTTAAAAACAGCGCCAGACCGAGCACGAGCCCCAGAACAAAGGTCGCCACGCCGGAGAGTGCGGTCATGTACAGCGTCTCCTGGGTTGCTGCCCACAGCTGGTCCCACTTCAGATGCGGAAAGAGATCCTCAGCCATGTTTAATCACCTCGCCTTCAATATCGCTGTGCTGCAGGTCGGCGAGGATATTGTTAAGTTGTTCATCAGATGCCACCACGTGCACCCAGAGTTGCCCGAAAACACCGTGGGCGGTTTGCGTCATTTTTCCGTGCAGAATGTTAAACGGCAGGCCATAACGCAGCGTTAATTCACCGACGACAGGCTTATGCGTGCTGTGTCCGGTAAAGGTCAGCTTGATAACCGTGCCTTCCAGTTCATTTGCCAGCTCAGCATTGAAGGTCTCTTCCTCGGCGTACTGGCTCACCTGACGAACAAACTGTTGCGTGATTGGCTGTTGCGGATGGGTGAAAACGCTCAGGACGTCGCCCTCTTCCACCACTTTGCCATTTTCCATCACCGCCACGCGGTCGCAGATTTTGCGCACCACGTGCATCTCGTGGGTGATCAGCACGATGGTGAGTTTGAAACGACGGTTAATATCCAGCAGCAGATCGAGGATCTGATCGGTGGTCTGTGGGTCAAGAGCCGACGTGGCTTCGTCGCAGAGCAGCACGTCCGGGTTATTGGCCAGCGCGCGCGCAATGCCCACGCGCTGTTTTTGCCCGCCGCTCAGCTGGGACGGGTACGCATTCTCGCGCCCTTTCAGGCCGACCAGATCCACCAGCTCAGCAACGCGCGCCTTGATATTGGCTTTAGGCACGCCTGCGATTTGCATCGAGAAGGCGATGTTCTCGTTAACCGTTCGCGACCAGAGCAGGTTGAAATGCTGGAACACCATGCTGATCTTCAGACGCGCCTGACGTAAGGCTTCGCCCTTAGCGGCAGAAATATTCTGCCCGTTGATGGTTACGCTGCCGGTACTGGGTTTTTCCAGACCGTTCAGCAGGCGGATAAGCGTACTTTTCCCGGCACCGCTGTACCCAATAATCCCGTAAATCTGTCCCTGTGCTATCGTCAAATTGACATTATCAACGGCTGTCAGTGCCACCTTTCCGTTGTCGAAAACCTTCGAAATATTGCTCAGTACAATCATTCTTATTCGTTATCCGTTCCGCCCATGGCGGTTTAGCAGTATGGATGTCCAAACGATAGTAAACAGGCGTTATCAGGTTTTAAATGAACAAAAAAGAATGTGTTATAACTTTAGGGAATAAATAGCGAATTTAACGGGTGGAAAGCATTTAGATCATTTTCAGCAATGATTATCTGCCATACGCATATTCGATGGCTGCCTCTCTGAAAAAGTGGTCATTTTTGCAGCACTTTATCCCGATATAGCCATCCTCACATCCAGACAACTTTACGTCTTGCTATCCTGACTTCCAAAAATAGCATTTATATTCCTTTCCGTTCTAAAGGGCAGTGAATGGTTCTTTATTGAGAAAATTTCACCGCCCTATCATCCCGTCATGACATCCAGAAAGGAAAACATCATGACGATTTATCACTCCGTCACTGAACTGATTGGTCGTACCCCGCTTATCCAGCTGCATAAGCTTGATACCGGTCCCTGCTCGCTGTTCCTGAAGCTGGAAAACCAGAATCCGGGCGGTTCTATTAAGGATCGCGTCGCGCTGTCGATGATCAATGAAGCGGAGCGTACCGGCCAGCTGCAGCCGGGTGGCACGATTATTGAAGCGACGGCGGGCAATACCGGACTCGGCCTGGCCCTGATCGCCGCGCAGAAAGGCTACTCGCTCATTCTGGTGGTGCCGGACAAAATGAGCCGCGAGAAGATTTTCCACCTGCGCGCGCTGGGGGCTCAGGTGGTGCTGACCCGCTCCGACGTCAACAAGGGCCACCCCGCCTATTACCAGGATTACGCCCAGCGTTTGGCCAACGAGCTGCCCGGCGCGTTTTACATCGACCAGTTCAATAACGAAGCCAACCCGCTGGCGCACCGCACCACTACGGCGCCGGAACTGTTTGAGCAGCTTGATGGGCGCATCGACGCCATTGTGGTCGGCGTGGGCTCTGGCGGTACGCTGGGGGGGTTGCAGGCGTGGTTTGCTGAACATTCCCCACATACGGAGTTTGTTCTGGCAGACCCGGCCGGATCGGTTCTGGCCGACCAGGTGGAAACCGGACGCTACCACGATGCAGGCTCATGGCTGGTTGAAGGGATTGGCGAAGACTTTATTCCGCCGCTGGCCCACATCGAAGGGGTGAATCGCGCCTGGCGCATTACCGACCGCGAAGCCTTTACCACCGCGCGCGAGTTGCTGAAAACGGAAGGCATTCTGGCGGGCTCCTCCAGCGGCACGCTGCTGGCGGCCGCGCTGAAATATTGCCAGGCGCAGACCACGCCGAAACGCGTGGTCACCTTTGCCTGCGACAGCGGCAATAAGTACCTCTCGAAGATGTTCAACGACGACTGGATGCGTCAGCAGGGGCTCATCACGCGCCCTCAGGCCGGCGATCTCTCCGACTATATCGCCCTGCGTCACGATGAAGGTGCCACCGTCACCGCCGCCCCGGACGACACGCTTTCCACCGTACTGGCGCGCATGCGTCTGTATGACATCTCCCAGCTTCCGGTGCTGGAGAACGGCAAAGTCGTGGGCATCATCGACGAGTGGGATCTGCTACGGCATATCAGCGGCGATGGCGATCGCTTCGCCCTTCCGGTGACTGCAGCCATGACGCGTCAGGTGGAGTTCCTCGATAAACACGCCCCTGAGAGCGCCCTGAACGCTATTTTCGACCGTGGCCTGGTGGCCGTTATTAATGACAACGACCGTTTTTTGGGTCTGATCACGCGCAGCGACGTCCTGACCGCCTGGCGCAACCGTCTTCAGCAATAAAGGAATAAATGATGAAAAACCTGGCTACCCTGAGCGTACACAGCGGCGAGTTCAACGACCAGCATGGCGCGGTGATGCCACCGATTTACGCCACCTCGACGTTTGCGCAACCGTCACCCGGCGAGCATACCGGCTATGAGTATTCGCGCAGCGGCAACCCCACTCGCCACGCGCTGGAAACCGCCATCGCCGAACTGGAAGGCGGCTCGCGCGGCTACGCGTTTGCCTCCGGTCTGGCGGCCATCTCCACGGTGCTCGAACTGCTCGATAAAGACAGCCATATTGTCGCCATTGATGACGTTTACGGCGGGACGTATCGCCTGATTGAAAACGTGCGCAAGCGCAGCACCGGCCTGCAGGTCAGCTGGGTTAAACCGGACGACTTAGCCGGGCTTGAGGCCGCCATTCGCCCGGAAACCCGCATGGTATGGGTCGAAACGCCAACCAACCCGCTGCTGAAGCTGGCAGATCTGGCGGCCATTGCGCAAATTGCCCGACGTCATAACGTCATCAGCGTGGCGGATAACACCTTCGCGTCGCCGGTGATCCACCGTCCGCTGGAATCAGGTTTCGATATCGTGGTGCACTCCGCCACCAAATACCTGAACGGCCACTCTGACGTGGTGGCCGGGCTGGCGATTGTCGGGGACAACAAGGAACTGGCGGATAAGCTGGGTTATCTGCAAAACGCGGTGGGCGGCGTACTGGATCCGTTTAGCAGCTTCCTGACCCTGCGCGGTATCCGCACCCTTGCGCTGCGCGTCGAAAAGCACAGCACCAACGCGCTGGCGATTGCGCAATGGCTGGAGCAGCATCCTCTGGTGGAAAAAGTTTTCTATCCGGGCCTGGAGTCGCATCCGCAATATTCGCTTGCCCGCACGCAGATGGCGCTGCCCGGTGGGATGATTTCTGTCGTGGTGAAAGGCGATGCGCAACGCGCCACCGAGGTGATCCGCAACCTGAAGCTGTTCACCCTCGCGGAAAGCCTGGGTGGCGTGGAGAGTCTGGTGAGCCAGCCCTACAGCATGACCCACGCGTCAATTCCGCTGGAACAACGCCTGGCAAACGGCATTGTGCCGCAGCTGATCCGCCTGTCAGTAGGGATTGAAGATCAGAAAGACCTCATTGCCGACCTCAGCCAGGCGCTGCAAAAATAAGCAAAACGCGGCAGGTCAGGCACCTGCCGCCATAAGTTGTCATTATGCCTTAACGCCTTGATAACAAACTTATGTGAATCTGCACAGATTATTTTTGAAACGCTGTTTCCATTTTCCTTTTATCTTAAAATCAGCGTATAATGCGCGCCAAATCCCTGGTGAATGGTTTCAGCGCTTGGAATACAAAAAACAACGTACAACTTCTCCTCTCCTTCGTTGGGCTGACACTCAGGCACACTTTCTTCTGCACGCTCATTTGATGTCTCCTATCCTTAGTGCGTGTCATATACTCTTTTGCAACACAGGTTTGACTCCGCGGCGGTGCGCCCCCGGAGCGAGATTTCCATATCCTTCCCAACTTAAAGACTAAGACTGTCATGAAAAAGACGAAAATTGTTTGTACTATCGGCCCGAAAACCGAATCTGAAGAGATGCTGAGCAAAATGCTGGACGCCGGCATGAACGTGATGCGTCTGAACTTCTCCCACGGCGACTATGCAGAGCACGGTCAGCGTATCCAGAACTTGCGCAACGTGATGAGCAAGACCGGCAAAAAAGCCGCTATTCTGCTGGATACCAAAGGTCCGGAAATCCGTACCATCAAACTGGAAGGCGGTAACGACGTCTCTCTGAAAGCGGGCCAGACCTTCACCTTCACCACCGACAAATCCGTTGTTGGCAACAGCGAAATCGTTGCAGTGACCTACGAAGGCTTCACCAGCGATCTGTCCGTCGGCAACACCGTGCTGGTGGATGATGGCCTGATCGGCATGGAAGTTACCGCTATCGAAGGCAAAAACGTTGTGTGTAAAGTGCTGAACAACGGCGACCTTGGCGAAAACAAAGGCGTTAACCTGCCGGGCGTATCTATCGCGCTGCCAGCACTGGCTGAAAAAGACAAACAGGATCTGATCTTTGGTTGCGAGCAAGGCGTTGACTTCGTTGCGGCATCCTTCATCCGTAAGCGTTCTGACGTGGTTGAGATCCGTGAGCACCTGAAAGCGCACGGCGGTGAGAAGATCCAGATCATCTCCAAAATCGAAAACCAGGAAGGCCTGAACAACTTCGACGAAATTCTCGAAGCGTCTGACGGCATCATGGTTGCACGTGGCGACCTGGGTGTTGAGATCCCGGTTGAAGAAGTGATCTTCGCGCAGAAGATGATGATCGAGAAATGCGTTCGCGCGCGTAAAGTGGTTATCACCGCAACGCAGATGCTGGACTCCATGATCAAAAACCCACGCCCTACCCGCGCGGAAGCAGGCGACGTGGCGAACGCCATCCTCGACGGTACCGATGCAGTGATGCTGTCCGGTGAGTCAGCGAAGGGTAAATACCCGCTGGAAGCGGTCGGCATCATGGCGACCATCTGCGAGCGTACTGACCGCGTGATGACCAGCCGTCTGGACTTCAACAACGACAGCCGCAAACTGCGCATCACCGAAGCTGTATGCCGCGGTGCAGTTGAAACCGCTGAGAAACTGGACGCACCGCTGATCGTGGTCGCGACCCAGGGCGGTAAATCTGCTCGTGCAGTGCGTAAATACTTCCCGGATGCCACCATCCTGGCGCTGACCACCAATGAAACTACCGCGCGTCAGCTGGTGCTGAGCAAAGGCGTGGTTGCCCATCTGGTGAAAGAGATCGCATCTACCGATGATTTCTACATTCAGGGTAAAGCGATGGCGCTGGAAAGCGGTCTGGCACAGAAAGGCGACGTTGTGGTGATGGTTTCTGGTGCCCTGGTTCCAGCAGGTACCACTAACACTGCATCTGTTCACGTACTGTAATAATTCCCGAACGAATTATTTTTTGATAGAAAGCGTCCTTCGGGGCGCTTTTTTTATTCCTGCCATTAGCCATATCTATTCAAAAAGCAAATCGGGTTTTTCTATTTAATTGCGATTTATCTAAGATGAATCCGATGAAAAATGCCTTTTTTAACATAGCTTTTTCGACAAAAAGGCCAAATTCGTTGCTTCTTTGAGCGAACGATCAAAAATAGGCGTATTCCCATCAAAAAAATATTCTCAACCCAAAAAAGTTTGTGTAATACTTGTAACGCTACATGGAGATTAACTCAATCTAGAGGGTATTAATAATGAATCGTACTAAACTGGTACTGGGCGCGGTAATCCTGGGTTCTACTCTGCTGGCAGGTTGCTCCAGCAACGCTAAAATCGATCAGCTGTCTTCTGACGTTCAGACTCTGAACGCTAAAGTTGACCAGCTGAGCAACGACGTGAACGCAATCCGTTCCGACGTTCAGGCTGCTAAAGACGACGCAGCTCGCGCTAACCAGCGTCTGGACAACCAGGCTACTAAATACCGTAAGTAATAGTACCTGTTAATAAAATGGCGCACATTGTGCGCCATTTTTTTTGCCTTCGTCAAACCCCTACTGCGTCACCCTCTCCCCTTCCTCTTCGGCTACCGCAGCTGACACCCGACTGTTCTGCACCGACAACACGCTGTTGCTGGCTGATGGGCCATTACCGGCAGACACGACTACCGGGATCCCCGCGCGACGTGACAGGGCTTTATCGATAAGCGCTTTATCACTGTCCGATTGAGCCGCGAAGGTCGCGAAGTCTTCGGAGTGGCTAATGGGCGCAACCTGTGGGTTTTCCCCCTCAACCTGCGCCAACGGACGGTGTACTTCGACGTAGCGTTTCCCGTCCGGCTCGACGGCAAACTTCACCGGCTCATTGATAATCTGGACCCGCGTGCCAACACGCACCTGTCCAAACAGCGCTTTGATATCCGGTGCGTTCATCCGCATACAGCCTGAACTGACTCGTAAACCGACGCTGTCCGGCGCGCTGGTGCCGTGGATAAGATATTCACCGTTCCCTATGCCTAAACGCAGCGCAAAGCGTCCTAACGGGTTATTTGGCCCTGCTGGTACGACCGGCGGCAATTTAATTCCTTGCGCCAGAGAGCGCGCCCTAATGCCCGCTGTCGGTGTCCAGGTTGGATTAGGGATTTTCTGGCTCACGCGGGTGGTCGTCACCGGCGTTTCCAGCCCCAGTTGCCCGATACCGAGCGGAAAGACCTGAACGATATTCTCCCCCGGCGGGAAATAGTAAAGCCGAAGCTCAGCCAGATTGACTACGATCCCTTCTCGCGGGGTATCCGGCAGCAGCATTTGAGAAGGAATGGTGATTACCGTCCCCGGCGCGGGGTTCACCGGAGCAATGGTATTATTGGTTTCAAGAATAAGCTGCGCAGCCGTATTAAACCGGCGGGCAATGGCCTGCAGTTTATTGTCGCCTTCCTGAATCGTGTAGGTTTGATTTTGCCCAATCAGACGACTGCCTGCGGGCGGCAACGGATAATCCACCGCCCGGGCCGAATTAAGCACACCGAGCGAACCAAGGAGTAATAGAGTTATTAGAGACGCGCGCTTCATGCTGAGATTCCTTATTCACTGACAGAACGCCAGAAAGCTGAAAAACCAGCGAGGCGGGAACCACCTCGCGAAACAGAATGAATGCTGTTCTGTAAGTCTAGCTAAGGATTGCAGCTTTGGCGCGAATGCCGCGGATCATCGCTTCCAGTCCCTGGGACCGGGACGGGGTGAGGTGTTGGGTCAATGCCATTTTTTCGAACCAGGGACGAACATCAAAAGCGACAATGTCCTGCGCCGACATCTGGTGATAGAGAATAAAGACGACGGCAATAAGCCCTTTCACAATCGCCGCGTCGCTGTCGCCGTGTAATTCGATAGTGCCATCGTCAGATTGCTTCATCACAATCCACACCTGGCTCTGGCAGCCCTGAATAATATTATCAGGGTTATGCGCCTCTTCGCTGAGCGGCGCTAAACGCTGCCCCAACTCAATAATATAGAGATATTTCTCTTCCCAGTTAGCGCAACGCCCGAAGTTGCGCAGCAATTTATCTTTATCCGGCAGTTCTGCCATCTTTCGCCTCTCCGTTAGCCCAGCAACTGGTGAATGCGTTTAAGCCCCGCCACCAGCCTGTCGACCTCTTCCGTTGTGTTGTACATCACCAGCGACGCGCGACACATTGCCGGCACCTGGTAAAACGCCATCAGGGGCATGGCGCAGTGATGCCCGGTACGGACCGCCACACCATAATTATCAAGAAAACTGCCCACGTCATAGGCGTGATGTTTACCCAGATTAAACGCAATCACACCCTGTCGGTCAGCCGGGCCGTATAAGGTCAAATCCGGTACGCTGGCAAGCTCCGTAAGCGCATAGTGCATCAGCACCTGTTCGTATTCCTGAATGGCGTCAAGGCCAATTGAGGAGACATAAGAGATGGCCGCCCCCAGGCCAATAATCCCACCGGTGTTTGGCGTGCCCGCCTCAAAGCGCCACGGCGCACGCGCATAGGTGGTGCCCTCCGACAGGCTAACGGTGGCGATCATCGACCCGCCCCCTTCCCACGGCGGCATCGCCTGCAGGATCGCCTCTTTAACGTACAGCACGCCTATCCCGGTCGGCCCATAGAGCTTATGGCCGGAAAAGACGTAGAAGTCACAGTCCAGCGCCTGGACATCAACCGCGTGGTGCATCACCGCCTGCGCGCCGTCTATCAGTACCTTCGCACCCGCCTGATGGGCCCTGGCGATAATCTCCGCCACCGGGTTCTCCGTCCCCAGTACGTTAGAGACCTGGGTGACCGCCACCAGCCGCGTGCGCTCATCCAGCAACGCGTCGAGTTGCTCAAGCTGAAGCGTTCCGTCGGCATTCAACGGGATCACCCGCAGCTGCGCGCCAACGCGCTCACAGAGCATTTGCCACGGCACGATATTGGCGTGGTGCTCCATTTGCGTGATGACGATGTTATCGCCCGCATGCACCTGTGCGTTGCCCCAGCTGTTGGCGACCAGATTGATCCCTTCGGTGGTGCCGCGCACGAAGACCAGCTCTTCAGGCGATTGCGCGTTGAGGAAGGCGGCAATCTGCGTGCGCACGTTTTCCATGCGCTGGGTCGCCTCGGCGCTCAGGGTATGAATACCGCGATGCACGGCGGCGTAGCCGTGACGATAGAATTCGGCTTCTGCATCCACCACCTGATTCGGTTTCTGCGCGCTGGCCGCGCTGTCCAGATAGGCCAGCGGCAGACCGTTCACTTCACGGGTCAGAACCGGAAAATCTGCCCGTACTTTCTCGACGGGAAAACTCATGCTTCGCCTCCAGGCAGACGCTGACCTATACGGGCCAGCACCTGCTGTTTTAACGCGCCATCGTGCAGCGCTTCCGTCAGCTCGGCAGCAAACGCGTAGATAATCATCTTCTGCGCCGCCTGCCGATCGATACCACGGGAACGCAGGTAGAACATCTGCTCGTCGTCGATCCGCCCGACCGTCGCACCGTGGCTGCATTTCACATCGTCGGCGTAAATTTCGAGCTGCGGTTTGGTGTCCACTTCCGCCAGACGCCCCAGCAGCAGGTTGTTGTTGGTCATTTGCCCGTCGGTTTTAATGGCGTGCTGGGCCACATTAATCAGGCCGTTAAACACCGCGCGCCCTTTGTCACTGACGATGGTTTTATGCAGCTGACGGCTGTTGCAATAGCCTTTGTTGTGCTCAAGCCAGGTGCGCGTGTCGCACACTTCAGATTTGACCGGCATCGCCAGGCTGTTGATGCGCAGTGTCGTGTTTTCACCGTTAAGCTGGGTGCTGGTATTGTGGCGCAGCACCGCGCTGCCGAGCAGGAAGCTGTGGCTGTACGCCGCGGCATCTTGCCCAAGTAAAATGTCGTTATGGGCAAAGTGGTGGCTCTGCGGGTTCTCAAACGCCAGCTTGATGTGGTGAAGCTGGGCATTGGCCGCCACATTCACCGTCAAACGCGATCCGGTAAAGTGGCGCGTCTCGTTGAGGCTGACGTAATGTTCAATCACCGTGGCCTCCGCCCCCTCCGCCAGTTCAAGATGGTGGCGATAGTGCGCGGTGTTGATTTCGTCGCCGTCCAGACCCTGAGTGATGTGCATCAGCAGCAGCGGCTTCGCCGGACGCTGGTTACGTTTCACGCGGATATTCGTCACAGACTGCGCCAGACTTTCGGTGAGATGCAGGAAGACCTCCGGCTGCACCGGTGCGGCCAGACTCTGATGAACGTCATTCACGGCGATCTCAAAGCCGCTGTGTCGCGTCTCGTCACTGAGTTCCGGGTGAAACACGCCGTCGACAAAGACCAGACGCAGCGCATCCACAGGTAACGCCAGCCCGTCTCGCTGGGCCTGAGTGACGTTCGCCGGACGCGTAACAAACTCGCCGTTCAGCAGGCCATCGAGCGGTGTGTATTTCCAGTTTTCGTGCTTACGGGTGGGCAGACCCAGACGCAGCATCTGCTGAAGGTGCTGCTGGGCCTGTTCAGAACGCGATTGCCCCTGCGTTTCAAACAGCCGGTGCCATTGCTGGAGTGCATTACTGCTGTTCGGTAAGCCAGCCATAACCCTGCTCCTCCAGTTGTTTAACCAGCGTGAAATCGCCGGATTTCACAATGCGCCCCTGGTAAAGCACGTGGACGTAGTCTGGTTTGATGTAGTCAAGAATGCGCTGGTAGTGGGTGACGATAATAAACGAGCGCTTGCCGTCACGCAGGGAGTTCACCCCGTCTGCAACAATCTTCAGGGCGTCGATGTCCAGGCCTGAATCGGTCTCATCAAGAATGCACAGCTCGGGCTCGAGCACCGCCATCTGCAGAATGTCGTTACGCTTTTTCTCACCGCCGGAGAAGCCGACGTTGACCGAACGGGTCAGCAGGTCTTCCGGCATTTTCAGCAGCTTGATCTTCTCTTCCATCAGATCCTGGAAGTCGAAGCGGTCCAGCGCGTCGAGACCGCGATATTTGCGCACCGCGTTCAGCGCCGTCTGCAGGAAGAACTGATTGCTGACGCCCGGAATTTCTACCGGGTACTGGAAGGCCATAAAAATGCCCTCCCCAGCCCGCTCTTCCGGCGACATCTCCAGCAAATCTTTGCCGTTAAATTCAACAGAGCCGTGGGTGACTTCGTAATCTTCGCGTCCTGCCAGCGTCGCGGAAAGCGTACTTTTTCCTGAGCCATTCGGCCCCATGATGGCGTGAACTTCACCCGGCTTGACGTCAAAATTGAGGCCACGCAGGATCTCTTTCTCTTCCACGCTAACCTGTAAATCTTTAATGCTTAACATGTGCTTTCCTTAACCGACGCTGTGTTCAAGACTAATGGCGAGGAGTTTTTGTGCTTCAACGGCGAATTCCAGCGGCAGTTCAGAGAACACGTCCTTACAGAAGCCGTTCACAATCATTGAAATGGCATCTTCTTCACTGATCCCGCGCTGCAGACAGTAGAAGAGCTGATCTTCCCCGATGCGCGACGTGGTCGCTTCGTGCTCAAGCTGGGCCGTGTTATTACGGCACTCGACGTACGGGAAGGTATGCGCGCCGCAGTCAGCGCCAATCAGCATCGAGTCACACTGGGTAAAGTTACGCGCATTGGTGGCCGTCGGCATGATTTTCACCAGCCCGCGATAGCTGTTCTGGCTATGCCCGGCGGAGATCCCTTTCGAGATAATGGTTGATTTGGTGTTTTTACCAATGTGGATCATCTTGGTGCCGGTATCGGCCTGCTGATGCCCGCTGGTCAGCGCCACCGAGTAAAACTCACCAATGGAGTTATCCCCGCGCAGGATGCAGCTCGGGTATTTCCAGGTAATCGCCGAGCCGGTTTCCGACTGGGTCCAGGACATCTTGCTGTTTTCGCCTTCGCACAGCGCGCGCTTGGTAACGAAGTTCAAAATGCCGCCGGTATTGCCGTCGCCCGGGAACCAGTTTTGCACCGTGGAGTATTTCACCTCGGCGTCTTTGTGAATGATGACTTCCACCACCGCCGCGTGCAGTTGATAGCTGTCACGTACAGGGGCGGAACAGCCTTCGATATAGCTGACGTAGCTGCCTTCATCGGCCACCAGAATGGTACGTTCGAACTGGCCGGTTTTTTCCGCGTTGATACGGAAATAAGTCGACAGCTCCATCGGGCAACGTACGCCTTTTGGTACATAGATAAAGGTGCCGTCGGAGGCCACCGCAGCGTTGAGCGCCGCGAAGAAGTTATCGTTACTCGGCACCACGGTACCGATGTACTTTTTCACCAGTTCAGGGTGCTCATGAATAGCTTCACCAAAGGAACAGAAGATGATCCCCTGCCCGGCCAGCTTCTCACGGTATGTCGTTGCCACCGAGACGGAGTCAAAAATGGCGTCCACCGCCACCTCTTTCCCTTCGCGCACGGGCACGCCAAGCTGGTTAAAGGCTTCTTCAACTTCTTTGCTCAGGAAGCTGTTTTCTGCGCCGGTTTGCTGTACCGCACCCGGCTGCGAGGCGCAGGTGTCGTCACAACTGCCGCAGGAGGGCGCGGAGTAGTAGCTGTAATCCTGATAGTTCAATTTGTCGTAGTGCGCTTTCAGCCAGTGCGGCTCTTCCATTTCCAGCCAGGCGCGGAAGGCGCTCAGACGAAATTCGAGCATCCACTCGGGTTCGTTACGTTTGGCCGAGATCGCCCGCACAACATCTTCGTTGATGCCTTTCGCCAGCTCATCGGTCTGCAGCTGCGTGAAGAACCCTTCTTTATAATTCAGGTGTCCGCCGCTCCAGGTGTTCACATCACTCGTTGCTTCAGTATTACGAGACATAGTACCGCCTATACCCCAAAGCTTTCGCCGCAGCCGCATTCGTTCTGGGCTTTCGGGTTATGAAATTTGAATAACTGGTTTAAGCCTTCGCGGACGTAGTCCACTTCGGTGCCGTCGATAAAGGGCATCGCCTGCAGCGCAACGAACAGTTTCGCGCCGTCGGTTTCGAAGACCAGGTCATCTTTGTCGGGTTCGGTGACGGTATCAAGCACGTAACCGAAACCTGCGCATCCTGTCTGTTTGACGCCTAAACGCACGCCGAGGATCTCAGGCTTTTTCGCCACCAGCTCGTGAATATGTGCCGCCGCCGCTGGCGTGAGCGTTAAACCGCGCCAGGCAAAATCGGCCGGATTAAAGGTTTCTGAATGCAGTTCCATAGGTCCACCTCATCTGAATAGCCATCAGGGCATAACACCATGTTAGTGATAACGATTATCACTTCAACCCCTTGTCAGTAGGGGCATCCGGCTAAACCGCCCTTTTTGGTGACTTTTATTAAGCATAGACCCTGTGGAAGGATGCAGGCAGGATGGATTTAATTGTTCAATGCATTGATTAATAGTGCATTTCGTCGCGGCAGTTGTGGCGAAGAGGAGAAAAATAAAATATGCATCGGAAATGCCTATTTTTGAGATAGTTTTTGCACAGGAAGTAACAAAAAACAAAAAAGGCCCTCAAGGCCTCTTACAATCAGTGGTGAAATGAAACAGCAAAACCCTGCTCACGCCAGTGATCGAGCTGTTCCTGCTGGCGAGGCGTGGGGGATTTCCCCGTCCAGACAAAGATTTTTTGCCCGGGAAACAGTTCAGGACGTGGCGAATCAATGGGTTCAGCCAGCACGTCAATATGCCAGCCCTTCTGTGCCAAACGCGCGGCTTCAAGCCAAAGATGCGTTCGGTCATCGCATTCCCAGCCGATCAGAAGCGCGTCTTTACCGGCTTTCTTGCGGGATTCCGCGAGGCTTGCAACCGCGAATTCGATCAGTACGCCGTCAAACAGACTCGCCATGTGACGCACGGTATTTTGGTCCTGGTTCATTCGCTGTCGGACCGGAGAAATAATGTTATCAATCAGCGCATCCATCGCATGATCGCGGCGGAACTCGCCGATTTTGGCGCGCAGTTTACCCGGACTGGCGTAACGCAGAACCGTCATCATCTCTTCCTGGAAAGAGACCCAGTTACCCTGCGTCAGCTCTTCTTTATTTTCCAGTAACGCTTTGACTTTCCCGACCGAGACGCCGGTTTTCATCAGGCGCTTGATCTCTTCGATACGCAGGATATCCTCATCGTCAAACTGACGATGGCCCCCTTCGCTGCGTTGCGGCTTCAACAAACCATAACGGCGTTGCCAGGCACGCAGCGTAACGGGGTTGATACCGCATCGTTCGGCGACTTCGCCGATACTGTAATAGGCCATTAACTCCCTCACGCTCAAAACTTCCATACCTAACCGCACCAACCTTATCAGATTGTACAACGCATTTGTATAACCAACTCCCCATTATGAACAAGTGAAAGGTGTCAAATCCTTTCACTCGTTAATCTATTGTTGTCCAAATTTATCTATTCGTACAGTTAACTCTCGAGGGTCATGTACAGGTTTTAGAAATCGTTCTTTTTCTCAGGCCAGGCAACAGCCGGGATCCCGCCCATACGCGGGCTGGCGAACAGATGTCCCTGAAACTGCGAAATCCCGGCGGATTCCAGCCACATCCACTCCTCGGCCAGCTCTACCCCCACCGCGCAGAACTGTATTTCCAGGGACGTGCAGCATTTGATGATGGCTTGTACAATCGCCTGGCGCGGGCCGCTTTTGTGCACGTTGGCGATCAAATCCCGATTAATCTTGATTCTGTCCGGCTGGAACTGCGCCAGCAACTGCAGTCCGGCAAACCCTGCGCCAAAGTGATCGATCGTCACGCTGATACCCGCGCTCTTTAACTGCCTGACTGAATGTGTAAATTCGTCAAAGCGGGAGATCGCTTCACTCTCCGTGAATTCGACAACGATCTGTTCCGGCACAAAACCACTCGCTTCAATGGCCGTAAGCAGGAAATCAACAGCGTTTGGCACGTTAACCAGCGTCATCGGCAGCAGATTGAGGGACAGCGTTTGGGTGTGTAGCCCCAGCGCGCTGGCCATCGACAGCGCAACCTGCTTGCTCTTCAGATCGGCGTCATAAAGCGCGTCTCGCGGCAGAGTCTGAAAATAGGCCGCAGGTGAATCCCCTTCAGGCGTACGAATCAGCGCTTCCCAGGAGACAATCTGCTGCATAAAAGGATCGACGATAGGTTGAAATGCAAAGCTGCAATCTGCACCTTTTGCCACAACCTCTGCCTGCGCGGATAAAGGGGTCTCTTCGGGAATAAATTCCCAGCTGTTCGCCGGAGGCAGTTCAAAGTAGTTGGCTTTTTCTGTGGCCTCAACAAAGGTGCGGAAAAACTGCAAGGCACGGTCGTTATACGTCAACCGGTACTTCGTCGTCCCTTTATCAAGCACCTGCTGGAGCACTTCGTCTGTATCAAATTGACGCAAATCGAAAAGCTCCATGCCCACATTGCCAAAGCGTCGTGAGGGACCGTGATCGCACATGAGTTCCACCACATTATGATGTCGTGGGTCACGGCAAATTTGCTGATAGATGGCCGTCACATTATCAACAGGCCCTTCAAGTAGCTGGAAAAAATGTGTGCCGTTAAACAGCAAGATCCCCGTGACATCGGAGTGCCGATTTTTACGATTTGCAGCAGCTACCATTTCTTCCAGCGCTTTCACCGGAACGTCCTCGCAGATATGACTGCGGTAAATGATGGTTGTTAGCATGCTATTCCTGGGGGTTTAGAGGTTCGGCCACGAAAAGATCGTGGGTAGAGTGTTGTTATAGCACATTCATTACTTAACAAATAATTTACACGTCAATGATTTAGCGTATTTACAAAGCCTGGTTTTGGTGTTGTACAACTCTCTGAGCACAATCGAGATTGTACAATATATTCTGCAACGATAACGTTAAATGACACACTTTCAACCAACTGATATTTATAAAAATTATAAAATATATCAAGAAAAATTTAAAAATCTGTACATTTTGAATGTACAGATTTGAAAAAAGTGTATACCTTAATTGTAACGTTACTGATTACGGATATTTACAGGAGCGAAACATGAACCAGAACGGTTACGTCGCAGATTCAGCAGCAGCAATCGCGCAGTACTTCGAGAAAGCCGCGCTACCTACTCAGCAGGAGACGCTGGGTCAGGTGGTTGTTGAAATTCTTAGCGACGGGCGACATCTCAATCGCAAATCGCTCTGCACCAAACTTTTAAGTCGCCTCGAACGGGCCCAAGGCCCGGAAGAGGAACAGCATTATCACATGCTGCTTGGACTGCTTTTCGAACGGTAACGTGATGAACAGTAGTGACGCAGATCGCCTGATCGACCAGCTAATCGGTGAAGCCGTTCTTTCTCTTCTGAGAGAGCGTGGCCCAGTCACAACCGAAGGTCTCATCCAGCGTCTGCGCAATATGAAAGCACATGAAAAGGATCCCCAGCGGCGGGAGACACTTGCGAGGGTGATTGCCGAAATCGGTTCAAATGACCTCGCCTTAAAACGTCGCAGAACCGCACACGGACGACCAAAAAGAGAGGGATCTCTCAGAGAGAGTCGAGACAATGTAGTGCCGTTATTTGGTGATGGAAAACCGTCCGATCCAAAGAAGATACATTGACTACAACCATACAGCTACGGTGAGAACAAATGAGACAAAATATTCAGCTTCAACCCGAGTTTCACTCTGCTTTTTTAGACAGTGCGTTATCGGAGTACTTCCGTCATGCAGGCGAACGTTTTGCTGAAGAGTCCGCTGTTTTTTCTACTGCAGTACGCTGTGTCCTTGCCTCTGAAGGGCATCTGACCAATAAGGCCATTATCCTCTGGCTGATCCAGACGCTGGAAGCCACTGACGATGTCGTTCAGGCGGATGTGATCCGCAAGACGCTGGAAATCGTCGTCGGCTATACCATGGACGATCTTTAACCCCCTCCCCACAAAAAAGCGAACGTGTCATCGTCAATTCTGACGAACAGCCTGACGATGACACGCCCTTCGTCCATAACATCCTGTAAATCAAGCACAAAAAATGTGGCATGGATCCTGCTTAGGCCCACTAAGGGACTGGGCTTTCCAGTTAAACATTGCTTCATTTCTTAACAGGTCTGTTATTGATGAAAAAAATCGCCAGCGTCTGCCCATACTGCGGTGCAGGCTGCAAACTTAACCTCGTCGTTGAAAATAACCGTATTATCCGAGCCGAAGCAGCAGACGGCGTCACCAATCAGGGCACGCTTTGCCTGAAAGGATTCTACGGCTGGGATTTCCTTAACGACACCCGCCTGCTCACCCCCCGTCTGACGCAGCCCATGATCCGCTACAACAAAGGAGAGGCGTTTACCCCCGTCACCTGGGAAGAGGCCATTCGCTATACCGCCCACAGGCTCAAGAGCATCAAAGAACAGTTCGGCCCACGGTCAATCATGACCACCGGCTCCTCGCGAGGAACGGGTAATGAGACCAACTATGTCATGCAGAAATTCGCCCGTGCCGTGCTAAATACCAACAACGTCGATTGCTGTGCGCGCGTCTGCCATGGCCCTTCTGTTGCTGGTTTGCAGGAGACGCTCGGTAACGGCGCCATGAGTAACGCAATCAACGATATTGAAAACTCAAAATGCCTGCTGGTGTTCGGCTATAACTGCGCAGACTCTCACCCTATCGTCGCCCGACGCGTGCTGAAAGCGCGTGAGAATGGCGCAAAGATCATCGTCTGCGATCCGCGTCGCATCGAAACGGCTCGCATTGCCGATCAGCATCTTCAGCTGAAAAACGGCAGTAACATGGCGCTGGTGAATGCCTTTGGGTATGTGCTGCTGGAAGAGGAGCTGTACGATAAAAACTACGTCGCACGTTTTACGGAAGGGCTTGAGGCGTACCGTCAGATCGTCAAAGATTACGCGCCAGAGCGCGTGGAACATCTGACGGGCATCCCCGCGCGCGATGTGCGTCAGGCAATGCGCACGTTCGCGGCGGCACCGTCAGCGACGGTAATGTGGGGGATGGGTGTTACCCAGTTTGGTCAGGCGGTCGACGTGGTGAAAGGCCTTTCCAGCCTGGCGCTGCTGACGGGTAACCTGGGCCGCCCGGCCGTCGGCGTTGGCCCGGTGCGTGGGCAAAACAACGTTCAGGGCGCATGTGATATGGGCGTTCTACCCAATATGTTCCCCGGCTATCAGAAGGTAACGGACCCGGCGGTCAGACAGAAATTTGCCGACGCATGGAAGATAGACGTCAAAAGAATGGACGATCGCGTCGGGACGCGCATCACCGAAGTGCCGCATCTTGCGCTGGAAGGTAAAGTCAAAGCGTATTACATCATGGGGGAAGATCCGCTTCAGACAGAAGCCGATCTCGGTCTGGTCCGTCGCGGTTTCGACGCGCTCGATTTTGTGGTGGTTCAGGACATCTTTATGACCAAAACGGCGGAAGTGGCGGACGTGCTGTTACCGGCCACGTCATGGGGTGAACACGGCGGCGTCTTTACCTGCGCCGATCGCGGCTTCCAGCGTTTCGGGAAAGCCATTGAGGCCCGCGGCAACGTCAAGCGCGACTGGGAGATCATCAGCCTGCTGGCGACAGAGATGGGCTACCCGATGCATTACGACGACAACCAGCAGATCTGGGACGAAATGCGCGAACTGTGCCCGCTGTTCTACGGCGTGACCTACGCAAAAATGGGCGAGATGGGCCATGTTCAGTGGCCGTGCCCGACGCTCGATCACCCCGGTACGCCCTACCTGTACAAGGACAATCAGTTCGACACCCCAACGGGCAAAGGGCAACTTTTTGCCGCCGCCTGGCGCGCGCCAGCGGAAACCCCGGATGAGGATTACCCGCTGGTGCTGTGTACGGTACGCGAGGTGGGGCACTACTCCTGTCGCTCCATGACCGGAAACTGCGCGGCGCTGCAAAGCCTGGCCGACGAGCCTGGACGCGTCCAGATGAACCCTGCTGATGCCCATAACCTGGGAATCGCAGACGGCCAACTGGTCTGGGTACGTTCACGCCGGGGTAAAGTGATAACCCGCGCCAGCATCAGCGAACGCATCAACGCCGGAGCCGTCTACATGACCTATCAATGGTGGATTGGCGCCTGCAACGAGCTGACCCAGGATAACCTCGACCCTGTCTCCAAAACGCCGGAAACGAAGTATTGTGCGGTGCAGCTGGAGGCGATTGAGGATCAGCGCTGGGCCGAGGACTTTGCGGCGTCGGCCTACCAGTCCATGAAGTCGCGGTTAATCAGTGCGGTAAACGTTTGAGGAAATGAGGCTCGCACCGCGAGCCTCTTACCACGGATCGTTTAACCAATCAGCAGCAGGCAGGACAAATCATCCCCACCGTTAATTTTATCAATCGCAAAATCGAGTCGTGCATCAATGCTCTGGTTATGCATCGTCTTTTCCGAAAAGCCTGCGATGGTTTTCATTACCACCTGCTGGTCGATCGTTTCCTGCATCGATTTCACACTGAGGAATACTTTCAGATAATAGAAATCCAGAACAATGCGATAAAACTGACGCAAAATAGTATCGACGCTGTTGCCCGGGAAGTAGCTGCTATACAGTTTATATAACAAGTAATTACGTAAGACGTGCGGTTCGGACAAGCAGCTGTTCTCGCATAATCTGTGCCACTGCAGATTGAGGTCAGCAAATTTTTTATCCAGTTCCACTGTGTCATGATGATTAGCGAAATCCAGATAGTCTGCAATAGCTTTATGCCCGTTGAGGATGGTCTCTTCTCTCGCGGAAAAACGTGCAACATTCGTCCCCATAACGGACAAGGCAAGATACTTCATCGCATTTGATTGACCAATATTATTGGCCTGTAAGAGAGAATGGCCATTTTTCAGTTCAGCCATCAGCATTTCATAATAATCTTCAACCTGCTCAAATTTATTATGCAAATCGAAATTTACGTGCTGCAGGCATAAAATAAACTGCGCCAGCGCCATCAGGTTCTCTTCAACGTTAATCGACGGAGACTGAATTAAGTTCCAGGCAAAAAGATGGATGACCTGAGTAACGTCAGCCATAGACTGACGACGTCCGATGAGGTTGGTTTTGTAGACTGGCCGTAGCGTTTCCTGCTCCTGAAGCAGCATGGCATCCGGGTCGAAGAGCACCAACCGAACCACTTCAGGACAGGAGAGCGTCATCGTGTGCCGGGTTTCATCTTCGTAGCGGGTTGAACCTCGCGGATAGGTGCTACAGGTGTGGGACAGCGCGCTTTCCCCTAATTCACGGTGTATCAGACAGAGTTTATTTTCGTCGATAAAGGGGCAGTCGCCCTTCTCATCCAGCTTCACCCTGGAATAGCTATTTTTCCCTTTGCGCAGCGGAATGAGGTTCGCTTTTGCAAGACGAGAAATGTCCGAATGCGTTGAGGAGATGTATTTTCCATGCGTTTTCTTATCAATGGAAATTTGCCAACCACGGCAACAGGACATCAGGCACGCTGGCCCGACACACTGGAATTTGCTCACAAAAATCGGTTTGATGGTCTTATGAATTTGCATACGAATAGGTCATTATTTAAAAGCAATGAAAATAACATTACCTCAGGCGAAGTCGATAGCGCCATTACTCAACAGAACAGCGGGTTATTCAGACCATTAGCCGTTACGCATAATTATTTTCCAGGTAATCGCGAAGCGGGTTTGGCCGACTCTTTTTCTCCATTAACCTTCGGAGCAGAACGATCAACTCGTAATCACTTCGCAGGTTAAACTTCTGCATCATCATATATTTATGGGTAAAGACTGTTTTATCGCTCATCTTTAATATGTTGGCGGTCTGCACAACCGAGTGTCCCTGATAGAAATTCACCATAATTCGAATCTGTTGCGGTGATAAGACTTTATGCTGGCATTCGAAACAGGATTTTTTATTCCAGGTGTAGCCCGGTAATTGCGTCCTGAACAAGGCGAGAAACAGTGCGCCGCTTATACGATCAAGCGAAGCACGACGAGAGAGGAAAATGATGTCCTGAAAACAGGAGGGCAACGCGGAAAAACGTAGCTCATCATCCACCAGACCTATCACAATCCCTTTTTCCCGGACCTGTAATTCAGGAAAACAGGTCAGCGTTTCACCCTGACAGAGCGAAAGGACAATAATATCGGCCTGAATGACGTTGCCCTCGGTCAGGCCAGCGTTAAAACGGATGGGCCGATGAAAATTATGCTCAAAAAAATCTTCGAAAAAATACTGCAGCCCGGCCTGAAAAAATAAATCCGTTTCCTGAATCAGGATATTCAACATAGCTCACCCGCGTCTTATTATAAATGTGATTTCCGCCATTCAGTTGTATTGCATCGTCATCACAACAACCGCGCTGATGCTTCCCGGCGTCGCGCCACCGGACCGGGATATCACCGATGCCAGCATGGGCATGCTGGCCGTTCGGTCTGCTGCAATATTTTGCGTCATGCTGGCGCCCGTTCCTTTGAGCATGCCGGTCCCTGCCTCACGCATGGCAACCGCCACGTTCGTTGCCGAGCCGTTGTTCATGTAGTACTCCACCCCGGCTACCGGATCGGGGTTTCCGGTGAAGGAGACCGTTACGCTGCGCGTCCCCGCGGGACATTGCGTAAACTGCAGATTAAACGCCACCGGGTCGGACGATGAACCCGGCGTCATCATGTTTGTCGCCTGAATATTGCCGAGATTAATATCCTGCTGCGTATTCCCGCCATTAAATACGCAGGGCGAGGCGACAATATTTCCCGTCACGCCAAGATTCACGTTATCGGCGGAAAAGGCCTTCCAGCTCAGCAAGGCGAGAAAGACCCATTTCTTGTGCGATATTTTCATCATTTACCTGCTACTGGTAGGTCAAATTAAGCGTGGCCGAGGCATTGGCCGCGCCGGATTCGACAGACGTTAACGTCTGGTAATATCTTGCCGTTAACGGCAGCGTCTCTTGTCCACCCGAAGATTGTTTTAATAGCAGGCGGCTATTCAACACCAGCGGCGTGCCGTTATATAAAAGCTGCACGCCAACGCCTTTTGCCGTACCGGCAGTTCCCTGTCCGGTTAATGCCATTACGCTGGTGTTCGCGCTATCCGGATTCTGTATTCCACTGAGCGAGACATTAATATTGGTTCCGGGGCTGCAGGTTAACCCGAGATTTTGCGTATTCTGCGCGGCTGCGGGGGTGGTGCCGATCGCCGAGCCAAATGCTGAGGCGGAAATATCGCCAATGGGGAACGTCAGCTGAGGCGTGGTAATACTGCAGGCAAGCGCATTGATCGTCCCGCTGGTGAGCTGGGTCGTCAGGCCGTCGCGGTAGATGCCGTCGCTCCCCTGAAGCGTCACTACGCCTATGACTCCTGGCGTTAAGGCACCAGACGAAACCGGACCGGTGACCACAAGTTCAATTTTGCCGCCGTACCAGACAACGTAAGAGGTCTGCGCATTATAAGAAAACGTATTGGCTGGATTTTCAAAATAGTTATTCGAAGAAAAACGAATACCCATTCCGCTGATATTGGTGTTGTAAACATGGTTGCCATAGCTGCTCAACGTGGCATTGTTATAGCGCATGCTAAATCCGAGCATTAAAGGATTACTGCACCCGCTAAGATAGGATCCTGTACTGGACGCCGCGCCGGAGAATATCACCGTCCCGACAGGCGCATCGCGCTGGACATTTATCGTGCCCACCGACAGCGTGGAAATTTGCGGCGTTATTGTCGTGCAGGTCCCTGCACGCACGCTGTTATTCCAGCCGATGAGTAAACAGAGCAGTAAAATAGCCTGAAGTAATTTCATGTTAATGCTCCTGGCGACACGTGGCACTCACGTCCGTTATTCCACTGTAGGCTGATTGTTTCGGCAGACTGAAATCAGCACGGCACTGTTGGCCGTCCTGATTTCCCCAGGTCGCAACCAACGTCCCCTGCTCGCTCATGCCGGTCAAATACACCTGGCCGCGATCGCCCACAATGAAACTGTTGTTACGCTCACCCGCGAGGGTGACCACGGCCCCAAACGGGACGGGACGATTGTTGTCTGTCAGGGTCATCAGCACCCGACGTCCGACTCTGGAAAGGTAGTCAGCTCTCACCACCGCCCCGCGCGTCGGCGTGACCGTACGGGTATTGATCTCCAGCTCAACATCATCGGGCATATTTTCCGGATCGAGGATGAGATCGTTTTTTCGGTACACGGACAAATTACTGACCACCGTATAACCGCGATAATCCGTACGTACTCCGGATTGATTTCGAATATCGACACCCCGCGCGCCGGGCGCTTTTATCAGGGCATTCGTCTCACCCAGCGGCTGAGAAAACGTGACGCCGTCGGCATGAGCGAGTATGCCCCCCTGCAGCCCGTAATAGAGGCGTTCGCTATTTTTGTCGTAGCCATAGCCTGCAGAGAGTTCACCGTAGGTAGCTTTGTAGTCGCCGTTAACGTTGCCGGTATAGCCCACGCCATCTGTGCCGTAACCCTGTTGAACGTTCCAGTTGAGCGCGCTATTTTCGAGCGCGACACCGTTCATCCCGATATTGTGTGTTGTTCCATTATTCTTACTGGCATTCATGCCATAGTTAGCCCACGTCCGGGGCAGGAATGTATCCAGCGGCACGCTGATGTTGAAAGCCAGCAACCGATCGCGATCGTCGGTTTTCGTACTCCCTCTGCCGTATGCCGCAGGGCTGACATTTTTGCTGTATGTCCAGGTCACCCCGTAGCTGATGTTATGCCAGTCATTGTTATATCCGACACTCCAGGAGGCCATCGACTTGCCGGAGTTCCAGTAATCTTCCCGCGCCGCGCTAAGGGTTAGAGATCCAAGGTCGCTGCCCAGCGTCTGGCTCATCGTCAGCTCTGCACGGTTACGCCGCCTCTCCTGAAGCGCGCTGCTGTCACCGTAAGAATCCAGCACCTCCTGCATCCCGTAATAACCGCGGGTTGAATAGCGGTATCCCGCGATGGAAAAGTTCGTCCCGGTATTCACGAAATTCTTGCTATACCTCGCGCGTAAGGACTGACCGCTAGTTTTGCCTGTGTTATCCGGCGTTGACCAGCCCTGCGTGACGTCCGCTGAGAGCGCGCCGAAATCGCCCATATTCTTACCCATCCCCATCGCCAGCGACCGGTATTTACTTGAGCCCTGCACTCCGCCATAGAGGGTGACTCCCTGCTTCAGGCCATAAATGCCGGTAAGTTGCCCGAAAGGCGTGTTGTCCACGCTGTGGTTATAGGATCGATATTGCCCCCCGGTGAGGGCATATTTCAGACGACCCTCGCGCTGCAGTACCGGTAACGACGCATACGGCAGTATGAAATGTTGCTCACTGCCGTCGGCTTCTTTGATCGTCACGTCCAGATCGCCTGCCCCTCCGGTCGGATACATATCCGTAATCTCGAATGCACCGGGTGAAACGTAGCTTTGGTAAATCTGATAACCATTCTGACGCACCACAACCTGCGCATTGGTACGCGCGATACCACGTACGACAGGGGCATAGCCCTTCAGGGAGTCTGGCAGCATGTCGTCATCAGATGCCAGCTGAGCACCGCGAAACGGCATACTGTCAAACACATCAGCAGGTGCAGAACTGTCTCCGAGCGTCAGCTGTGCTTTCAGGGGGATCACCGCACGCTGGGCGTAGGTATAGACGGTGTCCCACCTGTCCTGACCGGAGCCATCCCGCGACCACGTGGAGTAATTGCGCAGACGCCACGGACCGATATTGATCCCAGGACGCAGGTTGGCGTACTGACTGTCGCTGTTGTTGCCTTCAGCGTGGCTCGCCCGGGCGTTCGCGCCGCTCAGGCTGTAATTGAGCATGGCCGCCGCGATCCCCTCATCCCACAACTCTGGAGACACATAGCCTCGTGCAGGCAGATCAATCGCCGCCTGTGGAATGCTGATCAGAAGGCGCTGAGCGCCAAACTGAAAATCGGTACTGGCTTGCGGAATGGCCTGAAGATCCGCGCAGCCACTTTTTCCCGAAGCAAGCTGAGGAAATAGCGCGGTTTTGACTCCCCACTGTGTTAACTGGTCGATGCTCAGGCAAGGCTGCAATATCTCATTACCGCTGTCGCTTTTAACTGCGGCAAAGGCGATATCGCGGGTCTCCATTAACTGGTCGTCAAGAATGATGTCAACATGGTACGTTCCCGGTGCCTGAGAGCCTGTTTCAAAAGCCGACAGGTCTGCTTTGCCCATTCCAGGATTATCCAGCTCAACCAGTTCCGTATTAAACGTTTCACTGGCATAAAGTGCCGGTGATGAACCGGCAAGTGCGCAGGCGATTAATATCGCCAGACGAGCAGGCCGTATCCTGTGCGTTGATGTTGTCATTGCAGGAAATCTAATGAATGCACGAGCATCAGAAACTGGCTTGATGTGCGCTGCCAGGACTGCCATAGTCATTAATCACTTTAAATGTGAGAGAATGACCACTCCCCCCTTCAGGTAATAAAAACCGGGCTGATGCGCCGGGTAAAACATACGTCACATCATCAAGTTTTCGCCCGCCCAGGGTAATCTCATTGAAATTGATAACGTAGGGCGTGGGGTTATTCACCTGAATCGCATTCCCGGATCGTTGCCAGGTTAATTTATTCGCGTGATCGTCCGGGGTTGACGCACGCAAACCATCAGGCCGATAAATTAACTTAATCCGCGTCTTTACCGCAATTTGCAGGGCGTTCATCTGTTTTGAGGCTGAAGGAATCGCTTTAATATTCAACCAAAATAAACTTTCCTTCTCCTGAGGCAGGGAACCCGTCATAACAATGCGCTCAAGGTTTTTTTGTCCGCCGTCAAGGCGATACAACGGCGGCGTAATAATAAACGGTGCTTTACCCTCCCCCCCGTCCTGCATCTCTATCCATGACTGGATCAAATAAGGGGTATTGTCAGGGTTAGTAATATTGATTGTGGCTTCTTTCTTCGCCCCCTCGAAAATAACGCGAGTACCACCAATAATAACCCCAGCATTGGCCGTCATTAATGTCAACGGTAACAGCGCCACCGCCAGTCCTGTTGTTCTGATAAAACGCATGGTAAAAACCTCGTAAAACAAAGGGGCCGGGTCGGCCCCCTACTGATTGCTGCAAAAACTTAGTTGTAAACCACAGAGAAGTTCGCGACCGAGTTAGCCGGACCGGCAGTGACTGATGAGGCGGTCGAAATATACTGCGCATAGAAGTTCAGCGTATTATCTGCGGTGCTGCTCAGTGCATAGGAATAGCTGTTGCTACCATTCAGAGGCAGATCGGCCTTATCGGCGCTCATCAGGTTGATTGCCACCCCTGTTGCCGCCCCCGCAACCGAGGAGTCAATCGCCAGCAGGCTGGCGTTGGTTAAATCAGGTGTACCGTCAAAGCGCACTTTCGCATTAGTCACAGAGACCGGACAGTTTTTCAATACAATACTGAATGGTGTGGCAGTGGTTCTGGCTCCCGTTGTCGGGAATTCAGTTTTATAATAATCGCCCAATACGACGACCTGATTCTGAGAAGCCACATCAATGTCGCAGGCGGAATCCAGAATATTACCGTTAAAATTAACGGTACCCGCTGCAGCAAAAGCCTGCGTCATCGGCAGTGCAGAACTCACTGCCAGCATTGCCATCATCATTTTCTTATTCATAATAACCTACCCTGTATCACTTTATTTATTACTGAAATCCGGGCAAACGTTCCCCACAAGTTTCAATCAACCTGAGCGTTGCCTTTTATTTTTTGTCAGGAACCAGATAAATGACTAAAGAATAGAAATCTGTGCACTCCTGTCGACAAGTCAAAATTTAACCAACCCTTATTCCGCACACAATCTTTTTGAGGTCTAGCTGTGGACTTGCACTTAACAATCACGAAACATTATCTTTTGGCTAAATCATAGACAGATTAATCAAGGTCTACTTTTAGACTCCTAATGCAAAACCTTTAAATTCATAAGATTAGATTTTACATATCCTCCAGTCTATTATTAGACCGGCTTCGATCATTCCCTGAGATGCTGTTTTTTAAGATAATTCTTTATGTCGATCAAAAAATGATCGCATGAGTGAATGAGGCATCTGATGAATACCCGAATGGCTGCAGAATGTAGTAAAGACAATTCCACCGTGCTCCACCTAAAACCCTATAAGCACATTGAAAAAATTATCGATACCGTACTTCCTTCAGCAGAAAGGAAAATACTGTCCAGAGGGGAAGTGGTTCACTATTACAAGAGTGATATTCGCCAGTGTTTTTTACTGCTCCAGGGGAGCGTGGCATTACACCGCCGTGGAGATGGTATTGTCTTAAATTCTGAATCAGCGCCCTTTATTCTGGGTGTAAGCAGCCAGTTCTCCTCTGAGCATCTTTATGTCAGGGCGCTGGAAACCTCCGAAGTCGCGGCTGTGTCACTGGAGCGTTTTAATTGCATCGTTGCGCAGCAAAATCTGTGGGAGCATTTTTCTAACCTGCTGATCTATACCGCCTCACGCGTCTATGAACACTGTGCCCAGATATCGCAAATGTCGGCTTACGACATTATCCGCTTTCAGCTTGTTGAACTGATGCAGGAGCCTGAGGCGATAAGGCTCAACACGACCGCCGCAGCCTATATCAAAAGCCGGACCTATCTTTCCCGTAGCGGCATTATGCGTATTCTGGCGGAGTTACGAACGGGTAAATACATCACTATGGCGCGCGGAGTGCTGATGGATATCCATCACTTACCCCGAAAGTACTGACCTCACATTTATATCTGGAGAAGGTAGAGGATAAGAGCGACACTATAATAAGTCCGGTCTTTTTTCAGGTTTCAGACAATGTCTTCAGCACAACAACATCGTGGCTCTCCCTACGCCCAGGAGCTGATCTCTTATTTAAAGCCGTACTGCACCATGCGCAGAACAGGCCGTGGCGAGCAATTCGATCTTCAGGTTGACGGCAAGGGGATCTGTTATTTAATTCTGGAGGGGACAATTGCCATCTACCGCAGAAGCGATGACATGTTGCTCTCCACCGCCCGCAGCCCTGCTCTGTTAGGTCTCGCGAATCTGACGGACATTTATTTCAATGATTACATCAAAACCGTGAGTCCATGCCTGATTGGCATTCTCTCTGCCGAGAAGGTCAGTGAAATTATTAAAGAGAAAGCGCTATGGGGCCTGCTTTCTAAACAGCTGATGTTTGTCTATAGCCGACTGTATAACAACGTGATGCCACAAGGCGCACCGACCGCGTATGAGATGATTCGCCAGCAGCTTGTCAAGCTGATGGAGGAAGATGAGGCTTATCGGCTCGGCGTGACGGCGGAAAGGTATATCAGGGAAAAAACGCAGCTCTCGCGCAGTGGCATTATGCGCATTCTGGCCGATCTAAAAACAGGCGGGTTTATTGAAATCGATGAAGGCAGGCTGATAAAAATCAATAAGCTTCCCGCCAAATACTGAATTCCAGACACAAAAAAGGCCGCATACGCGGCCTTTTCATTCGCACTCAATGGACGTGAACGCCCAACCGCCAGGCAAAATAGATCTCTTCTTTCAGCTCGTTTGAAGAGAGCGCCAGCAAATCTGCAAATTCCAGCTCAAGTTGTTTCAGTTTTTTCAGGTACTGCGCCGGAGACAGGTTGCTCTTATCGCGACGTAAATATTCAATTGCCAGCTGGGTTGGGGTTATTTCAGTATCCATGATGTCCTCGCTTATGTACAAATCCTGACCAGTATATCACAACGCACTGGCTAGTTTTTGACCATAGGCAAAAACATCAGGAAACTTTACACAACTGCCGTCGTCAGTCTTGAGGAGCAGCACAGGCGTTCCTGCTCATCAAGAATATCGATCTGCCACACCTGATGACGGCTCCCGGCATGAAGCGCGCGGCAAATACCGCGCACGCGTCCACGGCGAACTGAGCGGATATGGTTAGCGTTCACCTCCAGCCCGACAACCTTCTGCTCCCCTTCGGTACAGAGATAGCCCGCAACCGAACCCAGCGTTTCGGCCAGCACAACGGACGCGCCGCCGTGCAGTAAACCAAACGGCTGATGCGTGCGGCTATCGACGGGCATCGTTGCTTCCAGCTCACTCTCACCAATGCGGGTAAACTGGATGTCCAGCAGCCCCACCATATTCCCCTCGCCCATGGCGTTTAACGCCTGCAGCGTCACCGCACGTTTCCAGATCATCCGATAATCTCCAGCAAAGCCTGTAATGGGTGGCGAACACCGTTACCCTCAACGCGTTTCACCTGGCTGCGACACGAATACCCCGTTGCCAGACAGCGGTTACGCGGTAGACGCTGCATCGCCTGTTGCCACGATAATTCATAGATCCCAAGCGAATTGGCGTGGTTTTTCACTTCGTGCCCGTAGGTACCTGCCATACCGCAGCAGCCTACGCTGACGTTTTCCAGCTTCGCGCCAAAACGGGCGAATATAGTGGCCCACTGGGCAGGTGCACCCGGCAGTGCCGTGACTTCAGTACAGTGGCCAAACAGATACCATGGCTCACCGCTGGCCTCACGTGCGGCGGTTTGCTGTAGCGCTAAAGGCAGCCACTCGTGTACGAGCATGACGTGGAAATCACCGCGTTTTTCGCCCAGCGTCTGCTTGTACTCATCGCGGTAGCACAGTACCAGCGCCGGATCGACGCCGACCATGGGTATCCCAAGCTGCGCCACGCGATTAAGGAAGTCAGACGTTTTCTGCGCCGTCTTCGCAAAACGGGTCAGGAAGCCCTTAATGTGCTGCGCCTTGCCATTCGGGGAGAACGGCAGCACAACCGGCTGGTAGCCCACTTTTTCCGCCAGACGGATAAAATCGGCCACCACCTGCGCATCGTAATAACTGGTAAACGGATCCTGCACCACCAGCACCACGTTCGCTTTTTGCGCATCACTCAGTGCTTCAAGCTGTTCCAGCGTCATGTTTGCCGAGCGGTGTCCCACCAGCTGGCGTTGCAGCGACGGTGTCGAGAGCAGCGGCAGATCCACCATGCCGATATGTTTTTCGGAAAGCTTACGCACCAGCGGCTGATTGATAAAGAAGTTAAAGGTTTTCGGCGCACGCGCCATCAGCGGGGCGTAGCTTTCCACCGTCGCCACCAGATGGTCGCGCATCGGTCGCAGATAGCGCGTGTGATACAGCTGGAGGAAGCGCGAGCGGAACTCCGGCACGTCGATTTTGATCGGACACTGCGTCGAACAGGCCTTGCAGGCCAGGCAGCCGGACATGGCCTCTTTCACTTCATGCGAGAAGTCGTATTCGCCTTTATTCGCATGCCAGCTGTTGCGGGTACGTTCGATAAGGGAACGCAGGCTGGCGCGTTTTTCCGGCAGTTCCTGCTCGAGCTTGAGCGGGTCGACGCCCCGGTCCGCCAGCAGTCGCAGCCACTCGCGCACCAGCGTCGCACGCCCTTTTGGCGAGTGGATACGGTTGCTGGTGATTTTCATCGACGGGCACATCGGGCTCTTCACATCGAAGTTAAAGCACAGACCGTTACCGTTGCACTCCATGGCGCCACGCCAGGAAGAGCGTACCGCAATCGGAATTTGTCGGTCATAGGTACCGCGCTTGACCGCATCCACCTGCAGCATTGGCGCGTCAACGCCCTCAGGCGGGCAAATCTTACCGGGATTGAGGCGGTTATCCGGGTCGAATGCCGCTTTGACCTTACGCAGTTCACCAAAGAGTTGCTCCCCGAAGAACGCCGGGCTGTACTCCGCGCGGAACCCTTTGCCGTGCTCACCCCACAGCAGGCCGCCATATTTAGCGGTTAAGGCCACCACGTCGTCGGAGATCGCCTTCATCAGGATCTCCTGTTGCGGGTCACACATATCCAGCGCCGGACGCACATGCAGTACGCCTGCGTCCACGTGGCCAAACATGCCGTAGCTCAGGCCGTGGCTGTCCAGCAGCGCGCGGAATTCAACGATGTAATCCGCCAGATGTTCCGGCGGCACGCAGGTATCCTCGGCAAACGGAATCGGCTTCGCGGCCCCTTTCGCATTCCCGAGCAGCCCCACCGCTTTTTTACGCATCGCGTAGATACGCTCAATGCCGGAGAGATCGTTGCACAGCTGCCAGCCGATCACGCCGCCTTCACCGCGTGCAATCAGTTCGTCCAGCCGCTGACACAGCGTGCTCACCTGACGTTCAATCAGTTCGGCGTCATCGCCAGCGAACTCAACGATGTTAAGACCGAGCATCTCTTTGTCGGGGACATCGGCGATCAGCTCACTGACCGAATGCCAGACGATATCTTCTCTCGCCAGGTTCAATACTTTTGAGTCAACGGTTTCCACCGACAACGCCCGCGCATCCACCATAAACGGCGCGTTGCGCAGGGCAGAATCGAAGGAGTTGTATTTGACGTTTACCAGGCGACGCACCTTCGGCAGCCGGGTGATATCCAGACGCGCTTCGGTAATAAACGCCAGCGTGCCTTCCGAACCGGTCAGCACGCGGGTTAAATCAAACTGGGTCAGGTCGTCGTTAAAGACGTGACGCAGATCGTAACCCGTCAGGAAGCGGTTCAGTTTCGGGAATTTGTCGAGGATAAGCTGACGGTTATCGCGACAGCGTTCCAGCACGGTGCGATAAATCCGCCCGCTCGCCGTGCTCTCTTTACCCAGCGTCTCGGCCAGTTCAACCGGCATTGGCTGGGTATCGAGGATATCCCCCCCCAGCAGCACCGCACGCACGCCCAGCACGTGGTCGGAGGTTTTACCGTAGACCAGCGAGCCCTGACCGGATGCATCGGTATTGATCATCCCGCCAATGGTCGCCCGGTTGCTGGTCGACAGTTCCGGCGCAAAAAAGTAGCCGTACGGTTTTAAGAATTGATTAAGCTGATCTTTGATAACCCCCGCTTCCACGCGCACCCATCCCTCTTCAGGGTTGATTTCAATGATGCGGTTCATATAGCGGGACATATCGATAATGATACCCTGGTTCAGCGCCTGCCCATTGGTGCCGGTACCGCCGCCACGCGGGGTGAAAACCAGAGAGGTAAAGCGCTCCTGCGAGGCCAGACGGGCAATCAGCGCCACATCCGCCGTAGAGCGTGGAAAAACGACGGCATCGGGGAGAAGCTGGTAGATACTGTTATCGGTCGCCATCGTCAGCCTGTCGGCATAGTTCGTGGCGGTATCACCTGTAAAACCCTGTTGCTCCAGTGCTTGCAAAAAATTAAGCACCAGCTGAACGACGCCAGGTGCCTGAGAAATCTGTGGGATCATGAATGTCGACCCTAATTAGAGTGGTGTGAAATCGTTTGCGTTGTGTCTGGAAAGTTTTATCACATTTTTTTCTTATGTGCTTCGCTGAATTACGGGCAAAATCCGCCTGTCAAAAATCGCTGATGTCACTAATGATTAGAGAGAAGCGGTTTACGTTCTCGCCAGCCATGCTGGTGTTCATTTAAGGAAAGTTGCATTTATGGTCAATCTTCGTCAGCCCAGGGATGTTGCGCAAATTTTGCTGTCAGTGCTGTTTTTAGCCCTGATGATTATTGCGTGTCTGTGGATTGTTCAACCCTTCGTGCTTGGCTTTGCGTGGGCCGCTACCGTTGTCGTCGCCACCTGGCCTCTCTTATTACGGCTGCAGAAACTGCTGTTTGGCCGCCGTGGCCTGGCGGTACTGGTCATGACGCTGCTGCTGTTCATGCTGTTTATTATTCCGATTGCCCTACTGGTAAATAGTCTCGTCGACTCCAGTGGCCCGGTGATCCGTGCCGCCACCAGCGGAGATCTGACGTTGCCGGATCTCGCGTGGCTTAACAGCATTCCACTGGTCGGCGCGAAACTCTACAGCGGCTGGCACAGCCTGCTGGAGATGGGCGGCAGCGCGCTGATCGCGAAAGTGCGGCCGTATATTGGCACCACCACCACCTGGTTTGTCGGTCAGGCGGCGCACATTGGCCGCTTTATGATGCACTGTGCCCTGATGCTGGTCTTTAGCGCGCTCCTGTACTGGCGCGGTGAGCAGGTTGCCCTGGGGGTGCGTCATTTTGCCACCCGACTGGCGGGTAAACGCGGCGATGCCGCCGTGCTGCTGGCTGCGCAAGCCGTTCGTGCCGTTGCGCTGGGCGTGGTGGTAACCGCGCTGGTGCAGGCGGTGCTGGGCGGTATCGGTCTGGCGATTTCCGGCGTACCGTACGCCACCGTGTTCACCGTGGTCATGCTGATGACCTGCCTTGCGCAACTGGGGCCATTGCTGGTGCTGGTTCCCAGCATTATCTGGCTTTACTGGACGGGTGATACCACCTGGGGAACGGTGCTGCTGGTCTGGAGCTGCGTGGTCGGCACCATGGACAACGTCATTCGCCCGATCCTGATCCGCATGGGGGCTGATTTGCCGTTGATTCTGATCCTGTCAGGCGTTATCGGCGGGTTAATCGCGTTTGGGATGATCGGCCTCTTTATTGGCCCGGTGCTGCTCGCAGTAACATGGCGTCTCTTCTCGGCCTGGGTGCATGAAGTTCCCCCTCCGGGAACGGACCCGGATGTGATCCTGAGCGAACTGGAAGAGCTGGAAGAGAAGAACACGCAGTAAGCCTTTTGGCCGGGTGGCGCTAACGCTTACCCGGCCTACATGCTTTCGTACAATACTTAAATGCTGCTAAAGTATTTATTCATTACTCACTGGTCAGACCCTCCATTTCAGCAGTAAGTCCGCTGTTAACCTCAAGAAATCTTTACGTCTCTTTAACTATTGAGACGAATCTGATCGACGCTAAAAGCCGACATGCCTACTATTAGGACACGGTTATAAATCAACACCTTGATTTATAAGCATGGAAATCCCCTGAGTGAAACAACGAATTGCTGTGTGTAGTCTTTGCCCATCTCCCACGATGGGCTTTTTTTTATCCTGACTACGCGTGTTTAACCTGACAGGTACTGAGCATCCGCCACTCACCAGGCAGCACCCGCGTCTCTCCGGTGACATTGACCGTCACCGTCTCGCGAATATCCGCCGATGAAGCGCCAATCTGTAGCTCAAACTCACCTGGCTCGACGATGCGTTTCCCGTCCCGACGGGTGAAGTTGAACATGTCCACCGGTAAGGTAAAGGTGAGCGTGGCGGTTTCACCCGGCGAAAGCGTGACGCGCTGGAAGGCTTTCAGCTCCTGAAGCGGCCGCACCTGGGTGGCGATCTTATCCCTGACGTAAACCTGCACGACTTCGCTGCCGCTGCGTTCCCCGGTATTCGTCACGTCAATACTGAACGCTACCTCGCCTTCAACCGGCACGCGGCTTTCAGCCAGGCGCGCCGCGCCCCAGCTAAACGACGTCCAGCCGAGGCCGAAACCAAACGGATAGCGGGCACCGAAATGGAACGCGAACGGCGTACCCCCGCTTTTCAGCTTGTGGTTGTAGTAGTACGGCATTGCGCCAGCGCTTTTTGGTACGCTGACGACCAGCCTACCCTGCGGCTCGGCGCGTCCGGTCAGCACATCGGCAATCGCACACCCCCCTTCCTGCCCGGGTTCCCAGGCCATCATCAGGGCCGCGACCTTATCTTCCAGGCCCTGAAGGTTGTACGGACGCCCGCCGGTCATCACGACGATGACCGGTTTACCGGTGGCGACCAGCGCTTCCAGCAGCTGTTGCTGCACGCCAGGCAGATTCAGTGAGTCAGTATCTGAGCCTTCACCCACGGTGCCGCTCTGGAACAGCCCGGCGAGATCGCCGACGCAGGCCACCACCACGTCACTCTCCTGCGCGACGTTTACCGCCTCGGGGATAAGTGCGGTGCTCAGTGAAACCGGCGACTGCTGCATGGGTTTACCGCCGCTGTCGCCGGGGAAGACCGGCGCGCCTGCCATCCGTTTTTCAATGATGTGGCACCCTTTGGCATAGCGCACGTTCGATGCGCCAAGATAGTGTTCCAGCGCCGCGCGCGGGGTCGTCACCTGCGACGTCTCTTCGACCATGTCGCTGATGATCAGGTGCACCGGGAAGCTGTAGCCGCTCAGCAAGGCCAGCGGATCGTCTGCCGTCGGGCCGACCAGCGCCACGCGAGGTTTTCCGCCGAGGGGCAAGATGCCATTGTTTTCCAGAAGCGTGATCGACTTTGTCGCGACATCCCGCGCCACCTGCCGGGTCGTCTCATTTTGCAGATCGCTGCCCTGCACATCGGCATAGGGACGCTCAAACAGGCCAAGGCGGAATTTTTCCGTCAGCGTACGCGCCACGATCTCATCCACTTTCGCCATAGAAATCAGTCCACGCTCTACCGCTTCCGCCAGATGGCGCGCGCAGTCGTCTTTCGGCAGCTCAACGTCCAGCCCGGCGTTAAAGGCCAGCGCGGCGGACTCCGCTGCATCGTGGGATATTCCGTGATGCTGATGCAGCAGGCTGACGCCGCCGTAATCCGCCACGACGATCCCGTCAAAGCCCCACTGTTCACGCAGGACGGTGGTAAGGAGGAAGCCGTCGCTGTGCCCCGGCTGATTATCAATATCGTGGTAGGCGGGCATGACCGAACCGGCATTTGCCAGTTTCACCGCCATTTCAAACGGCAGCAGGAAGGTATCGTTCAGCTCGCTAAACCCGAGGTGCACCGGCGCGTGGTTGCGCGCCCCTTCGCTGAACGAGTGGCCAACGTAATGTTTCAGGGTCGCCAGCAGGTCGCGTTTATCACCCTGTAATCCTCTGACGTAGGCGGTCGCCATCACCCCCACCAGCCAGGGATCTTCGCCGAAGGTCTCTTCGGTACGCCCCCAGCGCACGTCGCGGGAAACATCCAGCACCGGAGCCAGCCCCTGCTGACAGCCGACGGATCGCGCCTCTTTGCCGATCTGCTCCGCCGCGCGCTGCACCAGCTCCGGGTCCCAGGTCGAACCATAGTTCAACGAGGACGGGAACAGCGTGGCGTCTTTGCACAGTAAACCCACCAGACACTCCTCGTGGAACAGCGCCGGAATGCCGAGCCGCGTCTCTTCCATCATCATTCGCTGGAGTCGATTCGCCGCGCGCACGCCGGTTTTCGCATCAACGATGTGGGTGCCGAGCGGACGCGTGATCTGCCCCACACCCAGTTTCAGCCGTTCGCTGAGCGAGGCCTGCTCGCTCAAGCCCGCGAACTCATCGCTCAAATCACTGCGCTCCCGGTGATTGCCATTTTCATCGAGGATCAGCCAGTACGCGTGCATCTGGGCAAACTTCTCTTCTGGAGTCATACGCGCCAGTAAATCGGCAACGCGCTCGTGTACCGGACGTTCCGCGTCCTTATAGATAGCCGTCATATTTTACTCCTGTATTGCAGAATGGGTTGCCGGGCTGAGCTGCCCCGCGTCGGGACGCACATCACGCTTGCCAGCGAGTTCACGGGCAATGGAATCCACCAGCCGACTGTTGAGTTTGTAAATGGAAAGAAGCGCCACCATGCAAAGGAACAGCGCGCAAGGGATGAGGGTGAAAAGTGCGTTGATGGTCGAGAGTACGTGCGGCGCCTGGGTTGCCTGGCCCGGCGCGTAATCCACCATGCCAAGCACCCAGCCGACCACCGCCCCGCCCAGCGCCAGGCCAAACTTGATGGCAAACAGCGCGGTAGAGAAGACCAGACCGTCCAGACGGCGGCCGCTGCGATGCTCTTCATAATCCACCACGTCCGAGAACATGGTCCACTGGAGTGGCGTGGTCAGGTTTTGAATAAAGCTAAAAACGATGTTGACGCCGAATATCAGCCAGACCTGCGAAGGAGGAATGAAGAAAATCAGCGCGCCGAAAATCACGAAAGTCATAATGGTCCACTGATAGGCGCGAACGCGATCAAATTTTCCGAGCAGACGTTCAGATAATAATGCCCCGCTTAATGAAGCCACCATACCTGAAACAATAAAGGCAAAGACCAGCTCCGGGCGCAGCAGCACATAGTTGACGTAATACATGGTTGCAGAGCCACGCGTCACGACCGCCGTTAACAGCAAAATATTAAACACGAAAACAATTCGCCACTGGCTGTTTTTGGCCAGCAGTTTTAAATCCGTCACCATGGAGCCGGAGGTATCATTTCGTGGCGAATAACGCTCGCGGGTCATCAGGAAGCAGCAGAAGAATAAAACAATACCCAGCAGCCCCATCAGGCTCATGGCATAGAAATAGCCTTTCTGTACGTTACCTTGCCCCAGCTGTGACACCAGCGGCAGGGCAATCACCGTCACGATCAGCCCGCCGATAAACGACAACCCAAAGCGCCAGGATTGCAGAGAGTGACGTTCGCGCGGATCCAGCGTCAGCGCGCCCGGCATGGCGCAGTAAGGCACGTTAATTGCCGAGTAGATAAGGCTCAGAACGGCGTAAGTCACGCAGGCATAGACAATTTTCCCGGTCGGCCCGACGTCCGGCACATAGAAGGTAATCAGACAGCTGACGCCAAACGGTATGGCAAACCACAGCAGCCAGGGGCGAAAACGACCGTGGCGCGTTTGCGTGCGGTCGACGAGTGCACCAATGCAGGGATCGATAAATGCATCGACCACGCGCACCACTAAAAACATGGTGCCCATAATCGCGGCGGGCAAACCAAAAACGTCCGTATAAAAATAGGCGAGAAATAACGTCGCCGTTTGCCAGACCAGCGCGCTGGCCATATCGCCTAAGCCATAACCTATTTTATCTTTCGTACGTAATACAGAGGAGATTGTCATTGTTATTTGCCTTTTTATCAGGTTAAAACGTATTTCAACCAGTTGCGCATCATCCTTTGGAGATGCGCAGTAAGGCTCAAGTATTAGCAACGCTTTGCGCGCTAACAATTGTCTAAATTAACAGACAAATTATGATATTTGGTTTTTTGTTTTATTTGTGATGGGGAGCATATTTGGGCGGAAATAAAAAAGGCGAGGAAATATCTCCTCGCCTTTATCCGTTTTTAAGCGGTTACTTATTCAATTCTGCCAGGCTCAGCCAGGTTTGCACCACGGTGTCAGGGTTCAGGGAGAGACTATCAATCCCCTCTTCCATCAGCCAGGCAGCAAAGTCTTCATGGTCGGACGGACCCTGACCGCAGATCCCGACGTATTTCCCCTGCTTCTTCGCCGCGCGGATGGACATCGAGAGCAGCGCTTTCACCGCCTCGTTACGCTCGTCGAACAGTTCAGAGACCACGCCGGAGTCGCGGTCCAGACCCAGCGTCAGCTGCGTCATGTCGTTCGAGCCGATAGAGAAGCCGTCGAAGTGTTCCAGGAACTGCTCGGCCAAGAGGGCGTTGGATGGGATCTCACACATCATGATGATCTTCAGCCCGTTCTCGCCGCGCTTCAGCCCCTGACGCGCCAGCTCGTCCACCACCGCTTTCGCCTGGTCCACGGTACGCACGAACGGGATCATGATCTCCACGTTGGTCAGCCCCATGTCGTTGCGCACGCGTTTCACCGCGTCACACTCCAGCGCGAAGCAGTCGCGGAAGCTGTCGGACACGTAGCGTCCGGCCCCGCGGAAGCCCAGCATCGGGTTCTCTTCTTCCGGCTCGTAGCGCTCGCCGCCCACCAGGTTGGCGTATTCGTTAGACTTAAAGTCTGACAGACGCACAATCACGCGTTTCGGATAGAACGCCGCACCCAGCGTCGCGATCCCTTCGGTCAGACGGCCGACGTAGAACTCTCTTGGTGAGTCGTAGCCTTTCATCATCTCGCGGATTTCGTTCTGCAGTTTCGGATCCTGGTCATCAAACTCCAGCAGCGCGCGCGGGTGAACGCCGATCATACGGTTGATGATAAATTCCAGACGCGCCAGGCCTACGCCTTCGTTCGGCAGGCAGGCAAAGTCAAACGCGCGGTCCGGGTTACCGACGTTCATCATGATCTTCAGCGGCAGGTCGGGCATGGTATCCACGCTGGAGCTCTTCACGCTGAAGTCGAGAATATCGGCGTACACGTAGCCGGTATCGCCTTCGGCACAGGAGACGGTCACGTTCTGCCCGTCTTTCATGCGCTCGGTCGCGTCACCGCAGCCGACAACCGCAGGAATACCCAGCTCGCGGGCGATGATCGCCGCGTGACAGGTACGACCGCCGCGGTTGGTGACGATGGCCGCCGCTTTCTTCATGATCGGTTCCCAGTCCGGGTCGGTCATGTCGGTCACCAGCACGTCGCCCGGCTCAATGCGGTTCATCTCGCTGATGTCGTGGATCACTTTCACCGGACCGGCACCGATGCGGTGACCGATAGCGCGGCCTTCCGCCACGATTTTGCCCTGGGCGTGCAGCGTATAACGCTCCATCACCTGGCCACGAGAGCGGACGGTTTCCGGACGCGCCTGCACGATAAACAGCTTGCCGGTGTTACCGTCTTTCGCCCATTCGATATCCATCGGACGGCCGTAGTGTTTTTCGATCTGCACCGCCTGCTTCGCCAGCTCTTCCACTTCGGCGTCGGTCAGGGAGAAGCGGTCGCGCTGCTCCTGCGGCACATCTTCAATCTTGACCTGCTTGCCATGCTCCTGGGTTGGGGCATAGATCATGCGAATTTTTTTCGAGCCCATGGTGCGGCGCACCACTGCCGGACGGTTAGCCGCCAGCGTAGGCTTGTGGACGTAGAATTCGTCAGGGTTTACCGCGCCCTGCACCACCATCTCACCCAGGCCCCACGCGGAGGTGATAAACACCACCTGGTCAAAACCGGATTCGGTATCAATGGAGAACATCACGCCGGAAGAACCTACGTCCGAGCGCACCATACGCTGCACGCCGGCGGAGAGCGCCACGCCGCGATGGTCGTAACCCTGGTGCACGCGGTAGGAGATGGCGCGGTCATTAAACAGGGAAGCAAACACGTGCTTCACCGCCACCAGCACCGCATCGTAACCCTGAACGTTCAGGAAGGTTTCCTGTTGTCCGGCGAACGAGGCATCGGGCATATCTTCTGCGGTTGCAGAAGAACGCACGGCAAAGGATGCCTGCGCGTCGTCTGCAGAGAGCTGGTTGTACGCGTCGTGAATGGCTTTTTCCAGTTCCGGCTGGAAAGGTGTGTCGATGATCCACTGGCGGATCTGTGACCCGGCTTTGGCAAGCTCGGTGACGTCATCAATATCCGTTTTATCCAGCAGGTCGTAAATGCGCTGGTTAACACCGCTCTGGTCTAAAAACAGGTTAAAGGCATCGGCGGTGGTGGCAAACCCGTTTGGTACGGAAACACCCATACCGGACAGATTTGTAATCATTTCACCCAGGGAGGCATTTTTGCCCCCAACTCTGTCTACATCATTCATGCCGAGTTGGTTATACCAAAGCACCAGCGGTGACGAGCCATTGTTGGACATCGAAACAATCCTTTTGTGATATTTGATCGGAGTAAGAAACACCTGACTACGTATTTATACTGGCATATTTACTTCAGCTAAAAAAACGGTGAATCGTGTAAGCAATTTAAATTTTCAACTTTTCGGATACTTTCCCATCACTCGCTAAACCGATGATTCCTATATATTCAGCCAAAAACCACAAAAATAAAGTCGCTATTTGAAAAGTGAAATCCACTTTTCAGGAAAATCAAAAACACCGTTTCATTTATAATTAGGACAAGTTCTTTGCTGTCTAATTTACTTTTTTAATTTATGCTTTCAGGCAATTAGGTCTGATATTCAGGGTGGATAAAATGGATAATGCTGTCGATCGCCACGTTTTTTATATTTCTGATGGTACGGCGATCACCGCCGAGGTGCTGGGCCACGCGGTGATGTCGCAATTTCCCGTTTCGATTAACAGCATCACGCTGCCCTTTGTGGAAAATGAGAGCCGCGCCAAAGCGGTGAAAGACCAGATTGACGCCATCTTCCAGCAGACCGGCGTGCGCCCGCTGGTGTTCTACTCGATTGTTATCCCGGAAATTCGTAACATCATTCTGCAAAGTGAAGGCTTCTGCCAGGACATCGTGCAGGCGCTGGTGGCTCCGCTCCAGAGCGAGTTGAAGCTTGACCCGACGCCCATCGCCCACCGTACACACGGGCTTAACCCCGGCAACCTGACCAAGTACGATGCGCGTATCGCCGCCATTGACTACACCCTCGCCCATGACGACGGGATCTCGCTGCGTAATCTCGACCAGGCGCAGGTGATCCTGCTGGGCGTGTCGCGCTGCGGCAAAACCCCGACCAGCCTCTATCTGGCGATGCAGTTTGGCATTCGCGCCGCAAACTACCCGTTTATTGCCGACGATATGGATAACCTGGTGCTGCCCGCCGCCCTTAAGCCACTGCAGCACAAGCTGTTCGGCCTGACGATCAACCCGGAGCGCCTCGCCGCCATCCGCGAAGAGCGCCGCGAGAACAGCCGCTACGCCTCCATGCGCCAGTGCCGGATGGAAGTTTCCGAGGTTGAAGCGCTGTACCGCAAAAACCAGATCCCGTGGCTGAACAGCACTAACTACTCGGTAGAAGAGATCGCCACCAAAATCCTCGACATCATGGGGCTGAATCGCCGCATGTACTAATATGCTAGTACATTAGCTCGGATTCAGATATCATCACCTGCACAAACGGGGCGCTGTCGCCCCGAACTTGAAATCAGCAGGGATTGGTTTAAGGTGATGCCCATCACTTCCCGGTAGTCTGCCGATGAAGCACAAAAATTCTGAGACATTCCATGAATAAAACCGACGAACTCCGCACTGCGCGCATTGATAGCCTGGTGACTCCGGCTGAACTGGCCCAGCGGCACCCCGTTTCCGCAGGCGTTGCGGAACACGTGACGGCCTCCCGCCGCCGCATTGAAAAAATCCTGAACGGTGAAGACAAGCGCCTTCTGGTGGTGATTGGCCCCTGCTCCATTCACGACCTGGATGCAGCGATGGACTATGCAAAACGTCTTCAGGGGATGCGTGAGAAGTATCAGCATCGCCTTGAGATCGTCATGCGCACCTACTTTGAAAAACCACGCACCGTGGTGGGCTGGAAGGGACTGATTTCCGATCCTGACCTCAACGGCAGCTATCGCGTGAACCACGGTATTGAGCTGGCGCGGAAACTGCTTTTACAGGTCAACGAGCTGGGCGTTCCGACGGCGACCGAGTTTCTCGATATGGTGACCGGGCAGTTTATCGCCGATCTGATTAGCTGGGGCGCAATTGGCGCACGCACTACCGAAAGCCAGATCCACCGTGAGATGGCCTCCGCCCTCTCCTGTCCGGTTGGCTTTAAAAACGGGACCGATGGCAACACACGAATTGCGGTCGACGCGATCCGCGCCTCGCGTGCCAGCCATATGTTCCTGTCGCCGGATAAGAGCGGTCACATGACCATCTACCAGACCAGCGGTAATCCGTACGGGCATATCATTATGCGTGGCGGCAAAAAACCGAACTATCATGCGCAAGATATCGCAGCAGCCTGCGAAACGCTGGCCGAGTTCGACCTGCCGGAACACCTGGTGGTGGATTTCAGCCACGGCAACTGCCAGAAGCAGCATCGCCGCCAGCTGGATGTCTGCGATGAGATCTGCCAGCAGATCCGCAGCGGCTCCACCGCCGTGGCAGGCATTATGGCGGAAAGCTTCCTCAAAGAAGGCACGCAGAAAATCGTTACCGGACAGCAGATGGTTTACGGTCAGTCGATCACCGACCCGTGCCTGAGCTGGGAAGACAGCGAGCTGCTGCTGGAAAAGCTGGCTGCAGCCGTGGACACACGCTTTTAAAATCTTGCCGGGTGGCGCTGCGCTTACCCGGCCTACGGTTCGTGCCCTTCTCCCTCTCCCTGTGGGTTGAGGGGCGGGGTGAGGGCATGAGACCGCACCTCCCCCAAATTTGATCCCGTCACACAATTTTCACAAAAACGCTTGCCGTGAATTTGCAGTTTATTGATAATGATTATCATTGTTACATTGATTGTTATTTATAAACATTATGTCACGTACGGATAACAGCGCGGCAACGCCAATAAAAACACACACAGCGCCTTCCCCCACCTCCACCGATCGCCGTATCGATAGCAAAACTCTGCTCGGTGATGAGGGGCGGGTCATTATCGAGCATGACGGCCAGCACTATCTTCTGCGCCAGACCCATGCCGGAAAACTGATCCTGACTAAATAAACAACACGATAATTTCGCCAGCCACCCAGGTGATCCCCAGGCAGCCAGCGCTTTTCAATTCTTATGGAGAGTTGCTATGCCACACCTGCATTCCACGTCTTTACGTCCGTCACTTCTGGCGCTGGCGATTGTCAGCACCCTGCCGGGGGCTGCGTTTGCCGCCGCAGACGACATCACCGTAACCGCCACCGGCAACGCCCGCAGCGCCTTTGAGGCGCCGATGATGGTCAGCGTCATTGACGCCACCGCCCCGGAAAACCAGACCGCCAGCTCTGCCGCCGACCTGCTGCGCAAGGTCCCCGGTCTGACGCTGGACGGCACCGGCCGTACGAATGGTCAGGACGTTAACCTGCGCGGTTACGACCGTCGCGGCGTGCTGGTACTGGTCGACGGCGTGCGTCAGGGAACCGATACCGGCCACCTCAACAGCACCTTCCTCGACCCGGCGCTGATCAAACGTATCGAAGTGGTGCGCGGTCCTTCCGCTCTGCTGTACGGCAGCGGCGCGTTGGGCGGCGTGATTTCCTATGACACCGCCGATGCCAAGGATCTGCTCGAGCCGGGCAAGAACAGCGGTTACCGCGTGTTTGGTACCGGCGCGACGGGCGATCACAGTATTGGAATGGGTGCCAGCGCCTATGGCCGCACCGATACGCTGGATGGTCTGGTCTCCTGGTCCAGCCGCGATCGCGGTGATATTCGCCAGAGTGACGGTGCAACGGCGCCTAACGACGAATCCATTAATAACATGCTGGCAAAGGGGAGCTGGAAAATCGACCCGGCTCAAACCCTGAGCGGCTCCCTGCGCTACTACAACAACGACGCGCAGGAGCCGAAAAACCCGCAAACCACCGACGCGTCCGACAGCAGTAATCCGATGACCGACCGCTCCACCATCCAGCGTGATGCGCAGCTTGGCTACCACATTGCCCCGGAAGATAACGACTGGCTGAACGCCGATGCAAAAGTCTACTGGTCCGAAGCGCGCATTAACGCCCAGAACGTTGACGGCACCGGCGAGTTCCGCAAACAGACCACCAAAGGTGGCAAAGTGGAAAACCGCACTCGTCTGTTCAGCGACTCCTTTGCGTCTCATCTCCTCACCTACGGCGGCGAATACTATCGTCAGGAGCAACGCCCCGGCGGTGCGACAACTGGCTTCCCGAATGCCAAAATCGATTTCAGTTCCGGCTGGCTGCAGGATGAGATCACCCTGCGCGATCTGCCCGTGACCCTGCTGGGCGGTACGCGCTACGACAATTATCGCGGCAGCAGCGAGGGTTACGACGATGTGGATGCCGATAAGTGGTCATCCCGCGCCGGGTTAACCGTCAGCCCAACCGACTGGTTGATGCTGTTCGGCTCTTATGCGCAGGCCTTCCGCGCGCCGACCATGGGCGAGATGTATAACGATGCGAAACACTTCTCCATCGGCAGCTTCTACACCAACTACTGGGTCCCCAACCCGAACCTGCGCCCGGAAACCAACAAAACCCAGGAGTTCGGTTTTGGTCTGCGCTTTGACGATCTGATGCTTGCCAACGATGCGCTGGAGTTTAAGGCCAGCTATTTCGATACCAAAGCAAAAGACTACATCTCCACCACCGTCGATTTTGCCGCGGCGACCACCATGTCCTATAACGTCCCCGACGCTAAAATCTGGGGCTGGGACGTGATGGCGAAATACTCCGCCGACCTGTTCAACCTCGACGTGGCCTACAACCGTACGCGCGGCAAAGACACTAACACCGGCGAGTATATCTCCAGCATTAACCCGGACACCGTCACCAGCAAGCTGGATGTCCCGGTGGCGCAAAGCGGATTCTCCGTCGGCTGGATCGGTACTTTTGTCGATCGCTCAACGCATATCAGCAGCAGCTACAGTAAACAGCCGGGCTATGCGGTCAATGATTTCTACGTCAGCTATAAAGGTCAGGAACAACTCAAAGGCGTGACTACCACGCTGGTGCTGGGCAACGCCTTCGACAAAGAATACTGGTCACCGCAGGGGATCCCGCAGGACGGTCGTAACGGTAAGATTTTCGTGAGTTATCAATGGTAACGAATATTGAGAAGGAAGAGACAATGAATCACTACACACGCTGGCTTGAGTTAAAAGAAGACAATCCAGGTAAATACGCGCGTGACATCGCAGGGTTAATGAACATCAGCGAAGCGGAGCTAACCTTTGCCCGCGTGGGTCACGACGCCTGGCGACTGCACGGTGAAATCCGCGAGATTTTAGGCGCGCTGGAAGCCGTGGGCGAAACCAAGTGTATCTGCCGCAACGAATACGCCGTACATGAGCAGGTCGGGAGCTTTACCAACCAGCACCTGAACGGCCACGCCGGGCTGGTGCTGAACCCGCGCGCGCTGGATCTGCGCCTGTTCCTCAACCAGTGGGCGAGCGTGTTTCACATCAGCGAAACCACCGCACGCGGTGAACGCCAGAGCATTCAGTTCTTCGATCATCAGGGCGACGCCCTGCTGAAGGTGTATACCACAGACAATACCGACGTATCAGCCTGGGGCGACGTGTTGACCCGTTTTATCTTTGCCGACAACCCGCCGCTGGAGCTGAAGACTGCCGATGCCCCGGCCCACGCTGAAAATGCAGATGCAACTCTGGTAGATAAAGAGTGGCGCGCCATGACCGACGTTCATCAGTTCTTCAGCCTGTTGAAACGCCATAACCTCAGCCGCCAGCAGGCGTTTCGTCTGGTGGGCGACGACCTCGCCTGCAACGTTGAGAACAGCGCGCTGGCGCAGCTACTGGAAACGGCACGTCAGGACGGTAACGAAATCATGGTCTTCGTGGGCAACCGCGGCTGCGTGCAGATCTTCACGGGCGCGGTGGAAAAAGTCGTACCGATGAAAGGCTGGCTGAACATCTTTAACTCCTCCTTTACGCTGCATCTGCTGGAAGAGACCATCGCTGAGAGCTGGGTGACGCGCAAGCCGACCGCAGATGGCCACGTCACCAGCCTGGAGCTGTTTGCCGCCGACGGTACGCAAATCGCCCAGCTGTATGGTCAGCGTACGGAAGGCGAACCGGAGCAGAGCCAGTGGCGCAGCCAGATTGATGCCCTGACGCCAAAAGGGATGGCCGCATGAAAAGCTGGCTTGCCCTGCTGAGCGCCCTGCCTCTGGTGGCGTTTGCCGCTACGCAGGAGAGAATTGTCACCCTCGGCGGCGACGTCACGGAGATCGTTTATGCCCTTGGCGCGCAGTCTTCTCTGGTCGCGCGCGACAGCACCAGCCAGTGGCCGCAGGCGGCGAACGACCTGCCTGACGTGGGCTATCTGCGCCAGCTTAATGCGGAGGGGATTTTGTCCGTGCGTCCCACGCTGGTGCTGGCAAGCGCTCAGGCTCAGCCCTCTCTGGCGCTGAAGCAGGTTGAGCAGAGCCGCGTCAGGGTAGTCACCGTTCCCGCCAGTAACGACCTGAGCGATATTGACGAGAAAGTCCGGACGATAGCTGAAGCAACGCACCAGCAGGCGCAGGGAGAAATCCTGCGCAAAACGCTACGTGCGGAGCTGGCCGCACTGCCTGGGTCGTCGCTGAACAAGCGGGTGCTGTTTATTCTTAACCACGGCGGGATGACCGCCATGGCTGCCGGACAGCAGACCGGCGCGGATGCCGCCATCCGTGCGGCGGGTTTACAGAACGCAATGCAGGGATTTTCCCGCTATCAGCCGCTGTCGCAGGAGGGCGTGATCGCCACCCAACCCGATCTGGTGGTGATTTCGCAGGACGGCGTGCGGGCGCTGGGCGGTGAAGAAAATCTGTGGGCGCTGCCGGGTCTGGCGCAAACGCCTGCGGGGCGGAACAGGCAGGTGCTGGCGATTGATGATATGGCGCTGCTGGGCTTTAGCGTGCGAACGCCAAAAGCGATCCAGCAGCTGCGTGCCAAAGCGGAGCGACTCCCCTGATGTCCCGAAGGGTTACGGTTTCGCTGTGGCTGCTGGCTGCCCTGCTCTCCTTCCTGACGTTCATGGCCACCGGCTTTGGTGCGTTGCGCCTGCCGGTCAGCCTGCTGTGGAACGGTAGCGACGAGGCGCTGCGTCAAATCTGGCTCACGATCCGCCTGCCTCGCGTGCTGCTGGCGCTGGTCATCGGCGGGTCGCTGGCGTTGGCAGGGTGTGTGATGCAAGGACTGTTTCGCAATCCCCTGGCGGATCCGGGTTTGCTCGGCATTAGCAGCGGCGCGGCGCTGGCGGTTGCGCTGTGGGTCGTACTTCCGCTCTCGTTACCTGCCCTGGTGATGCTCTATGCCCCGATGCTGGCGGCCTTTCTCGGCGCGCTGGCAGCTACCGTTGCGATCTTCCTGCTCAGCCAGCAGCGTAACAGCTCCCTGTCACGTCTGTTACTGGTTGGTATTGCGATAAACGCCTTGTGTGGCGCGGCGGTCGGCGTCCTCTCCTGGGTGAGTAACGATGCGCAGCTTCGCCAGCTTTCGCTCTGGGGAATGGGCAGCCTCGGTCAGGCGCAGTGGTCTACACTGCTGGCCGTCACCTCGCTGATGGTGCCCACCGTTCTGGTTATCTGGCGGCTGGCGAACGCGCTCAACGTGCTGCAACTGGGTGATGAGGAAGCGCACTACCTGGGTGTGGATGTCGCCGTCGTACAGCGGATCCTGCTGCTGTGCAGTGCCCTGCTGGTTGCTGCCGCAGTGGCGGTCAGCGGCGTGATCGGCTTTGTGGGGCTGGTGGTGCCGCATCTGATGCGTATGTGGCTGGGCGCGGATCACCGGGCCGCGATCCCCGGTTCGGTCCTCGCCGGTGCTTCGCTGCTGTTGGTTGCGGATACGGCCGCGCGAACGCTGGTCGCGCCAGCAGAAATGCCGGTCGGTTTACTGACCAGCCTTCTTGGCGCGCCCTGGTTTCTCTGGCTTATCTTCCGTCGTGGAGGGCAACATGGCTGACCGCTATTGCGCTGAAAATATTGTTTTTCAGGCGGGAGGACGCACGATAATCAACGACATTTCGCTGTCGTTGTCGCAGGGTGAACTGACTGCGTTAATTGGCCCGAACGGTGCCGGGAAATCGACGTTATTACGGCTGTTAACGGGTTATCTCAAGCCAGCCAGCGGGCACTGTCTTCTGGCGGGTAAAACCCTCAGCGCATGGCGTCCGGACGCGCTTTCCCGCCAGCGGGCGGTGATGCGACAAAACACGCAGCTGGGATTTGACTGGCCAGTGGAGGCCGTTATCGGCATGGGTCGGGCCCCCTGGACGCGCACGCCTGAAGCGGCAGTTATTCAGGAAATCATGCGGATCACCGAATGTTTACCGCTTGCCGGAAGGCAATTTGCAGCGCTTTCCGGTGGCGAACAGCAGCGTGTCCAGCTTGCGCGCGCGCTGGCGCAGCTCTGGTGCGACGGTGCTCCGCGCGGCTGGCTGTTCCTGGATGAACCCACCTCCGCGCTGGATCTCTACCATCAGCAGTATCTGCTGCGGCTGTTGAGATCGCTGACCCGTCAAAAGGATCTGCACGTCTGCGTGGTGCTGCACGATCTCAATCTGGCGGCGCTGTGGGCAGACAGGATCCTGCTGCTGCATAACGGCAGGCTGGTCGCCGGAGGCACACCGGAGGCCGTCCTGCAGGCCGATGCGCTGGCTCACTGGTATGGCGCTCAGGTGCACGTGGGTCAACATCCGGCTCACGCTGCGCCGCAGGTGTTTCTCGCCCCCTAGCTTGAGCAGCTCACCTCCAGCCGCTTGCCCCAGTCAGGCGGGCGGCTGACATAATCATCGTCCCGGTCGGCAAACGGCGTGCGCAACGCCACATGCAGGCGGTGTAGCTCGTCGTACTGCCCCTGCTCTGCCTGCTCAATTGCCCGCTGCGCCAGCCAGTTGCGCAACACCATTGCGGGGTTCGCGGCCTTCATCTTCCCCTGGCGAGTCGCATCGTCCACCTGCTCCTGCTGAAGCCGCGAGCGGTAGAGCGTGAACCAGTCGTCAAACGCCTGCCTGTCGATAAACTCATCGCGCAGCGGTGATGCCGCACTGTTCTGCTCCGTCTGGCTCAGCATCCGGAAGGTGCGGGTGTAGTCGCTCCCTTCCCGCGCCATCAGTGCAAACAAGGTGTTCAGTAATTCGTTATCGCCCTTCTCCTGGGTCAGCAGGCCCAGCTTGTTGCGCATCAGCGCCCCATACTCCCGCAGCAGGACCTCCTGATAGCCGTCGAGCGCATCGTTCAGGGCATCGACCTCAATAAAAGGCGACAGGCTTTGCGCAAGGCGTTGTAGATTCCACAACCCTACAGCAGGCTGATTATCAAAACTGTAGCGTCCCTGATAGTCCGAATGGTTGCAGATGTAACCCGGCTGGTAATCATCAAGGAAGCCATAGGGACCGTAATCGAAGGTGAGTCCCAGAAGGGACATGTTATCGGTATTCATGACCCCGTGTGCAAACCCGACGGTCTGCCAGCGGGCAATCATTGAGGCGGTACGGGCGACGATATCGCGGAACCAGAGAACGTGCTTATCCGCTTCGCCCTGCAGATGCGGCCAGTGGCGGCGAATGGCATAGTCTGCAAGCTGTCGGACTTTTTCCGGCTCGCGACGATAGTAAAAGTGTTCAAAATGACCAAAGCGCAGATGGCTTTCAGCAATACGGACCAGCATTGCCCCCTGCTCCATCGTCTCACGCGCAACCGGCGTGTCGCTGGTAACAATCGACAGCGCGCGCGTGGTAGGGATCCCCAGCGCATGCATGGCTTCCGACGCCAGGCTTTCACGGATCGTTGAGCGCAGCACCGCGCGTCCATCTCCCATACGTGAGTAAGGTGTCAGACCCGCACCTTTCAGATGCCAGTCGACCGTTTGCCCGTCAGGTCGTTGTTGTTCCCCTAGCAGGATCCCCCTGCCATCACCCAGTTGCCCCGCCCAGACGCCAAACTGGTGGCCACTGTAGACCTGAGCCAGGGGTTGCATGCCCGGCAAAAGCGTTTCGCCGCCCCAGACGCCAGCCCCTTTTGCAGGCTGGAACAGGTCAGGCGGGATCGCCAGTTCGTCAGCCAGCGGCGCGTTATGCCAGATAAGGCGGGAATGGTGTAACGGTGTAGGTTTGAGTGCGGTATAGAAGCCAGGCAACTCGTCATGCCAGTGTGCAGTAAAAGACAGGGTCATAGGTCCTCCTGCTTTTAGTGTAGAGGGTTTAGCGGGTCTTAAACACGGGCGAAGAGAAGGGTTATCATTGAACGAGCGTTGTCACCTGCTCTGCCGGTACGGCAGGCCAGAGACTTCCCTGCATTGCGCCAAAATTAAACGTTAACACACGCTGCAACAGGCTGTGATCGTCAATCCCGGATACCATAACCGACTGACAGTGTGGGGTGATTTGCCAGAGAATGGCTCGCATAAAGGGCTCAAAAGAAAGCGCTGCAGCCCGCTGCTGGATAAAACCTTTGTCCAGTATTACGCGTTTAAACAAACCATCATAAACCGCTTTGAGAGATGCCGCACCTGCGCCAAAGTTTGTCAGCACTAAAGGAAAATGGATTGCCATTCTCGCCAGGTTCAGATCATCTTTTCCATTATTTAAACCTGGATAGTTCTCATTAACAGTAAATTCAAGAAAAGGATAGCGCTCAAGTAATGAAACAGCATTTCCATTAGTTAATAAAAACTCAACTATTACAGGTGTAATATTGATCCATGCAATTAACTGGTGCTGAATAAAGAACAGTTTACAGGTGTCGAGCAATTGCAGTTTCTCTTGAAACAGCGCTAACTCTTCTGCGGGTGAAAGACGCGGGATAACCAGTTCAGTAGGGATCCTCACTTCCGTGTCAACGCCAGCAAAGTTAACAACAAGCTCTAAACCTTTAAGCTCCCCGGCGCTATTACGCGCAGGCTGCAGCAAAAGTTCAGACTTGTAGGCATTATCTAGCGTTATAATCATTGCACTCGCCCCGCATTAAAGATGAGAGAGGACATCCTGGAGCAATTGACGACACAATTCCACTGTCTTGATTTTAATAAGATTAATTTCATCAGTTCCGTAATATTTTTCAGATTTATCCCTGAATCTAAATTAATCTTATCCTGGTTGCTGTGTAATAGCCAGTTTTAGATAAAACAGATACATCTGGACATAACTAATTCTTCGTAAATTTAACTTTAATCATCTTATATGATTAAAAGCGGCATAGTTATTAGTTACCCTGCCGCCAGCGTTAAGCCGTCAGGACGCGACTAAATACGCCGCGCCTGCCAGAAATTTTTACGCCAGTACACATTATCAAGCGAAGAGCGCATCACCCCACGGCTGGTCGAAGCATGTATAAACTGGTTATCCGTATCGTAAATGCCAACATGAAGACCACTTTCACCCGAACCGGTTTTGAAAAAGACCAGGTCTCCAGGCAGTAACTCATCTTTGTCGATTTCCGTGCCTATTTCAGCTTGCTTACGCGTTTCACGCGGAAGCTGCAAATCAAACTTATCGCGGAAGGTCATCAGGACAAAACCAGAACAGTCCACGCCGCCGCGGCTCATACCGCCGTAGCGATAAGGCGTGCCGCGCCAGTTGCTTAACTGGTCGTTCAGGCTGGCAATCACGGTGATTGAATCCGAGAGCCGGGCGTTAGGGGGTGGCGCACGATGGCTACTGCATCCCGCAAGAAAGAGCGCCGCCACAAAGAGAAACCAGAATCGCATGTCCAGACGAATCCTCTGTTTTTTTATTCTTTTTGTAATTTAGCGTGCAATCAGGCTACCAGGCAAGAAACGGTTACTCTTGCGCGGTAGAAATCAGCATCTTATGCCCTTCTATGTCCAGCCTGCGGAACGACATATTGTACGCGCGGGCGAGATTTGGGGGCGTAAGGACCTGGTCACGCGCGCCGCTGGCAATTATTTTGCCTCGCGACAGCAGCCAGACCCTGTGGGCATGACGCAGCGTGTGGTTAAGGTCATGACTGCTCATGACGACGGCTATCCCCTGACGGGACAACCCGCTTAGCAAGGTATCCAGCGCCGCCTGCTGGGCGACATCCAGACCGCTCATCGGCTCGTCCAGAAGCAGCAAGCGTCCGTGAGGATTTCCTGCCGGATGGATCTGAAGGATAACCGCGGCCAGACGCACACGCTGCCACTCCCCACCGGAGAGCCGGCTGGCGTGACGGGTGAGTTTATCGTCTAACCCTAACGCCGTCGCGACATCCGAGAGCAGCGTGGCGCTGTTTTTATCATGCAGATGCAGCATCAGATAGTGCCAGACCGGCATTGCAAACGGTGGCACCTGCTGCTGAACTAAATAGCTACGCCGATGTGCCAGCGATACCGGTGACAAGTCGGCAAGGGCGTGCCCCTGCAGCACGATCTCGCCCGGACCAGAGGACAGCCCCGCCATACGTGCCAGCAGTGTGCTTTTTCCAGCCCCATTTGGCCCAACAAGATGCAGGATTTCTCCGGCATTGATAGCTCCGGTTACCGGCTCCAGACGTCCCTTATCGGCGACGTCCGTGAGCTGCATCAGCAACGTCATTATTTCGCCAGCGCCAGCTTGATAGACTCCATGACGATCGGATCTTCAGGCGTCATATCCGGTGAGAAACGCTGGACAACCTGGCCGTCGCGACCAATCAGGAATTTTTCAAAATTCCACAGAATATCGTCAGGATAGAGCGGCGCACGCCCTTTGCTTGCCATACGTTCATAGAAGCCGCTGCCCTCTGGCGCCACGGCGGTCGGCGCTGCGGCTACCAGCTTCGCATACAGCGGGTGGCGGTCTTCACCGTTGACGTCGATCTTGCTGAAGAGCGGGAACGTCACGCCATAGGTGGTGCTGCAGAAGGTTTTAATTTCCTCTTCGCTGCCCGGCTCCTGACCCAGAAATTGGTTGCACGGGAAGCCCAGTACGATGAAACCGTCTTTCTCCCAGGCTTTATGAATGTTCTCCAGCTGTTCGTACTGCGGCGTCAGGCCACATTTAGATGCCACGTTGACGATGAGCAGCACGTTGCCCTTGTAGCCTTCCAGCGTGGTTTTCTTGCCGTCAATGGTGGTCACTTCGGTATTCAGAATATCAGTCTGCATAGCATTCCCTCAGGTTGTCTTACGGGTAGTGATTTAACGTCCAGCTTTTAAGAGTAGCCAGATAAATACCGGCGCGCCCAGCGTAGCGGTCACGACACCAATCGGCAGTTCGGCTGCGCTCAGGGCGAGTCGGGCGATGATGTCAGCCACCAGCAGCGTTGCCGCCCCGGCAACCGCCGAGGCAGGAAGTAAAGTCCGATGGTCGGTAATACCGCACAGACGCAACATGTGTGGGATAACCAGCCCGATAAAACCAATCGCCCCCGCCAGCGCCACGCTCACCCCCACCATCCAGCCAATGGCAATCACCAGCGCGTTGCGCCAGAAGCTCATCGGCATGCCGAGCTGGCGAGCCGACGTTTCGCCGAGCGCGAGAATATTCAGCGGCTGTGCCTGAAAAGAGGTCCACAGTATGACCGGGATCAGCAGCGCCATCAGCCAGCCCTGCCGCCAGTCGACGCCACCGAATCCGCCCATCATCCAGTACATCAACTGGCGCAAATCGAACGACGTTGAAAAATAGACCGCCCAGGTCATTAACGCGCTGCAGATGATCCCCAGCGCCACCCCGGCAAGCAGCAGCCGACTGGTCGATAAATGCCGTCTGGCAAAACGCAGAAGAATGATGGTTATCAGCAAGGCACCGAGAATAGCGCTAAAGCTAATGCTCCACGCTGAGAGTGCCCCGCCCCCCAGCATGACAGCCGCAATCAGCCCCACGCCAGCCCCATTCGACACGCCAAGCAGCCCGGGCTCCGCCAGCGGATTTTCAAACAGGGCCTGCATAATGGTGCCGCACAGTGCAAGCGCGGCCCCCACCAGGATCACCGCCAGCGTGCGCGGCAGGCGTATTTGCCAGACGAAAAGCTGGCCATCGGGACCCAACCAGCTTTCCGGCCCCAGCCACCTGTCGCCCGCGCACAGGCTAACGACAGCGGCCACAATGAGCAGCAGCGCAAGCAGAAGCAGGCGACGTCGATCGGAACGGTGCTGGCGATGGGCAAAATCAAGCATGGGTATGGTTTTAGTCACGTGAGATGTAATTGATTTTACGGCGGGTTTGCAGAATAGCGCAAAGAAAAAAGGCCGCTATTGCGGCCTTTTTAGTTAGTTCATATTACTCTGCTTTAGGCGTTGCGTTTTCGACACGGCTTTTTAACTTCTGGCCGGGTCTGAAGGTCACCACGCGGCGGGCTGTAATGGGAATATCTTCCCCCGTCTTCGGGTTGCGACCCGGACGTTGGTTTTTGTCTCGCAAATCAAAATTGCCAAAACCGGAGAGTTTTACCTGCTCACCATTTTCCAGAGCACGACGGATCTCTTCGAAAAACAGCTCTACCAGCTCTTTGGCATCCCGTTTGCTAAGCCCAAGCTTATCAAACAGATATTCTGACATTTCAGCTTTTGTAAGCGCCATAGGTTCAATCCCTCAATGATGCCTGGAATCGCTCTTTTAATGCCTCTACACATCTGGCAACGGTAGCGGCAATCTCCTCTTCTTCGAGTGTACGGCTGGTATCCTGAAGGATAAGGCTAATAGCGAGGCTCTTGAAACCTTCTGCTACGCCCTTGCCGCGGTACACGTCAAATAAGTTTACGCCAACTACCTGATTTACGCCAACTTTCTTACATTCGGCCAAAATATCTGCTGCGGGCACGTTTTCAGCGACAACAACCGCGATATCACGGCGGTTCGCCGGGAAGCGTGAGACGTCCTGCGCCTGAGGAATGACGCGGTCTGCGACCGGGTTCCACTCCAGCTCGAACACGATGGTACGGCCATTCAGGTCCAGCTTACGCTCCAGCTCCGGATGAACAACTCCAATGAAACCAACGCGTTTACCGTCTAAATAAATTGCCGCGCTCTGGCCTGGATGCAGAGCTGGATTCGCTTCTGCTCGGAATTCAATTTCAGATAATTTACCGGTCAGATCGAGAATTGCTTCCAGATCGCCCTTCATATCGTAGAAATCAACCGTACCTTTTGCCAGATCCCAGTGCTCTTCATAGCGGTTACCGCTGATGGCGCCAGCCAGCATGAGATCCTGACGGATGCCTAAATTTGCCTGATTATCCGGTACAAAGCGCAAACCGCTTTCGAAAATACGCACACGGTTTTGCTGGCGATTCTGGTTGTACACGATAGTGCCGAGCAGGCCGGTCCACAAGGACAAACGCATCGCGGACATCTCGCTGGAGATCGGGCTTGGCAGGATCAGCGCTTCCTGGCCCGGGTGGATCAGCTGCTGCAGCTTAGGATCAACAAAGCTGTAGGTGATCACTTCCTGATAGCCTTTGTCGTTGAGCATGGTTTTCACACGCTTCAGAGACAGGTCGGCTTCACGGTGGGTACCCATCACCAGACCCGCCTGTACCGGCTCGTCAGGGATGTTGTTGTAGCCGTAAACGCGGGCCACCTCTTCCACCAGATCTTCTTCAATTTCCATGTCAAAACGCCATGATGGCGCAACGGCTTTCCACTCGTCCTGGCCTTCGGTCACTTCACAGCCCAGACGGGTGAGAATGTCGGTAACCTGTGCATCGGCAACGTGGTGACCAATCAGGCGATCCAGCTTGCTGCGGCGCAGGGTAATAGTGGCACGCTTAGGCAGCGTCGCTTCGTTGGTCACGTCGATAACCGGACCCGCTTCGCCGCCGCAGATGTCGATCAGCAGGCGCGTCGCACGTTCCATCGCCTTGTACTGCAGAGCCGGGTCAACGCCGCGCTCGTAGCGGTGAGAGGCATCGGTATGCAGACCGTGGCGGCGCGCGCGGCCAGTGATGGAGAGCGGGCTGAAGAACGCGCATTCCAGCAGAACATTTTGCGTTTCATCGTTCACGCCAGAGTGTTCACCCCCGAAGATACCGCCCATTGCCAGCGCTTTGCTGTGATCCGCAATCACCAGGGTGTCGGCGTTCAGTTTGGCTTCGCTGCCGTCCAGCAGAACCAGGGTTTCGCCCTCTTTCGCCATGCGCACAACGATGCCGCCGTCGATACGATCTTTATCAAACGCGTGCATCGGCTGGCCCAGCTCCAGCAGAACGTAGTTGGTCACGTCAACCACGGCGTCGATAGAGCGGATACCGCAGCGGCGCAGCTTCTCTTTCATCCACAGCGGGGTTTGCGCTTTAACGTTAATGCCTTTCACCACACGACCGAGGTAGCGCGGGCAAGCATCCGCAGCCTCAACCTGAATTGGCAGCACGTCACTGATGGTCGCTTCTACCGGCGCAATGTCCGGCGCGTTCAGTTCGGTCTGGTTCAGCACGGCAACGTCGCGCGCCACGCCGATGATACCTAAGCAGTCGGCACGGTTTGGCGTGACGCTGATTTCGATGGTGTTGTCGTCAAGCTTCAGGTATTCACGGATATCGGTGCCGATTGGCGCATCCAGCGGCAGCTCAATGATACCGTTGTGATCGTCTGAAATGCCCAGCTCGGAAAAGGAGCACAGCATGCCTTCAGACGGCTCGCCGCGCAGCTTAGCCGCTTTAATTTTGAAATCGCCCGGCAGCACTGCACCGACGGTCGCCACGGCCACCTTAAGCCCCTGACGGCAGTTTGGCGCGCCGCAGACGATATCCAGCAGACGTTCACCGCCCACGTTCACTTTCGTCACACGCAGTTTGTCGGCGTTAGGGTGCTGGCCGCACTCGACCACTTCACCCACCACCACGCCGGTAAAAGCACCCGAGACAGGATCGACGCCATCAACTTCCAGACCCGCCATGGTGATCTGGTTAGAAAGTGCTTCGCTGTCGAGCGTCGTGTTCACCCATTCGCGTAACCACAGTTCACTGAATTTCATTGTTCTGTCCTGCCCTTATTTAAACTGTTTGAGGAAACGCAGATCGTTTTCGAAGAATGCACGTAAGTCGGTCACGCCGTAGCGCAGCATGGTCAGACGCTCCATGCCCATACCGAAGGCGAAGCCGGAGTACACTTCCGGATCGATACCCACGTTGCGCAGCACGTTTGGATGCACCATGCCGCAGCCCAGCACTTCCAGCCATTTGCCGTTTTTGCCCATCACGTCAACTTCCGCAGACGGTTCGGTGAACGGGAAGTAGGACGGACGGAAACGAACCTGCAGATCTTCCTCAAAGAAGTTGTTCAGGAAATCGTGCAGCGTGCCCTTCAGATTGGTGAAGCTGATGTTTTTATCGACAATCAGCCCTTCCATCTGGTGGAACATTGGGGTGTGGGTCTGATCGTAGTCGTTACGATAGACGCGGCCTGGCGCGATAATGCGGATTGGCGGCTCCTGATCCTTCATGGTACGGATCTGAACGCCGGAGGTCTGGGTACGCAGCAGACGCGTAGCATCGAACCAGAAAGTGTCGTGGTCAGCGCGTGCCGGATGATGGCCAGGAATGTTCAGGGCATCGAAGTTATGATAATCATCTTCAATTTCCGGGCCAGTCGCCACGGTAAAGCCGAGCTCACCGAAGAAACTTTCAATGCGATCAATGGTACGGGTTACCGGGTGCAGACCACCGTTTTCAATACGACGACCCGGCAGAGAAACGTCGATGGTTTCCGCCGCCAGACGCGCATTCAGCACCGCGCTTTCAAGTTCAGATTTACGCGCGTTCAGTGCCTGCTGTACCTGCTCTTTGGCTTCGTTAATCACCGCACCCGCTGCAGGGCGTTCTTCCGGCGGCAGCTCACGCAGGGTAGTCATTTGAAGGGTTAAATGCCCTTTCTTGCCCAGATATTCGACGCGGACATTGTCTAACGCGGCAACATCTGAGGCCTGGTTAATGGCGGCCGTTGCACTAGCAACCAGCTCTGCGAGATGTGACATGGTTTTCCTCATTATGTCGGTGCAGACACCGATTTGGTGGACTTATTCTCTCGAATTTAGACACAAAAAAAGCCTCCATTGGGAGGCTTATCTGGCGCTGTTTTTCGTTTCATCTTTCACGCGCTAGCCTCCTGAATTCAGGTGCTAAAGTAAAAGAAGAAGCGGAAAATAGCAGCATTCATGCTTGCGTTACCTTGTGTGGTAAAAACCGTGAAGACCTTATTGAAAAGCCTGGACGGGTAAAAGTCAATGTTCTGATGATGTTAAAACAAAAGAGGGAGCAAAGCCCCCTCTCTCAACTGGCTTATGCCAGTGCTGCTTTCGCTTTTTCGACCAGAGCGGTGAACGCTACTTTGTCGAATACTGCGATGTCAGCCAGGATCTTACGGTCGATTTCAACAGAGGCTTTTTTCAGGCCGTTGATGAATTTGCTGTAAGAAATACCGTTCTGACGTGCTGCTGCGTTGATACGCGCAATCCACAGTTGACGGAACTGACGCTTACGCTGACGACGGTCACGGTAAGCGTACTGACCTGCTTTGATAACAGCCTGGAAGGCAACGCGGTATACGCGTGAACGCGCACCGTAGTAGCCTTTAGCTTGTTTCAAAATTTTCTTGTGACGTGCACGTGCAATTACACCACGTTTTACGCGAGCCATATGTGCTCTCCTGTATCTATATTCTTAGTAAAAAAATTAAACGTTAACGGCTTATGCGTACGGCAGGCACGCGATAACCAGACCCAGATCGCCTTTAGAAACAAGGCCTTTTGGACGCAGGTGACGTTTACGCTTAGTAGATTTTTTGGTCAGAATATGACGCAGGTTTGCGTGCTTACGCTTAAATCCACCACCACCGGTTTTTTTGAAGCGCTTAGCAGCACCGCGTACGGTCTTAATTTTTGGCATCTTAATAACTTCCACTTCGCATTGTTAAATAAACGAAACATAGGCGAACAAAACCTATGAAACCCGAAGGCTCCACAGATTTTGCTGCTTGAAGGCCTTACTGTTTCTTCTTAGGAGCGAGCACCATGATCATCTGGCGGCCTTCGATCTTCGTAGGGAAGGATTCGACTACTGCCAGTTCACTCAGATCGTCACGGACGCGGTTAAGCACTTCCATACCGATCTGTTGGTGGGCCATCTCACGACCGCGGAAACGCAGTGTGATCTTGGCCTTATCGCCATCTTCCAGAAAGCGAATCAGGCTGCGGAGTTTTACCTGATAATCGCCATCGTCGGTACCAGGACGGAATTTGATTTCCTTAACCTGGATAACTTTTTGCTTCTTCTTCTGTTCCTTAGAAGACTTACTCTTTTCATAAAGGAACTTGCCGTAGTCCATGATACGACAAACTGGCGGTTCGGCGTTAGGGCTGATTTCAACTAAATCTACTCCAGCTTCTTCAGCTTTTTCGATCGCTTCTCTCAGACTCACAATCCCCAGTGGTTCACCTTCAAGATCTGTTAAGCGAACTTCCTGGGCGCGAATCTCGCCATTGATACGATTCGGACGTGCCGTTTGAACTCGTTTTCCGCCTTTAATACCTTATTCCTCCAGTTGTTGAAGACTGCGGCTGCGAATCTCTTGTTGCAGCTTCTCAATCACTTCACTTACGTCCAGGCTCCCCAGGTCTTTACCACGGCGGGTGCGAACGGCAACTTTGCCTGCTTCCACCTCTTTATCACCACAGACCAACATATACGGGACACGACGTAAAGTGTGCTCGCGGATTTTAAAGCCAATCTTCTCATTTCTCAAGTCTGCTTTTACGCGAATGCCCGCATTTTGTAGTTTCTGCGTCAATTCTTTAACGTAATCCGCCTGAGAATCGGTAATGTTCATCACCACGACCTGCACTGGCGCAAGCCAGGTTGGGAAGAAGCCAGCAAACTCTTCGGTCAGAATGCCGATGAAGCGCTCCAGAGAACCGAGAATTGCACGGTGAATCATTACCGGTACCTGACGCTCGTTGTCTTCGCCAACATAAGAGGCGCTTAAACGCTGCGGCAGGGAGAAGTCCAGCTGTACAGTACCGCACTGCCATGCGCGATCGAGGCAGTCATACAGGGTAAATTCAATTTTCGGACCGTAGAATGCGCCCTCGCCCAGCTGGTATTCGAACGGAATGCCGTTCTCTTCCAGCGCCACGGCGAGATCCGCTTCTGCGCGATCCCATGTCTCATCGCTACCGATACGTTTTTCCGGACGCGTTGAGAGTTTGACCACGATCTTCTCGAAGCCAAAGGTGCTGTACATATCGTAGACCATACGAATACAGGCGTTAACTTCGTCACGGACCTGATCTTCAGTACAGAAGATATGCGCATCATCCTGAGTAAAGCCACGAACGCGCATCAGACCGTGTAGCGCACCCGATGGCTCGTTACGGTGGCAGCTACCGAACTCCGCCATACGCAGCGGCAGGTCGCGGTAGGATTTTAGACCCTGGTTGAAGATCTGGACGTGACCCGGGCAGTTCATTGGCTTGATGCAGTACTCACGGTTCTCAGACGAGGTGGTGAACATTGCATCTTTGTAGTTGTCCCAGTGGCCGGTTTTTTCCCACAGCACACGGTCCATCATGAACGGGCCTTTCACTTCCTGATACTGGTACTCTTTCAGCTTGGAGCGAACGAAGGTTTCCAGTTCACGGAAGATAGTCCAGCCGTCGTTATGCCAGAACACCATACCCGGCGCTTCTTCCTGCATATGATACAGGTCAAGCTGTTTACCAATTTTACGGTGGTCACGTTTCGCAGCCTCTTCCAGGCGCTGCAGGTACGCGTTCAGGGCTTTCTTATCTGCCCATGCGGTACCATAAATACGCTGCAACATCTTGTTGTTGCTGTCGCCACGCCAGTAGGCGCCTGCGATCTTCATCAGCTTGAAGTGATGACAGAAGCGCATGTTCGGCACGTGCGGTCCACGGCACATGTCGACGTATTCTTCGTGATGGTACAAGCCAGGCTTGTCATCATGCGAAATGTTTTCGTCAAGAATAGAGACTTTATAGCTCTCGCCGCGCTTCACGAAGGTTTCACGCGCTTCGTGCCAGCTGACTTTCTTCTTGATGACGTCATAGTTGGTTTCGGCGAGCTCGTGCATACGTTTTTCGAGCGCGTCGATATCTTCCTGGGTCAGGGTATGATCGAGGTCAACGTCATAGTAGAAGCCGTTGTCGATAACCGGGCCGATCGCCATTTTGGTGTTTGGCCACAGCTGTTTAATCGCATGACCTAACAGGTGCGCGCAGGAGTGACGAATGATCTCAAGACCTTCTTCGTCTTTCGCGGTGATGATAGACAGCTTCGCATCGCTCTCAATCAGATCGGACGCATCAACCAGCTCACCATTTACACGGCCAGCGATGGTCGCTTTCGCGAGTCCAGGACCGATATCCAGGGCAACATCCATTGGGCTAACAGCGTGGTCGTAATGGCGTTGGCTGCCATCAGGAAGAGTAATTACAGGCATTTTATATCCTTATTTGCAGTGATGCCCCACACATAAGAGCATATACAAAGAAAATAATCATTATTTAACAATAGATTGCGAAACCATCTGACCAACAATCGTCAAATTGGCTCGTCATCATGCTCCCGCCGATTTCAGACAAATGCGGATTTACGGCAAGCACCCTAATGGTAACACTAATGAAAGGGCGAATGCACCCTCTGCGACCCGTTTGAACCTGCACTCATCGGTATGAGTAAACGAACTTTCGCAAAACATGGCTCGCAATTCAAAAGTGCTGAGCTATTCTTGAACAGGTCCTTACACACCCAAGGGGCATCACATGAATGTGTCCAGTAGAACCGTTTTGATATTGAATATCCTTTCCGCTGCCGGTTTAGTGTTGATTCTTGCCGACAGATTCCATTGGTTCTGACACGAATCAATGCCGTGGCATAACCCTTTGTCCCGAATAATGCGATTTTTACCGCATTTTTTTGGTAGACTGGAACAATAAACTGACAAGGAAGAGGTTATGCCAACAAAACGCTTTGCCGCAAAGCACTGGAAAATGGTGGTCGTATTAATTGCAATCTGCGGTGCAATGTTGTTATTGCGCTGGGCTGCAATGATATGGGGTTAGTGTTAACGCATTGCAAGGAAAAGTAATAAGACATCAAACCCTGAAAAATCTTTGAATATCTTTACAGCATTGATGTGATGAAAACCGGTACATCAAAATCCGGTTTTTTAAGGTGAGGTTTAAAACCGAAAGAAGTATCAGGACCACTCACCGGCTACCAGTGTATGCACGTCAAACGCATCATTCATTGACTGACCGGTAGACTGCGACGCCGGGGCGATGTTTGAACCCGCCTCAACATCAGAGGCGGTGCTAATACCTGTGTGGTCAGCAGCGAATACGCCAAAAGAGAGTGCCGAAAGCACCATTGCTGCTGCAGCAGTTTTGATTTTTTTCATCATGTTTATTCTCATACTAATTAGAGCTTAAAGACCTAAGGCTGAATTTTGCCTGTAGTCACAGTGTAGATCTGGATCACACTTTTGCATAGTCAGTTTATTTATCAATTCGTGTCAAATAATCTGAACATTCAGAGAATGGTGTAATTATGAAGAAAGTATGGAAATATTTTCGGACCGATTATTTTAAAACGCCGTTTAATATAAATCAGCACAATTTCTAAAAATTAAAAAAGGGCCGAAATAATGTCGGCCCCTTTAGATTACATTTTATAGCCCAAAGAAATTGTCGTCCTGCGGTCGGTATGATCAGGCGCAGTTTCAGGCGGTGCTGAGTTCCAGGTCACGTTGTACGCTACCTTTAACCCAAAGTGTTCATTGATGGCCACATTCAGCGCCGTCTCGGAGTTCAGCGTCGTATCATCAGCACCGAATACCGAAACACCCTGCGTGAATTTGGTGTTGTCGGTCATCTGCCAGGCGTAAGTACCCGACGCATAGCCCAGCGGTTGGGTTTTGGTATCACCGTCGGTGTATTCATCATAACGTACGCCTGGACCGAATTCGAAACGCAGACTGTGTACCGGTCCGTTGAGGAACTGGCGACCATAACCAGCAGTGAAGACATCACGCTCCCGGTAGCCGTTATAGCGGTCTGTTAGCCAGCTTGCCTGACCGAACAGGTAATCATAATCGGTCATATTGTAACGACTACGCCCGCCTACGGCGTATTTCTCGGACGATCGCTCGTCATTCGCTGAGGTGTTGCTGGCATTCCCCCACAGTGACCAGGCGGTGGTGTTGCCATACCAGGTCAAGGTGCTGTCTGCGGTCAGGGAAGAGCTTTTCGTGTTGCCGGATTGCGCCAGATACCCTGCGTTCAGGTTACCTTCAAAAGGTTTTTGCGCTGTGGAGGGATCGTCCATGACAGTAAAAACGGAATCATCGGCGATTGCATTCATTGACGCAAACACGCCACCCACCAGCATCATTGCAGCGGGTACTGTCTTCAAAAGCTTCATTTTATTAAGGAGTCCATACAACAAAAAAAGAGACCATCACGGTCTCGGAAACTTTCTTGAGGATCAATGACAAGGCGTCCAGAGAAAGGTAACAAATTATAAAAAGCCGCAAATAACATAGCAATGTTTTCTTATTTCATTTTTTGAATAAGAACGATCCCAAAACGACTTTTATTTTATAAAAACATTCCCGCTCTTTTGTCAGCATTCATATTTAAAATCATACTGTTATTTACGTTGCCTTCCTGTCGATTGGTGCCAGGCTTAAAGGAACCCATGCAAAAAGGAGGTTATGATGGTTCCTGTTTACACGCTGACACTCTCCCCTTCTCTCGATTCCGCTACCTTAACCGCACAGATTTACCCGGAAGGTAAACTACGCTGTAGCGCCCCGGTGTTTGAGCCCGGTGGTGGCGGTATAAACGTCGCACGCGCAATTACCCACCTCGGAGGCAAGGCGACGGCGATTTTTCCTGCCGGTGGTGCCACTGGTGAACATCTGGTTTCTCTGCTTGCCGATGAACAGGTTGCCGTTCAGACCGTCGAGGCCAGCGACTGGACGCGACAAAACCTGCACGTTCACGTTGAGTCCAGCGGCGAGCAGTACCGCTTTGTTATGCCGGGGGCAAAATTGAGTGATGATGAGTTTCGTCAGCTTGAGGAGAAGGTCCTGACAATTGAAAGGGGCGCTTTGCTGGTGATTAGCGGCAGCCTGCCGCCGGGCGTGAGCACAGAGAAACTCACAGCATTAATTCGGGCAGCGCAGCAACGAGGTATCCGGTGCATTGTCGACAGTTCCGGCGAGGCGTTAAAAGCCGCCCTGGAGCCAGGTAATCTTGAGCTGGTCAAACCCAATCAGAAAGAGCTAAGCGCGCTGGTGAATCGTGAACTCACCCAGCCCGATGACGTGCGTAACGCCGCGCAAGAACTGATACGCAGCGGCAAGGCATTGCGCGTGGTGGTTTCCCTTGGCCCTCAGGGTGCGCTGGCCGTGGATGGAACGGGCTATGTACAGGTTGTGCCACCCCCCATGAAAAGCCAGAGCACCGTTGGCGCAGGCGACAGTATGGTGGGGGCGATGACGATGAAGCTGGCGCAGGGTGCGTCGCTGCTGGAGATGACGCGCTACGGCGTTGCAGCAGGTAGCGCTGCAACCATCAATCAGGGAACGCGGCTTTGTTCGCTGCCTGACACCCAGAAAATTGTCGATTATCTGTCCCAAAATTAACCGCCCCCTCTCTCTTCCAGGGAGAGGGGAAAGACGAGCCATAGTCGCCAAAAATGCACTATCGACTATGCTAAGAAAACTTTCATGATAACAATGAGGTGAACTATGAGCAGTGGTGACATCACCCGCTACGTCATTACCGTCAATATTCATGAAGCGTCACTGACCGAGCTCAATGAACTCAACAACGCTTTTACACGGGCAAATTTTCTGCTCACCCTCACGGACGATGAGGGCAATATTCATGATTTAGGCACGCTGACATTTGGCCTGATAAGCGCCCTCAGCGACGAGGAGGTTCACGCCCTGGCAAGCAGCCTGGCCGAGAGTGTGACCGACAAGGATGCGGATATTGAGGTAGATACCTGGGAAAGCTGGCGAAAAAAAGAACAATAAGTGCGTTGTATGAATTTAAACCGCTCAGGTGTGCGTTAGTTCGTATTTTTTAATAGCCGTTTTGCGCTAACTTTATGATCTGGCAGACAACATGGGAGAGAAATCATGTGGCAGGCTATCAGTCATCTTTTGAGCGAGCAATTAGGTGAAGGTGAAATTGAACTGCGTAATGAACTGCCTGGCGGTGAGATCCACGCCGCGTGGCATTTACGCTACGCGGGGCGCGACCTTTTCGTGAAATGCGATGAACGTGAACTTCTCCCCATCTTCACTGCCGAAGCCGATCAGCTGGAACTGCTGTCGCGCAGCAAAACGGTCACCGTCCCGCACGTCTGGGCCGTGGGCAGTGACCGCGACTACAGTTTTCTGGTCATGGAATATCTCCCCGCTCGCCCACTGGATGCCCATAACGCGTTTCTTCTTGGCCAGCAGCTAGCGAGATTGCACCAGTGGAGCGACCAACCGCAGTTTGGACTCGATTTCGACAACGATCTCTCCACCACACCGCAGCCGAACGCCTGGCAACGCCGCTGGTCGACCTTCTTTGCAGAGCAACGTATTGGCTGGCAGCTGGAGCTGGCGGCAGAGAAAGGACTGGAATTTGGCAACATTGATGCCATTGTCGAACACGTGCAGCAGCGTCTTGCCGCGCACCAGCCTCAGGCTTCACTGTTGCACGGGGATTTGTGGTCAGATAACTGTGCGCTGGGTCCGAACGGCCCTTATATCTTCGACCCTGCCTGTTACTGGGGTGACAGAGAGTGCGACCTCGCCATGCTGCCGCTGCATCCTGAACAGCTGCCGCAGATTTATGACGGATACCAGTCGGTCTCTCCCTTACCACCTGACTTCCTCGACCGTCAGCCGGTGTATCAACTTTATACCCTGTTGAATCGGGCAATTCTGTTTGGCGGTCAACATCTGGTGAATGCGCAGCGCGCACTGGAGCGGGTACTGGCGGCGTAGCGGGCGGTCATGCGCCACCCGCTGTGGCGCTAGATAAACCCGAGCAGAGAGAAAAAGAAATAACCGGCCACGATGATGACTACCGGTAATACATAGAGCGGGAAAATCTGCAGGAAAATCGTGTGACGCGGAACAACAATGCGGGATTCGATTTGCTCACGGCTCATCCCGTCCGGCCCTTTCGCCTGCTCAAGAATGAGCTGGTCTTCCACACCCTCGCGTAAAAAACGCGTCTGGCGACTCATGCGCGCGCCTGATGCCTGCAATGCCATCGCGATAAAAATCAGCGCGTAAATCACCCAAAAGCCAACATTCGCCTGTTGATGGAAATTCGGTGTCGGTGAGTTAAACCAGAAAAAATTTAAGAACGGGGTGTTAAAACGCATCATTTCAATCATCACATGCGCGAAATCCAGCATTACCGCATTGATCCCCGGCTGCTTTTCGCTGTGATCGTACATAAATTTGAGTACCGAAATCAGCGTGGAAATCACAGCCGGAATAAAAATGACCCAACCGGCAATACGTTTTAAGACAGCGATGCGTCCAGCTTGTTGATACGTCATTCGTTCCCCTTCAAAAAGACGCGTTATTTTTGCCTAAGTCTACCTGCTGCCCATCATTTTCGCCCGTTCTTTAAAAGCATTATGCTAAATTGCAGATTGTGCTTAGCACGTATCGTCTGTCGAACACCTGAGATAAGGAGACGTTGTGATGTCGACACCGCGCCAAATACTTGCCGCCATTTTTGACATGGACGGATTACTGATTGACTCCGAACCGCTGTGGGATCGGGCTGAACTGGATGTGATGGCGAGCCTCGGCGTCGATATCAGCCGCCGGAACGAACTTCCCGATACGCTGGGACTTCGCATTGATATGGTTGTGGACCTCTGGTATGCCCACCAGCCATGGGTTGGCCCCGGTCGTGACGAAGTCACCGCGCGTATTATTAACCGCGCCATTACGCTGGTTGAAGAGCAAAAGCCCCTGCTTCCGGGCGTGCGTGATGCAATCGCTCTGTGCAAGGCGCAAGGATTGAAGGTCGGACTGGCCTCCGCCTCGCCGCTGCATATGCTGGAGAAAGTGCTGTCCCTGTTCGAACTGCGCGACAGCTTCGACGCGCTGGCCTCAGCCGAGAAGCTGCCCTACAGCAAGCCGCACCCTCAGGTCTATATGGACTGCGCCGCAAAACTGGGTCTGGATCCGCTCACCTGCGTGGCGCTGGAAGATTCCGTTAACGGCATGGTGGCCTCTAAAGCCGCACGCATGCGCTCCATCGTTGTGCCTGCCGAAGAAGGCCGCCACGATCCCCGCTTTGCCCTGGCAGATGTGAAACTGGCCTCGCTGGAAGACCTTAGGGTTGCCCATCTGCGCGGCGAGTAACCTTCTCTTTCAGGCAGCCCTTCGCTGCCTGAAAATAAAAATAAAACATCGTTTCATTTAATTGCATTTCCCGCTTTCACCTCCTATTCTTACCTTCAGAATGACAATAACCTTACTTCTGAGGCGCGTATGATACTGGAGTCCTTCACTCTTTCAGGAAAAGTGGCCATCGTCACGGGATGCGATACCGGGCTGGGACAGGGCATGGCCGTGGCGCTCGCACAAGCCGGATGCGATATTGTTGGCGTGAACCGTAAAGTTCCCGACGAAACGGCCGCGCGCATCACCGCCCTCGGGCGTCGATTTATGGCGATTCGGGCCGATCTCGGTCAACAGGAGAGCATTCAGCGCGTAGTGGATAGCGCTGTTGCTGAGATGGGACGCGTCGATATTCTGGTGAATAACGCTGGCACCATTCGTCGGGAGGATGCCCTGGCATTCAGTGAAAAAGACTGGGACGACGTTGTTAACCTGAATCTCAAATCGGTTTTTTTCCTCTCTCAGGCGGTGGCCAAACAGTTTATCCAGCAGGGTCAGGGCGGGAAAATCATCAATATTGCCTCGATGCTTTCATTCCAGGGGGGGATCCGCGTGCCTTCTTACACCGCGTCTAAAAGTGGCGTTCTGGGTATCACGCGCCTGCTCGCCAACGAATGGGCTACGCATGGCATCAATGTGAACGCCATTGCGCCGGGTTATATGGCGACCAATAATACGCAGCAGTTGCGCGATGACGAACAGCGTAGCCAGGCGATCCTGGAGCGTATCCCCGCCGGACGTTGGGGATTGCCGGAGGATTTGCAAGGTCCGGTTGTTTTCCTTGCCTCTGCTGCATCGGATTATGTCAACGGTCACACCCTGGCCGTAGACGGTGGCTGGCTGGCGCGCTGACGCCGCTTTGTGACAAAGAGTTACACCGTCACCTCTTCCGCACACTGTATAAAAACCCTATACTGTATGAATTGACAGTTTGTTGGGTTTTATCATGACGGCGGAAGGCCACCTGCTTTTTTCAATTGCATGCGCAGTGTTTGCCAAAAACGCTGAACTGACCCCTGTGCTGGCACAGGGTGACTGGTGGCATATCGTCCCTTCCGCCGTATTAACCTGTCTCCTGCCGGACATCGATCACCCCAAGTCGTTTCTTGGACAACGGTTGAAGTGGATCGCCAAACCCATTGCCAGAGCGTTTGGCCATCGTGGGTTTACCCACAGCCTGCTGGCCGTGTTTGCCCTGCTCACCCTGTTCTATTTAAAAGTGCCTGAAAGCTGGATAGTGCCGGCAGATGCCATACAGGGGATGGTGCTCGGTTATTTAAGCCATATTCTTGCCGATATGCTGACGCCTGCCGGTGTCCCCCTCCTGTGGCCCTGCCGGTGGCGTTTCCGTTTTCCCATTCTCGCCCCGCAAAAAGGCAATCAGCTGGAGCGCGTTTTGTGCATGGCACTCTTCGCGTACGCCGTCTGGATGCCGCAGACGTTGCCCGAAAATGGTGCAGTCCGCTGGTCATCGCAGATGATCAATTCGCTGCAATTTCAGTTCAATCGTTTCATTCATCACCAGATCGAACATTAAACAAACAAAATAATCACGTTTGTCATAAACCATTCCATTTGGATATAAGCGCTGCATCACACTTCTGCTAACCTTGCGCCATCAGGATCGGTAAAAACCGACCGTATAATAAATCAGGAGAACGGGGATGAATTTTCCACTCATCGCGAACATTATTGTGTTCGTTGTATTGCTATTGCTTCTCGCGCAGGCACGCCACAAACAGTGGAGCCTGGCGAAAAAAGTGCTGGTCGGTCTGGTCATGGGTGTGGCCTTTGGTCTGGCGTTACACGCTGTTTACGGCTCCGATAACCCGGTACTGAAAGATTCCATTCAATGGTTCAACATTGTCGGTAACGGCTACGTGCAGCTGCTGCAGATGATTGTGATGCCGCTGGTGTTCGCGTCTATTTTGAGCGCCGTTGCTCGTCTGCACAATGCGACTCAGCTGGGGAAAATCAGCTTCCTGACTATCGGTACGCTGCTGTTCACCACGCTGATTGCCGCGCTGGTGGGCGTGCTGGTGACCAACCTGTTTGGCCTGACCGCTGAAGGCCTGGTCCAGGGTACCGCTGAAACCGCGCGTCTGACGGCGATTCAAACCAACTATGCTGGCAAAGTGGCTGACCTGACGGTTCCGCAGATGGTGCTCTCCTTCATTCCTAAAAACCCGTTTGCTGACCTGACCGGTGCAAGCCCAACCTCCATCATCAGCGTGGTGATCTTCGCCGCATTCCTCGGTGTGGCTGCGTTGAAGCTGCTGAAAGACGATGCGCCAAAAGGTGAACGCGTGCTGACCGCTATCGATACCCTGCAGAGCTGGGTGATGAAGCTGGTCCGTCTGGTCATGCAGCTGACACCTTACGGCGTGCTGGCACTGATGACCAAAGTGGTTGCGGGATCAAACCTGCAGGACATCATCAAGCTGGGCAGCTTTGTCGTCGCCTCTTACCTGGGTCTTGGCATCATGTTTGTCGTGCACGGCATCCTGCTTGGCGTTAACGGCGTCAGCCCGCTGAAATACTTCCGTAAAGTGTGGCCAGTGCTGACCTTCGCGTTTACCAGCCGTTCCAGTGCAGCCTCTATTCCGCTGAACGTGGAAGCACAAACGCGTCGCCTGGGCGTACCTGAGTCCATCGCCAGCTTCTCTGCTTCCTTTGGTGCCACCATTGGACAGAACGGCTGTGCGGGTCTGTACCCGGCAATGCTGGCCGTAATGGTTGCGCCGACTGTGGGTATCAACCCGCTGGATCCGGTCTGGATTGCCACCCTGGTGGGTATTGTTACCGTGAGTTCCGCAGGCGTTGCGGGTGTCGGTGGTGGTGCAACCTTCGCCGCACTGATTGTTCTGCCTGCGCTGGGTCTGCCTGTGACGCTGGTAGCGCTGCTGATCTCCGTTGAACCGCTGATCGACATGGGACGTACCGCGCTGAACGTGAGCGGCTCAATGACCGCCGGTACGCTGACCAGCCAGTGGCTGAAGCAGACCGACAAAGCAATTCTGGATAGTGAAGACGACGCCGAACTGGCTCACCGTTAATCACTGTTGACATAAAAAAACCGCCTGATTGAAGTGAACCCCATATATTGGACACTTTCTTAACTGGCGGCTGACATAGCCTGAGTTCGGTATTGTACTGGACTCAGGCCGTTTAGTTTTAGCTTGATTCGTTCGTTGTTGTAATAATGGATGTACTCTTCCACTACTTTTCGTAGATGGTCCGTATTTTCATACTCTTCGTGGTACCAACATTCTGTCTTCAACAGACCAAAAAAGTTTTCTATCACTGCATTGTCCAGACAGTTTCCTTTGCGCGACATGCTTTGCTCTATACCTTTAACCTTAAGCTTTTCCTGATACCGTGCCATCTGATATTGCCAGCCCTGATCAGAGTGCAGTATCGGTCTTTCATCTGGCTTTAGCCGCTGTATGGCCTTGCTGAGCATGTTGTCGACCAGGTTCATTCCCGGATGCGTCGTCATATGCCAGGCTATTATCTCGCTGTTATACAGATCCAGCACTGGTGACAAATATAGCTTTGTCCCTTTTACGTTGAACTCGGTCACGTCTGTAACCCATTTCTGGTTTGGACTGCTGGCCTTAAAATTACGAGACAGGATGTTTGGTGCGATTTTACCGTAGGTACCTTTGTATGACTGATACTTCTTGCTTCTCAGGCATGAGGCCAGCCCCATCTTACGCATCAGTTTTCGTACTGTTTTATGATTTATGCCGTAGCCTTCATTGCGCAACGCCAGGGTAATGCGGCGGTAACCATATCGTCCTTTATGATAATGAAACAGTGCGGCTATTCTTTGCTGTTCGCCCTCATAGCGCTCTCCACTGTCCTCCGCCCTAACGTGCCAGTAGTAAGTGCTGCGAGGCAATCCTGCTATATGAAGCAGCATCCTCAGGTTATGGTTTTGCCTCAATTCGGTAATTATTTTTGCTTTGTCTTCTGCTTTTCCCGAATCAAGGCCTGAAGCTTTTTTAGGTAGGCATTTTCCGCCCTCAAGTATTCAAGCTCTTCTTCAACGCTCTGAAACGCTGGAGGGGAATTTTTAAGTTTTTTATCTGACGTTTCGTTCTTACCAGACTTCACCGGACGCCCTCTGGGTTTATCTTGTAAGGCAATAACACCGCCTTCACGGTAAAGGCGCTCCCACTTGCTGACAGTATAAGCGGTTGCGATGCAAAACTCCGCCGCAGCTTTCCGGGATGACTTGTTATGTTGCTGCATCCAGAGCACAACAGACTCTTTGAACTCAGCAGAGTAAGCTCTGGTAGGAATGGAAAAACCGTTCACCCCGTTCACTTTCCAGTGTTCAGTCCAGCGTCTGACCGCTCCGTGATCGACGCCGAACAGCCTGGCCGTTTTCTTTGCACCGTCACCACTGTTCAGATAGTGGAGAACAACTTGTTGCTTGAATTCAGATGAATATTTTTTTCTGCCCATTGAAACGCAAAACCCCTAATCGTTGGATGTCCAACTTTCGGGGTTCACTTCATGATGGCGGTTTTTTTATGGCTGTTATTCTTCAACCTCTTCATCCTGGCGGATCTGCATCGCCCACCGTTGCGCTGACTCCGGCACCGTAAACGTGGGAGAGCGGCGAAAATGTTCGCCGATCAGCACAAAGGCCACGTATTTACCCCGTAACTGCCAGACATCGCGAAAACCATCCACTTTCAGGGCATGGTCAGGCGGCGCGGGCTCAACGCGGGGTACATAGCTAATAACCTGGCGGTTTTGTTGACGAAGAGGTTTCATAAGCGACTGGTTCACTAAAGCAAATTCTTGAAGCAGGAAAATTCTATGATAGCCGATCCTGCTACCTTCCGTCGCGCTCCGAGTGGGTGAGACGGCTCCTTTCGTTAACGATGGCATGTGAAAACTCTTAGTTCGCGAGCCATCTCACGACATTGTTCTATCCTTAATAGGGTTTTTAGCAATGGATAAAGGAGAAGCGTGCAATGTCGAACAAAGATAAAACACATCAATCACCGATTCATGGCACTGAGGAATCTCAACCGGGTATGGACTCTCTCGCCCCTGCTGACGGCTCTCACCGCCCCTCACCGGGCCCTTCCGCGCCTGGCGAGCAGCCTACCGCACCGGGAAGCATGAAATCGCCGGATACGGGGAACGAGAAGCTGGAATCGCTTGAGCCACACCGTAAAGGTGGCGAAGGTTTTGCGCTCACGACCAATCAGGGCGTGCGTATTGCTGACGATCAGAACTCCCTTCGCGCAGGCACGCGCGGGCCAACCCTGCTTGAAGATTTCATCCTGCGGGAAAAAATTACCCATTTTGACCACGAGCGCATACCGGAACGCATCGTTCACGCGCGCGGCTCGGCTGCGCACGGGTACTTCCAGCCCTATAAGAGCCTGAAAGACATTACCAAAGCGGATTTCCTCTCCGACCCGGATAAAATTACCCCGGTGTTTGTGCGCTTTTCTACCGTGCAGGGTGGCGCTGGCTCGGCCGACACGGTGCGCGATATCCGCGGCTTCGCCACCAAATTTTATACCGAAGAAGGTATTTTCGATCTGGTCGGCAACAATACCCCGGTGTTTTTCATTCAGGATGCGCATAAATTTCCTGACTTTGTCCATGCGGTAAAACCGGAGCCCCACTGGGCCATACCGCAGGGGCAAAGCGCGCACGACACCTTCTGGGACTATGTCTCCCTGCAGCCTGAAACCTTACACAACGTGATGTGGGCGATGTCAGACCGCGGCATTCCACGCAGCTATCGCACCATGGAAGGGTTTGGCATCCACACCTTCCGCCTGATTAATGCGGAAGGCAAAGCCACTTTCGTGCGCTTCCACTGGAAACCTGTCGCGGGTAAAGCGTCGCTGGTGTGGGATGAAGCGCAGAAGCTGACTGGCCGCGATCCCGATTTCCACCGCCGCGAGCTGTGGGAATCCATTGAAGCCGGAGACTTCCCGGAATACGAACTGGGGTTACAGTTGCTCCCGGAAGAAGACGAGTTCAAATTTGATTTCGACCTGCTTGATCCGACCAAACTCATTCCTGAGGAACTGGTGCCGGTTCAGCTGGTAGGAAAAATGGTGCTCAACCGCAACCCGGATAATTTCTTTGCCGAGAACGAACAGGCCGCCTTCCACCCAGGGCATATCGTGCCGGGACTGGATTTCACCAACGACCCGCTGTTACAGGGGCGTTTGTTCTCCTATACCGATACGCAGATCAGCCGTCTTGGCGGACCGAACTTCCACGAAATCCCCATTAACCGCCCTACCTGCCCGTATCACAATTTCCAACGCGACGGGATGCATCGCCAGGATATCGACACCAACCCGGCGAACTACGAACCGAACTCGATCAACGATAACTGGCCGCGTGAAACACCACCGGGCCCGAAACGTGGTGGGTTTGAGTCGTATCAGGAACGCGTCGAGGGAACCAAAATTCGCGAACGCAGCCCATCCTTCGGTGAGTATTACGCCCATCCTCGCCTGTTCTGGAACAGCCAGACCCCGATTGAGCAGCAGCATATCATCGGCGGCTTCAGCTTTGAGCTGAGCAAGGTGGTGCGTACCTACATCCGCGAGCGCGTGGTCGATCAGCTGGCGCGAATCGATATCCAGCTTGCGCAGAGCGTCGCCGATAACCTCGGCATTACCCTGACCGATGAGCAACGTAACGCAGCCCCACCAAAAGACGTTAACGGGCTGAAAAAGGATCCGTCTCTGAGCCTGTACGCCGTACCGGGTGGATCAATTAAGGGCCGCGTGGTTGCCATTCTGCTGAACGACAAAACTCGCGCCAGCGACGTGCTGGGGATTATGCAGGCGCTGAAAACCCACGGTGTGCATGCGAAACTGCTTTATTCCCGTATGGGCGAAGTGACTGCCGATGATGGCTCCGTGCTGCCGGTGGCGGCGACCTTTGCCGGGGCGCCTTCACTGACCGTCGATGCGGTGATTGTGCCGTGCGGGGACATTGACAGCCTGCTGACCAACGGTGACGCCGTCTATTATCTGCTGGAAGCCTATAAGCACCTGAAACCGATCGCCCTGGCAGGCGATGCGCGACAGTTTAAGGCGCAGTTGAAGGTAGCCGATCAGGGTGAGGACGGCATTGTCGAGGGCGATAACGTTGACGATGCCTTTATGACGAAGCTGTTTGATTTACTCGCCGCGCATCGCGTATGGTCGCGTAGCAGCAAGATCGATCAGATTCCGGCGTGAAACAAGCCGGGTGGCGCTTACGCTTACCCGGCCTACATGTCGATTGGTTTTGTAGGCCCGGTAAGGCGAAGCCGCCACTGGGCTTTGTCTCAAAGATCCCCAAACGTCCCCAGACGATACCCGCGCTCGGCAATCGCATACTTCAGCGACGCCGACGTCAGCACGTCCAGTTCCACCAGACGCGGCCAGCAGTAGGCACTTTTCCGCACGGTATTATCGACAAATGCCGGGTGCGCCATCACCTCTACAGAGTTTTCACCGCGAGCGGCGGACTCATCCAGCACCTTCAGGAACAGCGCTTCGTCGATCTCGTCGCCGTAAAATGCACTGCTGAACCCATCTGTTGATTTCACAGCGCAGTCCGGCACTCCGGGCACCTCACGATCCACGCGGATCGCGACGCCTTTACGCTGTGCAAACTCCGCGACAATCGGGAAAATCGCCGGGATCATGTGCACGTGGTGATGGCTGTCGATGTGCGTCGGCTCCTTGCCAAACACATCAACAAAGCGATTGAACTGGCAATCCAGTTCACGGGTAATCTCTTCGAGCGGCAGAGCGTCTTGCTCTGCCATTTCCCAAATCCATTTCCCTAACTGCCCGTCACGCGTCAGGCCCGGCATCGGTGAAAGCGGCATTCCCAGCGTCAGAACAAAATGCAGGCCCACCCCCAGCCCGGGAACGTCCCGACTTAGCTGAGCCGCATGTTCAACTGCCTCGCCGTTAATCAACGCCGTGGTTGAACTCACCACACCCCGACGACATGCTTCAATGATCCCGTAGTTCTGCCCTTTCGACAGGCCAAAATCATCGGCGTTTACGATCAGCAGGTTTTCCATCGTACATCCTCTTAACGGTGGGTGAACTTCAGTTTCTCAACCGTTGCAGCAAAGTTTGGCAGCCATTTTTCATGCGCCAGGATCATCTCACTCGCGAGCTGCTCAGCGTCACGATCGGAGTGCACCAGCGGACTGAGGTTCAGGGCCAGAAGCACATCATTCAGTTCACCGCTCAACGCCGCATTGCTTGCTGCTACCTCAAAGCCTTTAATGGTGTGGATCAGGCCCATCACTTTGTCGTCAAAGTGGGTAATGCGCGGGTGCGGTTTCGCGCCATCGCGACCCAGAATGCAGGTCATCTCAACGGCCCAGTCAGCCGGGATATTATCAATGTGGCCATGATGCGGCACGTTGACGTAGTGCTCAGCCTGCTTGTCGTTGTAAATGGCGTTGATCACCTCGCAGGCCGCATCGGAATAGTATGCCCCGCCGCGCTGCTCCAGCTCTTTCGGTTTAACGTTAAGATTTGGATCTTTATACAAATCAAACAGCTGCTTCTCAACTTTTTGTACCACCTGCGCACGCGCGCCGCCTTTATAGTACTCGCCCATTTCGATAGCCAGCATCTCTTTCTGCTTGAAATAGTAGAGCAGATACGAACACGGCAGCAGGTTCAGGGAGCGGATCAGGCCTTCGCTGAACGGCAGATCGAAGATGTTTTTCACCGAGGCCGCAGTCAGTCGACCCGAAGCCACACCGTCGAGCAGTTCGGCAAAGCGCGACGTGCCGTTAACAATCACATCCTTGATAAAGACCATGTGGTTCAGGCCGAACAGATCGATGGAGAGCTCGTCGTTGTCGGTCAGTGCCAGCACGTCGCGGATAAACATCTTCATGCCAATCGGGATATTACAGACGCCGATAAAGCGTTTGAAACCGGTGTGGCGATAGACTGCCTCAGTCACCATTCCCGCCGGGTTGGTGAAGTTAATCACCCACGCATTCGGGCAAATCTCTTCCACGTCTTTGATGATGTCGAAAATCACCGGAATGGTACGCAGGCCTTTAAACAGACCGCCCGCACCGTTGGTTTCCTGGCCCAGGTAGCCGTGGCTCAGCGGAATACGCTCATCCAGCTCGCGTGCTTTCAGCTGGCCAACGCGCAGCTGGGTGGTGACGAAATCAGCATCTTTCAGCGCCAGACGGCGATCCAGCGTTTTATGTACGGTCAATGGCACACCGGCTTTCTCAACCATACGTTTACACAGGTCGAAAATAATATTCAGCTTTTCCTGACCTTCTTCTACATCCACCAGCCATAATTCGCTGACCGGTAATTCATGATAACGTTTCAGGAAACCTTCCAGTAATTCCGGGGTATAGCTGCTGCCGCCACCAATGGTTACGACTTTTAATTTCTGTTGCATAATATCTCCCTTAGCGTATCAGGTTAACCGCCTGCAAGGTATAGCGTTCTCTTCCCGCTATTTGGGCAAGCAATTACGTCAATATTCGTGGCGAATAAAATCGCCGGGTATTAATTAATTACCGTCAAATTTTTGCGGTAACTGTTTGGTGTAAACGAAGTAAACTTCTTAAACGTTTTAATAAACAGACTGGGACTACTGTAACCTGACTCATAAGCAATATCGGTGACAGAGTAATTGGTGATTTCCAACTGTTTCTTGGCAAAGTTAATCCGGATTTCATTAATGATTTGCACAGGCGTTTTACGATAATAACGCTGCGTCGCACGAGTGAGATACTCCTGCGATTTACCGGAAAGTGCCACCATATTTTCCAGGGCATTGTCGCTGAATTGACATTTATCATGCATCATTTCAATGGTGCCCCGCAGCCATTGGGGGATATCGTCGCTCACCTGCTGCTGTTCTTCGCGATGATGGCGAAGGCGGTTCATCACATAAAACGTCACGGTTTCAATAAACTCGTCGAACTCATTGTCGCGGAAGTTAAGCGAGGCGATAACCGTTTCAATCCAGGTCATGAACTCGTTTTTGACGCGATAGACCTGTGACGCCACGAAGCAGAACGGTACCAGCGGAAGATAATGTTTCTCAAAGAAGCGTCTGCTGACACCCACGTTCAGAATGCGTGTGGCACCAAACTCGTAAAAGCTCTGGTGATAGGACCCCATCGGCAGGAAGACAAAATCTCCGCGCTCCAGTAACACACGCTTACCGTTGATCTCCTGGTAGTAGCGGCCGGTCAGAACAATTGTGAACTCGTAGTAGTCATGCTGGTGCAGACCACTGGCGCTCTCCGTCTTGTTGTAAATCACCACGTGAAAATTCTTGCCATTAAACAGCTGCTGCTCAAATGCGGTTTTAATTTCCATCGTGCTGACCTCCTGCTGCCTGACCTGACTTACTGCATCTTCTCGTGAAGCTCGATTAACTCTGCCACCAGCTCGCGCGCCAGCATGGAGGTCATGAGATGATCCTGCGCGTGGACCAGCACCAGGCTCACCTTCATTTTCCCTTCGCCCTGGTCGCCTTCGATGAGCTTCGTCTGCACCAGATGCGCTTCATTCAGTGCAAGACGGGACTGGTCCATCATGGTTTTTGCTGCGGCGAAATCACCCTGTTTGGCCTGCTTCAGCGCGGCATACGCCAGGCTACGGGCCTGTCCAGAGTTGATGATAAGCCCCATCACTACTTCTTCCAGATCGTTTTCTACGGTTTCGTCTGCGACAATACTATCCAAATCTAACATCGTTAATCTCCTTTTAGCTGGCGCGGGTTGCCCCGCGCCGTGCAATTTTAGAATTTCAGTGCGAGGGCGATATCCTCTTCGCTCTCTTCTTCATCGATAACGGTTGCCGCTTTGTTCGCTATTGCCACGAATGGCATGTAAAGCAGGGTTGCCATCCCGAGGTTGAATATCGCCAGCAGGAAGGCCGCGACGCTACCGTTGGTGTTAAAGAACGCGCCCAGACCGGCTGGCATGGTCCAGGGTGCAATGTTGGTCACCGGCGGGATAATGCCCAGGTAGTACGCGGTCAGGGTGATTGCCGCCAGCAGCGGTTGCACCAGGATGAATGGAATGAACATCACCGGGTTCATGATGATTGGCAGACCAAACAGAATCGGTTCGTTAATCTGGAAGATGCCTGACGGCAGCGCCAGCTTCGCAACCTGACGATGATCGGCACGACGAGAGACAATAAAGACCGCGATGATCAGACCCAACGTCGCCCCGGTCCCCCCCAGGAAGATATAGGAGTCGAGCATTGGCTTCGCCCACACATGGAAGGTTTTACCGGCTGCCAGCGCCGCATCAACGGAGCCGTACTGCTGATAAAGCGCAACGTTTTCCAGTGCCCACGGGGTCATGATACCGCTGTCCAGCGCCGCCAGTGCCAGTGAACCATGCACGCCGAAGAACCACAGCAGGGAGGTAAAGATGACATACGCCCAACCCACCACTCCACCCATTGACGCCAGCGGCGTAGAGATAGAGTCCATAATGATCTGGTGGAAGTTTGTGCCCCAGTGAGAGAGCGCCCAGGCGATAATCCCCATAATGGAGAGAATAATGAAGCCTGGAATCAACGCGGAAAATGAACGAGATACCGATGCCGGTACGCTATCCGGCAGACGGATAACCCAGTTGCGGCGAATAATGAACGTGAACATTTCCGCAACGACCAGACCGATAACAATACCCGAAATGATATTTGCGCCACCCAGCCAGTTAGCGCCGACCGCATAAGCCTCGCCGACGCTGTAAGGGGTCACCGTCATAAATGCTGCGACAGAGAGTAAACCTGCGGCCAGTGGATCCACTTTACGCTCTTCTGCCAGCGCCATTCCGATAAAGAAAGGCGCCATCAGCGACATAATACCCAACGTACCGTTGTATACGTTGCCGCCGATGGCTTTAAGACCATTAAGGGTTTCAATCGTGGAAGCGTCTAACCGAATTCCTAATGAATAAAAGAAGGAACCTTCACCAAAGCTCAGAAAAACGTTGTTAATTAAAACGAACATTGCCCCGGCCAGCGTCAACGGCATTAATTTAATAAAGCCGTTTTTGATGGCATTAACGTGAGGCTGCTTTCCTATTTTAACAGCAAAAGGAAGGAGTACCTTTTCAAGTGAAGCAATGACTTTACTCATAGGAAAATACCCTTAAATGCCGTAACGCAGGTTACGGCGTATTGTGTGTGAAATAACTCTTTGACGGGAAAAATAAATAATTAATTAGCAGCTTTTTTAATGGCTGCAACAGCAGCTTTTAATACACCTAAACCATCAATCTTACCGTACAGCCCCGAGTCGATGACTTCGACCGGTTTATGTGGGAGCAAACGCTGAATTTCTGGCAACATATAAGCGATTTGTGGCCCCAGTAAAATGACATCTGCTGTCTGACCTTTTTCGCCCGCCAGCGTTTCCGGGAACGCTTCGATCACCACAGGGACTTCATACTTTTCAGCCTGCGCACGCATCTTTGACACCAGCAGCGAGGTTGACATGCCCGCTGAGCAGAACAGGTAGATATGTTTCTTTTCCATCGTAATTTCCCTCTTGTATGACTACCTGCCGTCGCGCTATCACTCGACTCGCTCTCCTGGCTGACAGGTAGTGTGCTGACTGTTGTTTATCGTTGGAGTGAGTATACGTAATGGTACAGAGGGGGGATAATTCTGGACAGGCCTAAATTGTCTCTCATTGACCTGGCTTGTTGACTCTCTTCACATTTCGGGCAAATAATTCGCGCAAAGAAATAAGATTTGCGTATGCATAAAAAAACCGGCCTACAGGCCGGTTAGTTAACATCCTCAGGCAAGCGCGGTTACTGCGCCTTAGGGGCCTGTGGATCGGTGTCGTATTCTGCACAGGTCTGATAACCGGAGTTAATCACATGACCGGTATCATCCAGGGCGACAAAGTAGGTCTCAGCCTTACCATCACGTTGACCCAGGATATAGGTCTGACAGGTTCCCTTAGCATGAATCATGGTGACTTCAGAAGATGGTTTACCTGCAATTGCGGCAACCTGCGAACGTGTCATCCCTTTTTTGACGTCTTTTACGACGGGCTGGGTAAACTGATCCTTGGTGCGATCGTAAGCCGTACACCCTGCCAGCATAGTCAGTACCGCCGCTGCGCTTAAAATTCCTGCTACGTTCTTGTTCATATTCCGTCCTCTTGTTTATCAGCGTGTTATCTAAGCATGGGATAAAAAATACTATTGTTCAACTTTGCGAGTTACGCCAGACGAATTTCGGAAAATTCTAATAAAACAACGATAAGCTGCTAAAGTGCCGCAATTTAGCGCACTCGAAACTGTGATCCTTGTCGTTTTACGCCCAAAGGGTTAGTTTTAACAGTTAACACATTCTGTTTATGGAGAGCGTGATGACTCTGCAACAAGAGATTATTCAGGCGTTAGGCGCGAAGCCTTCGATAGATGCAAATGATGAGATCCGCCGCAGCGTGGATTTTTTAAAATCGTACTTAAAAAAGCACGCTTTCCTGAAATCCCTGGTGCTGGGCATCAGTGGCGGGCAGGACTCAACTCTGACCGGTAAACTCTGCCAGATGGCGATCTCAGAGCTTCGCGAAGAGACGGGCGATGAGACGCTGCAGTTTATCGCCGTGCGTCTGCCTTATGGCGTACAGGCGGACGAACAGGATTGCCAGGATGCGATTGCCTTCATTCAGCCTGACCGCGTGCTCACCGTTAATATTAAGGGCTCGGTTCTGGCAAGCGAGCAGGCGCTGCGCGAAGCGGGCATTGAGCTGAGCGATTTTGTTCGCGGCAACGAGAAAGCACGCGAGCGCATGAAAGCGCAGTACAGCATCGCCGGGATGACCAAAGGCGTCGTAGTCGGTACCGACCATGCGGCAGAAGCAATCACTGGTTTCTTCACCAAATATGGCGATGGCGGCACCGACATTAACCCGATCTTCCGTCTGAACAAGCGTCAGGGTAAGCAGCTGCTTGCCGCGCTGGGCTGCCCGGAGCATCTGTACAAGAAAGCGCCGACAGCGGATCTGGAGGACGATCGCCCTTCCCTGCCGGATGAAGCCGCCCTTGGCGTCACCTATGACAACATTGATGACTATCTGGAAGGCAAAACGCTGGATGAAGGTACCGCGAAAATTATCGAAGGCTGGTATTTGAAAACCGAGCACAAGCGCCATACGCCAATTACGGTGTTTGACGACTTCTGGAAATAAAAGCAAAACGGTAACCCAGGTTACCGTTTTTTAGTGTTTGCGCCCTCTCCGTGGGAGAGGGGTGGGGTGAGGGCATCAGGCCGCTCGTCATCGCCGGGTGAGTGGCAGCCGCCACCCGGCTCTTTTTTAACCACCACACTCCTGCTACACTGTATACCTGAACAGTATATGGAGCAGTATGTGAGCAGGCGTCAATCCGCCCCGCGTCTTGAGTTTGAAGCGGCGGCAATTTATGAATATCCCGAGCATCTTCGCCCCTGGCTTGAGGCGTTGCCTAAACAGCCGGGTGTGTACATCTTTCACGGCGAAAGCGACACCCTGCCGCTCTACATCGGCAAGAGCGTGAATATTCGCAGCCGTGTATTATCCCATCTGCGTACGCCGGATGAAGCCGCCATGCTCCGCCAGTCGAGACGCATCACCTGGTTTCCGACAGCGGGTGAAATGGGCGCGCTGCTGCTGGAAGCCCGATTGATAAAAGAGCAGCAGCCGCTGTTCAATAAGCGCCTGCGCCGCAATCGCCAGCTCTGTTCCCTGCAGATCAACAACGGCAAACCGCAGGTTGTGTACGCCCGTGACGTAGATTTTTCCCATGAGCCGAACCTCTATGGCCTGTTCGCCAATAAACGTGCGGCACTGCAGGCTTTGCAGGCGCTCGCCGACGATTTACAGCTTTGCTACAGCCTTTTAGGGTTAGAGGGCACTACGCGCGGTCGCGCCTGTTTCCGCTCGGCGCTGAAACGCTGCGCGGGTGCCTGCTGTGGGAAAGAGAGCGTCGAGGAACATAACGCCCGACTGCTCGCCGGGCTGGCGGCCATCAGCGTCAAATGCTGGCCATGGGAGGGCGCCGTTGCCCTGAAGGAAGTGGGTGAATTGATGACGCAGTATCACATCGTTCACAACTGGCTTTGGCTGGGCGCCGTTGATACCTTGCAAGACGCCACAACCCTGCTGCGTACCCCCGCCGGGTTCGACCACGACGGCTACAAAATACTCTGTAAACCCGTGTTAACCGGCAAGTACGAGATCATTTCGCTTAATGACCTGGCAGCCACGTAATTTCACTGAACAACAGCGTTCCTGTAGATTCCAGCAACCGGAGGGTATGCGTGCCCTCCTCCCAACTGGCTCCCTGATCCGCCGTCAGCAATTTTTCACCAAGCTGCCATGCCCCGCTTAACACAAATATCACGCCGCCGCGGGAGCCATAGGTGGTGAAGGTCCGATCCGCGACGCGAACCTTCGCCTGGCAGCAATCCCGCCGCGTCATAATATTAAAATCCATCGACATCTGCCCATCCGTCAGCAGCGCTTTTACCGGCAGATCGCCGGCAAAACTGTAGGGCTGGTGATGTTTCAGCGTATGGAAAAATGCCTGACCGGCATCCAGCGTGACTTCTCCCCCTTCCAGCAGGGTGATCACCCGGTCGACGCCGGGAAACGACGAGAATTCGCCATTGCTGGCTATAGAGGCAATGCTGGCGCGCCAGTAAAAATCACGCGTCGCGGGAGGAAAACAACATATTTCGCGTGTTTCGCCAGCGCCATTACGCCAGAGACTGACCGGCATCTTACGGATATCAAAGAACTCCATCACCACTCCTGAGGGGCGCAACCTGCGCCAGGGCAACGACATTGCTGTCATTGCTGTCTTGTTTATTATCGTTGGAAATCTACAGACGTATTATCGGCAGCAGAGTGGGCAAACCTTAGTAAATCTCTGACGCGACTACAGGAGAATACCGCGCTGGCGGTGGCAGGCAAGAGGTGGGCAGAAAGAAAAAACCGCCGGTCCTGTCCACAGCGTTTTTGCTTATGTGAACAGGATCCCGGCGGTCTTAAGAGGGTAAACCGATTATTCGGTTGGTGCTGGCATTTTACCTTCCGGCGCCGGACGTTCTGTCAGACGCTTCTCAAAATTGGCATTAAACTGTTTTTTCTGTTCCGGGGTCAGAATGTTGTAGATCTTATTCTGGGTTTCCATGTGGGCAAGCATGCGGGCTTTATGCTGCTCGGCCATTTTGTCGATCTGCGCTTCCGCTTTCGCTTTATCGAAGCTGTCGCTGGCAATGATGTCATGCATCGCGCGGCGCTCTTCCAGCGGAGGACGTTTCATCTGGTCACGCTGGCTTTTCATAATGTCACGAACCTGCTGTTTCTGCGCGTCGGTCAGATTCAGGTCTTTAAACATCATCATCTCGTGGTGCATACCCGGCTTGCCTTTATGATGCATCATCATTTTGCCTTCAGTTGGCGCGGCGGTCGTGGTGGCGGTATCGGCGGCGAACGCCATGCTGGTAGCGCCCAGAGCCAGGGTAGAGGCAACAAACAGTGCAGTTAACTTACGCATAATGTATTTCCTTACTTTCAGTTATTCTTCGGCGCTATGCCGTGTTGACGATATTAACTTTACGGGGTTTATCGTCAATTAGTCAGAGCAACGGTAAAACAATGAAAGTGTAAAAAACAATTTTTCGCCAAATGTGGAGGAATTAAGGATAAAACATGGAGAGGTGAAACATAAATATTCAATAAGCTGATTTTAAAGGGATTATACAGGAGTATAACGAAGTGATGTGTATTAATAAAGCAATTACCCAGGAATATTCTGTAAAAAAGATATAACCGCCTTCATTGCTAAGAAAATAATTTCCCCTCTCGCTTCAAGAGGGGAAAAGATCAGGCTATTTTTTCCAGCATCAGTCCGGCTCGCAGACCAAATGCCACTGACGGATTGGGGAATAAAACATACTCTGTGGCTCTCTGTACCTCGTATCGCTCGTCACCGTCTTCTGCCAGCAGTACCCCTTTACGGAACGGCGTGAAGTTCAGCGTATGGGCCGCCATATGGAGAAGGAAAGCATCGCTGCGACGGGTGATCTGCTGCACGACCCGATAACGCACGACGGGCTCCTTCGCCTGCTCCGGTGCGGTGCCGCCGAGCAGCGCCCGAAGCGCAGAGTGCGTCGGAGCAAAGCGCGTCAGATCGTTTTCCCCAAAAGGCAGCGCTTTTCCCAGCTCCAGCGTGCAGGCCAGCGCGCCGAAGTTTTCACACGTAAAATGGGTAAACGTGCCGCCCGGAGACTGATGGAAAACCAGGGCTTCCAGCCCCGCATCCCCCAGCCAGCTCAGAAAGGTTTCATCCCACGGCTGATTGCGCTGCGGCAGTACGCCAAAACGCACATGATAAGAGGCACGGATAGCCGTATGCAGGTCGAGGTGCCAGCGCGTTCCCCCTTCGGTGGCAAAAAACGTCGTCACCACACTCTCCAGCCACTGCGCGCGCGCCGTTTCATCGCTCGGGGGGAACTGTGACCAGCGGCCCCCAAACATCCGGTTGATATCACTCACCAGGTAACGTTTGTTTTGCGCCAGCGCTGGCGGATTGCCAAACACCACCAGCACGCGACACGTAAGCCTAATCTCTCCCCGGTACAACGCGCGCAGCAGCAGGTCAACAATCTCAACGGGTGCGGTTTCGTTGCCGTGAATACCGCTCGACAGCAGAAGCGATACGTCGCTTTGCGCGAACGGCGTCAATTCAAGTACGCCCCGTCCCAGCCAACGCCAGTGGAATGAGGGGCCATCGCCCTCACTCTGTGCGGGCGTTTCGTCTGCCAGCGTCAGCGCCAGTAAATTTTCCATATCATCCCCTTAGCGCTGGAACGGATAAACCGATCCCAGCTGCAGGATTGTCGATAACGCATCCAGCGCCTCGCGTCCTTCGCGCAGAAGCTGTGGGTCAACCAGATCGGCCTGGGTTAAGCGATCCCGATAGTAACGATCTACCCAGTCGTTCAGCTGCGTAAAGAGCGTATCGTTCATCATGACCGACGGATTTACCGCCCGCATTTCGTCCTGCGTTAACACCACGCGCAGACGTAAACAGGCTGGTCCGCCGCCGTTGGCCATGCTTTCACGCAGGTCAAAGACGCGCAGTTCGTCAATCGGGTTATCGGCTTTCACCAGTTCGCTCAAATAACGCCACACGCCCTGGTGGTTACAGGACTCCTGCGGCAGCACCAGCGTCATGCTGCCATCATCACGGCTCAGCAGCTGGCTGTTGAAGAGGTAGGTTTCTACCGCATCTTGCACGCTCACCGCCTGTGTGGGTACCTGAATCGGCGTAAAACCGGGTACGCGCTCATGCAGCGTGGCAAGCAGCCTCTCCTGATGCGCAAACGCCTGTTCATGGCAGAACAGTACCTGACGGTTGGAGACAGCAATCACGTCGTTATGGAATACGCCCTGGTCGATCACCTGCGGGTTTTGCTGGGCAAAAACCACCTGGGATGGATTGACCTGGTTCAGCCGGGCAACCGCCTGGCTCGCCGCCAGCGTCTGGCGTGCAGGATAGCGCGCTGGCGCGTTGTGACCGCCCTCTTCCCGCCCGTAGATAAACAACTGCACGGCGGGATCGCCATAATCACCGCCCAGCCGGTTGTGGTTGGCCGCGCCTTCGTCGCCAAACATCGCCACCTGCGGCAGGGCCTGATGCACCTCAAAATGGGCGTCATTCTGGAAAATGGCGCGCAACACGCGATCGGTGGTTTCAGCTTCGGTGGCGCGGTGAAATTTGTTATTCAGGTTCGCCACGGTCAGATGGACTTTACCATCCAGCGTATCGGCTGACGGCGCGACGGTCGCCGCGTTTGCCACCCACATTGACGACGCGGAGCTCGCGGCAGAGAGCAGGTGCGGCGTCTGCGTACCCGCTTTTTCGACCACCTGCTCATCCGTACCGCTAAAACCGAGCTGACGCAGGACAGCCACGTTAGGGCGCTCCTGCGGCGGGATCACCGCCTGCGGGAAACCGGCATCCGCCAGCGCCTTCATTTTTAGCAGCCCCTGCTTTGCCGCCAGCTTCGGGTTCGAGACCTGAAAGCGGTGCTTCGTCGAGGCTTCATTCCCAAAAGAGAGACCGGCATAGTGGTGCGTCAGCCCCACCAGCCCGTCAAAGTTCACTTCACGCGCTTTCATGGGCGTCTCCCTTCGTGAAATCCAGCCCCGGGTTGAGCGTCTCCGGCAGCGTCAGCGCCGGAGTTTCCAGGCTCGCCATCGGCCACGCGCAGTAATCCGCGGCATACCAGGCACTGGCGCGATGGTTGCCTGACGCCCCCACGCCGCCGAACGGCGCAGTGCTCGCGGCCCCGGTCAGCGGTTTATTCCAGTTCACAATCCCGGCGCGCGCTTCCAGCAGCAGTTGTTCAAACTTCTCGCGATGCGGCGAAATCAGCCCGCTCGACAGGCCGTAGCGGGTGTTATTCGCCATTTCAATGGCGGCATCGAAATCGTCATAGCGCCAGACGCACAGCAGCGGGCCAAAGACCTCTTCATCCGGCACGTTGCTCGCGCCGCTCATCTCAATAATGCCCGGCGTCAGCAGCGAGGTACCTGTCTGGACCTGCTTCGGCTCCAGCAGGGTTTTCGCGCCGCGTGCGACGTGCTCCTGCCAGGCTTTCAGCACGTTCAGCGCAGCCTGTTCGGAAATCAGCCCGCCAATAAACGGCTGCGGGTCGGCATCCCATGCGGCAGGCACCAGACGTGCGCTCACCTCTACCAGACGTTTCAGGAAGGTATCTCCCTGCTCGCCCCGCTTGACCAGCAGGCGGCGGGCGCAGGTGCAGCGCTGTCCGGCGGTAATAAAGGCGGACTGAATCGTCAGGTGCACCGCGGCGTCGATATCATCAGGATCTTCGACAATAAGCGGGTTGTTGCCGCCCATTTCCAGTGCCAGAATTTTCTCCGGCTGCCCTGCCAGCTGGCGGTGCAGCTGATAGCCCGTCCCGGCGCTGCCGGTAAACAGCAGGCCGTCGATATCGCTCAATGCGCTCAGCGCCTGACCGGTTTCGCGCCCGCCCTGCACCAGGTTCAGCACGCCCGGCGGCAGACCGGCCTGTTCCCACAGCTTAACCACCGCCTCGCCGGTTAATGGCGTGAGTTCACTCGGTTTGAAAATCACGGTATTGCCCGCCAGTAGCGCGGGCACAATATGGCCATTCGGCAGATGCCCCGGGAAGTTGTACGGGCCAAATACCGCCAGCACGCCGTGCGGACGGTGGCGCAGCGTGGCCGCGCCGTCCGGCATCTCGGTATGCTGTTCACCGGTGCGGGTGTGGTAGGCCTTCACCGAAATGGCGATTTTGTTGATCATCGCCTTCACTTCGGTGGTCGCTTCCCAGCGCGGTTTACTGGTTTCGGACGCAATGATGCGCGTCAGTTCGGTCTTGTTCGCCTCCAGCAGCCCGGCAAATTTTTCCACAATCGCCTGGCGCACGGCGAAGGGCTGTTTTGCCCATGCCGGAAACGCGCAGCGAGCAGCCTGGCCCGCCTGTTCTACCTGCACGGCACTGGCATCATTTCCTTTCCAGAGCACCGCCTGGCCGACCGGATTCGTTTTTACCCGCAGGTCGCCTTCACCCGTTACCCAGTCACCGTTAATCCATAAAGTCATGCTGTTTTCTCCTCAGGGCAGAGACGCACCAGGCGAACCGTGTCGCCCGCGTTACATTTCAACGCATCCAGCTGTGCCGCCGTCAGTACCAGACGCTCACATTTAGGGTCCGTACGTACCAGCATGGCGCGGAAATTATTGTAATTTTCGTTGGAGACCAGACAGGCTGGCCACTCGCCCGGCGCGGGTTGTCCTTCGGAGACCGTCACCAGACGGCTTTTACGAATGGCGCGCACGCGGTCGATGTCACACTCGAGCGTTGGGCCGCCGTCGAAGATGTCGACGTAGTTACGGTAGCGGAACCCCTCTTTCTCGAGCACCGCGCGGGCGGGCGCGGTCTGCGGATGCACTTCGCCAATCACAGCCTGCGCTTCCGGGGTGAGGAAATGGGTATAGATAGGATGTTTTGGCATCAGTTCGGCAATAAAGGCTTTCTGGCCTGTGCCGCAGAGATAATCCGCCCGGCTGAACTCCATCGAGAAGAAGCGCTCGCCCAGGCTCTCCCAGAACGGTGAGTAGCCTGTCTCATCAATCACGCCGCGCATCTCGGCGACCACTTTTTCGTTAAAGCGATCGCGGAAGGCGGCCATAAACATAAAGCGCGATTTGGAGAGCAGATAGCCGTTGCCCTCTTTGCGCCACGCCGGGTCGAGGAACAGCGTGCAGAGCTCGCTGGCGCCCGTGTGGTCATTACAGAGAAACAGCGTGGGCAGCGCGTTATAGACGTTCAGCTCTTTCGAGGCGTGAACCATGGTGCCGACGCGGTAGTTGTACCACGGGTCGTTAAGCCCGACGGCCACTTCAATGGCGCAGATCCCGGCCACGGTGCCCGTGTCGGTCTCTTCCAGCACGAACACATAGCCCTGTTCGCTTTTTGGCAACGTCCCCTGCCAGGTATGCAGGGCGCGCTCAATGCGCGCCGACAGCGTTTTTTCATCGGCAGGAAGCGAGGTCAGCCCGCCTCCTGTCTTACCGGCAAGCTGCATGAGCCCGGCGAGATCGCCGCGCTCAACGGGACGGATGACCATCATGATGACACCCCGGATTTCACCTGTTCACAGGCCAGCGCAAAACGGTCTAAGCCGGTTCTCACCTCTTCTTCGCTGACGATCAGCGCAGGGGCAAACCGCACCACGTTGGCACCGGCAATCAGCACCATCACGCCCACTTTTGCCGCTTCCTGTGAAATAAGTTTAGCTTTTCCGGCAAACTCCGGCGTGAGTTCGCAGCCGATTAACAGCCCCAGACCGCGAATTTCTTTAAACAGCCCCAATTTGCTGTTGATGGCATTCAGACGCTCAACAAACCAGTCGTGACGCTGCTTAACGCCTTTCAGCACCTCAGGGGTGTTAATGATGTCGAGAACCTGCCCGGCGACGGCGGTAGCCAGCGGGTTGCCGCCGTAGGTGGTGCCATGGGTACCCACGGTCATCACGCTGGCAAATTTATCGGTGGTCAGCATTGCCCCAATCGGGAAGCCGCCGCCCAACGCTTTGGCGGTAGAGAGCACGTCCGGGGTAACGCCGTAGTGCATATAGGCATACAGTTCACCGGTGCGGCCCACGCCGGTCTGCACTTCATCGAAAATCAGCACCGCGTTATGACGATCGCACAGCTCGCGCAGCCCCTGCAGGAAGGCTTTTTGCGCCGGAAGCACGCCGCCCTCGCCCTGCATTGGCTCGACGATCACCGCGCAGGTCGTGTCGTCAATCAGCTCGCTGGCGGACTGCAGATCGTTATAGATGGCGTGACGGATATCCGGTGGCAGCGGCGCAAAGTCCTGAGAGTAAGAAGGCTGCCCCCCTGCGCTGACGGTAAACAGCGTGCGCCCGTGAAAAGCATTCTTAAACGCCACAATCCCGCTCTTATGGGTACCAAATTTGTCGTGGGCATATTTGCGCGCCAGCTTCAGCGCCGCTTCGTTGGCTTCCGCCCCCGAGTTACAGAAAAAGACTTTTTCGGCAAAGGTCGCGTCGATCAGTTTTTTCGCCAGGCGCAGCGCGGGTTCGTTGGTAAAGCCGTTACCGGTATGCCAGAACTTCGCAGCCTGGTCATTCAGCGCCTGACGCAGCGCCGGGTGCGCATGGCCCAGCGCGTTCACCGCAATCCCCCCCGCAAAGTCGATATACTCTTTGCCCTGCTGATCCCACAGGCGCGAGCCTTCCCCACGTACCGGAATAAAAGCCGCCGGAGCGTAAACCGGCATCATCCATTCATCGAAATTTTCACGCGTAATTGACAGAGACATAGCGACCTCATCCGGTAAATAAAAAGTTATTTGAATGTTAAATAATTGGGTGTTTGCACTGTGAATGTAGATTGCACGCTTCGTGCCAGCCAGCGATAAAAATGCATAAACGGGATAGCGGGACAGAATATCAACAGGTTACGATATGGAGTTATTCACTGTTATTGCATAAAAAGTGAATATTTTTACGACAGGCGGCGCTTTGCCGCATGAAAATCAGAAAGAGTATGCACAGGCCAAATATAATTCTGGAATTGTGATCGCTCGCGAAATTTATTGGCCATTTACGCTCTGTTTGGGGGCAAGGCGCGTCAGAATGGTGCAAAAATTGCACCGTTGGCATTATCTGTCGCAGTAATTGGGCGAAGCGGATAACAGACGACACAATTTCTGCTACCATCCATGCACTATTCACCTTGCACTGGCAGCGATTATGAAATTTGTCTCTTTTAATATCAACGGCCTGCGCGCCCGTCCTCATCAGCTTGAAGCCATTGTTGAGCAACATCAGCCGGATGTGATCGGCCTGCAGGAGACCAAGGTTCACGACGACATGTTCCCCCTCGAAGAGGTGGCGAAACTCGGTTACAACGTCTTTTATCATGGGCAGAAAGGCCATTACGGCGTTGCGCTGTTGACCAAAGAGACGCCAGTTTCCGTGCGCCGTGGGTTTCCCGGCGATGACGAAGAAGCACAACGCCGCATCATCATGGCGGAGCTGCCTTCCCCGCTGGGGAACATCACCGTGATCAATGGTTACTTTCCCCAGGGCGAAAGCCGCGACCACCCGACCAAATTCCCGGCCAAAGCCAAGTTTTATCAGGATCTGCAGGATTATCTGACCACCGAACTGAACAAAGACAATCCGGTGCTGATTATGGGTGATGTGAACATCAGCCCGACCGATCTGGATATTGGCATCGGTGAAGACAGCCGCAAACGCTGGCTGCGTACCGGCAAATGTTCCTTCCTGCCGGAAGAGCGCGAGTGGATGCAGCGCCTGCTGGACTGGGGCCTGGTGGATACCTTCCGTACCGCCAACCCGGACACGCAGGATCGCTTCTCGTGGTTTGACTATCGCTCAAAGGGCTTTGATGACAACCGTGGCCTGCGCATCGACCTGCTGCTGGCCAGCTCGCCGCTGGCCGAACGCTGCATCGAAACCGGTATTGACTACGATATTCGTAGCATGGAAAAACCGTCTGACCACGCGCCGGTATGGGCGAAATTCAAGCTGTAACCCTGTGTGAACATTCAAAAAACACTTTTCCTGTGCGCCCTTCTGGGCGCCTTTGCGCTGGCGCTCATCCTCCTGCCACCGGGTACGCTATCCCTCGAGGTGATAAAAACGCACCATCAGACGTTGCTCACGCAGGTCGAACTGGCCCCCCTGCGAAGTGCGCTCACCTATTTTGTCATCTATGTCGTGATAAGCGCCCTGTCGATCCCTGGCGCAGCCATCCTGACGCTGCTGGGTGGTGCACTTTTCAGCTTGTGGGAAGGCGTACTGCTGGTGTCGTTTGCGTCTACGCTCGGCGCCACGCTGGCAATGCTCGCCAGCCGTTATCTGCTTCGCGACGGAGTGCAACGGCGTTTTACGCCACAGATGAAAACGGTCAATGCCGGGATGGCGCGTGACGGCGCGGGGTACCTTTTTGCCCTTCGCCTGATGCCGCTGTTTCCGTTTTTCCTGGTAAATTTGCTGATGGGGCTGACCCGTATCACGGTGCGTCGCTACTGGTGGGTAAGTCAGGTCGCCATGCTGCCTGCAACGGTTGTCTTTCTCAACGCCGGACGCGAGCTTGGAAGAGTGACATCGCTACGCGATATTTTGTCGCCGGGCCTGCTGTTCGCCTTTACACTACTGGGGTTATTCCCGCTGGCCACCCGCTGGCTCTTTTCCCGTTACACCTCTTCGTTCAAAAAGTGAGGCATTATGCGCCGTGTGCGTTTTTGCGCGTTTCTGACAAGCCTGCTGCTGGCGACGCCAGCCTTTTCTGCAGACAGCTGGCAATCCCTTCAACAACAGGCAAAAGGCCAGACCGTCTGGTTTAATGCCTGGGGTGGCGATCCGGCGGTTAACCGCTATCTGGACTGGGTTAGCGGCGAAATGAAAACGCACTACGCGATAGACCTCAGGGTTGTTCGTCTGGCGGATGCCGCCGATGCGGTAAAACGCATCCAGACGGAACATGCCGTAGGGCGAAACCACAACGGCTCGGTCGATTTACTCTGGGTTAACGGGGAAAATTTTCGCACCCTAAAAGAGGCGGGTTTGCTGCAAACCGGATGGGCACAGCAGTTGCCGAACTGGCGATACGTTGATACCCGTAAGCCGGTTACGGAGGATTTTGCCATCCCAACCGAGGGAGCAGAATCGCCGTGGGGCGGCGCGCAGCTGACTTTTATCGCCCGTAAAGCAAGCATGCCTGCGCCGCCAGATAGCCCTCAGTCTTTGCTGGCCTGGGCGCAGCAGCATCCGGGCAACGTCACTTATCCGCGCCCGCCTGACTTTACCGGCACCGCGTTCCTGGAACAGCTGCTTCTGACGCTCACCACGCAGCCTGACGCGTTAAAAAAAGCGCCGGATGATACCTTCCCGCAGGTTACCGCGCCGCTGTGGCGCTATCTCGACACGCTGCATCCTTTTCTGTGGCGTAAAGGGCAAGATTTTCCTCCCTCGCCCGCGCGCATGGATGCCCTGCTCGCCAACGGCAACCTGGCTCTGTCGCTGACCTTTAACCCGGCGCATGCCCGGCAAAAGGTCGCCAGCGGTGAACTCCCTGCCGACAGCTATAGCTTCGGGTTTAAGAACGGCACGATCGGTAACGTCCATTTTGTCGCCATTCCGGCGAATGCCCGCGCCAGTGCGGGGGCGAAAGTGGTGGCAAACTTCCTGCTTTCACCGCACGCACAGATCCGCAAAGCCGACCCGGCCGTGTGGGGTGACCCGAGCGTGCTGGACGCGGGGACACTTCCCGCCGATGAGGCGAAACAGCTTCTCAGCCACATGCCAGAAGCGTTACCGGCAGTGCTTCCTGAACCGCACGCCGCCTGGGTTAACGCGCTGGAGCAGGAATGGCTTCGCCGCTACGGCACCCGCTAAGCGGGGCGATCTGGCTGGCAATGGCGGTGATTTATCTCCCGCTGCTTCCTGCCGTCGCTATGCTGTTTACCCCGGCGCTGTCGCTCGAGAGCTGGCAGGCGCTGGCTGACGATCCCCAGTTGCCGCAGGCGTTTGCCGCTACGCTGGTCTCAACGCTGATTGCAACACTGGGTTCGCTGGTAATCGCCCTGGCTTTTATTACCCTGCTGTGGCCCGGCGTGCATTGGCGTCGCCTGTGCTCGCGGCTACCCTGGATGCTGGCGGTGCCCCACGTCGCTTTCGCCACCAGCGCGTTACTCCTGTTTGCTGAAGGAGGGCTGTTTTACCAGGTCTGCACCTTCTGCTCACCGCAGCTCGATCGCTATGGCATCGGGCTTGGGCTGACGCTCGCGGTCAAAGAGAGCGCGTTTGTCCTGTGGGCACTCTATGCCGCACTGCCTGAAGCGCAGCTGGCGCAGAAGGATGTGGTTTTGCGTACCCTGGGTTACGGACGCCTTCAGCGCCTGCGCTGGCTGGTCCTGCCGACCCTTGCCCCCGCACTGGGTGCCGTGATGCTGGCCGTGCTGGCCTGGTCGCTGTCTGTGGTGGATGTGGCCATTATTCTCGGTCCGGGTAATCCTCCCACGCTGGCAGTGCTGGCCTGGCAGTGGCTCAGCCAGGGGGATGCGCAGCAGCAGGCGCAGGGAGCGCTCGTTTGCCTTCTCTTACTCCTGATTCTGGCTCTGCTGGCCGGAGTAGGCTTCGGCATCTGGAAGGTCTGGCGACGCACCTTGCCGGACCTCTCCGGCGTCAGGCGCCGCGCGTCCCTGGCGTTACCGGAAAGATCGCTCGCCTGGTGGCTACCGGGATGTGGGATCCTCTGCGCCATCGTGCTGCTCGGTTTAGCGCGCCCTGAAGAGGCCGCGTTTTCCCCGTTAATCACCAGCCTTACGCTGGGACTGCTCTCTGGCGTGCTGGCGCTTGGGCTGAGTTTTCTCTGGCTCGAATGGGGGCCCCGACGAGGCGCGCTGTGGGTCTGGCTGCCGCTCGCGTTGCCCGCACTGCCCCTTGTCTCCGGGCAATACGCCATTGCGCTCACGCTGGGCATTGACGGGCAGTTCGCTGCCGTGATCTGGGGGCACCTGCTGTGGGTGCTACCCTGGACGTTGCTGGTGCTGCAACCTGCCTGGCAAAAGCTGGATCCCCGACTGTTCCTCACCGCCAGAACGCTTGGCTGGGGACGGATGAAAATATTTGGGATGGTAAAATGCCCGCTACTGGTACGCCCGGCATTACTGGCTTTTGCCACCGGGTTTTCGGTGAGCATGGCCCAATATATGCCCACGCTGTGGCTAGGGGCCGGACGTTTCGCCACGCTTACCACTGAAACGGTGGCGCTCAGCAGTGGAGGAAGTGTTCCTGTCCTGGCTACCCGCGCGCTGGGGTTACTGCTGGTAACGGGCATCGTTTTTAGCATCGCCGCCCTGTTATCCAGGCTGGCAGGCCGCTACCGTCGAGGATTACGTTAATGTTAAAGGTGCAAAATCTCACCATTGAACCGCTTTTCCGGCAGGTCAATTTTTGTGTACCGCGCGGGGAGGTAGTCACCCTGATGGGGCCGTCCGGTAGCGGAAAATCCACACTTTTCTCCTGGATGGTTGGAGCATTATCTTCTGATTTTAAAGCGCAGGGGGAACTGTGGCTTGATGAACGCCGCTGTGACACTTTGCCCGTGGAAACGCGCGGTTTAGGGATCCTCTTTCAGGACGCCCTGCTGTTTGACCACTTCAGCGTCGGGCAAAACCTGATGCTCGCCCTCCCGTCCCGCATTAAAGGCGAGGCGCGTCGGGAACACGTTGAGCAGGCGCTCCGTTCTGCCGGGCTGGCAAATCATTCTGCCAGCGACCCTGCTATGCTTTCCGGCGGAGAACGCGCCCGGGTCAGCCTGCTGCGCGCCCTGCTTGCGGAGCCGCAGGCGTTATTGCTTGATGAACCGTTCAGCCGCCTCGATAAAGCGCTTCGCGCCTCGTTTCGGGCGTGGGTGTTTGACGTCATCCGGGAACGTAATATTCCAGCGGTGCTGGTCACGCATGATGAAGAAGACATTCCACCCGCTGGCGAGGTGATCGAGATTTCTCGCTGGCAATAATGTGCTAACGCAATGTTTTCGTATCCGGGAGAGACGACAATGCCCCCCTCTTTTACTGACGTCAGGTTTATCGATGAAACGTGTTTCTCAACTGACCGCGCTGGCCCTGCTTTGCGGCCTCGCCTCACTCTCCGCCGTGGCGGCTGATATGTCCTCTTCGCTTACGCTGGCCGAACTGCAGGCACAACAGGGCAAAGCCATCGACACTCGCGCCAGCGCGTTCTATAACGGCTGGCCACAAACGCTCAGCGGCCCCTCCGGGCATGAACCCGCCGCGCTCAACCTGGCGGCCTCCTGGCTTAGCGCCATGAGCGACGAGCAGATTGGCGCGTGGATAAAACAGCATCAGCTTACCCCATCCACACCCCTTGCCCTTTACGGTCGCGATGCCGACAACCAGGCCGTTAAAGCCCGTCTGGAGAAGGCCGGATACGCGCATGTGTCGCTTCTCAGCGATGCCCTGCAAACACCCGACCGCCTACAGCGCCTGCCGCACTTTGAACAACTCGTCTACCCTCAGTGGATCCACCAGTTGCAACAAGGCAAACCGGTCGCCGCCGCCCCGGCTGGCGACTGGAAAGTGATTGAAGCCGCCTGGGGCGCACCGAAGTTTTACCTGCTGAACCATATCCCCGGCGCGGGTTACATCGACACCAACGAGGTGGAAAGCGAGCCGCTGTGGAATAAGGTCTCTGACGATGCGCTGAAAGCGGTGCTGGCGAAGCACGGGATCCGTCACGATACAACCGTTATTCTGTATGGTCGTGACGTTTACGCCGCCGCGCGCGTGGCGCAAATCATGCTGTATGCGGGCGTGAAGGATGTTCGCATTCTCGACGGTGGCTGGAAAGCGTGGTCAGAGGCCAACCTGCCGGTTGAGCGCGGTATGCCCGCAAACGTGAAGCCCGCCCCGGATTTCGGTGCACCGATCCCCGGCCAGCCGCAGCTGATGGTGGATATGGAGCAGGCGCGCGGCATGCTGCACCGTCAGGATGCCTCGCTGGTCAGCATCCGTTCGTGGCCGGAGTTCATCGGTGAAACCAGCGGCTACAGCTACATCAAGCCCAAAGGTGAAATTGCCGGAGCGCGCTGGGGTCACGCGGGCAGCGACGCGACCCACATGGAAGATTTCCATAACCCGGATGGCACCATGCGCAGCGCCGATGATATAGCCGCTATGTGGAAGACCTGGCACATCCAGCCTGAGCAGCACGTCGCGTTTTACTGCGGCACCGGCTGGCGGGCGTCAGAAAGCTTTATGTACGCCCGCGCGATGGGCTGGAAGAACGTCGCCGTCTATGACGGCGGCTGGTACGAATGGAGCAGTCATCCGCAAAACCCGGTCTCTACCGGCAAGCGCGGGCCTGAGAGTACCCTCTAAGCGTTGAGTGACTTCAGCGTCACATAGCCGCTCCAGATGCGCGTTGTGGTGGTCAGCCAGCACAACGCGCCGAATATCCACGCAAACAGCGTAAAGTGCGCCGGAAACAGGCAGCACAGTAAGAACAGCGCGATGGTTTCCGTCCCTTCCGTTAGCCCACCGATGTAATAAAACGACTTGTGCGCATAGCCGGGGTTGTCGATATCGTGTTTCGCCGCCAGTGCCGCAAACGCCAGAAAACTGCTGCCGGTGCCGATAAACGCGAACAACAGCCAGGCGGCGGCCAGCGCATTCTCGGCGGGTGCAGCCAGAGCAAAGCCAAATGGGACCAGCGCGTAGAACAGAAAATCGAGCGCGATATCCAGAAACCCGCCCGCATCGGTTAATCCTCTTCGGCGCGCCAGCGCACCGTCCAGTCCATCCAGAAGGCGGTTGAATACGATAGCGACCAGCGCAGCAACATACCAGCCGAGCGCAAGAAACGGGAGCGCCAGCACGCCGACGGCAAATCCTGTTAACGTGAGGCCATCAGGGGTAATAAACGGTTTATCCAGCACGGCCACGAGCTGGTTAAGGAGAGGTTTCAGGCGAGGATGCAGATGTTTATCAAGCATGGGGATTCTCTTTAAAGCTAGCGCATAGCCCCTGAGCAGGAATGTCGAGCGCGGCATTAAAACGTGCCGAGAGGTTTTGAAACGCAATCAACGCCGTCATTTCGGTAATCGCGTCGTCTGTAAAGTGGCGCTTCAACTGCGCTTTGACGACGTCATCCACCTGAGGCGGCGTGGCGCTGACGGCTTCGGCGTACGCCAGCGCAGCGCATTCCTCGTCACTGAATATATCGCTTTCGCGCCAGTGGCTCACCGCCTGAGCTTTATCCAGTGCGCCCGCTCGCTCGGCAAGCCGCAGGCTATTGGCATCAATACAAAATGCGCAGTGACATAACTGCGACACACGGGTCATCAGCAGTGAACGCAGCACCGGCGAAAGACGTGCCTTGCGGCGCTCCAGATAACCGACAAACAGCGCCACCAGCCAGAACAGACGCGGCATCCGCCCCCACCAGCGAGTGGGATTAAGCACCGCGCCAAAATGTTTTTTCTGCATGGCGGCAATCGGTTTAAGGCTGGCGGGAAGGGATTCGATGGGGGCAACCCAGGTGGTGGTCTTTTTCACCTGATTCTCCTGATAGCTGGACTCTGAGAAAGGGCACGATAATATGTCTTTTTTTGCTAACAATTATTGACGACCATGCTGAAAACACTCGATGTCGTTGCCGCCATTATCGAAAAAGACGACAACATTTTACTGGCACAACGCCCTGCCCATGCCGACCAGCCGGGAATGTGGGAATTGGCAGGCGGGAAGGTGGAAGCCGGTGAAACCCAGCCCGAGGCGCTGATCCGCGAACTGCGTGAGGAGTTGGGCATTGAGGCTCAGCCTGCGCACTACGTGGCAAGCCACCAGCGCGAAGTGTCGCAGCGGTTAATCAACCTGCACGCCTGGCATGTTCCCGTCTTCAGTGGAGAGCTCACGGCGCACTACCACAGCGAGCTGGTATGGTGTACGCCGGAAGAGGCGTTCGCCTACGACTTAGCCCCGGCGGATATTCCGCTGCTGGAGGCCTTTATTCTTTTACGCGACGCCAGACCAGCGGATTCGTGCTAATGGTGCGTTCATCACGCTGGCACTGCAGTAAAACACCGTCCGCTTTTACCACCGCCCCTTCAGAATAGTTTTGATCCTGATAAATGCAGCACTGATTGCACGGCTGCGCGCGCTGGCCGCTGGAGCTAAAAACCTCTGGCGGCACATTCACTTCCACATCCGGGCGAATGCGGTCCGCCTGGGCACCAGCGGTAAACATCAAACATAACGCGATCATCACGTAACGGTTCATCGACTTGTCTTCCTGTTGTGTCCTGATATTGACTATAACGGTAAACCTGAGCAGAACCTTTAATTTATCTCGTCATCGCTTTTAGTTATGACTCACCCTCTCTCATGAATTTCCCTTTCGGCATACATTTCTGCTTGCCTCACAAAGCGGTACGGGTGGTATAGTCAAAAAAACAACACAAATCGCATAAGCAACATACATAAATTAATATAAGAGGCTCTTATATCTATGGATCAGACACGCTCTCTGGAAAGTTTCCTTGCCCATGTTCAGCAGCGTGACCCGCACCAAAGCGAGTTCGCGCAGGCCGTTCGTGAAGTCATGACCACCCTGTGGCCCTTCCTTGAACAAAATCCGCGCTACCGTCAAATGTCTCTGCTTGAACGCCTTGTCGAGCCAGAACGCGTTATTCAGTTCCGCGTGACATGGGTTGACGATCGCAATCAGGTGCAGGTCAATCGTGCATGGCGCGTACAGTTTAACTCTGCCATAGGCCCGTTTAAGGGCGGCATGCGCTTCCATCCGTCCGTAAACCTGTCGATTCTGAAGTTCCTCGGCTTCGAGCAGACCTTTAAAAACGCCCTCACCACGCTCCCGATGGGCGGCGGGAAAGGCGGCAGCGATTTCGATCCGAAAGGCAAAAGCGAAGGCGAAGTGATGCGCTTCTGCCAGGCGCTGATGACCGAACTCTGGCGTCATCTTGGTCCTGACACCGACGTGCCTGCCGGTGATATCGGCGTCGGCGGGCGAGAAGTAGGCTTTATGGCGGGGATGATGAAAAAGCTCTCCAACAACAGCGCCTGCGTCTTTACCGGCAAGGGACTGTCGTTTGGCGGGAGTCTGATCCGCCCGGAAGCGACCGGATACGGTCTGGTTTACTTCACCGAGGCCATGCTCAAGCGTCACGGCTTGGGTTTTGAAGGGATGCGCGTCGCGGTGTCCGGCTCCGGTAACGTGGCGCAGTACGCGATTGAGAAAGCGATGCAGTTTGGCGCGCGCGTAGTAACCGCCTCTGACTCCAGCGGTACGGTGGTGGATGAAGCGGGCTTCACGGCAGAGAAACTGGCGCGCCTGTGTGAAATCAAAGCCAGCCGCGATGGCCGCGTGGCGGATTATGCCCGCGAGTTTGGCCTGACCTATCTGGAAGGCAAACAGCCGTGGGGCGTGCCGGTGGATATCGCCCTGCCGTGCGCCACGCAGAACGAACTGGACGTCGAGGCTGCGCGTACGTTGATTAGCAACGGCGTGAAAGCGGTGGCGGAAGGGGCGAATATGCCGACCACCATCGACGCGACGGATCTGTTCCTTGACGCGGGCGTGCTATTTGCGCCGGGCAAGGCCGCAAACGCGGGCGGCGTAGCGACCTCCGGCCTGGAGATGGCGCAAAACGCCGCGCGTCTCGGCTGGAAGGCAGAGAAAGTGGATGCGCGCCTGCACCACATCATGCTGGATATTCACCATGCCTGCGTGGAGTACGGCGGTGAAGCATCGCAAACCAACTACGTGCGCGGGGCGAATATCGCCGGGTTCGTGAAGGTGGCGGATGCGATGATTGGGCAGGGTGTGATTTAAGCTATCGCTGCGTTCTCGCCCTGTAGGCCCGGTAAGCATTAGCGCCACCGGGCTTTTTTCAGGCCGCAGAGCGGCTTTTCGTCGGGTGGCGGCTTCGCCTTACCCGGCCTACGGTTTAAGGCGTGGCGACCGCCGGCCTCGAGATGGGGCGAATATCGCCGGGTTTGTGAAGGTGGCGGATGCGATGATTGGGCAGGGTGTGATTTAAGCTATCGCTGCGTTCTCGCCCTGTAGGCCCGGTAAGCGTTAGCGCCACCGGGCTTTTTTCAGGCCGCAGAGCGGCTTTTCGCCGGGTGGCGGCTTCGCCTTACCCGGCCTACGGTTTAAGGCGTGGCGACCGCCGGCCTCGAGATGGGGCGAATATCGCCGGGTTTGTGAAGGTGGCGGATGCGATGATTGGGCAGGGTGTGATTTAAGCTATCGCTGCGTTCTCGCCCTGTAGGCCCGGTAAGCGTTAGCGCCACCGGGCTTTTTTCAGGCCGCAGAGCGGCTTTTCGCCGGGTGGCGGCTTCGCCTTACCCGGCCTACGATTTAAGGCGTGGCGACCGCCAGCCTCGAGATGGGGCGAATATCGCCGGATTTGTGAAGGTGGCGGATGCGATGATTGGGCAGGGTGTGATTTAAGCTATCGCTGCGTTCTCGCCCTGTAGGCCCGGTAAGCATTAGCGCCACCGGGCTTTTTTCAGGCCGCAGAGCGGCTTTTCGTCGGGTGGCGGCTTCGCCTTACCCGGCCTACGGTTTAAGAGGCTGCCGCGCTCTTTTTCTTTTTGAACGGTTTCTTCGCCCCACCGCCGGGAGCCACCATCCCTCTGAACGTCTTCACCGGCGTGCTGCGCGCCTGATCGATCAGCTGATAAAGCGTCCCGACCAGCGGCTGCATAAAGTCCTGATAGCGGCACTGCTTTTCGCTAATTTGCGTCAGTATCGACTCCCAGTGCGCCGTCATGTCCGGCCTCGCGGCCAGCTCCGGCAGCGAATGAATCAGTGCCCGGCCCGGCTCTGTCGAATGGATATAGCGCCCTTTTTTCTCGAGAAAACCACGCTTGAAAAGCAGCTCGATAATCCCTGCACGCGTCGCTTCCGTACCCAAACCGTCAGTGGCGCGGAGGATCTTCTTCAGATCTTTATCCTGCACGAACCGGGCGATGCCGGTCATCGCGGAAAGCAGCGTCGCGTCGGTGAAATGGCGCGGCGGCTGGGTCTGACGCTCAACCACCTCGCCCTTCTCGCACAACAGTTCGTCATCTTTAGCGACCACCGGCAGCGGCGTGCCGTCGTTCTCCTCGTCGCGCTCTTTGTTACCGAGCAGCGTGCGCCAGCCCGCTTCCGCGAGGAAACGCGCTTTGGCGACAAACTTGCCTTTGGCGATCTCAAGCTCAATGACGCATTTGCGGAACGCCGCGTCCGGGCAGAACTGCATCAGGTACTGACGGGCAACCAGGTTGTACACCTTCGCTTCGTTCTCGGTCAGATTGACGCTGCTGGCGCGCGCCGTTGGGATAATCGCATGGTGGGCATCCACCTTTTTATCATCCCAGCAGCGGTTATGCGTGTCCGGGTTTACCGCCGGTTGCGGGAGCAGATCCGGCGCGTGCACGCCGATGGCGTTCATCACCGAGTGGCGTCCGGCAAAGTGTTCCTCCGGCAGATAGCGGCTGTCCGAACGCGGATAGGTGATGAGCTTATGGGTTTCGTAGAGCTTCTGGCAGATATCCAGCACGTTCTGCGCGCTCAGGCCAAACTTTTTGGCCGCCTCAATCTGAAGTGCAGAAAGCGAAAACGGCAGCGGCGCGGGTTCTGATTCCCGTTTATCGTTATAGCTGGTGACGATTGCGGGCTGCCCGGTAATGCGATTAACCACGTGATCGGCCAGCGGACGATGGAGCAGACGCCCCTCTTCATCCTGGTATGACTCGCAGGCGTCGCTCGGCTGCCAGACGGCGGTAAAGCGCTCGTCTTTTGGGGTGACGATATGCGCTTTCACTTCAAAGAAATCTTTGGCGACGAAGTTTTCAATCTCTTCATCACGGCGTACCACCAGCCCCAGCACCGGCGTCTGCACGCGGCCCACGGAGAGCACACCTTGATAGCCCGCGTTACGCCCAAGAATGGTATACGCGCGGGTCATGTTGATACCGTACAGCCAGTCCGCACGCGCACGCGCCAGCGCGGAAACGCACAGCGGAATAAACTCGCTGTTGGCGCGCAGGCGCGAGATTGCCCGCTCGACGGCCTGCGGGTTGAGGTCGTTAATTAAACAGCGCTGCACCTGCTGGCGCTTTTCCGGCGCCAGCTCCAGGTAGTCCAGCACTTCATCGACCAGCAGCTGCCCTTCCCGGTCCGGGTCACCCGCATGCACAATTTCAGCCGCTTCATGCAGGAAGCGCTTGATCACATTGAGCTGTTTGGTGACCGAAGGCCGGGGCTGCAGGCGCCATTTTTCCGGCACGATGGGCAGATCGTTCAGGTTCCAGCGGGCGTAGCGGCTGTCGTAGACGTCCGGCTGCGCCTGCTCAAGCAGGTGACCGATACACCAGGTGACCACCTGCCCGTTACCGCATTCGATAAAGCCGTCGCCTTTGCGATGCGGCTTAGGCAGCACATCGGCAATGGCACGGGCCAGGCTCGGCTTTTCGGCAATAAACAACCGCATCGAATTAACGGATCTCAATCATCGGTCGGCCACCGCGCGCGGTCACCAGCTCGCCGATCGCCGTCAGGGTAATGCCGAACTCGGCGGCCGTCGCCTGGACCTCGGCTTCGGATTCCGGCGTGACCGCCAGCAGCAGGCCGCCGGAGGTTTGCGGATCGCACAGCAGGTTGCGCCATTCTTCTGGCATTTCGCCCATAAGATGACCGTAGCTGGCGAAGTTGCGCTGGGTACCGCCCGGAACGGCGCCCTGAGCAATGTACTCTTCCACGCCCGGCAGCTTCGGCACGTCCTGATACCAGACCTGCGCCTGCACGCCAGCGCCCTGGCAGACCTCACTCAGGTGCCCCAGCAGACCAAAACCGGTCACGTCGGTCATCGCCTTCACGCCGTCAATATTGGCAAAGGCAGCACCCGCGAGGTTCATCTGGCACATCACTTCCGTCGCCAGACCTTTATGCTCCGGTTTCAGCAGGGATTTTTTCTCGGCTGTGGTGAGAACGCCAATGCCCAGCGGCTTGGTGAGGAACAGTTTGCAGCCCGCCTGCGCGGTACTGTTGCGCTTCACACGCTCGGTCGGCACCACGCCCGTAACGGCCAGGCCGAAGATCGGTTCCGGCGCATCGATAGAGTGACCACCGGCCAGGGCAATACCCGCCTGCTGACAGGCAAAGCGACCGCCCTCAATCACATCGCGGGCAACTTCTGGTGGAATGGTGTTTATTGGCCAGCCCAGAATGGCGATCGCCATGATCGGCTTACCGCCCATCGCGAAGATATCGCTGATGGCGTTAGTGGCCGCAATGCGCCCGAAGTCGAACGGGTTGTCAACAATCGGCATAAAGAAGTCAGTGGTGCTGATAATGCTGGTGCCGTTACCTAAGTCATAAACCGCTGCATCGTCACGCGTTTCGTTACCGACAAGCAGGTTCGGGTCGACAAACTTCGCCTGTTCACTGTGCAGGATAGTCTCCAGCACTTTCGGGGAAATTTTACAACCGCAACCGGCTCCGTGGCTGTATTGCGTTAAACGAATGGTTTGCTCGCTCATGGACGTCTCCTGTCATCTCAATCGCGCTATGGTAGCGCTCATTCCATAAAGAGGTAAGTATGACTGTCTGAATTCTGCGGCGGATGCTCAGAATCCAGACAGTTTAGCGCGGGTTATCAGAAACGGCTGACGAAAGGCGTAGTGTCCGGCACGCTGATGGTGCTGGAGGCTTTAAGCTGCGGCGTGCCAAGATAGAGGAAGCCGACAATTTTATCGTGCTCGCCACAGGCGAAGCCATCACGCACTACCGGACTTTCGGTCAACGGCCCGGTGCGCCAGATGCCATTGAAGCCCTGCGCGACGGCGGCCATTTGCATCGCCATCACCGCGCAGCCTGCGGACATCTCCTGCTCCCAGACCGGCACCTTATGGTCGGCCTGACATTTCGCCACGACAGCGATGATCATCGGTGCGCGGAATGGCGCACTGCGGGCTTTATCAATCCCTTTCTCATCCTGGCCTGCGGCAACCGCGCCTTTTTCCAGCAACGCACTGAAGCGGTCGCGCCCTTCGGCTTCAATCACAAAGAAGTGCCAGGGCTGCAGTGTGCCATGATCCGGCGCGCGCAGGCCCGCACGCAGAATGTTTTCCAGCTGCTCGCCCGCAGGAGCAGGCTCGGCCAGACGCGACGCGCTACGGCGGTTAACAAGCAGTTCAAGTGCATCCATTGGTTAACTCCTTTCTTGAAATTTACTCACAAAATTAACACGACGGCAGATTTTGTTACAGCGTGCCAGGCGATTCCTGCTGACAAGTGGCGGTTGGGTCATTACGATAACCCAACATTACCGTCCCGTGGCGACGGAAACAGTCATTTTCTGGTTAGGGAGAATACATGCGAACCCTTTGGCGAATCTTTGCCGGTTTCTTTAAATGGACGTGGCGACTGCTCAACTTCGTCCGCAACCTGGTGATGAACATCTTTTTCATCCTCCTGGTTCTGGTTTGCGTAGGCGTCTGGATGCACATCAGCAACGCCAACCAGGCTCAACATTCGACGCGTGGGGCGCTGTTGCTCAATATTACGGGCGTCATTGTTGATAAGCCTTCCACCAGCAACCGTCTGGGCGTGATTGGCCGCCAGCTGTTCGGCGCAACATCCGACCGTCTGCAGGAAAACTCGCTGTTCGATATCGTCGATACCATTCGACAGGCCAAAGAAGACCGTAACATCACCGGGATCGTACTGGATCTGAAAGATTTCGCCGGTGCCGATCAGCCTTCCATGCAGTACATCGGTAAAGCGCTGCGCGAGTTCCGCGACAGCGGCAAGCCGGTAATTGCCGTGGGCGACAGCTACAGCCAGGGGCAATATTATCTGGCGAGCTTTGCCAATAAAATTTGGCTCTCGCCGCAGGGTACGGTCGACCTTCATGGTTTTGCCACCAACGGGCTGTATTACAAGTCGCTGCTCGACAAGCTGAAAGTCACTACCCACGTCTTCCGCGTCGGCACCTATAAATCTGCCGTCGAGCCGTTTATCCGTGACGATATGTCCCCTGCCGCCCGTGAAGCGGACAGCCGCTGGATTGGCGAACTGTGGCAGAACTATCTTGGCACCATTGCCGCAAACCGTCAGATTACCGCTGAACAGGTCTTCCCGGGCGCTCGCGGCATGCTGGATGGACTGCGGAAGGTCGACGGCGATACCGCGAAATATGCACTCGACAACAAGCTCGTTGATGCGCTGGGCTCAAGCGCAGATGTCGAAAAAGCGCTGACCAAACAGTTTGGCTGGAGCAAAGAGGATAAAAACTTCAGCGCCATCAGCATGTATGACTATGCAGCGAAAAAACCGGATGACACCGGTGAAAGCGTCGCGGTGGTCTTCGCTAATGGTGCCATCATGGACGGTGAGGAAACGCCGGGTAACGTTGGAGGCGACACCACCGCGTCGCAAATCCGCGATGCCCGCCTTGACCCGAAAGTGAAAGCGATTGTTCTGCGCGTAAACAGCCCTGGCGGCAGCGTTAGCGCATCTGAAGTGATCCGCGCGGAACTGGCCGCTGCTCGCGCCGCTGGCAAACCGGTGGTGGTGTCGATGGGCGGAATGGCTGCATCGGGCGGGTATTGGATCTCGACGCCAGCGAACTATATTGTCGCCAACCCAAGCACATTGACCGGCTCCATCGGCATCTTCGGGGTGATCAACACCGTAGAAAACAGTCTGGACTATCTGGGCGTTCATACCGATGGCGTTTCTACTTCTCCGCTGGCGGATGTATCTGTGACGAAATCTCTGCCGCCTGAAGTCTCTGAGATGATGCAGCTCAGCATTGAGAACGGCTATAAACGCTTCCTTACGCTGGTTGCCGACTCGCGTAAAAAGACGCCAGAACAGATTGACCAGATTGCTCAGGGCCACGTCTGGACCGGGCAGGACGCGAAGAACAACGGACTGGTGGACAGCCTGGGTGACTTTGACGACGCCGTTAAGAAAGCGGCCGAACTGGCGAAGCTCAAGCAGTGGCACGTTGAGTATTATCAGGACGAGCCGTCGTTCTTCGATATGGTGATGGACAGCATGTCTGTCTCCGTTCGCGCCATGCTGCCTGAGGCGCTGCAGGCTTACCTGCCTGCCCCTGTCGCCACGGCCGCGAAAGCGATGAAAGCTGAAAGCGATAAACTCGCGGCCTTTAACGATCCACAAAGTCGTTACGCGTTTTGCCTGACCTGCGCGAACGTCCGTTAAAAACCGTCCCCTCTTCCCGTGAAGAGGGGATTTTTTCTTTTGAAGAACAAGAACTCACACCCATGCAGAAGAAATCGATTTATGTAGCCTACACTGGCGGTACCATCGGGATGCAGCGCTCTGAAAACGGCTATATTCCTGTCTCCGGCCACCTGCAGCGTCAGCTTGCACTGATGCCTGAATTCCACCGCCCGGAAATGCCTGACTTTACCATCCACGAATACGAGCCGCTGATGGACTCCTCCGACATGACGCCGGAAGACTGGCAGCACATCGCGGATGACATTAAAGCTCATTACGACCAGTACGACGGCTTTGTGATCCTGCACGGCACCGACACTATGGCGTTTACCGCTTCCGCGCTCTCCTTCATGCTGGAGAATCTGGGCAAGCCGGTTATCGTCACCGGCTCGCAAATCCCGCTGGCGGAGCTGCGCTCGGACGGGCAGATCAACCTGCTGAATTCCCTTTACGTGGCGGCCAATTACCCGATTAACGAAGTGTCGTTGTTCTTCAACAACCGTCTGTACCGCGGTAACCGCACCACCAAAGCCCATGCCGACGGTTTCGACGCTTTCGCCTCGCCTAACCTGCAGCCGCTGCTGGAGGCCGGTATTCATATCCGTCGTCTGGGCACCCCGCCTGCGCCGAACACCGCCGGCGAGCTGATTGTGCATCCGATCACCCCGCAGCCGATTGGCGTGGTGACGATTTACCCGGGGATCTCCGCCGACGTGGTGCGCAACTTCCTGCGACAGCCGGTGAAAGCGCTGATCTTGCGCTCCTACGGCGTCGGTAACGCCCCGCAGAACGGCGAGTTCCTGAAAGAGTTACAGGAGGCCAGCGAGCGCGGGATCGTGGTAGTGAACCTGACCCAGTGTATGTCCGGAAAGGTCAACATGGGCGGCTACGCCACCGGCAACGCGCTGGCACATGCGGGTGTTATCAGCGGCTTCGATATGACCGTTGAGGCAACGCTGACTAAACTTCACTATTTACTGAGCCAGGATCTGGACATCCAGTCCATTCGCAGCGCGATGATGCAAAACCTGCGCGGCGAACTGACCCCGGACGAATAAGGAGGCCACATGAAGCAACGCGCTCTGTTACTGGTCGATTTGCAAAATGATTTCTGCGCGGGCGGCGCGCTGGCCGTCGCCGAAGGTGACAGCACCGTTGACGTGGCCAACACGCTGATTGACTGGTGCAAAGCCCGTGGTGAAGCAGTTGTCGCAAGCCAGGACTGGCACCCGGCGAACCACGGCAGCTTTGCCAGCCAGCACAACGTCGAGCCCTTCACCCAGGGTGAACTCGACGGGCTGGCGCAAACCTTCTGGCCAGATCACTGCGTACAGCAGACGGAAGGCGCGGAGCTGCATCCGCTCCTGAATCAGAAAGCCATCGATGCGGTGTTCCACAAAGGCGAAAACCCGACTATCGACAGCTATAGCGCGTTTTATGATAACGGGCATCGCCAGAAAACGGCGCTGGACGCGTGGTTACGTCACCATGAAATCACGGAGCTGATTGTGCTGGGGCTGGCCACGGATTACTGCGTGAAGTTCACCGTGCTGGACGCGCTTCAGCTTGGCTACACCGTCAGCGTCATCACCGACGGCTGCCGCGGGGTGAACATTCAACCGCAGGACAGCGCCCAGGCGTTTATGGACATGGCTGCGGAAGGCGCGACGCTGTATACGCTGGAAGACTGGCTGGAGACGCAGGCGTAAGCCTTTTTAGCCGGGTGGCGCTGACGCTTACCCGGCCTACCTTTCCCCATAGGCCGGGTAAGGCGCAGCCGCCCCCCGGCAAAACACCCCCTCCGATCCCCATAAAGTGAACTCCCTCGCATCCCCAGCGAAGCGGCAATGCTATTCTCTTCAGGTTGTTTTTTCGCCACGCCTTTTCCGTGGTGTGGTTATTTTTATTCAGTCAAAGAGGAACTTGTATGAAACGTTTGCCCTTGCTGGCAGCATTACCCCTGCTTTGCGCGTCCGTTGCCTCCGCCAGTACCCTGATGTCCGTGGGCTACTTTAACGGGGGTGGCGATGTCACCGCCGGACCGGGTGGCGATATCAATAAGCTCGACGTTCGCCAGATCACCCACCTGAACTACTCGTTTGGTCTTGTTTACAACAATGAGAAAGACGAAACCAACGCTGCGCTAAAAGATCCGGCAAAGCTGCATCAGATCTGGCTATCGCCAAAAGTCGCCGCCGACCTGGCCCTCATCCCGACCCTGCGTAAACAAAACCCGAACCTCAAAGTGCTGCTTTCTGTCGGTGGCTGGGGCGCTCGTGGCTTCTCTGGCGCAGCGGCAACCAAAGAGACGCGCGCGGTGTTTATCCGCTCCGCGCAGGAGATCGTCGACAAATACGGCCTGGACGGGATCGATCTCGACTGGGAGTATCCGGTCAACGGCGCCTGGGGGCTGGTTGCCAGCACGCCTGCCGACCGGGATAACTTCACCGCCCTGCTGAAAGAGATGCGTGAGGCGTTCGGGCAGAAAAAACTGGTCACCATTGCGGTGGGCGCGAATGCGGAAAGTCCGAAAAGCTGGGTGGATGTCAAAGCCATCGCCCCGCTGCTCGACTACATCAACCTGATGACCTACGACATGGCGTACGGCACCCAGTATTTCAACGCAAACCTGTATGACTCCAGCGCCTGGCCGACAGTGGCTGCCGCCGATAAATACAGCGTCGATTTTGTGGTGAACAACTATCTGGCAGCCGGACTAAAGCCGAAGCAGATGAACCTTGGGATCGGTTTTTACGGTCGCGTACCGAAACGCGCGGTTGAACCGGGCATAGACTGGAGCAAACCCGATGCGCAAAAAAATCCGGTGACACAACCCTACTTCGGGCCTCAGGAGATCGGGTTGTTCAAGTCACTCGGCTATGACCTGACCAAAGATACCTACGTGAAGTACAACGATATCGTCAAAAAACTGCTGAACGATCCGCAGAAGCGCTTTACCGAGCACTGGGACGACCAGGCGAAGGTGCCGTGGCTGTCGGTGAATTCTGCCGACGGGAAGGCGCTGTTTGCGATTTCCTACGAGAACCCGCGTTCTGTGGCGATCAAAGCGGACTACATCAAAGAGAAAGGTCTGGCAGGAGCGATGTTCTGGGAGTACGGGGCTGATGACAACAATCAGCTAGCGAAGCAGCTGGCGGAGTCGCTCGGGATCCCACATAAGTAGTATGTCACCCAACCCTCTCCCTGTGGGAGAGGGTTGGGTGAGGGCATCAACCTGCACCGTTATTGCATTTTGATCGTCGCAATCGGCTTCGGCGTGATGCCAAAGTCTTCTTTTAACTCGCGCTTGCTCTTCATCACCATCTGGCCTTTGGTGTCGATGGTCATGTGCTGCGCGTCGGTGTTATTGCGCGCCTGCCATAACATCACCAGTTGCAGGCTGTTCTCTTTTTGCTCCGGGGTGAGCGCCACACCATCAGGCCATTTTCCCAGCTCAACGGCCGTCACCAGACGCTGATAAACCTCCGGCGTCATACCGCTAATCATGTCATCAATATTCATGATGTCTCCCTTTTAAAGGAATAATTTGCTGAATCGATTTTTCAACCTTTAGTGTGGTCGCCATTTTCGTCATCAGTGAAGCTTAACGAGGCTGAATTCACGCAAAAACGCTCACCCGTTGGCTGAGGCCCATCCGGGAAGACATGCCCGAGGTGCGCATCACAGTTTCCGCAACGAATTTCAGTGCGTACCATGCCGTGCGATGAGTCCGTCAGATAGCGGATCGCGTCATCACTCACCGGCTCGTAAAAGCTCGGCCAGCCACAGCCTGAATCATATTTTGTTTGGGAATTAAACAGCGGCGCATCGCACACCAGGCAGTGATAGACACCGTCTCGCTTGTTGTGCAGTAAACGCCCGGTAAATGGCGGTTCCGTTCCGTGGTTCTGCGTCACGTAAAACTGCATTTCTGTGAGGTTTTTTTTCAAATCGTCGGGGTTACGTTGGTTCGACATATGCTTACATCTCGCTGTAGAAACAGACATCTTCTGACCCGAATTCTAACAAAACATTAACACCCTTGCGTGCACTTTTGTTCTAAACTTATGTGTCGCGAAAAGGCGGTCAGGCAATTGTGATCTATTTCACATTTTAATCCTGCGAGGCCTTTAAAATTCCGGGCGCAGCCCCCATGTGGTTGCTAGCTCAAAGGGAAAGTGAGGCGAGTCAGTCGCACAAACGTTAGTCACAGGATTGATTTGTCGCAATGATTGACACGATTCCGCTTGACGCTGCGTAAGGTTTTTGTAATTTTACAGGCAACCTTTTATTCACTAACAAATAGCTGGTGGAATATATGACTATCAAAGTAGGTATCAACGGTTTTGGCCGTATCGGCCGTATTGTTTTCCGTGCTGCTCAGAAACGTTCTGACATCGAAATCGTTGGTATCAACGATCTCCTGGACGCTGAATACATGGCGTACATGCTGAAGTACGACTCAACTCACGGTCGTTTCGACGGCACCGTTGAAGTGAAAGACGGCCACCTGGTTGTTAACGGTAAAACCATCCGCGTTACTGCTGAGAAAGACCCAGCTAACCTGAAATGGAACGAAATTGGTGTTGACGTTGTAGCTGAAGCTACCGGTATCTTCCTGACCGACGAAACCGCACGTAAACACATCACCGCTGGTGCGAAGAAAGTTGTTCTGACTGGTCCTTCCAAAGACAACACCCCAATGTTCGTTCGTGGTGCTAACTTCGAAAAATACGCTGGCCAGGACATCGTTTCCAACGCATCCTGCACCACCAACTGCCTGGCACCACTGGCTAAAGTTATCAACGACAACTTCGGTATCGTTGAAGGCCTGATGACCACCGTTCACGCAACTACCGCTACTCAGAAAACTGTTGATGGCCCGTCTCACAAAGACTGGCGCGGCGGCCGTGGCGCAGCTCAGAACATCATCCCATCTTCTACCGGTGCTGCTAAAGCTGTAGGCGTTGTACTGCCAGAGCTGAACGGTAAACTGACTGGTATGGCGTTCCGCGTTCCAACCCCTAACGTATCCGTGGTTGACCTGACCGTTCGTCTGGAAAAAGCGGCTTCTTATGAAGAAATTAAGAAAGCAATCAAAGCTGCTTCCGAAGGCGCAATGAAAGGCGTTCTGGGCTACACCGAAGACGACGTTGTATCTACCGATTTCAACGGCGAAGTGTGCACTTCCGTGTTCGATGCTAAAGCAGGTATCGCACTGAACGACAACTTCGTTAAACTGGTTTCCTGGTACGACAACGAAACCGGCTACTCTAACAAAGTACTGGACCTGATCGCTCACATCTCCAAATAAGTTGAGATGAGTGTTTGATCCAAAAAGGCGACTTCGGTCGCCTTTTTTATTGTTTTAAGACAGAGGATTGCTTAATGATTAATAAAATTTTTGCACTTCCGGTAGTCGAACAACTTACCCCTGTGCTCTCCCGCCGTCAGATTGACGGTGCCGACGTTATCGTCGTTGACCATCCGCGCGTCAAAGCGTCCGTGGCGCTGAACGGCGCTCACCTGCTCTCCTGGAAACCGGAAGGAGAAGTGGAAGGCTTATGGCTGAGCGATGCGACCTCGTTCCAAAAAGGGGCAGCGATCCGCGGCGGCGTACCCATCTGCTGGCCGTGGTTCGGTCCTTCCGCGCAGCCGGGTTTACCGTCTCACGGATTCGCCCGTAATCAACAGTGGACGCTGAAAGCACACAACGAAGATGATAACGGCGCGGTACTGACCTTTGAACTGCAGGCAAACGATGAAACTCGCGCCCTGTGGCCGCACGATTTTACCCTGTACGCCCGCTTCAAGCTGGCGAAAACCTGCGAAATTGAGCTGGAAGCCCACGGCGAATTTGAAACGACGGCAGCCCTGCACACCTACTTCAACGTGGGTGATATCAACGCAGTGAAGGTGAGCGGCCTCGGCGATACCTTTATCGACAAAGTTGATAACGCGAAAGAAGGCAAACTGAGCGACGGCGTTCAGGATTTCCCTGATCGTACCGACCGCGTTTTTCTCCACCCCGAAGCCTGCAGCGTGATCCACGATGGTGCCCTGAACCGCGGCATTGAGGTAGTTCATCATCATCACAGCAATGTGGTGGGCTGGAACCCAGGTCCGGCATTGTCTGTCAGCATGGCCGACATTCCCGATGACGGTTACAAAACATTCGTCTGTGTGGAAACAGCATGCGTGACCACGCCGCAGAAAGCGAGCGAAGAAAAACCGTCTCGTTTAGGGCAGACGATTAGCATTGTTAAGCGATAATCGCCCTGCACCACAGAAAAGCAAACGGGGCGCAAGCGCCCCGTTTTGATGCACTGAATGCACGCTAATGATGCACACTCAGAACTTGTAGGTCACACCCACAGAGAAGATGCCTGACCAGGATTTGTCGACCATCGGGCTATCTTTGATTTCATCACTCAGGCGGGTGTAACGGCCTGTACCGTAAACATTCCAGTCACCCAGGAAGTTATAGCTCGCGGTCAGCTCCAGGTACGGATCCCAGCCATCATCCGCGCTGTAGCTTTTCAAACCGCTACGGCGAGATTCAGCTTTAGAAACGCCGTAGTAGTAGTCGTTGTAGTTCTCGCTGCTGTACTGCACACCAATGCCCGGCGTCAGCGTCAGCGCGCCGTTGGTGTACCGATAAAGCCACGCCAGATCCCAGATAAAGCCGTTGCTGTTGTCGAGCGTATCCGCAGCCAGCGCAGTACGCAGGAAGCCATACTGGGTATTATGTACGTAAGAAAGACCCGCCATCAGCGAGCTTCTGCGCTTGTCCAGCTGGCGAAGCGCGTTACTGTCGCTGTCGCCTGGCTTGAAGTGCGTCGGGTCGTAATACGCCATGATCGACAGTTTGTCAGCCGTATCGTTCCACAGATAGTAGCCGCCGCCCAGGCCTCGGAACCAGAAGTTATCGCCTTCATAGGTGACAACGGGAACGGGATACACGTCGCGGTCATACTGTTTGTACGGGCTGTTAATGACACCCGCGCCCGCGCCAACAGTCCACTGACTTTCTGCCTGTGCGGTGTTCACTGCGGTAGCGGCAAGGATGCCCAATGCCAGAAGTTTGAGTTTGGTCACAATCCATTCTTTCCTGTAGTCAAATAATCAGCGGGTGAAGTGTAACCGCCATTCCCGTTCATCCCAAAATTTTTTGCTGACTAATGAGTCTGATTAACCCGTTATTTTTTACTTTTCAGATGACAGGCTGCTTTCATTTATGTGAACCCTGAATGAAAAACGCGGCTTCGCCTTATTACGCACGTGGGAATTTTTGGATGAGTTATTGATATGTCATTGAAATTAGATTTTCTCAGCATGCAAGTTTTGCAAATGCCATCTACGCTTTAATTTAAGAAGAGATTTTGCTGCATACCCCCGCACTTCTTAGCGTCTGACCTGGCACACAGGTTGCTGCTCTGGCAGTGAGGTGCGAGAAATTCTCTTCCGGGAGCCTCCACTACTCATACGAACGGCTCTTATCCTGTGCTAAAAAACGAAAGGACGGCATGCCATGAATATATTCGATCACTATCGCCAGCGCTACGAAGCTGCCAAGGACGAAGAGTTCACACTGCAGGAGTTTCTTACCATTTGTCGGCAAGATCGCAGTGCCTATGCCAATGCGGCAGAACGGCTATTGATGGCTATTGGTGAGCCTAACATGGTTGATACTGCCCTGGAGCCACGGCTTTCCCGTCTCTTTTCGAATCGGGTAGTCGCCCGATATCCGGCGTTTGAAGAGTTCTATGGCATGGAAGATGCCATCGAGCAGATCGTCTCCTACCTGAAGCATGCTGCTCAGGGCCTGGAAGAGAAGAAGCAGATCCTCTATTTGCTGGGGCCTGTGGGTGGCGGTAAATCGTCGCTTGCTGAGCGCCTGAAAGCACTGATGCAGCGCGTGCCGATTTACGTGCTGAGTGCCAACGGGGAACGCAGCCCGGTCAATGACCATCCGCTGTGCCTGTTTAATCCGCAGGAAGATGCGCAGATCCTTGATAAAGAGTTTGGCATCCCGCACCGCTATCTCGGCACGATTATGTCACCGTGGGCGGCAAAACGCCTGCACGAGTTTGGTGGCGATATTACCAAATTCCGCGTCGTCAAAGTCTGGCCGTCAATTCTGGAACAGATCGCTATCGCCAAAACGGAGCCCGGCGACGAGAACAACCAGGATATTTCGGCCCTGGTCGGTAAAGTCGATATCCGTAAGCTGGAACATCACGCGCAAAACGACCCGGATGCCTATGGCTACTCCGGCGCCCTGTGCCGCGCAAACCAGGGAATTATGGAGTTCGTCGAGATGTTTAAAGCACCGATTAAAGTGCTGCATCCGCTGCTGACCGCTACCCAGGAAGGGAACTACAACGGGACGGAAGGTATTTCCGCCCTGCCGTTTAACGGCATCATTCTGGCGCACTCCAACGAATCAGAGTGGGTCACCTTCCGTAATAACAAAAACAATGAGGCGTTCCTCGACCGTGTTTACATTGTCAAAGTGCCTTATTGCCTGCGGATCTCGGAAGAGATCAAAATTTACGAGAAACTGCTTAACCACAGTGAGCTGGTGCACGCCCCTTGCGCACCGGGAACGCTGGAAACGCTGTCTCGCTTCTCCATTCTGTCGCGCCTGAAAGAGCCGGAAAACTCCAGCATCTACTCGAAAATGCGCGTCTATGATGGTGAAAGCCTGAAGGACACCGACCCGAAAGCGAAGTCGTATCAGGAGTACCGCGATTACGCTGGCGTCGACGAGGGGATGAACGGTCTGTCCACGCGTTTCGCGTTTAAGATCCTCTCCCGCGTCTTTAACTTCGACCATGCGGAAGTGGCGGCTAACCCGGTGCATCTGTTCTACGTCCTTGAGCAGCAAATCGAGCGCGAGCAGTTCCCGCAGGAGCAGTCTGAGCGCTACCTTGAGTTCCTGAAAGGCTACCTGATCCCGAAATACGCCGAGTTCATTGGCAAAGAGATCCAGACGGCCTATCTGGAATCCTATTCAGAATACGGGCAGAACATTTTCGACCGTTACGTTACCTATGCTGACTTCTGGATCCAGGATCAGGAATACCGCGACCCGGATACCGGCCAGCTGTTCGACCGTGAATCCCTGAACGCGGAGCTGGAAAAAATCGAGAAGCCTGCCGGTATCAGCAACCCGAAAGACTTCCGTAATGAGATTGTCAACTTCGTCCTGCGCGCCAGAGCGCACAACAACGGGCGTAACCCGAACTGGACCAGCTACGAAAAACTGCGCACGGTCATTGAGAAAAAAATGTTCTCCAATACCGAAGAGCTGTTGCCGGTTATTTCATTTAACGCCAAAACCTCAACCGACGAGCAGAAAAAGCACGACGATTTTGTCGACCGTATGATGGAGAAAGGCTATACCCGCAAACAGGTTCGCCTGCTCTGCGAATGGTACCTGCGCGTGCGCAAATCGTCTTAAAACAAGTGCCCGGTAGCGTTAACGTTTACCGGGCCTACAAAATGCAAGTTGGCAAATGCAGTACGGGGGGTATATGACCTGGTTTATTGACCGGCGTCTTAACGGCAAAAACAAGAGCACGGTGAACCGCCAGCGCTTCTTGCGTCGTTATAAAGCGCAAATTAAACAGTCGATCTCCGAGGCCATCAACAAACGCTCGGTGACTGACGTAGACAGCGGCGAGTCTGTCTCCATCCCCACTGATGACATCAGCGAACCGATGTTTCATCAGGGGCGAGGCGGTCTGCGCCATCGCGTCCATCCAGGTAACGATCACTTTGTTCAGAATGACCGCATCGAGCGTCCACAAGGCGGTGGCGGCGGTTCTGGAAGCGGTCAGGGACAAGCCAGCCAGGACGGCGAAGGTCAGGATGAATTTGTCTTTCAGATTTCGAAAGATGAATATCTCGACCTGCTGTTTGAGGATTTGGCCCTGCCGAATCTGAAAAAGAACCAGCACCGCCAGCTTAACGAATACAAAACCCATCGCGCGGGTTATACCGCAAACGGCGTGCCCGCCAATATCAGCGTCGTGCGTTCGCTGCAGAACTCACTGGCGAGACGGACGGCGATGACGGCCGGTAAACGACGTGAACTGCGCGAACTGGAAAGCAGCCTGAAGGTCGTGGAAAACACGGAACCAGCGCAACTGCTGGAAGAGGAGCGCCTGCGCAAAGAGATTGCCGAGCTACGGGCAAAAATCGACCGCGTGCCGTTTATTGACACGTTTGACCTGCGTTACAAGAACTACGAAAAACGTCCAGAGCCATCCAGCCAGGCGGTAATGTTCTGTCTGATGGACGTTTCTGGTTCAATGGACCAGGCCACCAAAGATATGGCGAAGCGTTTTTATATTCTGCTCTACCTGTTCCTGAGCAGAACCTATAAGAACGTGGAAGTGGTCTATATCCGCCACCACACTCAGGCGAAAGAGGTGGACGAACACGAGTTCTTCTACTCGCAGGAGACCGGTGGGACCATAGTGTCGAGCGCCCTGAAGCTGATGGATGAAGTGGTGAAAGAGCGTTATGACCCGGCGCAGTGGAACATCTATGCCGCGCAGGCGTCGGATGGTGATAACTGGGCCGACGACTCACCGCTGTGTCATGAAATTCTGGCGAAGAAAATTCTGCCCGTCGTGCGTTACTACAGCTATATCGAAATCACCCGCCGCGCGCACCAGACCCTGTGGCGGGAGTATGAGCATCTGCAGTCGATGTTCGATAACTTTGCCATGCAGCATATCCGCGATCAGGATGATATCTATCCGGTATTCCGGGAACTGTTCCACAAGCAGTCTGCCACCAGCAATGCATAACCCAGCAGCCAGCGAATTCGCTGGCTGTTTTCTTTCGACCCCGTTCATCCCGTGATAATGTAGCAAGCTGAAAATGGGTTCATTACCGGGAAAATCGTTATGTCTGAAGATGTTATTGGGACGGCAACTCACCAGCAACTGATTACCTTACTTACCGAGCAGGGTGCACGGTTTCGGGTGATGGAGCACGAGGCGGTGGGGAAATGTGAAGCGGTAAGTGAAATTCGCGGAACCGATCTGAGACAAGGCGCGAAAGCGCTGGTGTGCAAAGTGAAAGGCAACGGCGTAAAAAAACACGTTCTGGCGATCCTGGCCGCCGACCTACAGGCCGACCTGAGCCAGCTTGCCAGCCATTTTGGCGGGCTTAAAGCCTCGCTCGCCAGCCCGGCAGAAGTCGATACCCTGACCGCCTGCGTTTTCGGCGCTATCCCGCCCTTTAGCTTCCATCCTGACCTGGCGCTGGTGGCCGACCCGCTGCTGTTCGAGCGTTTCGACGAAATCGCGTTTAACGCTGGCCTGCTGGAGAAATCCGTCATTATGGATACCCAGGATTACCTGCGTATTGCCCGTCCAGAGCTGGTAACCTTCCATAAAGCGTAATCGCGACGGCTGGCGCCCCCGTCAGCCTTTTCTTTCCAGGAACAGCACGGAGACGACGAGAATCACGGCAATCGCGAAAAATGATGAGGAGATAATCAGCGTTTCAACAAACATGTGATCGTTCATGATGGCGACCCTTTTGCGATATCTGCCTCCGTTTTAATCCGCGTAAATGACAAGGTTATGACAGTAATAAAATCTTTTTAAAACTGCCCTGCGCCGCGTTTGCGCGTACTGTAAGCAGGTTAATTATTTTGGCAAGGATCCCCTATGTTTGACCCTACTCTGCTCATTCTGCTGGCACTCGCCGCGCTCGGCTTTGTCAGCCATAACACCACGGTCGCCATCTCGATTCTGGTGCTGATTATTGTTCGCGTGACCCCGCTCAATACCTTTTTCCCGTGGATAGAAAAACAAGGCCTCACCATCGGGATTATCATTTTGACCATCGGCGTGATGGCCCCGATCGCCAGCGGCACGCTTCCCGCCTCGACGCTGCTGCATTCCTTCGTGAACTGGAAATCGCTGGTGGCGATCGCGGTGGGTGTTTTTGTCTCGTGGCTGGGTGGACGCGGCGTTACGTTGATGAGCAGCCAGCCCTCGCTGGTGGCGGGCCTGCTGGTAGGCACCGTGCTCGGCGTCGCCCTGTTCCGCGGCGTGCCGGTGGGACCGCTGATTGCCGCCGGGCTGGTTTCACTGTTTATTGGGAAGTCGTAGTCAGGCTGGCAATATAGCGTGCAGGCGTCTGCCCCAACCCTTTCTTAAACATGGTAATAAAGGCGGTGGTGGAGTCATACCCCAGTGACTGTGCCACCTGCTGCACGGAGTTCCCACCAATCAGCCACTGCAGGGCGACAATCAACTGCAGCTGGTGTCGCCAGCGCCTGAAGCTTAACCCCGTCTCTTTTACGACCAGCCGCGCCAGGTTGCGCTCGCTCATGGCGAAGTGACTCGCCCACTGCGCCAGCGTTTGCCATGCAGCAGGCTCTTCAGCCATCTTCTCGCTCATCAGGCGAATTTTGGGGTGTGGTGAGACGGGCAGCTGCAAATGCTCCTGACGCTGACGCGGCAGCTCATCAAATAGCACCGCCACCAGCCGCGATGTGGCGGCAAGGAGCAACTCTTCACGCGATCTATCCGCCAGCGACAAAATAAGCTCCCGCACCAGCGGGGAGATTTTCAGGGTGCAACAGCGATCGGGCAAACTGACGGCGCCGGGTTCAATAAACAAAAAGCACAGCTGTGCACCTGGCGTGGCCTTATTGCTGTGCGGCATTTGCCCCGGAACCCATACGGCATACTGCGGGGGCACCATCAGCATAGCGTTTTCCACATCGCAGGTGATCGCGCCTCCCAGCGCCAGGATCAGCTGACCCTTACGGTGATGATGCAGCGGAATATGCTGTTCTTCAGCCACCACGCGGATGCGAAATGCCACCGCAGGGTCGTGCTGGCTATCCGGATCGTAGCCATCCAGCCCAAGACCTATCATAAAGTTGTCCGATATTAGCGATAAACTGTCATTTTAGCTTGATTTCAACCACGCTGAAAATCGGTATTGTGTGCGCTCGCTTGAACGTATGAGAACATAATGACTACAGCTATTCGAACGTCAGGAAAACACGGCGCGTTGCTGATTGCAGGCATCCTGATGATTGCCACCACGCTTCGCGTCACCTTTACCGGAGCGGCGCCGCTGCTTGACACCATCCGTCAGGACTACGGCTTAACCACCGCACAAACCGGTTTGCTCACCACGCTGCCTCTGCTGGCATTTGCGTTAATCTCCCCCCTCGCCGCAGGTGTCGCCCGCCGTATCGGTATTGAGCGCAGCCTGTTTCTCGCCCTGCTGCTGATTTGCGCCGGAATTGGCGTGCGTTCCCTGCCTTCGGCCTCTCTGCTGTTTATCGGTACGGCGGTCATTGGCTGTGGTATCGCACTGGGCAATGTGCTGTTACCGGGGTTAATCAAGCGCGACTTCCCGGGACAGGTGGCTAAGCTCACCGGGGCTTATTCCCTGACAATGGGGGCGTCTGCTGCGTTAGGCTCTGCGCTAATTGTTCCCCTGGCGCTGGGTGATGCGGGCTGGCACGGCGCGCTGCTGATGCTGATGATCTTCCCGCTGGTCGCCCTGCTGCTGTGGCTGCCGCAGTGGCGTCAGACTCCTGCTGCCACCGTGACCGGCGCAGGCGCGTTGCACAATCGCGCCATCTGGCGCTCTGCCCTTGCCTGGCAGGTGACGCTGTTTCTGGGAATCAACTCGCTGATTTACTATGTGATCATCGGCTGGCTGCCAGCGATTTTACTCAGTCATGGCTACAGTGAAACACAGGCAGGCTCGATGCACGGCCTGCTACAGCTGGCCACCGCCGTGCCGGGTCTTGTTGTCCCACTGCTCCTCCATCGCCTGAAAGATCAGCGCGGGATCGCCGGTATCGTGGCACTGATGTGCGCGGTGAGCGCGGCGGGGTTCTGGTTTGCGCCTGACATGGCGGTAATATGGACGCTGGTGTTTGGCTTTGGCTCGGGTGCGACCATGATCCTCGGCCTGACCTTCATCGGTCTGCGCGCCAGCTCTGCACACCAGGCGGCGGCGTTATCCGGTATGGCGCAGTCGATTGGTTATCTGCTGGCCGCCTGCGGACCACCGCTGATGGGGAAAATTCACGACACTGCCGGAGACTGGCGCATTCCACTGATGGCCTGCGCGCTGGCCGCGGCGGTGATGGCGGTTTGCGGCGTGCTTGCCGGGCGTGACCGGGAGATCACACCCCGCTAATAACAAGGGCAGACCCGATAGTCTGCCCTTGCATTATCCGCGTGCCGCGCGCAGCATCGCCTGCACCAGCACCACCGGACGCCCTTCAAGCGCTGCACGTTCATGCTGGAATAAGGTGATCACAAAGAACGGGTGCGTAACCAGTTCGGCTGCGCGAATGTCGCCCTGTTCGTCCCAGCCCGTCACGCGCATATCACCACTCTCCAGTTGCTGTGCAAATTCTGGCGACACGCCATAGTTGCAGTGATAACCCTCTACAATTTCCGGCTTTCCGTAGGCTTTCGCGATAAGCGTATTGTTGCGCAGTTCAACGGCATCGGTTTTTTCCACCAGCGAGCAGGCCAGCGGCGCAATCACCATCGTCCCTTCGGTGTCCGTTTCGGCGTGAGCCGCATCACTCCAGCCCAGCACATTGCGCGCGTACTCAATCAATGCGTGCTGGAACCCACCGCAGGTCCCAAGGAAGGGAATGCTGTTTTCACGGGCGTAGCGTGCGGCGATGAAGGCCGCCTCGGTGTTCTTATAGGGACTTGCAGGCACCAGCCAGATGGCATCATAGCCTACCAGGTCTTCCGGACTGGTCAGCTCCGTTGTTGCAAGCCAGTCATAATCTGCGGTGAGATCCAGTACAGCAGCGGCATCGTCAATAGCCAGTGGGATCGCCTGATGCGCAACCACATTAGCGTTATAATCGCCAACAAGAGCAATGCGCAGCGTCGTTTTAACCGGGAGGTGTTCCATGAGGGAGTCCTTATGCCAAAGTATTATCAGATAACATAAGGAACCTCAGACTACCGATCTTCTGCAATTATCACAATACCTTAAATTGGGAGGGGTGAAATATGATTCAGTGCAAGCGCCTGTACGATCGGGCCAGTCAGGAGGATGGTTATCGGGTTCTGGTAGACCGGTTGTGGCCACGCGGGGTGAAAAAAACAGACCTCGCGTATGATGAATGGTGTAAAACGCTCACGCCTTCAAACGAATTGCGCAAAGCATTTCATAGCGAAACGATTGATTTTACTGCCTTCAGTAAGGCGTATCGGGAAGAGCTGGCGCAGCATAAGGACGAAGGCCAGCGTCTGGCAGCTCTGGCAAACACGCAGACCTTAACTCTGCTCTACGGCGCTAAAGACACGGCGCAAAATCATGCCCTGGTTTTGGCTGACTGGCTGCGCCATCTGTAATCAACCGATCGTCAGTTCATCACAGGTCTGCGATGTTTCGTCCGGCGTCAGCGGCAGCAGATGTTCCGGACGGACAAACGCAAAACCATGCTGATTATCAAACGCATAGATATCTCCCGTCACCAGCCACAGCGCACGATCCGCCGTTGCAGGCAGCTGCGTCATCACGCCGTTTACTGGATTAACAAAACGCTGACCTGGCTGGCAAAGACCAAACAGCTCCACCGATTTTCCAACATTGCGGCGGCCAGCTGGCGTACGCGCGCCAATGATTATCGCCAGGCTGCCCGGCTTTAACTGAAACATACTTCTCTCGCGGTCAATATCGCCAGAAACTGGCTAAGAATAATCCTAAAGAGAAGTGTATCGCAGACAGTAGCCCGCTGTCACCTGGCAGGTTGCGGGTGGTCGCGACGGTAGAGGTCCCATTCATCAATCACTTCACCGCCAGGCAGTTTGCACTCGGTACGCACCCCCTGCGGACTTTGCACCGGGATCTGTTCGCCACCTTTCTCCAGGCAGTAAACGGAGGCCGGGTTCGCCATACCTACCGCCTGCGGCGGCATTGGGGCGTCAGGTTGAGTGGCTTTTGTTGTGCATGCCGCGAGCGGTAACGCCAGCGCCAGTAACAGATATTTCATCATCGCGATCCTTAAAGCGTCCTGAAAACGTCAGGGTAACGGGTCAGGAGGGTTTTCTCCATGATTTCTCCATCGTAACTGCACTTTTTACCCTTACAGTGTTGCGTGTTCTCGATATGACCAGAGAACATCATTCCGTAATCAAGATGTCTTTGCCCCGGTCTCTGCACCGGGGCCTTTTTGTCTCCAGAATCGTCCCGGAGAATGTATAAAATTTGTTATATTCATGTTTTACTATGTCGAAATTGGAAAATTTCAGCATAACATGCAGATGCAGACGTCTTCTGTATGGGAGTCAACCCACGTCATGTCGGATATCATCCTTGCCCGTGTTTCTGAAACACTCGCCACCGAGCAATCCTTAGAAAGTCTTGTACGCCAGCTGCTGGAGATGCTGGAAATTGTGACCGAAATGGAATCCACCTACCTGACAAAGGTGGATATCAACGCGCGGTTGCAGCATATTCTTTATGCCCGCAACAGTAAGCAGATGCAGATCCCTGAAGGGCTGAGCGTTTCGTGGGGGGACACCCTGTGCAAGCGTGCGATAGACAGCGATACGCTGTTCAGCAACGACGTGGCGGGTCGCTGGCCTGAGTGCGAAGCCGCAAAAGCGCTTGGAATTACAACCTACATGAGTATCCCTATTCACCTGGCTGATGGTTCGATTTATGGGACCCTGTGCGCGACCAGCACGGAGAAGAAGCAGCTTAGCGAGCGCGGTGAACAAGTGCTGAAGCTGTTTGCCGGTTTAATTGCACAGTACATTCAGAAAGAATCTCTGGTGGCCCAGCTTCGCGAAGCCAATGCAGCCCTTATCGCCCACTCTTATACCGATGCTCTCACAGGGTTACCCAACCGTCGGGCGATTTTCGAGAATCTCACCACCCTGTTTTCCTTAGCTAAACACCTTAAACGCAACGCCATTATTGCGTTTATCGATTTGGATGATTTCAAACTGATTAACGATCGCTTCGGGCATGAGACGGGCGATCGATTCCTGATCGAAGTGGGCAAGCGACTCACTGACGAACAGACCGAGGACGAGATCGTCGGAAGATTAGGCGGCGATGAGTTTCTGGTAGCCTGTCTGAGTCAAAGCACAGAAGAAGCCGAAAGGACGCAAATTAATCTGCTGAAAACCCAGCTTAGCGCTCGCATTGCGGGTGAATACTGGCTCGGTCAGGTTCATATTGTGTATCCGGGTGCGAGTCTGGGCATCGTGGAAGTTGATCCCGCCAGTACCGATGCGGACAGCGCGTTACAGGCGGCAGATATGGCGATGTATCAAGACAAAAAAGGAAAAAGCAAAACACGCTTTCTCACGATAGATTAACCCCGTACACTCTACGGCGTTACGTAAAACGATAAAGGTGATGGCATGCGAATAGGGATCCTCTTCCCGGTTGTTATTTTTATAACGGCGGTGATTTTTTTGGCCTGGTTTTTCATTGGCGGTTACGCTGCGCCGGGGGCATAAATGAGAAAAACTACCCTCATTATGTTGGTTGTGGCAATCGTGGCAGTAGCAGGTTCACAGTTCGGCTGGTGGTAAACCTCCAATGTAAAAAGGCCGCCATCTTGAAGTGAACCCCGAAAGTTGGACATCCAACGATTAGGGGTTTTGCGTTTCAATGGGCAGAAAAAAATATTCATCTGAATTCAAGCAACAAGTTGTTCTCCACTATCTGAACAGTGGTGACGGTGCAAAGAAAACGGCCAGGCTGTTCGGCGTCGATCACGGAGCGGTCAGACGCTGGACTGAACACTGGAAAGTGAACGGGGTGAACGGTTTTTCCATTCCTACCAGAGCTTACTCTGCTGAGTTCAAAGAGTCTGTTGTGCTCTGGATGCAGCAACATAACAAGTCATCCCGGAAAGCTGCGGCGGAGTTTTGCATCGCAACCGCTTATACTGTCAGCAAGTGGGAGCGCCTTTACCGTGAAGGCGGTGTTATTGCCTTACAAGATAAACCCAGAGGGCGTCCGGTGAAGTCTGGTAAGAACGAAACGTCAGATAAAAAACTTAAAAATTCCCCTCCAGCGTTTCAGAGCGTTGAAGAAGAGCTTGAATACTTGAGGGCGGAAAATGCCTACCTAAAAAAGCTTCAGGCCTTGATTCGGGAAAAGCAGAAGACAAAGCAAAAATAATTACCGAATTGAGGCAAAACCATAACCTGAGGATGCTGCTTCATATAGCAGGATTGCCTCGCAGCACTTACTACTGGCACGTTAGGGCGGAGGACAGTGGAGAGCGCTATGAGGGCGAACAGCAAAGAATAGCCGCACTGTTTCATTATCATAAAGGACGATATGGTTACCGCCGCATTACCCTGGCGTTGCGCAATGAAGGCTACGGCATAAATCATAAAACAGTACGAAAACTGATGCGTAAGATGGGGCTGGCCTCATGCCTGAGAAGCAAGAAGTATCAGTCATACAAAGGTACCTACGGTAAAATCGCACCAAACATCCTGTCTCGTAATTTTAAGGCCAGCAGTCCAAACCAGAAATGGGTTACAGACGTGACCGAGTTCAACGTAAAAGGGACAAAGCTATATTTGTCACCAGTGCTGGATCTGTATAACAGCGAGATAATAGCCTGGCATATGACGACGCATCCGGGAATGAACCTGGTCGACAACATGCTCAGCAAGGCCATACAGCGGCTAAAGCCAGATGAAAGACCGATACTGCACTCTGATCAGGGCTGGCAATATCAGATGGCACGGTATCAGGAAAAGCTTAAGGTTAAAGGTATAGAGCAAAGCATGTCGCGCAAAGGAAACTGTCTGGACAATGCAGTGATAGAAAACTTTTTTGGTCTGTTGAAGACAGAATGTTGGTACCACGAAGAGTATGAAAATACGGACCATCTACGAAAAGTAGTGGAAGAGTACATCCATTATTACAACAACGAACGAATCAAGCTAAAACTAAACGGCCTGAGTCCAGTACAATACCGAACTCAGGCTATGTCAGCCGCCAGTTAAGAAAGTGTCCAATATATGGGGTTCACTTCAATCTGGCAGCCTTTTTTAGCAAATAACAGAGCTAGCTTTTGATTTTTCTGTAGATAAACAGAACCACCAGGGCACCAATCACCGCGACGGCAAAGCTGCCAAAATTGAAGCCATCTACTTTGCCAAACCCGAACAGGGTACTGATCCAGCCGCCAACGACTGCACCCACGATCCCCAGTATTACGGTTACGAAGAACCCACCACCATCTTTGCCTGGCATAATCCACTTCGCCAGGATCCCCGCAATCAGCCCAAAGATAATCCAGGATAAAATTCCCATAGCTTTCCTCTCTGTATGGTTTTTGTCATTAAATCAACGACACAGAAAAGGATAGCACAGGATTTAAGAAAGGAAATTTGTGATAAGCATCACAGGGTTTGATTGAGTAAAATCTGACCTATAAAAAAAGCCGTTCCACATGAAGTGTGGGGTTGCATCTTTTGTTGAGAAAGATTATCTTTCTCAATACTGAATAGTTGAGTGAAATGCTCAGGTATTCAGTACGACATTGCTCACATTGCTTCCAGTATTTCTTGCCCACTCTTGAGTGGGCTTTTTTTTGCCTGCAAGACAGATACATCATACTGCAATAAAGGCATGCTGGTTTCGTCCGGCCCGTTTTGCCTGATAGAGCGCACGATCGGCAGCGATAATAATGTTCTGCTGGCTGCCTGCAATTTCCACGGCACGCGCGGTGGAGACCCCTACGCTTACCGTTACCCGCCCAAAGGGGCTGAAATCGTGTTCAATATTCAGGGAACAGACATTGCGAATAATCGATTTGCCAAGGCGACACGCCTCCTCGATATCGGTGTCAGGCAAGATGAGCGCAAATTCCTCGCCGCCGTATCTCGCCACAATTTGGTTGTCCCGGGTAAGGCTTTTCCTGAGGCAATCTCCCAGAAGGCTAAGACAGCGATCCCCTTCCGGGTGCCCATAGTTGTCATTGTATTTTTTGAAGAAATCGGCATCCACAATCAGCACTGAAATCGGCGAATTGTCAGCCGCACAGCGCGCAATTTCAGACAGGATCTTTTCATCAAATGCGCGGCGATTGAAAAGCCCGGTCAATGCATCTTCGGAGGCAATGATCTGAAGCTCTTTGTTAACCCGGTTTTTTCTGGATAAGTCTACATACAAAAAGTAGGAAGCCACGATCAGCACGGCGGTTAAAATAACAATTACAACGGCGAGCTGAATGGCCTGCTTGCGCCAGGGAGAAAGCGCCTCCTCCTTGCTGACCGCCACGGTCGTCACCAAACCGTAGCGTCTGTTTTTCTCAAACGCGTAGATGCGTTCGATTTTATCAAACCGCGAGACGGAACTGGCTATCCCGGCATTCTGTACCTTGAGATACTCCTTAAAGAGGGGGGAGTCAGAAACAATCGCGCCAATATAGTTATTTTTAAAAGGGTGCCGAACCAGTAATACACCTGTTTGCGTCGTTAAACCAATAACCCCGGAATGACCAATGTTAATCTGTCCGTATAGCGCAAGAAAGTTTTCGATACCCAGCGTAACCACAACAACCCCGTTAAAGGCCCCCGAGTGCGTTTCCAGGCGTCGACTGATGGTAATCACCCATTTACCGTTTGTTCTGCTCACCACAGGTTGACCAATAAAAATCTGCGGACTTTTATTTTCTTGGTGATACACAAAAAATGGCCTGTCTGCCCCTTTACGGGAACCGGAAAACCCCTCATGCAATGCCGTGAAGATATCCCCTTTCGCATCGTAAACGACGACATTATTTATCTGAGAAAGTAAATCATCCTGATTTGTTATTATCCGCTGAATATTCACAGCCTGCTGCGGCGTCATGCCATAAATTTCAATCATGTCAGAAACAGTGGTAATCAACATTTCACTTTGGCGCATAATCCCCTCAGTGTACACATCAAGGGTATGGCTGAGGTTGGCAACGCTGGTATTAATTTGTTGAATTGATTGCTGTCTGGACGTGGCGATCTGAACGACAAGCGACAGCGAAATAATCAGTGAGACGATGATGACGGTAATGGTTGTTGTGTTAAACGCGTTTTTCACATGCACGAGCTAATCCACCTTATCACGCCTGATATCCCTGGCTGACAACTCTTGTCACTGTAACAAAGGTCAGTATAAGAGGAAAATAAATTGTACTTAAGCCATGCAAATGAAACCACCAGTATTGGTTTTAAGCTGGAAGTATTCACGGAATAAAATTCCTGAGGCATTGATAACTGGCTAACGCATTAAAAATGCGTTAGCCCGTATGCATATTCAGGAAGTTAATTATCGGGAATTAATATCTTCCGACATTAAAACATTAATAGATGACGTTGGCATGCAACCCTCATTCAGACAGCACCCCGGCGTTACTCGTTGCCCCACTGGTTAAGGAAGTTCGCAACATCATCTATCCGCATCGTGCGGATCCCTGCTGTGCTGGCCATCTCTTGCTGGGCTTCTTCGCTGATCTCTTCGTTATTTGCCAAACGGGTAAGCAACAGCTGGAAATACTGAGCCAGGCCGTCACGCTCAGATTCGCTTACAGCTTCAGCCGCTTCCGTCGAGTATTCATCGACGATGTCATAAAATTTAAGTGGGGTTTCGTTGTTCATAATCATTCTTGAGTCTGACAGTTAAAGAGGATTGTAGCGAGTATATCCCCTGACCAAAGCCTGGAGTCAACGTCGCAAAGGCAAAAAAAACGGGAACCCTCAGGCCCCCGCTCTTGTTTAACCCAGAATCTGGATTACATGTTCGCGATAATCGCGTCGCCAAACTCTGAACATTTCAGCAGCTTAGCGCCTTCCATCAGACGTTCGAAGTCATAGGTGACGGTTTTGGCGTTAATCGCGCCTTCCATACCTTTAACGATCAGGTCTGCGGCTTCGAACCATTCCATATGACGCAGCATCATCTCTGCGGACAGGATGATAGAGCCTGGGTTCACTTTGTCCTGGCCTGCGTATTTAGGCGCAGTACCGTGGGTCGCTTCGAACAGGGCGCACTCGTCACCGATGTTCGCGCCTGGGGCGATACCGATACCGCCAACCTGCGCTGCCAGGGCGTCAGAGATGTAGTCACCATTCAGGTTCATACAGGCGATTACGTCGTATTCAGCAGGACGCAGCAGGATCTGCTGCAGGAACGCATCGGCGATCACATCTTTGATGATGATCTCTTTTCCGGTGTTAGGGTTCTTGATCTTCTGCCATGGGCCGCCGTCGATCAGCTCACCGCCGAACTCTTCGGTCGCCAACTGGTAGCCCCAGTCTTTGAACGCGCCTTCGGTGAACTTCATGATGTTGCCTTTGTGAACCAGGGTCACAGAGTCACGGTCGTTGGTGATCGCGTATTCGATGGCCGCACGCACCAGACGCTTGGTACCGTCTTCTGAGCATGGTTTGATGCCGATACCGCAATGTTCAGGGAAACGAATTTTCTTCACGCCCATCTCTTCGCGCAGGAATTTAATCACTTTTTCTGCGTCAGCAGAGTCCGCTTTCCATTCGATACCTGCGTAGATGTCTTCTGAGTTTTCGCGGAAGATAACCATGTCGGTCAGTTCAGGGTGCTTAACCGGGCTTGGGGTGCCCTGATAGTAACGAACCGGACGCAGACACACGTACAGGTCCAGCTCCTGACGCAGTGCCACGTTCAGGGAACGGATACCGCCGCCAACTGGCGTCGTCAGTGGGCCTTTAATAGCAACGCGGTAGTCGCGGATCAGGTCCAGCGTTTCTGCTGGCAGCCAGACATCCTGGCCATAAACTTGAGTAGATTTCTCACCGGTGTAAATTTCCATCCAGGAAATTTTACGCTCGCCTTTGTAGGCTTTCTCAACAGCGGCATCAACCACTTTCAGCATTGCCGGGGTAACGTCTATACCGATACCGTCGCCTTCAATGAACGGGATAATCGGATTGTGAGGAACGTTAATCTTGCCGTTTTGCAGGGTGATCTTTTTACCTTCCGCCGGAACAACTACTTTGCTTTCCATTAACCTCTCCTTCGAGCGCTTCTGGTTGTTACTGATCTTATGTTAATAAATTGTAATGAGCCCTTCGATAGTACCTGAATGTCCGACGCCATGAAAGGTCTTCGTTATTAGGCTATAATGCGGCAATTGATAACGCCTGAAAATACCATGAAGAAAACTTCTTTTACAAAACACCGGGTTGAGCGATTCAGCTCGCGACAAGCCACCAGAAGACCACAAGAAACCCAGCCGACGCGGGTGATTCTGTTCAATAAACCCTACGATGTTTTGCCACAGTTCACCGACGAGGCCGGGCGCAGCACGCTGAAGGACTACATTCCCGTTCAGGGCGTCTACGCCGCCGGGCGACTCGACCGCGACAGCGAAGGGCTACTGGTCTTAACCAACAACGGCGCCTTGCAGGCAAAGCTCACTCAACCGGGTAAACGTACCGGGAAAATTTACTTTGTGCAGGTGGAAGGCGAACCGGATGAAGCGACGCTGGCGACGTTGCGCAGCGGCGTGACGTTAAATGACGGTCCCACCCTGCCCGCGGGTATTGAGCGCGTGAATGAGCCGGAATGGCTATGGCCGCGCAACCCGCCGATTCGTGAACGTAAATCCATTCCGACAAGCTGGCTTAAAATCACCCTTTACGAAGGCCGCAACCGTCAGGTTCGCCGGATGACGGCACTCGTTGGCTTCCCAACCCTGCGTCTGATTCGCTACGCCATGGGCAGCTACACGCTGGATTCACTGGCGAACGGCGAATGGCGGGACGCTGTCCCTTAAGGAGAAACGATGTTCAAACCTCATGTTACGGTCGCCTGTGTGGTTCACGCCCGGGGCAAATTCCTTGTTGTTGAAGAGAGCATCAACGGCAAAGCGCTGTGGAATCAACCTGCCGGACATCTTGAAGCCAATGAAACCCTTCTGCAGGCAGCGAAACGCGAGCTGTGGGAAGAGACCGGCATTCACGCTGAGCCCCAGCACTTCATCCGTATGCATCAGTGGATTGCGCCCGATAGCACCCCATTCCTGCGTTTTTTATTCACCGTTGAGCTTAGCGAAACGTGCGCCACTGAACCGCACGATGACGATATCGATCGCTGCCTGTGGGTGACCGCCGACGAGATCCTGAACGCGCCAAACCTGCGCTCGCCGCTGGTTGCGGAAAGCATCCGCTGCTGGCAGTCTGCGGGGCGCCTGCCGCTGGATGTCATCGGAGAATTTAACTGGCCGTTTACAGAGGGTGTCAACGGTGGGGGGGCGTGATAGAATACGCCGCCTTGAAGTTCAATGTCGTGAGTATTCCATGTCAGATAATAGCCAGAAAAAAGTGATCGTCGGCATGTCCGGCGGTGTCGATTCCTCCGTTTCCGCCTACCTGTTACAGCAACAGGGCTATAAGGTGGAGGGCCTGTTCATGAAGAACTGGGAGGAAGATGATGGTGAGGAATATTGCACTGCCGCTGCGGATCTCGCCGATGCGCAGGCCGTGTGTGACAAGCTCGGCATTGAACTGCACACCGTTAACTTTGCTGCGGAATACTGGGACAACGTCTTTGAACTGTTCCTGGAAGAGTACAAAGCGGGCCGCACGCCGAACCCCGATATTCTCTGCAACAAAGAGATCAAATTCAAAGCCTTCCTGGAATTCGCCGCAGAAGATTTGGGCGCAGACTACATTGCGACCGGTCACTACGTGCGTCGCGCAGATGTGAATGGCAAAAGCCAGCTTCTGCGCGGTCTGGACGGCAATAAAGACCAGAGCTACTTCCTTTACACGCTGAGCCACGAACAGATTGCCCAAAGTCTGTTCCCGGTCGGCGAGCTGGAAAAGCCAGAAGTGCGTAAAATCGCCGAAGAGCTGGACCTGATCACCGCGAAGAAAAAAGACTCCACCGGCATCTGCTTCATCGGCGAGCGTAAATTCCGTGAATTCCTGGGTCGCTACCTGCCCGCACAGCCGGGCAAAATTGTCACCGTTGATGGCGATGAAATTGGTCAGCATCAGGGTCTGATGTACCACACGCTCGGCCAGCGTAAAGGTCTGGGTATCGGCGGGACCAAAGATGGCAGCGAAGATCCGTGGTACGTTGTCGACAAAGATGTCGAAAACAATATTCTGGTTGTTGCTCAGGGTCACGACCATCCGCGTCTGATGTCCGTTGGGCTTATCGCGCAGCAGCTGCACTGGGTCGATCGCGAACCATTGAAAGGCACGCTCCGCTGCACGGTGAAAACGCGCTACCGCCAGACAGACATCCCTTGCACCGTAACCGCACTGGATGACGATCGCATTGACGTACGTTTCGACGAGCCGGTTTCCGCCGTTACGCCGGGTCAGTCTGCTGTTTTTTACAGCGGCGAAATTTGCCTGGGCGGCGGGATCATTGAACAGCGCCTGCCGCTGCCTGCTGTTTAATACGATTGCACACATAAAGGAGACCGTGTGGCGAAGAACTACTATGACATCACCCTGGCGCTGGCGGGAATTTGCCAGTCAGCCCGTCTGGTGCAACAGCTGGCGCATCAGGGTCATTGCGACGCTGACGCCCTGCACGTTTCGCTGAACAGCGTTATCGATCTTAACCCCGGCTCCACGCTGGGTGTTTTCGGCGGCAGTGAAGCCAATCTTCGTCTCGGTCTTGAAACCCTGCTCGGCGTGCTCAATGCCAGCAACCGCCAGGGTTTAAACGCAGAATTGACCCGTTACACCTTAAGCCTGATGGTACTGGAACGTAAGCTGAACGCCGCAAAAGGCGCAATGAATACGCTGGGCGATCGCATTGCCGGGCTGCAGCGTCAGCTCGATCATTTTGACCTGCAGTCGGAAACGCTGCTGAGCGCGATGGCGGGGATTTATGTCGACGTCATCAGCCCGCTAGGCCCGCGCATTCAGGTCACCGGCTCTCCTGCGGTACTGCAAAGCCCACAGGTTCAGGCGAAGGTTCGCGCCTCGCTGCTGGCGGGCATCCGCGCCGCCGTGCTGTGGCATCAGGTCGGCGGCGGCCGCCTGCAGTTAATGTTTTCTCGTAATCGCCTGACCACTCAGGCAAAACAAATTCTTGCTCATTGTTAACCTCCCGGAGTTGCGAATTATGGAATTATCCTCACTGACCGCCGTATCCCCTGTCGATGGACGCTACGGCGATAAAGTCAGCGCGCTGCGCGGGATCTTCAGCGAATATGGTTTGCTGAAGTTCCGTGTTCAGGTTGAAGTACGCTGGCTGCAGAAGCTGGCCGCCCAGGCAGCAATCAAGGAAGTTCCTGCTTTTGACGAAAAGGCAAACGATTACCTTGATAAAATCGTTGCTGACTTCAATGAAGAAGATGCTGCGCGCATTAAGACCATTGAACGCACCACCAACCACGATGTGAAGGCGGTTGAGTATTTCCTGAAAGAGAAAGTGGAAAGCGTTCCTGCCCTGCACGCCGTGTCTGAATTCATTCACTTTGCCTGTACCTCTGAAGACATCAACAACCTGTCGCACGCGCTGATGCTCTCCACCGCGCGCAAAGAGGTGGTGCTGCCATACTGGCGTAAAATCATCGACGCGGTGAAAGCGCTGTCTGTGGAATATCGCGACATTCCGCTGCTTTCCCGTACCCACGGCCAGCCAGCTACCCCCTCCACGATGGGGAAAGAGATGGCGAACGTGGCATACCGTATGGAGCGTCAGTATCGTCAACTGGAGCAGGTTGAAATCCTCGGCAAAATCAACGGTGCCGTTGGCAACTATAACGCCCACATCGCCGCCTACCCGGAAGTGGACTGGCATCAGTTCAGCGAAGAGTTCGTGACCTCTCTGGGCATTCAGTGGAACCCATACACCACCCAGATTGAGCCGCACGATTACATCGCGGAACTGTTTGACTGCATCGCCCGCTTCAACACCATCCTGATCGACTTCGATCGTGACGTGTGGGGCTACATCGCGCTGAACCACTTCAAACAGAAAACCATCGCCGGTGAAATCGGTTCGTCCACCATGCCGCACAAAGTGAACCCGATTGACTTCGAAAACTCCGAAGGCAACCTGGGCCTGGCGAACGCCATGCTGCAGCATATGGCGAGCAAACTACCGGTTTCCCGCTGGCAGCGTGACCTGACCGACTCCACCGTACTGCGTAACCTGGGCGTGGGCATTGGCTACGCGCTGATCGCGTATCAGTCCACCCTGAAAGGCGTGAGCAAACTGGAAGTGAACCGCGATCGTCTGCTGGACGAACTGGATCACAACTGGGAAGTGCTGGCGGAGCCAATTCAGACCGTGATGCGCCGTTACGGCATTGAAAAACCGTACGAGAAGCTGAAAGAGTTGACCCGCGGCAAACGCGTGGACGCTGAAGGTATGAAGCAGTTTATCGACGGTCTGGCACTGCCGGAAGACGAGAAAACGCGCCTCAAAGCGATGACCCCGGCGAACTATATTGGTCGCGCCGTCACTATGGTTGACGAGCTGAAGTAACCCCCCTCTCCCCCTTTTCGCCCGAAAAGGGGGATGCTTTTCCCCGGTTTAGTCAATGTTTATCACCACAACAACATAATCAGCGTTAGACTGCACAGCGAAAATCACAACGGCCTTAATAACAATTAGTTAGTTATATTTCATAGACTTAAAGAATTTCCCATTCGGACATTATCGGACAATAACGGCCGATTTAGTGCCCCAAAACACGCCCCCGGCGCAAATTTGCCCCCAAATTTGCCCCCAAATTTTCACCAGAAAAACGCCCCTTTCTCTTTCCGTATCCATTTTTACTACCACGGGAAATTTTTTATAAGGGGTACTACTGCCACGTCACAAATTATCTCTTCCTGCATCCGGGACAGATTGACATGAAACATACCGGACGGTATGTTTCATGAATGACTATCAACAATAAACGTAAAAAACAGCCCGAAATCGTAAGGGCAACCTTGCTCAGATGTGCGAAAACTCTGGCAGTCAGGAGCGGTCTGTCCGCTATCAGCGTACAGGCGTTATGCGATCAGGCTGGTGTAACAAAAGGAGCTTTTTTTCATCACTTTGAGAATAAGGACGCGCTGCTGAAGTGCGTCTTTGAACAGATGATCACAGATTATTCAGAAGAAATTGACCGGCTTATATCTGCCGACCCCTATGAGAAAGGTGCATTTACTCGAGCCTATCTGGAGCAGGGGTGCGCAACCCTGAAAAATGCCGGTCTTATGACGTTATGGAAATCAGCCATGGATGATGAATACATCTGTTTCCGCTGGCGTGACTGGTATCAGGGAATGCTTGAAAAACGCGGCGACCTCGAGGACAACCCACAACTTACCCTGGTAAGACTGGCCGCTGATGGTTTATGCCTTAGCCTCGGCATGCAGATAGCGCAGGGCGATCCGGAAAATCTCATCGTTACACTGCGCCAGATGGCGTCCTTACCCTAGAACCAACTTTATTCAATCAGGAGTAACATATGACCCATCCATTTCTTATTATCGGGGGATACGGCACAGTAGGTTCCCATCTTGTGTCTATACTGAACCAGTTTCTTCCGGAACTGCCTGTTGTAATCGCTGGACGAAATGCGCAAAAAGCCAGCGAGGCGGCATCCCGCTTCAGCAATGCGACCGGCATCGCCGTTGATACACAACGGGCTGACCTGGGGTTAGATCCACAGGCTCAGTTCAGCGGTATTGCCTTGCTAACCAATGACTTATCCACTCACCCTGCAGAATACGCTATTAGACAGGGCATACCGTACACTAGCATTGCCACTCAACTGAACCACATCGCACCAAAACTGGCATTGTACCTGAACCACCTTTCGACCTGTCGTGTTCTCATTCAGGATACCAGCTTTGCCGGTGCGCTAATTTCTGCAGGAATTTACTGCACTAAAGATTTCAGTTCAGTGAAACAAATCAGAGTAGGCGTGCTGATGGATGAAAATGACCTCGGTGGCCCTGCCAGCATGGCTGATTTTGATGATTTTTCCCAGAAAGAGGCGGGCCTGGTGCTGGAATGCTCGCAGTGGAAAGTACCCCGTAACGGCGATGAGCAACGGAAATATATTCTGAATGATGGTTCAAGTTTTATAGCTTCAAGCCTGCCAGGATTTGATGCCGCAGAATTGGCTCAGATGACGAAAGCACTTTCCGTCAGGGTCGATCTGGTTGTCGGTCAGTCTCCTGGAAGCCTGAAGGGAGATAATCCGTCGGTAGAAATCCTGTATGAGATTGACGGCACCCTTGTCAACGGCCAATATGAGAGCGTGTCATTTCAATTGACCCACCCGAAGGGCCAGTCTTATCTGACGGCCCTCGGAGTGGCCGCAGGTATTGAGTCAATGCTGATGAATGCAGGAGAGACAGGGCTTTATCTGACTTCGCAAAAGATCAATCCAGAACTGATGATTGAATGGCTTGAACGAACTGGGGCAAGACTACAGCCGGTGAAGATATGAGGGTTTGGCTTCTTATCGCTAAAATTCATGCTATCGGAAACTAAAGCTGCAGGTTCATTTCAATAACATCCCCTGTAAGTTTCAGCTCATTGCAGGGGTAATATCGCCTGGAACGTCCGCTTATGGCACGAAGCGGAATAGTTAACTGGCCTGGAGGTCCGCTTAGAGCGTGAAGCGGAAGTGAGAATTTGTCATGATTACCTGAATGCAGGACTAACATCGACCTCCGATAATCAATGGAGAGTAGGTCAGGGTGACCAGTTCCCTTCTTATTTATATATTACGGGCAGGCGAGCATACGTATTTACTTAATCTCGTTCACTTTAGGGCTTCGTCTCTGCCGTGATACCAAGTTTCAAAAGCATCGGGGGTCATCGGTTTGGCAAAAAAATAGCCCTGAACTTCATCGCAGCCCAGCCTTCTTAAAATATCAACGGTCCTGGCATCCTCGACTCCTTCGGCCAGAACGATATAGTCGAGTTGCTTGAGGAGTGTGATAACGTTGCGAACAATGATGCGGCTGGCCTTGTCGCGAGCAACCTTACTTACAATAGAGCGGTCAAGCTTGATGATGTCCATCGGGATTTGTCGCAGGTAATTAATGTTGCTGTATCCGGAACCAAAATCATCCAGAGATATTTTAAATCCGCGTAGTTTGAGCATGTCCAGGCCGATAAGTGCAGCGGGGCTTTCCAGCATCTTCTCGGTTTCCAGACACTCCACCCCCAGCAGGGCGGGATCCAGACGCGCATCCAGCATTTTCTGTTCCAGCTCATCGCAGAAATCTGGTCTTGAAAAATCACTGGCAGCCAAATTAATCGACACGGGTAAAGAAAGTCCACGGCTTTGCCAGGCACTCAGTTGCACAATAGTGTGATCGATAACCCACGCTGTGAGTTCACGCATCAGGCTGGTCTTTTCGACCAGAGGAATAAACACACCCGGCAACACTTCGCCGTTTTTAGGATGTTGCCATCTAAGCAAAGCTTCGGCTCCCGTCACACGTCCTGTCACCAGTGAGATTTTCGGCTGATAAACCAGATATAAGCCCTGGTTTTCTTGTAGCGCTTGTCTAACTTCAGTAAGAAGGCTGAAATCAGTCTTCTTACTGCTATCCAGGGCGTCATCATAGACTGTAAACCGGCGCCCCTGACTTATCCCTTCATGCAATGCACTCACTGCACGGCGCAGAATTTCATTCGATGTCAGAGATTTATCGCAAAGCCCGGAGTCACCCATGTGAATATCCAGATCAAGGGGAACTTCAGGGGTGATCCTGGCCTGGATCCCCTGAAGGCTTTGAGAGATATCTTCTAATGTCCGAGTTTTTTCCTTATGGGTAAAAAAGGCAAATCGTCCAACTGCCACGGCGTAGAGCGGCCCTTCTAAAGGTAGGCGGGTCTGCAGTTCTGCGACCATACTACGAAGTAGATTTTCAACGGCAATCATACCGAGTGAGCGAGCCATTTCGTAGGCTAACGGCATATCAATACAATCAATAATGACGAGCCTGAATGCGCCTTCAGTTGAAACCTCTATATCCTTCAGTAGTCGCTGCCGGTTTGGTAATAGCGTGACTATATCGAGGTAGCCGACGGAGTGCCACGAGGCCAGAAAATCCGATATAAGTCCTGCCATCTTTTCAAAAAGATCGAGCTGCTCGTCTGAAAGTTCCCTGGGCTGAGTATCGAGGATACACAAGGTACCTACGGATACTCCATCCTGGGTTTTAAGTGGGCACCCTGCATAAAAGCGAATGAATGGAGCTTCTTTTACCGCGTGATAGTCACGAAAGGTAGGGTGCTGATGAGTGTCACGACAAATGAATGTCTTACTCTGTTCCTGGGTCTGTACGCAAAATGCCTCGCTCAGGCTGGTTTCCGTGACGGCAACATTTTGGGCGGATTTGATGTATTGCTTTTCTTCATCGAGAACAGAAACAAAGCCCATCGGCATGTTCAGCAAGTGGCATATTAGATGAGTATATTTTTTTAACGCATCATCCCGGCCCTTGTCAGGATTTTTCAACAAGTCGATTGCCGCAAGTCTTTTACTTTCATCTCTGCTGAGATCGGTAAACATGGCAAGACATCCTCCGGTGCAGTAGGCTTCTGGTTATTCCACACTCACAGGTAGCATGTATCATTCTTCCGATGGCATGAGGTAATACATACGCTGTGGCCTGCCTAAGCTCTCACATTAAAATGTTTCCAATTGATTGTCTCCCAGAAATGTCGCCCCCGGGCTGCCAGATAATCCATTTGCTGGTTGTGTTTGTGTCAGTAATGTCCGCTCCTGGCACGAAGCGGACGAGCCAACTGAGCTGATGGGCCACTGAAAGCGATCGGCAGACATTTCAGTGCAAGATCGACTTTCAGCTATATCATGACTCAAAACTACTGCTCCTTGCCGGTTGGCGCATGCATTGTTAAAGGAAAGCAATGGAAGGTTGTCACGCTGCAGAGGGCGTAACATGAAATCATGCCTGCTCGTCTTCTTTACCGTAGTAGAGCTTACCGAGCTGAATGAGAGGACGGCCCTGGGATTTGCGGTGCAGGTTGCTGTCACGCAGTGAATAAACGCATCCGCAGTATTCCTGCTGGTAGAACTGCTCGCGCTTGCTGATTTCAATCATGCGCGACGAACCGCCCTGTTTCCGCCAGTTATAGTCCCAGTAAATCATACCCGGATAGTGCGCGGCGGCTCGCTGTCCACAGTCGTTGATTTGCTGCATATTTTTCCAGCGAGAGATGCCCAGTGAGCTGCTGATCACGTTGAAGCCATTTTCAGCAGCATAAAGCGCCGTCCGCTCAAAGCGCATGTCAAAACACATGGTGCAGCGAATGCCGCGTTCGGGCTCCCATTCCATGCCTTTGGCGCGCTCAAACCAGTTATCCGTGTCGTAATCCGCATCGATAAACGGTACGCCGTGCTGTTCGGCAAAGCGAATGTTCTCATCCTTACGAATCAGATACTCTTTCTGCGGATGAATGTTCGGGTTGTAGAAGAAGATGGTGTAGTCGATTCCTGAGGCCTGGATCGCCTCCATTACCTCACCAGAACACGGAGCGCAGCACGAGTGCAGCAGGAGTTTATCTGCCCCGTTTGGGAGTTCTAGTTTAGGGCGTTTGAAATCAGCGGTAGTCATAAATTTATTTGATGAGGTTATAAGGACTGAAAACAGTGTAGCATCAGAGCTGTGCCATCGGGAATGGCGGCCAGTCTCATACATATCCCGCAATGTCTGTTATTGGCACGAAGCGGACTAGTTAACTGGCCTGGGGATCCGCTTAGAGCGAAAAGTGGACATTAAAAATCTGGTAGATGAGGGACAGTTTAATATCTTGACCTGAAGTGTACTTAAGGTTTTAGAGTAAAGCTATTGGCTCCGGATAGGTAAATCATAAATATGAAAGAGATAGATGTTGGTTTTACGCACGTCGCTTTTGTCGTAAGAGAATTAGATAAAAGTATTGCGTTTTATGAGCGCTATGCTGGTATGTCTGTTGTCCACCGGCGCGAACCTGATGTTCCGGATGCACGTAAAGTGGCATGGCTAAGTGATCACACTCGCCCATTTGCGCTGGTTTTAGTTCAGGCGGACAAAGTGACGGACACCCCGTTGGGTCATTTCGGCCATCTGGGCGTTGCCTGTGCCGACCGCGAAGAAATTGACAGGAAAACAGATATGGCTCGAGCTGAGGGCGTGTTACGGAAAGAGCCTGTAGATGTCGGAGAACCTGTGGGATATTACGTTTTCTTCGCTGACCCTGATGGTAATACTCTGGAGCTTTCTTATGGACAACAAGTTGGGCTCGAAGCAATCCGAGGTCTTACTTCTGACTAATCAGTCTGTTAAAAATTTACTAATCCTCTGAAGTGCTTGTTCCGGTAGTGAGTAAACTAAATGGAATAATGAATAATGCCCGATATGAGCGAGGAGCATAAATTTTCGGCAATATCGCAAAAGATTCCAGATCCATAGAAAAACCTCTCATTAACCATCAAAATTACACTTTCTCATGCATGGAGTGTTAAAAATGAACATCAGTACAAGATTAGCTCTATCTTCTGATATAAAGGGTATTTTTGACGTCAGGACTTCGGTTAAAGAAAATCATCTCAGTCGAGAAGAAATGGAGCAGATGGGAATTACCGAGAAAATTGTCATCGAGATGATTGAAAAAAGTCGTTGCGCGTGGGTTGCTGAAGATGACGGAAAAGTAATTGGTTTTTCAATGATTCTGCCTTATGAAGCGTGCCTTTTTGCGGCATTTGTTCTTCCTGAATATGAAGGCGGGGGTGTAGGTCGCAGCCTTGTTGGACTCGCAGAGCAGGAATTATTCAAACATCACGATGCAGCCTGGCTTGAAACCGACAAAAACAGTCGTGCGGCAGAATTTTACAGGCGGCTGGGCTGGATTGAGAAAGAAAATGTAAACGAATCCGATATTAGATTAGAGAAACTTCGCTGCGTTTAAGCAAAATCCCCTTTCGTACACTTCCGCTCCTGGCATTCAGTGGACGAGATAACTGGGGCGAAGGTCCGCTGTGAGCGAGGAGCAGACCTTCACGCTTTTCGCTGTTGAGTGACATGAATTATCAAAGAGCATTATAAAACTTCACTTTTTCTAATTTCAATGCTTTATCAAAGTCAGCGACATTCAGGCTTATCAATTCAATATTAATATACCATCAGCATTATATAAGAGGTATTATGCTAACCATTTTGGATGCTCTTTATAAACATCATTAAACCACTCGGTCATTTCAGGTGAGTTCGTATCCTTTATCCAAGTTAACTCAAAGTCATCTCCCATAGATGCAAATATTGATTTCAATTGAGTTATGATTAAACCATAGTAAAATCCAAAAGTTTTTTCTTCATCCTCATTGACTAATGATTCAATATGACAACTGAGAATGAATCGAACTCGTGCCGCCGTTGAGGGATGTGTCGATTGAAAATGTTCATGAGGTGATAAGCCATCAGAAAGTTTGAAGTAGCACAGTATTAATAGCAATGAAAATGCAATTCCGCCTTCCTTGCTGCTATAAAAATCAAGCAAGTTATCAAGATAAGATACCTTCTGATCAAATGCAGACTGTACATGTTTTTTAACAATATTAAGAGCAAAACCATCTGCAACTAATTCTCTAGCGTGGCTTGATATTAGCTCTGCGCTATTGATTTTTTTATGTCCTAAAACATCATCAAAGATAGTGTCAATAGATTGCTTTTTTGCTCGGTCGCCATGTTTATTAATGAAATGGCCTACTTCGTGACTAACTATAAACAGCATTAGACAATCAAGAATAAACATAAATAAGTGTGATTCGGACTCACTTTCCTCTCTTATCTCATTGTTAAACCCAACAAATGGATTAGTAACGAGATGCAAGTCATAAAAGTTTAAATTAGTACTTTTCCCGGTTATCATCCCTGACCGAAAAATTAAGTCAGATAACTTACATAGTCTATCAAATGTGCCATAAGACATAAATATCAATTTTTCATCATAAATAATGCCGCATTGAAAATGTGAGTTGGTTGTAATGCAAAAATCCAGATCTAATTTTTGAACAGAGTCCATGTATTTACTAAAAAACGGCAGTACGAGACCATTATCTCTATCATTTATAAAATCATAGATAAGCCCCAATTGATTCTTTGAAAGAATTTCATTGATTTCATTAAGTTTTATTTCAAATCTATCCATAATTAGAACCTCTTAATTAAAATTTTAAATAATCCGCTTAAGTAGCTATGGGGATATAATTCTAATACCCAATCCACTCATTCAATGGAAAGAATAGCATTACTTTAACCGCACTTTTGGACTTGACTTACTTCCCTTAAAGCTTCTGGGCACTATGTTAGTAATGTCCGCTCTTCGCAGGCAGCGGACATTGCTAATAGCGGTCTATGTGAAACACGGGGAGTAGGTTAGTTTTAGCGTTAAACACAATAAGAGCACGATGAAGTATCAAAAAGGAAGCATTGCATAGATAATTTAGGCAAAAACCGAGCTTAAATTACATATCATTCGCTATCAATTCGGTTGAGAGAACCCTTGGAATCAAGCTACTTTTTGAACCATACTTTATATGCAGAAAGTCCATCATCTTTTCAACATCACTTTCATGCTCTACAATGACATATTTAATATCCTTATGTGAAAAGGGCAACCTGTCATCATCATAATATTCGTTATATTTTCTCTTGCCATCTTGAGTTGATATGTTTTTCGAAGCGGCGATCACTGGTTTTCCAATTGATTTTTCTATATCTGGAACAAATCGCCACTCCCTCTCATCTGCAAAAATATAGTTAGGTTTCTCCTGACCATTGCGTCGTTTCAAAGTTGCCTGGTAATTTTTCATATATCGCAAAGGATCTACAATTTTCTTGTAACTAAGAATCGCCGACTCATATTTCCGCTTTGCATTAGTTAATTGAGATTTTGTTCCTGAAGATTTTATTTCGTCCAAATGCTTTAATAACTTATTAACTTCTGCTTTTAAACGCCTAATCTCTAGATTATAATTATCAAAAACAGAAGAGTGCTTGGACATGTAAATTACTGGATTAAGTCCATTTTCGTTTGCCCAATCTTTTGATAATCCGATGCCATAATGGCCATAACTTTCAGTATGCTGGGTAAGCTGTGTTAGCCTGATATCACAAAATGAAACCATCGGTATACCGAAATTCCTATTCGTGCTCTGGCCTTGTATAAATTCTCTAGCGAAAGAAATCCGAAAATCACTTGAGTCAAGTATCTCAAATAAGGTATCTAACTTTTCAGTAAAATGAAATAAGGTGGTTGGGTATAAGCTACGCGACATAATGATCATCCATAATATGATGTATAAACTAAGTACCATAAATTAAGGTTATCAGTACTTTCCATACATCAGCAAGCGGATTTTGCGATAGTGACCTGCCCCTCATTAATCAACACTAAGAGCTGTTAGCCACTTCCGCTCCTGGCACAAAGCGGACCAAGACATCAGGAAAATTTATCGGACTCTAAGCAAATCTGAGTATCTCGTCGTATAACGCGGCGAAAGCATTTCTCGCTTCATCTGCCACTGCTGCTGAATGCCCTGCCCGGCGAAGTAGAGCGTGCCTTTTCCGTCTTTCGCGTTTAAGTGATCAAGCACCTCCATCAACTTATCGCTTCCGGCCCGCGGCGCGTTTTCGTCGAACAAGTTTAGCTGGGCCACGCCCTGGCTGAAGAAGTCACCGAGCATGATCCCTGCTTTCTGGTACCGGTGACCATCCTTCCAAATTTTACCCAGGCAGTTTACTGCGGCATTAATGATGTCGCGGGAATCCTGTGTAGGGGTAAGAAGCTTCATTGACGCACTATTTCCGTAATAGGGCTCGCTAAGCGCAAAGGGAGAGGTCTTAACGAACGCCGAGATAAAACGGCAATACTGATGCTCGCCGCGTAGCTTTTCAGCACCACGAGCCGCATAACTGCAGATAGCCTGGCGCATCTGTTCATACTCAGTAACGCGTTCGCCGAATGACCGACTGCAGACGATTTCCTGCTTAGCTGGTGCAAACTCTTCCAGATCAAGACAAGGCTCGCCGCGCAGCTCCCGGACCGTTCGCTCAAGTACCACGTTAAAGTGTTTACGGATAATCCATGTGCTTTGTTCTGAGAGGTCCAGAGCTGTTTTGATGCCCATGGCGTTCAGCTTCTTACTGATACGCCTGCCGACGCCCCATACGTCCTCAACGGGTACCAGGGCAAGGAGTCGGCGCTGGCGATCGATATTGGACAAATCAACCACCCCGCCAGTCTGGCGCTGCCATTTCTTAGCGGCGTGGTTTGCCAGCTTTGCCAGTGTTTTGGTCTGAGCAATGCCAACCCCGACAGTCAGGTGCGTACGCTTAAGAACTGTTGCGCGGATCTCTTTGCCGAAGTCAGTCAGGTCCCGGCAGTTCCTTACGCCCGTCAGGTCACAAAATGCTTCATCGATACTGTAAATTTCAACGCGGGGGCTCATCTCCTCAAGCGTCGTCATTACCCGGTTAGACATATCAGCATAGAGCTCATAGTTGCTGCTGAAGCAAACAACGCCAGCGCGCCGGAAAAGCTCCTTTTGCTTGAAGAATGGCTCCCCCATGGTTATTCCGGCTGCTTTTGCTTCTGCGCTGCGTGCGATTACACAGCCATCATTATTTGAGAGAACGACAACCGGCCGCCCCCTCAAATCGGGCCGAAACACTGTCTCGCACGATGCGTAGAACGAATTCACATCACAGAGAGCAAACATGTTCAGCTCGCAGATTTAACGATGAAAGTAACAACGCCGAAAACATCCAGCGTGTCTTCGCTGCCAACAACAATCGGACTGTAGGCGCTGTTCATAGGATTAAGCTGCACGGTCGGGCGCAACTGCAGGCGTTTAACAGTGAACTCCCCTTCCACCGCGGCGATGACAATGTCACCGTGATCAGCAGTGCGCGAGCTGTCGATCACAAGCAGATCACCGTCGCTGATACCGGCTTCGATCATAGAATCACCCGCGGCTTTGACGAAATATGTCGAACTCGGGTGAGCAACAAGTAACTCATTGAGATCGATGCGCTGTTCAACGTAATCAGCCGCGGGGCTTGGGAAACCACACTGTACTAAGTCACTGAAAAGCGGGAGAGCAATGATTTCTCGCAGTTCCGCAGGCCTGATAAATTCCATAACGCACACCTCAACACTGTTTTTATATACAGTAGTTTCATTTGGGTATGCACACAAGACAGAAGGTCGGCCATGACTGACTAAAGCTTCGCCGTTTCGTTTCTAAGTTTATATGTCGCTTCGAATTATGAGTTTTGTAAATTTTATGGCCGCAATTCTATGTGAGCAAAATTAAGCCGACTTTGAGGCGGGAAATTTTTTATAAAGCGTGCATACGGCAACGTCATAAATTATCGCTACCTGCTTCCTGTCCAGGCCGTTCGCAATCAGTCGGCCCGCCTGGTCCCATTGTTCCTGGGTAAGTTTCGGACGCCTGCCACCGATTCGCCCCTTCTCACGAGCTGCAGCCAGACCTGCCCGGGTGCGCTCTACAATCAACTCCCTCTCCATTTCCGCCAGGGCTGACATGATATGAAAGATAAAGCGCCCCATCGGGCTTGATGTATCGATACTGTCTGTGAGGCTCTTAAAGTGGATACCGCGCTGCCGGAGTTCGTCCACCAGCAGCACCAGATTTCGCATGCTGCGCCCAAGGCGATCCAGCTTCCAGACCACCAGCGAATCCCCCTCATTCAATGTCCTAAGAAGCTTTTTGAGCGCTGGCCGGTTCGCCACTGTTCCGCTCATTTTTTCTTCGAAAATCTGTTCACATCCTGCGCGTTCGAGCGCTTGCCGCTGAAGATCCGTATTTTGGTCATTTGTTGACACCCTTACATAGCCAATTTGCATATTTTCCACCCAGTTATTTCAGCAAAAAAATCAGGTGAAGTTATCGGCCAGGCTGCTTGAGAGCAATCTATAAAACGTCGGTTTAGGAAGTAGCGCGACAAAGGACGTCGGAACCGCCGCAAATAACGTGATGCAGGTAGGCGCATTCGGTATTGGGTCTATCCACGGCGACGGAGCACTACTGGACGCTATGGATGCATTCACACCTACCTGTTTCACCTCTCACTCCAATGATGGTCTTACCCAGCTTGGGTTAACTGCAAATACGGGTATTACGTCAATAGTCGTCAACCGGGGAAGCCGACCGACACGCATTCATCAGGCTTACATTCTGAGGAGAACGTGGTTTTCGTATTACGGTGGCTCGTCTTGGTCATACCAGGAGGCTTACACCACGGGCAATACCACAAAGGCCAGCGATGGCACCCTAAAGGCTGCGTCTCCGGTTGCCCGTATCGTAGCGAGCCAGGAAGCCTGCCAGCGTGCCGATATAGCGGAGGATGGCTTCTCCTGGTGCGGCTGTGGGACGGCGAACGCTGAGGCGGAGGGAATAACCATTTCTCGCCTCGAGGTGGGCGTTTACGTGCTGGCTGGTTCGGTAGGCCTGGCGTCTGAGGGATGGCAGCTACTGCCACCGATGGACCCCGGCGGCATGGGAGAACTTGGCGTGGTTGAGGCTGAGCAGACGGAAAGCGGAGGCCTGACAATCCGTCTTTTCAAGCGAAAATACATCCTGAGCGATGAAGGTGAGATCATCAAAACTAAAGGTGAACCGATGGACGTGCCGGTGAACAGCTGGATCGATGTTCGCCTGAATATGCCCACTGATTCAGTTTTCAATCATGAACAACAGCGACTGCAAGGTGATAACGAAGGTTAGGCAACTACCGGGCCGCGTAGTTCGGCCAGTTCTTTTTCGATGGTCTTTAACCGTTCGGCCAGCTCTTTGATTGCCTCAACATACAGCGCGCTCATCGCGCTGTAGTCCACTGTTTTAAGATCGCTAATTTCGTCTCCACCGGGCGTTGTGCCGGTGCCACCTGAGCTGACAGCAACGGGCAATACCTGCTCCAGTTCCTGGGCGATAATGCCTGCGCTTCGAACGGATTCCGATTCAGTCAGTTGAATACCGAATGTATAACCCGTAAGAGAGCAGACCTTCTCAAGAGCATTACTGACGGGTTCTTTGTCGAATTTAACTCGTTCATCCGAAGTCTGATTCATCGTGACGCAGGTGAACTTACCATCAGCCCCAAATGCAAAAGAGTATCCGTTGGAGCCGCCGTTATCATTATTGTCAGGGCGGATCTGAATAATTCCTGTTTGCCCGGAATAAATTACCCCCCTGGATGCCCCACCTGTGCCATAGAACCACACGTGGGCATTCTGATTGTCAGCTGGGGCCAAAACAGCAATTTTAGTTTTGCATTCCATATCAGCACTGGTCGCGATTTTTGCGGATGCGCTGATGCTGTTCTGGCAGGTAACTGGATTACGGAATTCAAAGCTATCACCGATAAAAACGTATTTCCCTGCGTAAAATGTGAAGTCTCCTTTCCCCATGGCGCCATTAGAATTTCCACCGCACAGGATGCGCGCGTCATAGTCGTTGGTGCCAAGAAAATGAAAATCGACAAAGCTTGCAGAAGAGGCTTTTTTCGCTCCAATTTCGAGGCTTCCGAAGTTGGCTGTGACGCTATCTCCCAAACCGACCTTTTAAATTTTTCACGCGCCGTTCTGCTCGGTCAGCTCCCCCTCTGCATTTGTCCCTTTGTTATTGTTTAAATTCTCTCCGTTGGTAATCTCGTCGATTTGCAGTTTCAACCCTTTTAAAGCAGCAATCAGATAGCCGATCAGCCCCATATAATCGGCAACAAGATAATCAGTAGCTTCATCATGAATTACCAGGTCGGGAATCACTAAATCGAGATCTTGCGCAAGCGCGCCAGCGGTTAATCTCTTTGAATCTGCATTCTTATAGCGGAACGTGTAACCATCAAGCGCGGCTATCTTTTCCAGAGCCTCCGCAGGTTCGATGATGTTCACTTCCTCTTTTGCGTTCCAGTCTGACGTAAGAGTAACGCCGTTGGCCTGAACCGCCCCTTTCGCGTTAATTGTTCCATTTCGTGTATTGATGTACACGGCGGGCTTGCCTTCCTGAACACCATTAGTTGGTGATGTGTACGCGGTGCAGAAACCAATCCCGTACCATGAATAAAGGTTGATGTTAGATGCATTGTCAAAGTTGGCTGTGTCTGCGCCTGCATAAATACCACGTATACCGGGGCCAGAAGGTGCGGTCGCTGATGCAGTGTTTGGGATAGTAATTGAGCCAGCGGCGAGAGCAACAGGGCAGTTAAAAAGAGCGCGCTGCGCAGCAGAGTTAAAAACATGTTCTCCGCCTGCCGCTGCGTTGTAACGCACACTCCCTGTGGTTGACTGTACATTCAAATCCCCGGTCGTTGCGGTAACACCTGCAAGCATCACTGTATCCGATATTCCTAAACCGAGGTTTGTGCGAGCGTCTTCTTCGTTCGTTGCACCGGTCCCGCCCTGTGCAATCGGAATGGCTCCGTTACTCCCTTTCTGCGCCAGTTTACCGATGCCAGGGATCGTTACAGGGATGCCGTTGATGGTAACGGTGATGCTCTGGTTTGCTGAAGTGGTGGCGAACGTTTCCCACGCGCCAATATTCTCGTCGTAATCGTTGATGAGTTGAGACATCGCCTGAGCGAGTCCATCGACCGAGATATTGTCCGACACAAGAATTCCATACTTCTGGCCGCTCAACGCCGGGGAAGCGGCAGGCGTTACCGTCATTGACGTGGCGCTGTTCACGGATGAAATCTGGAACAGCTGCACCGGGTTAGACATCACGATAATAGTCTGGCCAGCGCGAACCTGACTGGCGGGTGCCGTCCAGTTTGTGCCGGTGCCAGTGGCGGTATTTCCGTTAACGGCGATGGTGCCAGTGTTATAAATCATATTTTCTCCAGGCAATAAAAAACCCCGCCGAAGCGAGGTTGATTTAAATAGACAGTTAATTCAGACGTACATGTCGGGCAAAACAGGAAGGCTGAGCGACGTTACCGTGTTATTACCGAAAATGGCATACTGCTCGCGACCAAGATATTTACCGCCCTGAACTGAAGCGCTGCCGTTCTGTATTTTTATTCCGAACATTCGATATACATACATGCCATTTACCGTATGCACCATAAGCCCAAACCTGCCCAGCGGAACATATCCGTTACCGATGCTCACGGCACTTGTCGAAGGGGTCCAGAGTTGGTTGAGGTATACGAAAGGCCGTCTTGTTGTTGAAAACGTACAAGCCCCTGCAGCATTAAAAATATTGAGGCCAGTACCTGGCTGCGGTGCTACACCGCTGGCAAAGATGACGATATCTATCGTGCCGGTTGCGGGAGCATCATCGTTCGTGGACGGAGGGCTGAAGAACCTGACAGTATTACCGTCGAAATCAATCGTGTTACCACTGTTACAGCGCCCGAAAACGACGTACTTCGACTTGTCGTATCCTGCTATCGTGGGAACCGCCCAACCCCCGGTCGGAACATTAACGGTACCCTTCCAGATACACTGGCCTGACTGTGTGGCGTTAGTGATCGCCAGGAAGTCGGTGCTGTCACCAATAAGCAGGCCAACCCCACTTCGCTGACCTGTCGGGAATATCTGCCAGACACTACCGGGAAAGGTATAAGTACTGTCCCTCTCACTTATACCCAGCGCCTGCATTCTCGAATTTTGCGTAACCCTCCCACCAGAGATAGTGACGGAATTCATTTTATGCCACAGCCCTGAATCAACATAGGCAGTCGCATGCGGTATAAACAGCACCTGCGCTCCTGAAACATAACCAGTGATGTCCACATACTTTGCTTTCTGGTAGCCAGTATCAAAGCTGCCACCAAAAGACGGGCATCTCAGACCCGCCGTTATCTCCATGCGCTTTCCGCCGTCATTAAGTTCTATCAATAATCCTGTCGGCATCTTATGTCCATGTCCCCAGTACAATCCGGCCACCACCAGGAATGTTGACGGTTAAACCGTTGCCATTAATCACTGTTGTGTTGCCGGAGCCATTGAAAGAAAAATTACCGTTTGTGGCGTAAATCGAGCCGCGAACGGTCACGTTGTTGAACGTCGCGTAGCCTGACTTGTTGATGTGCCAGCCAACGTTCCCCGTGCCGTCCCAGGTTGTGGACTGGATGTAGCTGCCGATTTTGGTGTTGTCGATAGTCCCTTCGCCAATCACAGTATTTCGGATAAAGGTCTGCCCGTTCTGAATCACGAACGGAAGCGTAACGGTCGCTCCTGCCTGGTGCGTTACCGCGAAGCGGTCAGCCAGGAAGATAACCTGCGACTGCATCCCGGATGGCGTATTCTCCACGCCGATCCCCATCCCCGCCGCGTAATACTGGCCGTTGCTGGATAACCCGACCTTAATGCTGTACATCGCCTTCAGGTCGCCGTTGACGTTCGCAATGGCCTGCGCATTGGTGGTGATCGTAGAAGTGTGTCCATTGACGGTCGCAGTAATGCTGTTTACCTGCGTGGCCATAGCCTGCTGGTAATCGGAGAACGTCTGGTTCAGGCTGTTGATGGAAGCCTTGTTGCCGTTCACGTCCGTCTGCAGGCTTAGCAGCGAGCGCGCCGTCGCCTCTTTCTCGTTAACGATGACCTCGTCAATACGGTCCAGCTGAGCGCTGTTACCGGCGACCGTTGCAGATAACCTTTTGCGTGTGGCCACCTGCGCCAGCCCGTTCTGGATAATGGCGATGGCTGAGTTCTTCACTCCACCCGTCATGCCGTCCATGGATACGCTGATGCTGTCGATTCGCTGGCCCAGGGCGGCATCTTCTGTTGCCACCGTTTGCTCAAGCTGGCTGAGTGAAGACGAAACATCCCCGACAGTGCTGGAAAGCTCATTAACGCTGGTCTGTACCTTCCCAATGTTCTGGGCGTTTTGGGCGATATCCTTCGCCTGCAGCTCCAGTTCGTCATTGGCCTGTTTGATGTCATTAACCATGCCAGCAATTTTTTCATTGCTGTCGACGGCATTCTCAACCACATCCTTCAGTAGACCCGTTTCCTCCATCTCCTTGAGAATGGAATCGGTGATATCAGATACGTCTGTGCTCGACTGACCAAAGACCCACTCGGTCCAGTCGCTCTGATTGCCCAGGCGATCAACGAGCCTTGCCCGGTACCAGAACGATTTTCCAGCCAGCAATCCCATTTGCTGGTAGGTCGATGAGGGATAAGGCACGTCTGCCAGCAGTAACGGAGAATCACCGTTCGCCGTGGCGCTGTAGTGGATTTCTGTCTTCTGCGTGTCCTGCGCCCCGGACGGAAATCCCCAGGAAATGCCGATCCCAAATACTAAAGGCTGCGTTGCGAGGTTCACGGGCATCGGCGGTTTTCCGACCTTACCCGTAAGCTCCGTCTCAGCTGACGTTGCCCATAGGGATGCGATATCGAGCGCGTTAACCGCGCGGATTCGGACCACGTAGCGCCCGGAGTAAATTCCATCAACCTCAAAGCGCGTGTTGCCGGTGCGCGGAACGTTAATCCAGTCGCCGTTGTTCTGACGCCACTGCGCCTCATAGGCAACGGCATTTTTGACGGTTTCCCACGTAACAACCATCGTGGTGATGCCTATCCCCTGTTCAACGCGGTACACGCTTGAGAGAGTGATATTTTCCGGCATCCCCTGTCCGCGTGGCGGCACAACGCTGACGGGCCTGTCTTCAATCACCGCACCGTCATCAACGCGCGGAAACTTGTTCGGATTGTAAGGCAGGCCGTTAATGGTGACCGTGTTATCCGAATTAACCATAAGCCGCTTAACTCGGAACAGTTGAATAGCTAAATCAGGCTGATCAAGCACCCACGCTGATTCAGCATTTGGGGTAACGCTGTACGCTGTCTCAACGGTAACAGCGCGTCCGGAGACGCTTTTCACCTTCCTGCCTTCGGATTTGCCGGTGGGAAGGTTAACGATAAGCGTGTCCCCCGCTTTAGCAGTCGTAATACGGTCAAGCGTGACTTTCGTTCCGGAGGCTGCAGCCACGCGACCGCCATTCTCGCGACCGGCCAGCGGGGCGTTATTGATGCCGATCACCTTACCGATACGTGGGATACGCCCTTCCAACCCTGTTTTGAACTCCACGCCATTGTCATCGCGGTTGGTTTCAATAGCGTAAAGCCCGTGCCGCTGCGCTTCTGATTCCCGCGTACACCCGATGCGGGACAGCTCTATGGTGTTAAAGCCGAACCGGTTCGAGACTTCCGGTACCCAGGCGCTGGCCTGATCGTCCTGATAGCCGTTAGCCGGATTGCTGTAGGTAACGATTGCTGATGAGTAGTTCGTCTTCTCCGATGTGCTGGAAAAGTTAAACGCGCCCGCAATATTCGACTTGTTGAACACGAAATCAGGGTCCAGCTCGCGGGGCATATCGGCATCAACCGACAGGAGATTGTTGGACCAGCTGATCATCCCCCTGAAGATGTTCGCCAAATCCATCAGCACGGTCCAGGCATCAGTTCGCTGGGCGATGTATAAATCGCAAAGATACCGCGCCTCTTTCCCGCCTGCTCCATCCGAGACCGGCGCATCGCAGTACTGTGCAATCTGGTACAGGGTCCACTTATCCACTAAATCTGCGGTGATCCGTTTTCCAAGACCGTATCGTTTGTTCAACACCAGATCGTAAAAAATCCAGGCGGGATTGTTTGTCCAGGCCCACTTAAACGTTCCGTCCCAGGTGCCACTGTAGGTGCGGGAAACAGGATCATAGTTCGCCGGTACGCGAACGATTATCCCCTTCATTTCCACGGTGACGTTTGGCGTTCTGCCGTCAAACAGCTTCGAATCAAACTGGATGAACAGCAGCGACGTGTGCGGATAGCGCAGCTTGGCATCGACAATATCGGTCATTGATTCAATACGCGAAGTATCCGCATGTCGACCGTCGCTGGTATTTTCCGTCAGGCGTCGGACGCGGATTTGCCAGCCGGATGTCGCTGCAGGCAGGTCAATTCGATAGCTCCGCTCATACCCGGCATCGGCGATGCCGTCCGCTTCATCCGTGCCGTATTCAACGTATGAACCGCCATCGGTTGAAATATCGATAGCGAACGCTATCCGGTAGCCATCCTTCCCTCCGCTGTCGCGCAGTTTATAAACCCCGTTCGGAAATTTAAGCCGCAGGCGTACTGCAGAAAGCTGGGTGTTGTTAATGGATTTAACCCACGGCGTCCCGTATTTCAGCTCCGTGCCAACGCTGATTTCATTCTCTACTGCCGGGAAACCAGCAATATAATCCTGATCCACCGTGCCGCTGCGCCACTCCCACGTCACGCCTGGAAAGTTTTCGTTGCCAGCATCATCAAGCAGTGGCGTGCCATCGAGATAAATATCTTTTCCGGTAAAGTCTCCTGCAGCTTCCCCCTCGGTCAGCGCCAGCAGAATTTTCATGTATGCTACGGAGGCGATCTCGGTACCGCGATTGCCGCCTTTATCACCGCCGCCGCCGCCCCCTTTCGAACCCCTGATTACTGCCATATGCAAACTCCGGGCAAAAAAATCCCGCCTGAGCGGGAGAATTAAACATGTTGCGAGATAAGCGTTATTGCTGTTCTTCTGCGTAGATGCCGCCGCTGATAAGAACACCGGCGACAAGACGCTTACCGTAGAGAAGATTGACGCCGTTCCCCGCTGCAGACTGGTTGATTGGGGAGCCAAACGAATAGCTTTTCCGGGTATCGCCAGAGTCCATCGTCATGCCCTGAGTGCCGCTGGGCGTGAGCATCTGGACAACGCCCCCAAGCATCATCGCCGCCCCCATTTTGTAGAGGAACGGCGAGGCCACTGCTGCTGGCGTAAAGCTCAGCGCAAAGCCTACCGCTACAAGCACAGCGCCGAAGATGGTCTGGAACACACCAGCCTTTTTACTGCCGATAATGACCGGCGCAATCCTGATAACGTCATGCACGCCGCTCAGGCGCAGCTCTTCTGCAGTCACGTTGCGGGAGCCGTTAAACACGCTGTAGGTCACGCCGCGTCCTTCACTCGTATCGAGCCAGCGCTCAAAGCCGGGGAGCATGATACAAAGCGCCCTGATAGCCTCCCGCACCGAGGAAACTGAAAGGCGGTGCTCACGTCCAAATAAAGTGCCGAGCTTGCCATAGAGCCGCACAAGCACGATTTTCTCAACTGTGTTCATCGTTATTCTGGTACCTCAGTGTCAACATTGTTCTCTCGCGCCACATGCCGCCGTAGGGAACGACTTCGCTCAGCTTGCCGTACATGTGGTGCAGCATTTTCCCGTCGCCCAGATAGATGCCTGCATGGTTGATTTCTTCTGCCTTGTACTGCATCAGGATCACATCCCCTACCTGCAACTCGTCGGCGTGAGAATAAAATCCCGCTTCGGCATAGTGTTTTACGTAAAGGTTTTCGCCGCGCGTCCACCAGTTGTCGTCACGGTGAAAATCAGGCAATTCGATGCCCCGCTCCTGCTTATACCAGTCCCGGATGAGCCCGTAGCAATCCCAGCTGCCGTGTATAAAGGGCCGCTTGAGGATCGGTGGTGTATCTGCCGGTGTGGTCACCGTGTACTCACCGCCTGGCCACGACATAATTACCCAGGGCAATCCGGAGTCGTGGCACGACTTCAGATCGTCGGAGGAAGCGTGCGGCCCCGCATCCGGATGTGAATGAACGATGGCCAGTACCTCCCCCATATCCTCAGCATCAGCCCAGGCCTGCGCAGATATCATGAAGTGCTCTCTGGGATTTTCGTGTGAATTACTGCAGGGGATGTACCGGCGCTGGCGCGTGGCACGAATAATCAGGCCACAGCATTCATGGGGATAGGCTGCAGCAGCGTGTTTTTCAATGGCGGTAATAAGTCGCTGGCTCAGCATGATTAAATCCTCGTGATCGCAATTGCCGGAAAACCGCCAAACGGCAGCTGCTCATCTTCCCCCCAGCGCAGCTTGCAGCCTGCGACCGTTCCGGAGCAGACGTCATCTGCAGGGTTATCAACAGGGTTGCCGAACTTGTCGAAGTACTTCGTACCGGTGTAACCGCAGTCCGCACCCCGATACTGGCCCTGCTGGCACCAGGCGCACCGGCTGGTCATTTGCCTTCCCGGAACCTTCTGCCCGGTCACGTCGACAGGTGAGCTCAGCTTGAACTGAACGTCCGTTTCGTTATCTGCCGTTTTGCTGTCGATGTAAAACACCTCCAGCTCCTCGGCTGTCGGATCGGCTTGCGTGTTGCCATCAGGAAAGTTACTGGCATCGAGGTAATGTGCATACGTTCGGTGAATGGTGACCTTTGCCTGCTTCATATCCTGAAAAAGGTGGCACAGCGCGGAGATCGAACCGTCCAGATTACCAACGGATAATTTTGGCGAAACCGGCGTTCCGTCACCGTTGGCTTCGATATCCTCAATCTGACATGGCCAGGAATCGTATCGGATGCCCTGCCAGTAAATCGGCTTACCTGGTAGTTCCGATTCATCATCACCGGCAGCGAGGATTTCTTCTTCCGTGTACGCTACTGCGTGGTTGTGGAAATAGAGAACATCGGCCCCAAACGCGGTACCGTCAACTTCAAACAGGACGATCTTGTTGCCGGGCTCGAGTTTTTGATCGTCAGCGGTTATCCCCATAAAAACCTCTCATTAGGAGCGCGGCCCCATAACAAAAAACCCCGCAGTGCGGGGTTTCAAAGGTGCCTTTTAGACGTTATTTAATGGCTTGCAAATTTGTCTCAAGTAGCCTTTCAAATATCTTAGCTAATTCAGAAGGCATTCCCGATTTTATTCTTTCAATATGTGGTGCGTTAGTGACCATAACGGAAAGCGCGGTATTATCTGGCATTTCTTTATGCAATTTTTCCGCATAATGACGAACCGCATCCTCATTAAGAATAAAACTACCATCGGCCCTTTTCTCTACAAATTTGGATTCTTGAACAGGAGATTCAGTGTCTGCTTTCACGTGTGGTAAGGCACTCTTGATAATCGCCTCTTTTAACACACCACCAGACAAAAGAATTGCACCGGTGACCAGAAGTGAGCACCCGATAGAGACAGTCATCTGTCTGGAGGCAATCAGCCCCGTATTATATACGTTCATCTGAGCGCCTGAGCTCACCGTGACATCCATATCGAGGCCCATGATGATGCATATAACACCTAGAGCCAGAACGACAAAACCACATATTCTAAGCATGACAACATTCCCTTATTTCAAAGAAATCATCATAGCAAAATGATATTAATATCCCTCAGATTTATATTGGCTCGGCCCGATATGCCGTCGCAAATGTGACTGTAATTGTCATTCGTGCAAAATCAAGGGCCGTGACCTTCAGTTGCGTTGCGCGGTAGAGACCAAGTTCATCCAACGGGTTGGTCCATTTGAATGCTTTGACTTCGCCATGCTCGCGCAAAAACTTGAGCACCGGCTTCATATCCTCATTCATACCGGTGAACATTAATGGCCATGACTGCGTCTCCGGGTTAATGCCATCACCGGTTACTGCCTCATAGCCATCGCCGTATTGTACGCTGCTGGTTCGGTACTTAAAGTCTCCCACAGGGCCATTACGCGGAGACCAGGTAAACGTCTGCAATGCCATCAGGCCGTCCTCATTTTGGTGTCAATCATGCCTCCGTTGGCCAGTTCGCGATCAAGCGTTTCAATAACAAACTGCTTAAGTCGGGCTTTGGTCTCGCTGGTCAGAAGCTCCTGACTTTTTGAGGAAGGTTCCTGACTCGCTCCGCCCTGCTGAATGACCTGCAGCGGAATAGTTAAAGAGAAATGGAGGTTGCCCTGGCCAGCAGAGGGCTGCGAATACGAGTCTCCGGATGGTTTTGCCACGCCGCCACCGACCAGCCCACCTTCGGCGTAGCCGTTGCCGTAAGTAAGCTGATTCAGGAAACTGAGCATGCCAGGCTTCTTGACCACAGATTGCGGAACCACCCATTCGCCACGGTGAACCACACCGGCGACGTCATGCTTGCCGCCGTCGCCGGTATAACCCCCGTCAGCCCAACCGAACCAGCTGCTCACACCCAGCGCTGAAGCACCGGATTTGATAGCGTTCAGCATCAGCATCTTCGTGATCATCTTACCAATATCGTCGATAACAGATACGGCCAGCGATTTGAACTCTCCCTTTCCCTTCGACGCAACATTCCAGAGGGCAGTACCCATGCCATCCATCGCGTTTATGGCAATGTCGCGAACCTGGGTGAACTGGTTTTCAGCGTTAACTCGCCAGTCCGTCAGCCCTTTTTTCATCCCGTCAAACGATGACCCTTCTACCTGCTTTTTCCGCTCTGCACCGCTACGGACAATTTCCAGCTGCTTCTGCTCTTCATCCCTCAGCACCTCAGTTTGTTTTCGGTACAGTTCGGAACTGTGATCGGAAATCGTTTTATCCTGCTCTTCCCGGAGCTTTGCAAAACGCTCCCGGACCTGCTGCTCTGCTACCATCTGGTCATAGGCATCGGAGCTCATGGTCATCTGGGCGACACTGTTAGCATATTCCTGCTGCAGCTGCAGCGTTGAGCGATAAAGCTCCTGGTTCTGCTCCTGAATCTGAAGGCCGAGTTTGCGCTGCTGGTTGGCTTTATCCAGGCTGGCGTTAATCTCCAGCTGGTGACGCAGCTCCGTTTCCTGCGCCAGAATGCTGCGCTGGCCAGCGGTCAGGATACGCTTCTCCTTGAGGTCAGCGATTTCCTGGTTGAACTGCGCCAGTTTCTTTTCCGACTGCGTCAGCGTCTCGGTCTGTTCGTTCTCGGACCGCAGCGCGGCCTCTTCCTGGCGAAGCTGATTCAGGCGCGTGGTCGCAGCATCGTCGCTGTACGCCTTCTCGCGGGATTTTTTCTGCTCAGCATACATTTTGTCGATGCCACGCATTGCCTGCGTGTATTCAGCCGTTCCTTTGGTGAAATTGGCATTAACAAGCGCAACGGCATCGGCCCGCTCTTTTTCACGCGATGTCCCGGCTTTTAGCAGCCCTGAAAGCGTGTTTTCGTCCTTCAGACGCTTCGAAATTTCTTCACGCTGCTTTTTCTGCGCCTGATATTGCTTTTCCGCCTCTTCACGCTGCTTGATTGCCGGGTCAGGAGTGGTATCGAGATCAACGCCTGCACCCGCAGCCATCGCCTGCGCGGTGGCTATGTGCGCGTCTCCCATCGTTTTGAACGCATCTGCGACAAAATCTTTCAGCGATTTCCACGCGCTTTTCAGCCCACCTACGTTCGATTCCTGCTCCTTGAGTTTGGTATCAAGGTCATTCATCGCCGCCTGCTGCAGCAGCGCCGTTGCTTCAGAGGTTTTCCCCTGGCGCTCGAGCGTGACTATCTGGTCTATCATGCTGCCGTTGAGCAAAATTCCCTGGTCGGTCAGCTTTTGAAGCGCCTGCAGCGGATCGCCTTTCAGGCTCGACAGCAGCGACACGAGATCGTCGGAGCTCTGCCCGATTTCCTCCATTCGCGTGCCGAGGCTGGCGACCTGCTCCAGCATATTGCCGCCGAAACCCGCCGACACGGATGCCGTAACCGCCTTAACGGCGCGATCTGAATCACCGAGGCTGGAGGTCAGGTTCTGCAGATACATCACCGACATAACGGACTGCTGGCCGGATTTCTGTAACGCCTGCGTATACCCTTTAATGACCGCTTCGCTGTTGGAGTAGGCCGAGTAAATCGCTGTCACCGCACCGGCGACGGCAATAACGGCCAGCCCGACAGGACCGCCGACCATCGCCATTGCGCCGCGCAGCAGGCCTGCACTGGCTGCAGCAGCTCGCTGGCCAAGAGATAACTCCTGGCTGGCCACGGCGAGCTGGCGCGTTGAGGTGGCCAGCTGCTGCTTCCCGGCAGACTCGGCGATATCAGCTGCCAGCACCGTTTTCGTCGCTTCTGCAAGGCTACCCTTCGCCTTCGCTTCAGCAAGATTCGCCTCCTGAATGGTTCTGGCATTTTTAACGTGCTCGGCCTCATAGCTGACGGCCAGCCCGTACTGCTTGTTCACCTCGGCCTGTTTGGCAAAATGCTCATCGAGCGCAAAGGCGCGCTCGCGGTCGGCACGGGCGGCTTCAATAGTCTTAACCGCGATGTTCTGCTTCTCGATAGCTTCAGCACGCAGCTGCCTGGCGTTCTCTATCGAGCCCTGCGCGGCGCTTATCTGCGCCTGGGTAAACTCAATCTGGGCCTGTCGCTGTAATTTCAGGCCCGTAATACTGTTATCCAGCGCGGTGCTCATACCCTCGCTGAGGGCCGAAACCAGCGCCGTCGTGATAGAACTTCCGGCAACCGTGCTGCCAGCTGAAATGTTGGCCAGCAGACCGCGCATTTCATCCAGCCCGGTCAGGCGCTTGTCGACCGTTTTGCCAAGCTTGTTAAAGTCGGCGTCCAGCCCGGTAATCCCCTTTCCCAGCCCTTCAAACGACTGCCGGGTTTTCTGATTGTCCGTCTGGACTTTCCTGTTAAATTGCTGGGCGCTGCTGTCCGCCGTTCGCATAGCATCAGCAAACTGTGATTTAAAGCTGGCGGAGTTGAGATGCAGCGCGACAGCCAACGACGCAACGTCAGCAGCCATGTCCTAATATCCTGAAGCAGTCAGCGAACTGCTGGTCGCTTTCAGATTGCGCAGCAGTCACCGGAGGAGAATGCACCGGCGCTGACGTTTCGGCCTCCGTTCTCAGGAGATCGAAATAGGCCTGCCAGTGGGTCAGTATGTTCGCCGGGAGTTCGGCTATTTTACGGGGGTCCGGCTCGTCCCATCGGTCTGCCAGCATGAATAGCAGCCTGAGATGGGACGAGTCGGTTAGTTTTTTGTGGCTTCCTCCAGCGTGCCGTAAGAATGGCGCTGAACGAGCGTGACCGCGTCGAGAAGATCGGCGTTCGCGTGGGCGGCCATCAGTTGGTCTGCGGTGGGCAGTTCGCTGGCTTTGGGCTTGCTGCCGTCTTCATTGACCAGCGCTGCCAGAAACAGGTTTACCCCCATCGCCGACAGCTCTCGCGACGGAAGCTTGGCCTGGCGTCCGGCTTCAACTTTGTCGTTATAGTCATCCAGCTCGGCGCTGGTCAGGCGGCGAAGATACACCTTCTGGCCGAGGAGCGTTTTTTCAACGGTGGTATTCAGTGGGTTGATAAGGGATTTGTAGTTCATGTTTTTTATCCTGTTTCATCAGTAAAAAGCCCCGCGTCCGGCGCGGGGAAATAGAAGGTTACTCGCCGCCACCGGCTGGCTGCTCAACGGACCATTTAACGCTGTTCTGCTTGCCGTAGACCTCAACCTGCAGCACTTTGCCTTTCGGCGTGTCAACGGCCTGCAGGCTCCAGCCAGCCAGCACCAGTTCAACTTCTGAAATGCGCTTGTTGGGGAACTTCATGAAGAAGACCACCGTTTTTTTCGCATCGGCGTCACTCAGCAGCGCTTCCTGCACGGTATCGGATGGATCATCAATGAAGACGAGCGTTTTATCCTCGCCCTCACCCATGTCGGCCATGTATTTTGGCTCTTTGTCGATGAGGCGTGTCACTTCGAGGAAGGTGCCTTTTTTCCCCGTGGCCCCAATCCCCATCGCGCTCTGCAGAAGCGCGGCGGTGGTAATGGTTGCGCCCTTCTGACCGTAGCGAACCTCTGTACCCGCAGGGAGTACCGCGTACTCTGACGGGGATTTGATTTCTGGATCTGCCATTTACTCTCTCCTGATTACTAACGCCCTTCGAGGCCCAGCCGGATTTCTGCGACCAGCACTTTAAGGATTTTTTGAACGTTGTAGTCCATCGCCGGACGAATGAAGGGGTCGGCGACCTGTTTGACGGTGCCAAACTCCTGCGCCACCGCTTTCATGTGGTGAATTTTGCTGGGACCGACGCGCAGCGTAACGATGGTGTTATAGCGCGAGGTCTCTGCCACGTTAGTGCTGCGGATTTTGATGGAGTCGCGCATGTGCGGCCCGATGCTTTCCTCATCAAAACCGGCGTGCTGCCGCATATCCTGCTCAACGACCGCAAGCGCAGCGCGTCCGGCATCGCGCAGAAGTTTCACCCCGACTTTCTTGTCGATGCTTTCCAGCAGCCGGTCAAACTCCTTCCCGGTGGGGAATTTAATGTCCATCTGCATGGCGTTTACTCCGGAACAGTGAAGATGAAGTCGCGAACCAGCTGGTACTGGATGCGGTTGTTGGGAAGCGTGGTTTTCCCCTGCTGTATGCCTCCGCGCTCAACGTACTGGACGGGCTGACCTTCCATCTGGCCATGAACAATTTGCTTCCATTCAGCCCAGAGCGCCCCGTCGAATTGAAGCAGCGACGTGTACCGGTCGACAACATAAAGCGAAATCTGTATCCGGACCTCGGACAGCCCGGTCCGCCTCAGTCCGTCACCGACCTGCGGGTCGGAAATACGCTGGAACGTCGCGCCTTCTTGCACCGTATCCGGAAGCAGCAGCGGGTACGTATCCAGCCCGGTAATCCGCTCGACGGCGTTTTTAATTGCTGACTCGATCATGGCGTGAATCCGCCTCTCCGGTGATGATTATCCGATCCGTCAGGCGCTCGACGTTGCGAACGGTATATACCCGGTCCGCTGTCGATACCTTCCAGTCCACGTCAACCTTGCGCGGGTACAGCGTGAAGAGGCACGTTTCGACGACCTGCTGCTGGTCCAGCGTCCGGACCTTCCGCCCGGAGACCAGCTCCTTTTTGGACCAGGCCTTTCCGACGCTCACCTCACGGGCCGGAAGCGTCTCGCCGAGCTCGCCGCGTTCTGTTTCCATGTAGCTAAGTGTTATCCGGCAGTTCAGCTCGCCGGGGCGCAGGGGGTCACTCATACGGTATGCTCCATTAGCGGGAACAGCAGGTACTCAACGCCCAAATCGGACGGCGAACCTTCTGCCGTGCCGGTGGGATTCAGATACCACTGCGAGACCATCATCTTCGCGGCCAGCTTGATATCTTCATCAATGATGTAACCCGTCTCACCGTCAGGCAGTGCGTCAAGCTGCGCCTGGTTCTCTACCAGCCTGCAGTAGTAGCTGCGCTCGATGCTGCGCTGAGCCGCGCCAATCAGGCTGGTCAGCAAGCTGTCGTGCTCATCAAAATCCAGCTCGAGGCGCAGCTGGGTTTTGGCTTCAGCCAATGTCAGTATCATGCGCGTCATCGTCCTTATTCGGTTGAAGGGCGCGTTCTGCATCTTTTGCCCAGACGGCGATATTTCGGTCCACCATGTCCTGAGCGACGGCGCTGTCAAAGCAGGCCACATCGCCACGGCTGTAGCGGCTGAACGGACCAAGGAACGTCACCGCGACGCGCCCGTTTTGTACCGAAGCGACTTTTCCAGTCAGTTTTGACATGCGTTCCTCTGGGGGTTCATCCTGTTTCGCATCACCACCTGAATCCGTATCGTCGCCGTCCGGACCGGGTTCGGTACCATCACCGTCACCACCGGTTTCGCCTGCAGAACCGGTGTTAACGTCTGGTGCAGGTGCTGAGGTATCAGCTGCAGCTGCAGTCGTTACCGCTGGCTCGGCGTTGGTGTCGGTGGCGGTATCGTCTTTCTGAGTGTTTTTGGTTTTAGGAGCCATGATGTTCACCTGTAAAAAAGCCCGCGCGGGGCGGGCTGTTAATCACGATTGTCGGAGTATTACCAGGTAACGCCGGTACCCAGCGCCAGGCCTTCGATATGGCGGAAGCCGATATCGTGCTCCATGATGACGCGGATCAGGGACTGGTTACGCGCGAACGCGGAAACGGTGTTCCCGTCTGCATCGATGTAGGTCGCCTCGCGGGAGAAATCGACCACCATTGCGCCGTCTTCACCAATCAGGACATCGTTGAAGTCAGCAAAGTAAATCTCAGACTCCTTGCCGCCCGTGCCCAGGTTCGCTGGAATAGCCGAGGTGCGCTCAATCGGATAGCCTTTCAGCATACCCGCTGCCATTTCCGGATAAACCTTGTTGCCGTTCCCGTCGCGCAGGCCGAAGAGCTTCATGTAGGTGCGGTTGGACATACCCCAGCCGCACTTCAGCATGTTGCTGTTACCGTCCATCGCCATGAGGATCAGCGCATCAAGGTAGGTATCGATGGTCTGCAGGTTCACTTCGTCATCTGCAACCCACGCATGCGTGCGGCTACCCGCCGTGGCCACGGCCTTCATCCCTTTCGGGGTGTCGTTGGTGCCGTCATCGCGGAGGAACGCCTTATCTTCACGGGTGGAAATGCCGCTGATGATGTCGTCTAAAATCAGCTGCTCGACGTTGAAGCCGCCGCGACCAATCAGCTGGTTGGAAATTGGCACCATGGTGATCAGCGTTTTGGCGTTCAGTTTGACGTCATCGAAGGTCGCACCGCTCGCCTTCACATCCTTGCCTTCACCGACATAGCTTGCCGTTGAGCCGCTGGCCAGTCGCGGGATCGCCAGATTACCGTTCGGCAGCGGGATGCTTCGCGCCCCGAGCTTACGCACGATGGTGCGGTCGCGCAGGAGCTCAATCACCTCGTTGTGCATGTTCTGCGGAACGAGCGCGCCGCCGGAATTGGCAGCTGTGCTGATCGCCATCGACAGCCCCTGATCGTTCAGGTCTTCCGCAGCGAACGCGGCGGCCTGCTGCAGGTCGCCCTTACCTGCCGCGATGGCCATCACCATGCGGGTCATGCCTGCACCTTTATACTGTGGCGGTTCGGCTTTCACATGCACTGCCGGTGCATTACGACCGTTCTGCGCAGCCTTCACCGGAACCGCCGTGGCGGCGGCGAGGCGTTCTGCCGCTTCCAGACGCTCAATGGACGCCGAAAGCTCATCAAACTGAGCCTGCAGGCCTGTGAATTGCTCCAGCTGCTCCGCGCTCAGCGTGCCGCCGTTCATTTCAATCTGTGCCAGGGCCTGAACCTGAGTGTTAATACCCGCACGCTGGCGACGCAGTTCTTCGATTTTGTTCATCGTTTTTCTCTCTTTTACGCATAAAAAAAGCAGCTATCTGGCTGCTTACGGTGACGCTTCGCGTCGGGTTACATACGGGCCTGCTGATCCATTACAGCGGCGCGTAACTGGATACTGGATTGCTGGGGCGAGGGTTTGTATTTCGCGGCAATCGCGTTGATGGCTGACTGAGGATCGGACATCTCATCTGCCAGCCCTGCCGCGACGGCGTTCTGCCCGAAATACAGCGCGGCCTGGGTGCCAATAACGGCGTCAATATCAATACCGCGATACTGCGCGACGGAGGACGTGAACGTCTGGTACGCGCCGTCGATCATCGCCTGTATCTGGGTCGTGGCCAGCTCCGTCAGCGGTTCATGCGGGGAGCCGTTGTTCTTGTTATCGCCGCGCGAGAACGTGGTAAATTTCAGCCCCACGCTCTCCTCCCATTTCGATGCTTCCATGTGCTCCAGGATGACCCCGATGGAGCCCACGCCGCTGGTTTCGCTGACGATGATTTTGCTGCAGGCCGACGCGATAAAGTACGCCGCAGAGAACGCGCTGAAGTTCACGATGGCCGTAATGGGCTTCACGCTGCGCGACTGGTAAATGTAGTCAGCCAGCTCCTTACAGCCCGATACCGCGCCGCCGCCCGAGTTAATATCGAGCACAACTTCTTTAATGCCCGGGTCGTTCAGAAGGGAAGCCAGTTGGCCGCGAATACGCTCGTAGCTGTTCAGCTCCGTACACATATTCACGATCTGGCCACGCCGGGGGACCAGGATGCCGTGGACAGGAATAACGCCCACGCCGCCGCTTTGCTGAGGTTCGTTCGTGTCCGGTGAGTCGTCCGGTCCCAGCGCCATTTCAAGCGGGGCCACATTCATGCCCTGCAGGCGGGGGACAAGGATTGACTTCACCGAGTCCATGATTTGCCGCGTAGCGTAGTGAGGCACCCCGAACACCTGGTCAGCCAGGTGCGGCAGGTTGATTAATTTCGACATTGTGTATACCTGTGAGAGCCTGATAATCAGGTTTTATGCAGTTCGCTGCAGGATTGCGCTGATTTCGCTTATCTGCGCAGGGGTGGCTTTATCCAGCCCGAGAACGGTGCTGGTATCGACCATGTTCAGCGGCGTCAGATACTTGTCGCCGCCCTCTACCGGGGCCATGTTCTCCATGCGCCGGATATCGTTTACCGACAGCCAGCCCCACTGGCGGCCCAGCGCGTAAGACTCATAACGCGATTTCTGATCGCCGCGCAGCAGCGACGAGACGTTGAACTCGATGTAAAAGTCGCGACGCTCGCTGGGTAACAACAAATCGCGCATCATCGCCGCTTCATGGCGCTTCAGCCAGGCCAGCAGCGTGTACATCACGTACTGAAGCCCCTGGTGCTCGATGTTGTTGTTGGTCGATTTGTCGAGAAGCTGAATCATGTGCGGCGGGATTTTGTAAAGCCGACACACCTCGTTTACCGTCCACTGGCGAGACTGCAGCAGCTGCGCTTTTTCATTGTCCTGCGACAGCTGCTTATAGCTCATGCCCTCCTGCAGCAACGCCACGCTGAAGGCGTTTCGCACTCCGGAATACCGGTCCGTCCATTTGGCCAGAAGCTTGTCAATTGACGCCTGGCTCTTGATGGCTCCCGCCTCTTTGGGGCGCTCAATCACGCCGGACATCGTGGTGCCACGGGCGAACACCTGCGCGGCGTGCTGCTCAACCGCCATACCCAGCCCGAGAACGTCCGCGTTCGTCTGAATCGGTGAGGTGCCGATGTACCCGTCGAGCGAGAAATACTTGATGTGGTGCATCATGCGCATCGGCACCGTTTCACCCAGCTCAGGCAGCTCGTAATACGGCATCCCGTCCGGCCCTTTCAGGACGATGACCTTTTTGGGGTTAATCGGTATCAGTTCAGCGATATCGCCGTTGCCGTGCCGGTCAATCAGGGAATAGCTGTTCCCCTCAAGCCCCAGCACGCCCTGCTGCTGTTCGTAATATTCAAAGCTGGTGTCCTTTCTGTTTGGCTGCGAATGAATCACATCGTACAGGGGATGATCCGTTGCCCTGCGCCGACCGCCTTTTTCGTCGCGCTGATAAAGCTCGACGGGCAGCTGGGCGATGGATTCGGCAAGGAGCGTTACGCAGGCGCGTATGGCCCCAATCCCCATTGCCGTTTCCGGCGTAACCAGCATGCCCGATGAGCTCTTGCTGGCGCTGACGCTCCCGAGAACCGTTGTCCAGTTACTCCCTCCCGGACGCGACCTACCCCGGAAGAACTGAGGAATGAACATCAGTTACCCCCTAGAGAATCATTCGCAGGCGCAGCGGCTCTGGCAGCAAAATAGGATGCCAGCAGGCAAAACACGCCTGCAGCAATAACGCCTGCAGGCGGAAACACCATCCACGCGCCAAACGAGATAAGCGCCGCGCCGAACAGGCCGATCATAAAGGTAATAATTGCCGTTAACATGCGACGTCTTCCTCATCATAAACGGATTGATTGCTGGCCCGACCGTTCAGCATTGCGCGGCCTATAGCCATAAACAGCGCTGTCGCGCCATCGATTTTTGACTGCTTGTCGCCCTTCGTAGGCCGGACGATATCGTCGCTTCCAGGGACATTTTTTCCGATAACGTTGCTGATACACCATGACAGGACCGGGTTTCCGTCATGGTGGAACCGACCGCCAGCGAGCGCCGCTTCCAGCTCCTTCATCGGCGGCGACATGTTGGTGTAGTCCTGCCGGATAGAAATGGGCTCAAACCCGTGGTCCTGCAGCTCGTGGCTGAGTGCCGTAGCCCCGCTGGGGTCAATGGGGATTTCGCTGACGCGGACCTTATCAATTTCCTGAAGGTCGATAATGCTGGCCAGGATTTCGCGATAATCCGCTTCTGCCCCATCTGTCGCTTCAAGCGCCCCCATTTCGACGAACTTCACATACCGGTCTGCAGTTTTGGCAATTTTCGGGTCCGTGCTCCGGACCGTGTCCTCCGGTACCCAGAATTTCGGCCTGATGCAGTAGTAGTGTTTCTTACCCTCAATTTCGCGGACGAAAACGCCAACACCCGCGTTAAGATCAAGACGCTGGGCGAGGTCCAGACCGAGGTAATAATCCTCGCCTGCAAAGTCCTCGTAGCGCAGGGATTTATCGGCGGCGGCATGCCATTGCGTCATGTTGTAGAACGCGGCTTTACCGGATACCCAGATATTCAGACGCTTCGTTTTAAAGGCGTTGACCTTGCGCGGAACCTGTTTAGCGACCTCCATCTCCGCCAGCAGATCGTCATACGATATCGACACGTTGAGGTTAGGGTTCGCTTTAATGAAGTTGGTCGGGTCGGTCCAGTCGTCCCCTTCATCGAGCTCATAAACCAGGCCAAACAGGCGGTCGTTAGGCACATGCCCGTTGAGCATCTCCTTGACCTGCTTATCCTTGTCGTAGCATGGCGATTCCAGCGACGTACCCGCCGTGGTGATGATAAGCGTCAGTGGCTGCGAACGTGCGCCCATGCCCAGCGTCATGGCTTCATACATGTGATCCGTATCGTGCTCATGATATTCATCAATGATCGCGCAGTGAGGGCTGTCACCGTCGCCAGGCTTCCCGGCGATGGGCGCGAACAGCGAACCGTCCGGACGGGTCAGGCTGTCAACCCAGACCGAAATATTGAATTTTGAACGGAGCGACGGAAGGCGATCTGCCATCTGCCTGGCTGGGGTGAAGACCTTTTTCGCCTGCGCCATCGTGGTGGCCCCGCAGTACACTTCCGCGCTGTTTTCACCGTCAGCGCAGAACATGTACGTGCCTATGCCTGCCGCGAAAAACGATTTCCCGTTTTTCCTGGCTACCCGGATATACGCTTCGCGAAATCGGCGCTTTTTGGTCTTTTTCGTGACCCAGCCGAAAATTGAGCTGAATGCAAACGCCTGCCAGGGTTCCAGCTTCAGTTTTTGACCGGCTAAATCACCGCTGGAATGCGGTAAAAGCTGAACGAAACGGCAGGCGCGTTCGGCCAGTTCGCGGTCGAATCGGTAGGGATAACCCTTATCGAGAGAAATTTTCAGGTCATTAAAATGGCGCTGGCATGCCAGCTGGATGCTCTTGCAGGTGAGTATTTTCCCGTTCAGCACATCCCGCGCATACTGGTTCGCCATATTGACGCTCGGGTACGCGGCCATAATATGTCCCTAAAACTTGGGACCATCGCCCCAATCAAAATTCGTCAAATTCATTGCCGGATTTACTTTCTTCGCCCGGCGCGCGTTTTCTGGCTCTGCTGTTGGGATCAAGTTTCAGAACTACGCTAAGACGGATAAGCTGTGAGATATACTTATCCCGCGCCTTTACTGCAGCTCCCATTTTCTGCCCACCGGCAGCAGTTTCATCCCCAATCCCATCAGCTTTTATTTCCTGGTTCGCGTCGTAAAGGAGCTGCACCGTATTGCAATATTCCATCAGCAGATAGCAGTCCTCCATTTCAAACGAACCACGGTTAATCAGAATTTTGCAGGTTCGTTTCCAGGCATCGATCGCCATCTCACCCAGCAGTTCATCTGGCGGTGAAACTGCACGAGTCAGAGAACTTACCTGCGTTCCGGTCTTCTTCGGCTTACGACCTCCCCCCGGCGATCTCACTCCGGTACTCATAGCGAAACACCTCAAAAATCATCAAAAAAAAATTCTTATTTCTCACGCGCAAAAAACTACCGGGAGTGGCAGTCCTTAAAAGCGAAAGGGTTTTGGGATTTTATCCCCCCTCCCCATGCGCTGAGCGACCGAGTTTCACCTGAGACGTTCTCTTGCGGTCTTGGCTCTGTGGCATGGCCAGCACAATGCTTCCAGATTGAAATCATCATCCGTTCCGCCGTGAGCCTTAGCGAGGACATGGTCGACGGTACTCGCACGTGTTGCTATGCCAACGCGTCGGCACGCCTGGCAGATGTGTTTATCTCGCTGGAGAATACGTGCACGCCTGACTTCCCAGGGACGCCCGTATCCACGTTCGTGTCGACTTTTGCCATTCTGATAGTTGCGCCATCCTTCACCGGCATGCTGCTGCCGATGTTCATCGCAGTAGCCGCTTGAGTCATTTGTCAGGGCAACACAGCCTTTGTGCCTGCATGGCCTTTTGATACGTGGGGGCATAACTAACAACCAACCTTATGTTTAAGTTTGTTCATATGTGTCGACTCCAGCGAGACTCGCTATATCCGCCAGAGGGGACAATTGATGAGATAACCGCAGTAAGGGATCAGACAAAGTCACAATACGAAAGGAAGCAAAGATTGCCGTCAGAACTTCATGAATAGCGAGAGACTACGAGGTCGCCGCCCCGTGGCAGACACCTCCTTCGGGAGGACCCATAAGAAAACACAGGTCCGACCGCCGTTTTGAATTCTCTGCTAAACGACTCTAGTTTGATTTGAGTATGCAATACGCATAAAAAAGCCCCGCATAGGCGAGGCTGGAATCAGACAGGGGGATTAAGACTGGATATTCCAAATCATTGCGTTACCGTTATGATTTTCAATGATTTTTGCCAGTGGTGCTCCACCAAAAGAATGCATGTAGCTGTGATGTATAGTCAAAACCAAATCTTGAAGTACTTGATCACTTTCAAGTTCGGTAACATTCAACCCAATTTTCTGCGCCTTATCAAAATGAATATGACGCGAGTGGGTATAGGTTGTGTGATGGTTGTTTAACTCTGAACAAACATGTGTTGCTTTTGATTCTGCCTCAGGATCATTATCAAACATGCCTGTCATAAGCCAATGCTTAACAATCTCATTTGCCCATTTTATTGCTTTCTCACACTCGCCGATTATCGTCGGGTTCAGCTTTTGAAGAATGAACTGCCACATCTGAACAGCTGCGGGATTTTGAAAAATTTCCGTCTGCGCACGATTCCATTCTTCAATGATGGCATGGGTAGAGAAACCGTTGAACTGAGGATCAATTGGGCCAATGTTGGACTGTTTACCCATGATGATTTCATTGGCACAACATGCAAGCATAGTTCCGCAGGACATTGAAATCATAGGAACAATTGCTCTGATGTTAGTTCCAAACTTCGACCTTAAGTAATGCCCGATTGATTCCAAAGCGGCAATATCACCACCAGGAGTATGAAGTATCAAATCCAACCCTTTTGATACATCTAAACCATTGATGGCTGTCATCAACCCGTTCTTATCATCATCAGTCATCTGAGTAAGATGGCGTACTTCTGCACCACCATGCTGTAACCACCCTGAGTAATATGTGATTACATTTCTTCCAGTATGATTCGAAAGTTGAGATAAGTATTTACGGCGAACCTCATCCATAGGACTTTTATGGGCGAGAGCCGTTATCTCGCCCAGTACGTCGCTCCAATTAGGCATAAATTAGTACGTGTAAAGTTGATGACTTGTAGTTTGGTTTTGCTTCGATTGTGTAGCGGTACCTTGTGAGTACCAAACACCTGTGTTTCCACTCGTACTAGTTTGCTGTGCCATTACACGAGAAGCGAAGTTGTTAACAGTTTCACCAGTCAACATTTCTGCCGGCTTGATATTGTAAACATCGTAGAACTCAGCTGGGGTCATAATGATAGCTCCTTTTATAGCGCTACATATAGTGCCTGTGCCAAGGGGGACATACTATATGTGCCATTGTTGTCATATTTAAATGTGCAAAAAGCCTCAAAAGAGGCTTGAAAAAGATGCAAAAATACTATCTATGACGTGACTATAGCTACTTACCCACAGTTTATACAAGCCAAAAATGCTAAATTCAGATAATCCTATTCGCTGAAAAACTACACAAAAGCTACGTTCATCTTGTCATTAGATAACGTCAGTAACTTTCTCTGGATCTAAGCCATTGGTGAAAAAGCTAATTGCATGATGAAGCACTGTAATGTAGCAGTTGAGGTTGTTTAATGAGAATCACGCTAACAATGTCAACGGACATTATTCATTTTCGTAACTTCTCAATCTCTCGTATACCCGCCAGGTTATTGTTACCCTTCTCAATAACGGCCAACAGAGGCTTAATCCAGAGAACAGCCTGGCAATATGTCATTGCGCTGGTGGCAGCGGCACGATCATCGGCTTCGTCAACTGTGTCGGTATCGGCGTGCATTGCGCTTGAACGTAAACGGTACGCGTATTCGTACAGCCCACCAGCAATATCAGCAGGAACAGGCAGATCACAGGTTTTTTCACGGCGGAGAATCTCCCGGTATTCGATGACAGTTTTTTCAGTGCTGACGTCAATAAGTGAATTCAACCTGTTGGCGTGTTCTACGATCTGATTGAACCGATTGAAGTTGAAGGCCTGAGTGGCAATCACCTGCCCCTGCAAAGAGTTGTCACTCCGTAGAACATCGTTATCACTCTGTATGCTGCTGGCGTATGAGCAACTTTTAACGAGCGCTATTGAGAGAACCGCAATAATTACTACTGCTATTGGGAAAGGAGCCAATTTCACGGGACATTCCACCTCACACCATTACGGATTTCGCCAGGTTAAACAGCGCGCGGCGTTTATCCAGCCCGTTACTACCGCCATTGATAAGCAGCGTTACGCGCTCAACATCGCCGGAGTGAAGCAGGCAACCACGGGACACATAAAACCACGCAGCAGAACGGACGGCGTGCTCATCCACCTGCAGCAATTCGGGGTGCGACACCAAGTCAAGCTTTAGCGACTGGCCGCAGCTGCGATAGTTGTTCAGACCGGTGATTTGCTTTAGTCCCTGTCCGCGATATTTCCAGCCATCACCAGCGGTCTGGTTGCCCAGGTTTTTTTTACCCCACTCACCGCCGTAAACCAGATTGGCGATCGCTTTCTGGTTGGCCGGTTGAGTTGCCGTTCTGCCGAGTGCGGCGGCCTGCTGGGGGGTAATGCGGTGGCTGCCGAACGTCGGAACCAGTTTTTCCGCCGCATAGTTCAGGTTTTCCACCAACTGGGTGAACCCTCCGGACTCATGCCCTATCTGTGCGATGAACATGGCCTGGTCAAGCGGTGCGGTAATGCCGAATTCTTTCATTGCAGCATCGATGTAATGAAACCAGCGCACGGCTAGCCCGGCGCTGATACCTGCCGCCTTTTGAAATTGTGTTTGGTTCACGTTGTGCTCTCTCCCGTAATGCGAGCGATATTGCCGCCCGCACGCCAGACAGCCACGCAGACAACAAGATTAATGAGGATTTCACCGTAATCGACCTGCACATAATCGCCGTGCCAGATGCGGAAAGCCGTGTATGCAGGAGCCAGAATCAGCCCATACGCCAGAAACTCCATTACCCGGCGGCGCCGCATACTGCGCTTACGGAAAAACATCAGGCGGAACGAAATCATGATGCAGGCCAGTGCATTAAGGTGAAGCAACAGCCATGGAAAGTTCAGCAGCAGCCACGTCATTCTTCCCCCTTCACGCCGGGCAGATTGCCTGTTTTTGAGCGGGCAAGAATGCGCAGCAGAATTGTCACGGAAACCGTTGAAGCCGCCAGTGCGCCAATCGCTGGCGAAACCTTGATAGTGACTGGCGGGCTAAGCTGATTCAGGCCGGCGTTGATAAGGGCGGCGATAATTTCTGAAGCAGTACCGGCACAGTAAATGCCACCGATAAACGAAATGAGCGCAAAAAGAATCTGCTTCCAGATTTTGTGGTCCTCAGAGCTGAGGATATATAGCGCAGCCCCTGCGAGGGAGCAGACCATCACTGCTGGCGTAGCCTCTGGAAAAAGCGTGGCGAAGGTGATTCCGGTTGTACCAGCAGCCACGCCCGCCGTTATCGTTGCAGTTATTGGTTCTGCGGACATTCAGCCCCCTCTTATTGCTATTGATCCTCTCAGAATGTTTGAGGGGAAATAAAAAAGGCCGCCCGTATGAAGTGAACCCCGAAAGTTGGACATCCAACGATTAGGGGTTTTGCGTTTCAATGGGCAGAAAAAAATATTCATCTGAATTCAAGCAACAAGTTGTTCTCCACTATCTGAACAGTGGTGACGGTGCAAAGAAAACGGCCAGGCTGTTCGGCGTCGATCACGGAGCGGTCAGACGCTGGACTGAACACTGGAAAGTGAACGGGGTGAACGGTTTTTCCATTCCTACCAGAGCTTACTCTGCTGAGTTCAAAGAGTCTGTTGTGCTCTGGATGCAGCAACATAACAAGTCATCCCGGAAAGCTGCGGCGGAGTTTTGCATCGCAACCGCTTATACTGTCAGCAAGTGGGAGCGCCTTTACCGTGAAGGCGGTGTTATTGCCTTACAAGATAAACCCAGAGGGCGTCCGGTGAAGTCTGGTAAGAACGAAACGTCAGATAAAAAACTTAAAAATTCCCCTCCAGCGTTTCAGAGCGTTGAAGAAGAGCTTGAATACTTGAGGGCGGAAAATGCCTACCTAAAAAAGCTTCAGGCCTTGATTCGGGAAAAGCAGAAGACAAAGCAAAAATAATTACCGAATTGAGGCAAAACCATAACCTGAGGATGCTGCTTCATATAGCAGGATTGCCTCGCAGCACTTACTACTGGCACGTTAGGGCGGAGGACAGTGGAGAGCGCTATGAGGGCGAACAGCAAAGAATAGCCGCACTGTTTCATTATCATAAAGGACGATATGGTTACCGCCGCATTACCCTGGCGTTGCGCAATGAAGGCTACGGCATAAATCATAAAACAGTACGAAAACTGATGCGTAAGATGGGGCTGGCCTCATGCCTGAGAAGCAAGAAGTATCAGTCATACAAAGGTACCTACGGTAAAATCGCACCAAACATCCTGTCTCGTAATTTTAAGGCCAGCAGTCCAAACCAGAAATGGGTTACAGACGTGACCGAGTTCAACGTAAAAGGGACAAAGCTATATTTGTCACCAGTGCTGGATCTGTATAACAGCGAGATAATAGCCTGGCATATGACGACGCATCCGGGAATGAACCTGGTCGACAACATGCTCAGCAAGGCCATACAGCGGCTAAAGCCAGATGAAAGACCGATACTGCACTCTGATCAGGGCTGGCAATATCAGATGGCACGGTATCAGGAAAAGCTTAAGGTTAAAGGTATAGAGCAAAGCATGTCGCGCAAAGGAAACTGTCTGGACAATGCAGTGATAGAAAACTTTTTTGGTCTGTTGAAGACAGAATGTTGGTACCACGAAGAGTATGAAAATACGGACCATCTACGAAAAGTAGTGGAAGAGTACATCCATTATTACAACAACGAACGAATCAAGCTAAAACTAAACGGCCTGAGTCCAGTACAATACCGAACTCAGGCTATGTCAGCCGCCAGTTAAGAAAGTGTCCAATATATGGGGTTCACTTCACGTAGGCAGCCTCAAGACTATAATCCCACCTCTTCAGGCAGGATTTCGATGTTTAAGCGGTGTGACGAAGTTAGCACTCTTAACAGAGTACGGTGTTTTTTGCGTACGCGTTAACATTTTTTATTGATTTTATTTTTATAATAATGCATAAAAATAATGCAATCTTTTTATTGAAGAATGAGACTATGACGGCAGAAATCGCGGTTTATAATAAACTTGCAGTATCGTTAGCAGCCGATTCCGCTGTGACCATTACAGGCGGTAATACTGTTAAAATCAACAATGGCGCTGAGAAATTATTTGCCTTAAGTAAACACCATCCTGTTGGCCTAATGGTTTACGGTGCAGGTAGTTTGTGTGGCGTACCTTGGGAAATGATTATAAAGGAATATAGAAGGCAGCTAGGTGATGTCTGTTACGATACTGTTGAGCAGTATGCAGAGAAATTTTGGAATTTCTTGTGCGACAGTAATCACATAATACCAGACGACATTAAAAATAATCACTTAGAGGAAATACTTCTTTATAATGTCCTACCCGGGTTGATGCAGCACATTCAAGATTATCCGGTGAAAATGTTTATTGAAGAAAATCAGCGTCATCCTAACACACTCGAGACCTATAACATTATTGAAGTTGCTTGTAAGGAGTTCGTTAATAACTTTAATGGAAGCGAATTCTACAAAGGGTTTGATGATAGTGACCTTAGTAAAGCCATAGCATTTTCAAAACCAATTGCCAACGAAGCATGCGAGTCAATTTTATATCGTGAAGAAGGCATAGTCATTCCAAATACTTTGATTGACGCACTTTCAACGATGTTTGCCCATATTATATGTAGAAAATCCCCCTTCGGAACAAATACCGGACTAGTTATAGCAGGTTATGGTGACAAGGAATATTTCCCAAGTATTTTAGCTTATGATGTAATAGGTTTTTTCGGTGAGAAGTTAAGATATTCGCCAAATATGGACAAAAGTACTAGTGGAGGCGAAAGCGGTGTCACTGCCTATGCACAAGAAGATGAAGTAAGTGCATTCATGACTGGCATCAGTGGAGAGCTTCAAGAGTATATGTTTCCACAAATTGAAAAGGGCGCGGAAAAAATATTGAGTGATGTGGCAGAAAAAATAAAAGCATCCTCATTACCTCCTAAAGAATGCGAGGCGTTAATAACGAGTATTTATGATTTTGCTGAGTCTAACTGGTCGACTACTACTAGTGACATCCGTGAATATATAATTAACAACCATGTAGGTAAGGTTGTTGAAATGATTGAGTTTTTACCAAAACAGGACTTGGGCTACATGGCTGAATCCTTAGTTAACCTAACAGCTTTCAAGAGAAAGATCTCAAATGACAGTGAAACTGTTGGTGGTCCGATAGATGTTGCTATAATATCAAAAGGAGATGGCTTTGTTTGGGTGAAACGAAAGCATTATTTTGATAAAGAGCTTAACTATCAGTACTTTAAAAGAAACTAATGAGGAAAATCATGGCTACGCTGCTCCAATCCAACCTTGAGTTAAGAGAATGGCAGAAAAAATTTAACCCTTCTCAACCTGTTAAGACTATAACTCCTACGGCGAAGCGCACCACTGTAGATAAAACCAGTAATAAATATCTTCAACAGAGTTTCTTTAGTCGTTAACATAAAAGGGGGGGAGCCCCCTTTTTTAATTTAGCATAGACATGACACCATCTATGTAACCTAAAGTTGCTTGCAACTTTCTTCGTATTGTACCGTCAGAGCATTTCCGCTTTTTAGCGATACAACGAAGTGAAATTCCAATAACGAAGTGAGAGATAATTAGCTCATACTCTTCCGGCTTATATTTCTTCAGACGAGCTACACAACCATCAATCAAGATCCCTTGATCATCATCACATTGCAGGCGCGACTTTTTCCCGTGTGGTAACAGACCTTTAAACCCGGCTGCAATAGGTTGCCAGTCAACGCCACTACAATCAGCCGCCGCCCAGGCTCCCCAGCGGTCCATTACCTCGTACATGTCACGCATTTTTCTCTCCAATGTTTTCGATGATTATCATTCCGGTTTCGCCCCATACTTTTGATGTCCGGGCGTCCCAAATGTGGGAATCATCCTCAAACAAGGCGTCCAACAGAGATTTTTTTAAGTTGTCCAGATCGGGCTTTTGCTGATGGGGTTGGCCGTCCATAGCTGCGCGCTTTTTCTTGCTCCAGCTCTTTGGCATCGGCAAAACGAAAGTTATATGGGCGCCGCTCTCCGGTACTTGGATTCCATGCAGCCTAGCTTCATCGCAGAACATGCGATAGCGCATCACCGGCGGGCGCTGCTTCCACTTATCGCGGCGTGTCATGCGGGGTTTGCCGACTGGGGTGATGATGTATTTAGGCATAGAACACCCCCAGCTCTAACTGGATCTGCTCCAGCAGCTGCAACTCGGTACCGAAGTTTCTCTCCCATTGCTTACGGCCAGCATGAATCGCCACACCATAACCGCCGTTGCGATGGTGCAAATGGCACAGGGGAATTGATTTCCGATGGTCAGCGCGCTGGCTTGTGCCCTGCCCGGTCCGGATGTGGTGGATTTCCGCAGGCGTTTCGCCCAGGTTCTGATTTCTGCACACGATGCAGCCAAGTGCGGCCACACGCGAAAGATGGAGGTTATCTGCTTTCTTCATGCTGGACCACCAGCACAAGCAGAAACCCCGCGCATTAACGGGCGGTGTGGGTAATTCGGGGTGGTTCTTTGCGCCATCACTTTTCTCCGGTGATGGTGCGACAGGTGCTGGTTGTTCAGGCCAGCTTGATTATTATAAATCAGTTGTCAGGGTTGCGGAAGCGCTCAAGGCATTGTCTGAGTGCTTCCCTGGTGATGAGTATTGCTTCGGCAGGTACCGGGACAACAACAAATGAGCCATCCTCCTGGCTCACTACCTCATAACGTCCAGCAGGGCGAACGGCAGCGATCAACTCTTGCTCATTCATAACCAAAAATCCTATTCAAATCAGCTTCCCCCGATAAATCGGGGCCGTCCCTTTTCTCCCTGCGCGCTGAATGTAACTTAAGCCAGCCCTTCCATCGAACGTCTAATAGGTTAGATAGATCAATTAACTGTAATTGATCTGTGTAACCGAACGGTCCTTAATGCACAGGAATCATGGCGCTTATATCACTGGCCTGTTATCAGTATCAGTTACGCGGCTCAGTAAATGCGTTACTACACCCATCACCATCGCATCGTCCAAAGCATCCCCCTCTATCGCCTCCCCATCCTGTGTGATGAGAGCCTTACCCTGGAAAGATGCAAAGTCCAGCCCCCCGCAGAATGAGATCAGAACGTTGTCACCAATTTCGGGTTGTCTGGCAACGTTGATAATCGCGTACCCGGCTGATATTTCGATGGTGCGGCAGTTACCGTCATAGCCGCAAAGGCTGGTGATAGTGAGCGCCTGATCTGCGTAGTCTGCTGCTGGTGATGGAAAACCCATTATGCCCCCGCCAATTAACTGTATATTTATACAGTAACACCAAAAAAATGAGGGTCAAGATTTTGGGCACAAAAAACCCGCCGAGGCGGGTAAGTGCTTAATCAGTAATCAATTCTTCTCACAGCCAGCACCACCAGCAGGATTAAAACCACCAGCCAAGCTACCGCTGATAACAGCTCCATCAGGTACACGTTTCTATCTTTTGCTGCGGTGCTGCTGCGAGCATGGCATCTTCGAACGCATTCACCGAGATTGATAGCGCGCTACCCTGAATGTTCACTGCCTTAGATATTGCGTTGAAAAGGGCGTTGTAGCCGAAATGCCCTTTTGACCACCCAAACTGCACCGGAGCACCTGACTGCAGCATTGCAGTATGATGAGCTTCCCATCCCGCCTGGAATAATTCACGCTGAGTCAGAGTGCCACCTTCGTAGTCAGGCATGATGCCGCTCATTCTGGAAGGTTTGGCATCCTGAAACATGGCGCGCCGGAGGCTATTTCAGCTTCACTGCTATAATCGCCACTAATAACAACCTTCAGTCGACCAATGATTTCCCAGATGTTTTCAGTGTTGGCATCGTTCAGGAGTGCCAATGCGCGTTCGTTACGCTTCTCTGCAGTTTCCAGCGCTGCTATCAGCTCGTTGGTATAGCTCTCTACTGCTGACACCATAATACGAAGCTCATCGGTATGCACTTCCATAGTCAGGCGTGAAAGGCGGTGCTGGTTCGCGTGTTTCGGCACGCCTAATAATGCACGTCCGTCGATGTTGCTCATTGGGCTTTCTCCTCCACCAGTTTCTTCCATTTTTCTTTCAGAGTTTGACGGGCTGCATCCTCACCGCCAGACGGGAATGAAAAGCCCGCGCGGCGGCCGGGACATCCGTTCGAACAGCGCACCTCTGCCGAACCCCAGTTCATTCCCCTGCTACGAACCCTCAGTGAAGGAGCCAAGCCGCAGTCAGGGCATTTTGGTAAATCAGTCATTTCCCAACCCCTGCAGCAGATGCTTGTGGCGACGCAGCTCGCGAACGGCAGCCTGAAGACGTTGCAGATTCGACAGCTTCGCTTTCGTGCGGCGGATTTCAGTCGAGATAAAACGCGATGACGGAATAATCAGATCATCCGGACGGCTGGCGAAAGCCGGGATATCCTGAATAATTTCGGCGGTGGATTTGCTGGCTGGCGCTGCTGCTTGCTCGCTAACCTCTGGCGCTGGCTCCTGCGGCTCCTCCTGTATTGCCGGTTCGCCTGCCAGGCTCCAGGTGATGTTTTTCCCGTCCACATGGCGCAGGACCAGACCGTCCTTGCACATTGCGCCCAGCGATGCATTCAGGGCTCGCGGGCTTTTACCCAGCTTTTCAGCGACCTGGTTGGCGCTCATATATCCCTGCCCCTGCATTGCTGATAACACCCTCTCCACCAGCGGCGATGGCTGCTTGGGTCTGATACGCTTCGGCTTTTGCTCTTTCGCGGTACCGAGAGACCATGCTCCATCGTAAAAATCACATAAACCCTGTTCTTTCTGCTCGCGCAGCATATTAAGCGCTTCAACGGGCTCGATATCCAGACGGGCAGCAACTTCGCGATATGTCGCTTTTTTCATGGCTTTCAGTGCATCCAGTACGGTTTCCATAATTTTCTCCTCATAATTTACTTAACAGGTCTCAGGTGGCTAACATTTCCGCGATAGCTCTCCCAGTCAAAGTTCACCCAAATGCCGTTATCCATACGCAGGCGGTCAACAACCCTTTCACCCAGGGTTTCTACCAGCGCGCCGTAATTCAGGTTGGTCAGAACGCCAACCGGGCGCATTGCGGCCAGGCGGCGATCGATAATCTGGTTCAACAAAACTTTCTCGCCGCGGCTGTCACGCTGAATGCCAACTTCGTCGAGCACCAGCAGATCAACCTTGCAGAGGTCATCCAGCAGCGCAGCTTCAGACTGCCCTTCGTCGTAGCAGGCCCGGGCGCGGAGGGTAAGATCGGGCACCGTCACGATCAGAACCGTTCGCCCCTGCTTCAGCAGATAATTGCCGATGGCCGCTGAAAGGTGGTTTTTGCCGGTGCCCGGCTTCCCGGTGAAGACGAAGCTGGCAAACCCGGTACCAAAATTTTGCGCGTAGCTCTTTGCCATACTCAGCGCATGGCGCTGGCCGTCGCTTTCCACCGCGTAATTTGCGAAGCTGCAGCTGCGGTGCAGGTTCTGGATCCCGGATCGCCCGAAAATTTTCTCTGCCCGCGCCTGCTGGTTGATCTTGTCAATCTCAGCCGCGCGCTTTTGCCCTTCTTCGCGCTGCCAAGCCATCAGCTCAGCTGCACTGTTGAATTTGGGTTCAATGCCTGCCGGAATCACACGGCGAAGGCGATCAAGAATCGAACCTGCGTTTTGCATGCTTACCCCCTGAATCCTGGCGGTACAGTGTTATCCGGGCGGGAAATTTGATTTATATCCCGACCACCAGCCTGGTAATGCGCAGCCCCCTGCGACGGAAGACGAAGAACCAGGTCATCCCATTTTTCGCGTAGTTTGGACGGTGACATCACGTTCCGGCACCAGAACGGATCACGCTGTACACGCGAAAACAATTCACAAATTTGCTTATGCGTTCTGCCGTCAATGGCACACATCAGGCGGATTTCGTTGGACCACAATGCCCAGTTCGGCTCTTTTGGTCGCACCAGCTCCCCGTCGGTTTCTGCGGCTTTCTCGTAGAGCTTGACGATGCGATTCCACATCCACTGGGCGCAGGTAAGATCTTCTTTGCTGCCCCACTGCCGTTTTCCTGCATGGGCTACCACAGCCTCCGGATGACGTTTTAAAAATTCATCTTTTGAAATCTTCCCGTCGGACAGCGAAGCGTCCGGACAAGAAGTATTTTCTGGTTCTTTGACTGGTTCAGAAGAGTGACTGATTCTGGGTGAATCTCCTTCACTATCCCCTGGTGAATGTGGTGCACCATCTGGTGAATCTCCTGCACCATCCCCTAGTGAATTTGCTTCACCATCCTGGTGAATCTCCTGCACTACCACGACGCTGGTATTTGCGCCGCTTAGAGTGAGTCGGTAAAAATTGCTGCCATTGCCTTTCGGCCCCGATCTGGTCTCTTTCCGCATCAGTCCAGACTCGCAAAGCGCGGCAACATGATTCATGACTGAACGACGGCTGATCTCACACTGATCAGCGATATGCTGATAGCTCGGCCAGCACTCGCCCTGGTCACTTGCGTTATCGGCCAGCTTAAGCAGGACCAGCTTACGAAGCGGGTTTCCCACCTTGACCTTCATCGCCTGAACCATCAGTTCCATGCTCATAGAACACCTCGATACAACTGAACTAGGCTGCGTTCGAACAAGTCGAAATCAGCTTCACTTTGACGCCCACCATCTGCGCCAGCGCGTCGATCGCTTCCAGAGTCTCGCGCCGGATTACCGGTTGCGGTTTGCCGGTGAATACCGCGTTGGTGGCTTCGATACACTCCTTGTTAACCCTGGCCGCCCGGTAGTGCAGGCAGTCCTTCTGCGCGAGTTCGTTATCAATGGCGGTACGGATGGCATAGCTCAGCGCTTCAGCCTGTTTCAGGTAGTTAGGCGTATCGTTGCGAAATGCCCGCTGAATAATCTGCTTGTTGTTGTGCAGTCGGCGCGCGTACTCGTCCGGATCCGTTACGTTATCCAGTGGAAGAAGCAGATCGCCAAAGTGATGTGGGGTTATCAGCTGCGTCACCGTCTTCCAGCCCCTTTCCTGTGCCCAGGACTCCAGCTCACATGCCAATTTTTTGATTTCCATCAGTCAGACCCCTTTTGCGCGTGTGGGATATCCTGAACAGGAATTCCGCTGGTAGGGGTTGGATGCAAATCCGGACGTAATTCATGCGGGGTGACACTCCAGCCGCCAAATTCACAGAGCTTTATCACTCGCTCACTTGGAACTCGGTTTCGGATGATCCAGTTTGCAACTGACTGTGAGGACTTAAAGTTGAATTTACGGGCGACGGCCGAAACCGTACCAATCGACCTCACAGCCTTTTCAGTTATGTTCTTGTATGAAGCAGTCATCGTGTTCTCCTGAATGAGCCAACGACTGCAATATACTACATAAAGTAGAATACACAACTACGAAAAATAGAAATGACTATAAACGCGCCGTGCCTTACTCTTCTACCTATGGTAGAAAAAGCGAATAAACATCAAGATTTCGCCAACCGACTGACCGAGGAAATGCGCAGACAGCGCCGTTCTGTAAAGGATTTAAGTCAGGCTTGCGATGTCACTTACGAAATGGCTCGTCGTTATACGTTGGGCACGGCCAAACCACGCGATGAGAAACTACAAAAGATAGCTGACTGGCTAAATGTCCAAGCGGCATGGCTGGATTACGGCGAAGGGGAAAGCGCGCCAGTTAAGCTTCCGGAAACGGAGTTGCCGGGCTTCGCTGCGACAGAATCAGACGCTGGCAGTGATGCAGAATTCAGTGATTTAAGTGAAGACGAAAAGCGACTGGTTCGAGTGTATCGACAGTTCCCAAGTGTTGAAGCCAAAAACATGCTACTGGCTTTCGAAATGCGGTATAAACAGCTTTATGATTTCTTTCTGAAGTACGCCAACACCCCGCAGAAGTAAAAAAATCCCAAAGAGCCCGGCACATGCCGGGTTTTTTTACGCCTTTCATCACTACCATAAGTAGCTCACCCCTCTTGATTTTCTACTTTTAGCGTTGACACATCTACTTTATGTTGTATTCTCTACTCATCGAAGCACAACAGGTGCGACAGGTAAACGTTCCGCCTACCCGGCGATAAGGGTGATTAACCAAGCAATGCAGCAAACAGGGGTTCGAGATGGAAAAAGCATACGAAGAGTATTTCAACAGTCTGGCGGAGCGTGAAGAAGCACTGAGCTTTGCCGAATTCGCCCAGGCAGTATCTTGAACATGGCGAAAGCCGAAAGACTTGAAGGCGGTTTTCTCAGGTTGCGCGCTAAAGCATAGCGGGGAGAACCTGGGGCGGAGAGCAAACCCCGCAATGCAGGGCTTGAAATACCTGCACAGACCAATAAGCCGAATGGCAGCGTAACTGCCCTTTACATCTGCCCTGGCGAGGTGGCGCCGCCGGACCAGGGCAGATGAATCGTCCACAACATGAGAGCGCACTCGCCTCTTCAATTTAAGCTTTGTCGTTAAGTCAAAATTGATTGAGTGCGCTTCCAGTTGTGGGTAATCGCAACATTAGGCTGAGTGTAGTTTTGGTGGTATATGCGTTTCCCGTGGTCCATGCATATACCACCCTTTTTAGGCTGAGTTTATAGTGGGGTATTCAGAAATGGATAAAACGCAATTAACACCGGAACAACAAATTGCCTGGGCACAGGGAAAACTCGTTACTTCAGTATTTCTTCGTGATGTTGCCGGATGTAATGCAGCATGGAAAGTATTACGGAAATACAGAAATTTCGTTGTGCATCGCCAACCTCACCAGGAATGGCGAAATAGTTTAAAAGTTATTTAATTCATTCTTGTTAAGAATCGATGCCTTAAGTGGCAGGGATTCTCTCACCCTGAAAATAAGGAATTTGATATGAAAGTAGAAGTAACAACCGTTGAAATGGGTCTGGTAATCGTAAATAAAGAAATCGCGACATTTAATATTAACGGTGCCATTTCAGGTGTGGTTCATTTGCCATCACCAGGCCCTGTCACCGTCGTGCTTGATGGTGGCTACGTTCTCGGCGAGTTTCATTGCCCGGTTTGTGCTGTTAAGGACATAAGCTTGCTGGCTGTTAATTTTGCCGAAGCACAGAACGCCTGTGGCATGTCCTATTACGACCACAAACGCCAACATCTTAACTGAGATGGATCACATCATCTGTCATTGCGCTGTTTGCAGTCACGAATATAAAAAATCGGAAATGCATGAAAGGAAAACGGAGGTATATCCGTATAAGCGCACGATTTATTTGTGTGAGCAATGCAATGAAAAAAGAGAAAGGCGAGACGCTTTAAAAATGATAAGGCGCGCCAAGCGCAAACCGTTTCATTCAAAATCATCTTTCAAATATTAATAGAGGTTCTTATGTCTGTTGAGTTAAAAGTGTTTGGCGGAGCTTATTTTCCAAAAGATAAAGCATTAAAAAAACACCCAGATTTAAAACCGCTTGCAACCGCAGTTAATGCGGCCACGAAAGCCATCGCTGAAGCCGTTATTTTCGGCAAACTGGCGGCTGAACATCCTGAACATATTGATGATTTCTTTAAGGTGAAAATCTGGGAGCACCGCGAAGGTATTCCCTGCCCTGATCTTGATGTTTTCTCACCTGAGTTTTTCGACAGTGTGGCAGTATGGAATGTGAATGCTGGCGAACCAGCTGCGGCACCACAGCCTGAATCTGAAGAGAAGATGGAATGGGACGAAAACAAGGCACAGGAAGAAATTAAAACTGTTGCGCAGCTCGACCAGTCATCCCGAGCTGCTTGCCTGGCACTGTTCGGCCCGGTCCCTGGCATCACTACGGCCCAATACGGCCAAATCGTTGACCTGGTTAACGATGATGCTGGCAGCTTTACCCGCGAGCTGGCAGAAGCACTGGCGAAAGAAACCCGAGCGCTGGCATTGGCGCCAGAACGGCAGGAGCAGTTGCTCGCGTGGGTACGTGAGAACACGAAAGATTCTGCACAATGGCCTGACATTAAAAAGCAGATCGCCAAATGGATTGACACTCCTTCAGGCAAGCGACCGCAGGCTGCCACCACTACCGAAGAAAATCTTACAGACACCGGCTCAAGCTTGGGAGGTGGCAACAAAACAGACCGTAGCCCGGATCTGGTACACAACCTGTCTACGCTCAAGATAGAGGTTGCTGTTGCGATTCTGAGCACCTTCGACGAAATCGATATTTACTCAATTCCAAACAAGTTTTTCATTCCCGCAAAAGCCATGGCCGAAGCTGATCAGGACACCCGCTTCACAGCCTGGTGGAAAAAGCTGCGCGGCACCCCGGGCATTCTGGACTATTCCCGTGCAGCCATTATCGCTCTGATTAAATCCGCTCCGGAAGACCTCTGGATGGATCCTGTTGCCTTGCGTGAGTACATCAATCGCGAGTTGGTTGAAGCTGACCACGCGCACCCTGATCAGAAAACGGTTGATACGGCTTGCCGCCCAAAACCTCGCGCTAACCCTGAGGAAATCGAAAATGATGAAGCCAAACCGCCTGTATCTGGCGAAACTCTGCCACCAGCAGTTTGCCCTAGCAAAGCTGCGCAACTCGACAAAGAACTCAACGAGGCATTCGCTCAGAGCCCAACACCAGAAAACCAAGCCAGTGATCAGCCGCGGGTGGAGAACCTGGGCGGCGGAGTCTTCTCTGTCGATACGCTGTTAACCCCCACAGCCTCAAATGGAGGTGAAAAACAGGAATTGCCACCAGCACCAGGCGAACGCGAAATTTCAATTTTGCATGCACTGAATGACCTGATTTCTGGCCGCTCCGGCTTCATGGCAAAAGAAGAGGCCGAGGGCGTGGTGGCATGCACCGGCCACCTCATTTCCGATGTTATCCCGCTACTAATGGCAGATATCATCACCACAGAATATAGCCTGTCTCCTGACTTCACCGAGGAAGAGATCCACGATGTAGCAACAACCATGCTGGATAGCTGGTCCGACGATATCAGCGTGCGTCTGAAAATTGCCCTTGAAGCGATCGTTGAGTACCGCCGCCCGGAGCTGCCGAAAGCGGTAGTGATTGATCCGCCAGTACTTACCGTAAAGCCGAAGATAGAGCCTGAACCATCACCTGATGCAAACGCGCCGCTTTCGTCTGTCACCTATCTGCAACAGCTGACCATTGCAGCACTACAGGGCTTATGTTCCAACCCGGCTTATTGCAATCAATATGAGGACTTACCGGCTATGGCCGCCGGGCTTGCCCGTAGCGTTATCAACCATCAGGAAGGCTCCTGTGCGTCTGATTAACCGAAGCAAGGGAGACAGCATCGGCGGGCCAGCATGCGCCGCCGCGCTTAAATGCCATTTTGAGAAATATGGCGAGCATGGTCGCAGCGACAAACAGACTTTTTACACCATCAAGTTCCAAGGGAGAAAAATTACGGTTGAGGTTGTTAACCGCCCCCGTAGTTACGTGGCCACGGCAATGATCGGTGCCAGGCATCTCCGGTGCCTCCCTGGCCTTGGTCGGTGATTTTTGACAATCAATATACTATCTGCCGCTGCGGTATCGTGGCGGCGTCATGGAGTTAAGCATGGCGCAAATCATTTTTGATGAAGAGTGGATGGTGGCGGGAAAGCTAACTGAAAAAACGGGGCTGGATGACAGGCAAATAAAAGCTTATCGCCTCGGATGCTGGATTGAAGGGGTTCATTTTAAGCGAGTACCCGCGGTACCCGGTGGAGAAAGCAAACGCGCTTTGGTCTGGTACAACTTTCCGCTGATTAATAGATTTATTCAGGAAGCATGATGAACTTTCCAACCGGCGTTGAACTTCATAACGGAAAAATCAGGATCACGTTTACCTATCGCGGCATTCGCTGCCGCGAAGTTCTCCGTGGCTGGGTGGTTAACAGCAGCAACATCAAGAAGGCGGGAAACCTTCGCGCCGTCATCGTGAGTGAGATCCAGTTCGGCCAGTTCGATTACGCGGCGCGCTTCCCTGAGTCAAAGGCTCTTAAAAAATTCTCATCAACTAAACGAATCGGCACGTTCAACGATCTATGTGAATTTTTTATAGATACTAAGGCTCTGGAGGTCTCAGAGGCTACATTGCATTCTATTGTCTCTGTTGTTAATACCCTTAAGCGTGTCGTGGGCGAAAACACTCGCCTGGTTGATATTCAGCACGCTGATGTACTGAATTACCGTAAAGAGCTGCTGACCGGGGAGGTTGTTAATCCTTCGATGCCCAATCGGAGCAAAAAAGGTCGCGCGCCTTCAACAGTCAATAAACAGATGGCTGTTTTATCAGAAATGCTGAAGCTTGCGAACAGAAGCCAGTTTATATTACACGCCCCTTATGAGGGAGTATCGAGGCTCAAGCTATCAAAGGCAGATCCTGATCCGCTTTTACTTCATGAGTATCATGCGTTAATTGCTCTCCTCCCTCGCAAGTGGATTTTAATCATTATTGTGTCTGTCCATACAGGAATGAGACCAGGTGAGGTTTGTGCTCTGGCATGGGAGGATATCGACCTGAAGAAAGGTGAAATTCACGTATCCAGAAGCCTGACGAATAAAGGGTTGTTTGTGCCGCCTAAAACTGATGCCGGGATAAGAACGATCACTCTGCTGAAGCCTGCCCTTGATGCGTTGAAAGAGCAGTACGAAATCACCGGCAATAATCCCAGACAGCAAATCATCTTCCATCATCGGGAGCTTGGCAAAACCGAAACGCAAAATCTACGTTTCGTTTTTTCTCCTGAGAGGTGCACGTCGGGCAAGAACCGATATTTTTCGAAGAACTCGATTTCGTATGGGTGGAAACGGGGCACTAAACTATCCGGGATACGTGAAAGAAATCCCTATCAGTCCCGTCACACATACGCCTGCTGGACGCTAATGGCCGGTGCTAACCCTTCCTTTATCGCCAGCCAGATGGGCCATGAGGATGCTCGTATGGTGTACGAGGTTTATTCGAAGTGGATCGGAGATATGAACCAGGATCAGGTCAACATGCTGAATAATCAGATGCCGACTGCAATGCCCCCAAGACGCCCCCAAGGCATTGGTAGCATTAAAAAAGTCATTTAATTTCATGACGCTGGTTTCAAACTACATAATCAGCGTTAAACTATTCATACCAAATATTTAGGGAGAAGAGATGATGCGCGTACTGGTTGTTGAGGATAACGCATTGCTACGTCATCACCTGAAAGTTCAGCTTCAGGAGATGGGACATCAGGTGGACGATGCTGAAGATGCAAAAGAAGCCGATTATTATCTCAATGAACACCTGCCGGATATCGCCATTGTCGATTTAGGCTTACCGGATGAAGACGGTCTCTCGCTGATCCGTCGTTGGCGCAGCCATGACGTCTCTCTGCCGGTGCTGGTCCTGACCGCCCGTGAAGGCTGGCAGGATAAAGTGGAAGTGCTCAGCGCGGGTGCGGACGACTACGTGACGAAGCCGTTTCATATCGAAGAAGTCGCTGCGCGCATGCAGGCGCTGTTACGTCGCAACAGCGGTCATGCCTCGCAGGTTATCTCCCTTCCGCCATTCCAGGTTGATCTTTCCCGCCGCGAATTTTCCATCAACAATGAAGTAATCAAGCTGACGGCGTTCGAGTACACCATTATGGAGACGCTTATCCGTAATAACGGCAAAGTGGTGAGCAAGGATTCCTTAATGCTCCAGCTTTACCCGGATGCCGAGCTACGGGAGAGCCACACCATTGACGTGCTGATGGGACGTTTGCGCAAAAAAATTCAGGCGCAATACCCGCAGGACGTGATCACCACGGTCCGTGGTCAGGGTTACCTGTTCGAATTACGCTAATGAAAGGGATCTCACGACACTTTCTGCCCCTTTCGCTGCGGGTGCGCTTTCTGCTGGCAACCGCAGCCGTGGTGCTGGTGCTTTCTCTTTCCTATGGGATAGTGGCGCTGGTCGGGTATAGCGTGAGCTTCGACAAAACAACCTTTCGTCTGTTACGCGGCGAAAGTAACCTGTTTTATACCCTGGCGAAGTGGGAAGATAACCACATTACCGTGGATATGCCTGAGCATCTCAACCAGCAAAGCCCAACGCTGGCGTTAATTTATGATGAAAAAGGCAAACTGCTGTGGGCTCAGCGCGACGTCCCCTGGTTGAAAAAACGCATTCGGCCGGAATGGCTCAGGACGAATGGTTTTCATGAGATTGAGGCCGATCTCAATTCAACCAGCGCATTGCTGCATGACGATCGCGCCCTTCAGCAAAAGCTGAATGAGATACGCGAGGATGACGACGACACGGAGATGACCCACTCCGTCGCCATAAATCTCTATCCAGCTACCATGAACATGCCGCAACTGACCATCGTGGTGATCGACACCATTCCGGTTGAGCTTAAACGTTCTTACATGGTCTGGAGTTGGTTCGTGTATGTTCTGGCCGCCAATCTTCTGCTGGTTATCCCTCTGCTGTGGGTCGCAGCATGGTGGAGTTTGCGCCCGATCGAATCACTGGCCAAAGAGGTTCGCGAACTGGAAGAACATCATCGTGAAAAGCTCAACCCGGAAACCACGCGCGAACTCACCAGCCTGGTGCGTAATCTTAACCGCCTGCTGAAAAGCGAGCGCGAACGCTATGATAAATACCGCACCACGCTCACGGACCTGACGCACAGCCTTAAGACGCCGCTGGCGGTCATGCAGAGCACGCTGCGTTCCATGCGTAGCTCAACGCTCAGCGTTGATGATGCAGAGCCTGTGATGCTCGAGCAAATCAGCCGTATCTCGCAGCAAATTGGCTATTATCTCCATCGCGCCAGCATGCGTTCAGGAAGTGCGTTATTGAGCCGCGAGCTGCATCCGGTGGCACCTTTACTGGACAACCTCACTTCCGCGCTGAACAAGGTGTATCAGCGTAAAGGGGTGAACATCAGCCTCGATATCTCGCCGGAAATCAGCTTCGTGGGCGAGAAAAATGATTTCATGGAAGTGATGGGTAACCTGCTCGATAACGCCTGTAAATACTGCCTGGAGTTTGTGGAAGTGTCCGCGCGTCAGACGGATAACGAGCTGCACATCATAGTTGAAGACGACGGGCCCGGCATTCCACGCAATAAACGAGAAGTGGTGTTTGACCGGGGTCAACGCGCCGATACGCTGCGTCCGGGTCAGGGAGTAGGGTTAGCCGTCGCCCGGGAGATTGTCGATCAGTACGATGGCAAAATTGAAACGGGTGAAAGCTTACTGGGCGGTGCGCGAATGGAGGCTATTTTTGGCCGCCAACATCCCACATCGAACGATACTTGACCCGTTATGTGAAAAATGCGCGGATCTCGCACTCAGGCTCCTGAGCTTCCGTTATAATCCGACTCAATAAGAGCCTGCGGAATAAAAAAATATGGAATATCACTTAGCACTTAACTGGCCCGAGTTTATCGAGCGCTACTGGCAAAAACGCCCGGTGGTTCTTAAACGCGGGTTCAGCAATTTTGTCGACCCTATCTCCCCTGACGAGCTGGCCGGTCTGGCCATGGAAAATGAAGTCGACAGCCGCCTGGTCAGCCACCAAGAGGGAAAATGGCAGGTTAGCCACGGTCCTTTCGAAAGCTACGATCACCTGGGTGAAAATAACTGGTCTTTACTGGTGCAGGCGGTCAACAACTGGCATGAGCCTACCGCCGCCTTGATGCGCCCGTTCCGCGCCCTGCCCGACTGGCGAATGGACGACCTGATGATCTCCTTCTCCGTGCCCGGTGGCGGCGTTGGCCCGCATCTGGATCAGTACGACGTGTTTATCATTCAGGGTACCGGCCGCCGTCGCTGGCGCGTGGGCGACAAAGTGCCGATGAAACAGCACTGTCCGCATCCGGACCTGCTTCAGGTGGATCCGTTTGAGGGGATTATCGACGAAGAGCTGGAGCCGGGTGATATTCTCTACATTCCGCCGGGATTCCCGCACGAAGGCTACTCCCTGGAAAACTCGCTTAACTACTCCGTGGGGTTCCGCGCGCCAAGCGGCCGCGAGATGATCAGCGGATTTGCCGACTACGTTCTGCAACGCGAGTTGGGCAGCTATCGCTACAGCGACCCGGACGTGCCATCGCGTGAACACCCAGCTGACATCCTGCCGGAAGAGCTTGATAAGCTGCGCGGCATGATGCTGGATCTGATCAACGAGCCGGAGCATTTCCGTCAGTGGTTTGGCGAGTTTATCAGCCAGTCACGTCATGAACTGGACGTTGCACCACCGGAGCCGCCTTATCAAGCTGACGAGATTTATGATGCCCTGCAGCAGGGTGACAAGCTGGTTCGCCTCGGTGGGTTACGCGTGCTGCGCATTGGTGAAGATGTCTTCGTGAACGGCGAAAAGCTGGACTCTCCGCACCGTCCGGCGCTGGAAGCCATCGCCAGCCATCAGGTGTTGCACGCCGAAACGTTTGGCGACGCTCTGGAAGACCCGTCATTCCTCGCGATGCTGGCCGCGCTGGTCAACAGCGGGTATTGGTTTTTTGAGGACTGAGTCGCTTTAGTGCCCGGTGGCGCTTCGCTTACCGGGCCTACGGGATCGCGCTTTTGTAGGCAGGGTAAGGCGTAGCCGCCACCCGGCTTTTCACTTCCGCTCACCTGCCGCAAAATCCTCGATCTCTCCCGCCCAATTCACCGGATACAACCCTTCAGCCACATCGCGATGAAACGTTGAATACGGCCAGTCGCTGACTTTACCCACATAGCCGTGCTTAACCGGATTGATGTAAATGTAATCCACATGCCGCAAATAGTCCTCTTCGTTACGGATAGTGTGTTCCCAGAATCTTGGCTGCCAGATATGGCGCATATCGATGTTGCGGCTAAACGTTTTTTTGATATCCCGCCAGCGTGCCGAAAAGTCGCTGTCGCCTTCCGGTAAGGTCCAGATACAGTGCATATGTTCGGGAAGGATAACCCACGCGTTGATCGTGAACGGCTTTGCGCGTTTAACCGTTGAGGTGGCGGAACGCAGGCTATCGATATGGCGGGTAAGCAAATCGCTCTGACGGTTTTGCAGGTTGACGGTGAAAAACCAGGTGCCACCGGGGGCGTAATGGCGACGATAGTTTGACATGGGCATTCCTTGCCTTAATGCCGGGTGGCGGCTGCGCCTTACCCGGCCTACATTCTGATCGTAGGCCCGGTAAGCGCAGCGCCACCGGGCGTTTTTTAGCCTTTAGCGGTAAGTTCCGCTATCCGCACTATCACCTTCACCGCTTTTTCCATCCCTTCAAGCGTCACAAACTCATGCTTACCGTGATAGTTGTAGCCACCGGTAAACAGGTTCGGGCACGGCAGCCCCATAAACGAGAGCTGAGAACCGTCGGTACCGCCACGAATCGGTTTTAAAACCGGTTCAATATCACAGTCACGCATGGCCTGCTGAGCGATGTCGAGGATATGCGGATGCTCCATCACCTTCTCACGCATATTGTAATAGCTGTCTTCGATGATGAGCTCAATATAGCAGTCAGGATGCAGGCCCTTCCCCACCTTCTTCGCGATCTCCATCATCTTACGCTTGCGCGCTTCAAAGGCCTTGCGGTCGAAATCGCGAACGATGTAGTGCATCTGCGCGCTGTCCACGGTGCCTTTGATACTGGTCAGGTGATAGAAACCTTCATACCCTTCCGTCATTTCAGGGCTCTCTTCCGCCGGAACTTCAGCATGAATACGCGACGCCAGCGACAGCGCATTCACCATCACACCTTTCGCGGAGCCTGGGTGAACGTTGTTCCCCACAATCTTGATCGTTACCGACGCAGCGTTGAAGTTCTCATACTCGAGTTCACCGACGCCACCGCCGTCAACGGTATAGGCCCACTTCGCATTGAAGGCCTCGACGTCGAAATGTTTTGCGCCCTTGCCCACCTCTTCATCCGGCGTAAAGGCCACGCGGATATCACCGTGCGGAATATTTTTGCCTTTCAGCACCGCCAGCGCCGTCATGATCTCCGCAATGCCCGCCTTGTCATCCGCCCCCAGCAGCGTTTTGCCGTCAGTGGTGATCAGCGTCTGGCCTAACAGCTGGTGTAAAACCGGGAACATCACCGGCGAGAGCACTTCATCGCCGATACCCAGCGCAATATCGCCGCCGCGGTAGTTTTCAACAATCTGCGGGTTCACATGTTTACCGCTAAAATCCGGAGAGGTGTCGACATGGGAGATGAAGCCAATCGCCGGGATATCCCCGTCGACATTGGCAGGCAGCGTTCCCATCACAGTGCCTTTTTCGCTTAACGTAACGTTGACCAGCCCCATGGCGTCAAGCTGCTCTTTAAGCAGGTTTAACAACTTCCACTGGCCTTCGGTGCTCGGCACCTGGCGAACACCCGGTTTAGATTGGGTATCCAGCGAAACGTACTGTAAAAAACGCTCAAGTAATTTATCCATGCAGTCACCCTCACTTTTTGTGACAACATTATCAATAAGCATCAAAACGCAAATATTGCGTCAGGTCACTTTTATCCCGCAAACGAGAACTTTTTTCGTTTATGTCATGTTGTGTTTATAAATGTAGCTTATGAATCAGTGACAAGGATTGGCGATTGCAGGCGATTGCCGTAGAATGTCCGCCCTCATTACGAGTCACCAAGGTGGTTACACACAAACCCCGCTTCGGTCTGCTGCCTGAGGCGTCTATATGGGACAGCGCAAAAATTGAATACACAATCCCGTTCACGTTCACCGCTGGTGCAACTGGAACGAATTCGTAAAAGTTTTGATGGTAAAGACGTTATTTCCGACCTCACTCTCACCATCAATGACGGTGAGTTTCTGACGCTGCTTGGCCCCTCTGGCTGCGGCAAAACCACCGTACTGCGCCTTATCGCCGGACTTGAAAGCGTTGATAACGGCCATATCCATCTTGAGAATCAGGACATTACTCAGGTTCCCGCAGAAGACAGACACGTCAATACCGTCTTTCAAAGCTACGCCCTGTTCCCGCACATGACCGTGTTTGAGAACGTCGCGTTTGGCCTGCGGATGCAAAAAACACCGGCCACTGAGATCCCACCGCGCGTCACCGAAGCCCTGCGGATGGTGCAACTGGAAGAGTTTGCCCAGCGTAAACCCCATCAGCTTTCCGGCGGCCAGCAGCAGCGTGTGGCCATCGCCCGCGCCGTGGTCAACAAGCCGCGTCTGCTCCTGCTGGATGAATCCCTCTCCGCGCTGGATTATAAGCTGCGCAAGCAGATGCAGAACGAATTAAAAGCCTTACAGCGTAAGCTGGGTATTACCTTTGTTTTTGTGACCCATGACCAGGAAGAAGCCCTGACCATGTCCGACCGCATCGTGGTGATGCGTGACGGAAAAATCGAGCAGGACGGCACGCCGCGCGAAATCTACGAAGAGCCCAAAAACCTGTTTGTCGCCAGCTTCATCGGTGAGATCAATATCTTCGACGCCACAGTGATTGAACGCCTGGACGACCAGCGCGTGCGCGCCAGCGTCGAAGGTCGCGAGTGCGCTATCACGGTGAATTTCCCCGTTGAAAAGGGACAAAAGCTTAACGTCCTGCTGCGCCCGGAAGATCTGCGCGTCGAGGAAATTCACGGCAATGCCGAGGCCGAAGGGTTAATCGGCTATATCCGCGAGCGCAACTACAAAGGGATGACGCTGGAGTCTGTCGTCGAGCTGGAGAATGGCAAAATGGTAATGGTCAGCGAGTTCTTTAACGAAGATGACCCGGACTTCGACCACTCCCTTGACCAGAAAATGGTTATCAACTGGGTAGAAAGCTGGGAGGTTGTGCTGGCTGATGAAGAACACAAGTAAATTCCAGAATGTGGTGATCGCCACGATCGTCGGTTGGCTTGTGCTGTTTGTCTTTTTACCCAACCTGATGATCATCGCTACCAGCTTCCTGACCCGCGACGACGCTAACTTCGTTAAGCTGGTCTTTACGCTGGACAACTACGCGCGCCTGCTCGATCCGCTCTATTTTGACGTGCTGCTGCACTCGCTCAATATGGCGCTGATTGCCACCCTCGCCTGTCTGGTGCTGGGTTATCCTTTCGCATGGTTCCTCGCGGGTCTGCCGCAAAAGGTGCGTCCTCTGCTGCTGTTTTTACTGATTGTTCCTTTCTGGACCAACTCGTTAATCCGTATCTACGGGCTGAAAATCTTCCTCAGCACTAAAGGCTACCTCAACGAGTTTCTGCTGTGGCTGGGGGTGATTGATACGCCAATCCGCATCATGTTTACCCCGAGCGCGGTGATTGTGGGTCTGGTCTATATCCTGCTGCCGTTTATGGTGATGCCGCTCTACTCCAGCATCGAGAAGCTGGATAAACCGCTGCTGGAAGCGGCGAGAGATCTGGGTGCCAGTAAGCTGCAGACCTTTATCCGCATCATTATTCCGCTGACGATGCCCGGAATTATTGCGGGCTGTCTGCTGGTGATGCTCCCGGCGATGGGCTTGTTCTATGTGTCGGATCTGATGGGTGGCGCGAAAAACCTGCTGATCGGTAACGTGATCAAGAGTCAGTTCCTCAACATACGCGACTGGCCGTTCGGCTCGGCCACCAGCATTACGCTGACGGTGGTGATGGGCCTGATGCTGCTGGTCTACTGGCGCGCCTCGCGCCTGCTGAATAAAAAGGTGGAGCTCGAATGATCGGTCGATTGCTTCGCGGCGGTTTTATGACCGCCATTTACGCCTATCTTTATATCCCGATCGTTATTTTGATCGTGAACTCATTCAACAGCTCGCGGTTCGGGATTAACTGGCAGGGCTTTACCACCAACTGGTACAGCCTGCTGATGAACAACGACAGCCTGCTGCAGGCCGCTCAGCACTCGCTGACGATGGCGATCGTCTCCGCCACCTTCGCGACGCTGATTGGCTCCCTCACCGCCGTAGCGCTCTACCGCTATCGCTTTCGCGGCAAACCGTTCGTTAGCGGCATGCTGTTTGTGGTGATGATGTCGCCGGATATCGTCATGGCCATTTCGCTGCTGGTGCTATTTATGCTGCTGGGCGTACAGCTTGGCTTCTGGTCGCTGCTGTTCTCGCATATCACCTTCTGCCTGCCGTTTGTGGTGGTGACAGTCTTCGCGCGTCTGAAAGGGTTCGACGTACGCATGCTGGAGGCGGCGAAGGATCTGGGTGCCAGCGAGATGACCATCCTGCGTAAAATCATCCTGCCGCTGGCAATGCCTGCCGTGGCGGCCGGATGGCTACTCAGCTTTACTCTGTCGATGGATGACGTGGTGGTCTCCTCCTTCGTGACCGGGCCGAGCTATGAAATTCTGCCGTTGAAGATCTATTCAATGGTGAAAGTCGGCGTCTCACCTGAGGTGAACGCGCTGGCGACCATTCTGCTGGTGTTATCGCTGGTTCTGGTGATTGCCAGCCAGGTTATTGCTCGTGACAAAACAAAATCTCAGGGGACAATGAAATGAAAAAAATGCTCGCCGCTGCGGCGCTGGTGCTTGGCATGGGTGCCGCGCACGCTGATGACAGCAAAACGCTCTACTTCTACAACTGGACCGAATACGTGCCGCCTGGGCTACTGGAACAGTTCACCAAAGAGACGGGCATCAAGGTTATCTACTCGACCTATGAGTCGAATGAAACCATGTACGCCAAGCTGAAAACCTACAAAGACGGCGCGTACGATCTGGTCGTGCCTTCCACCTACTTTGTCGACAAAATGCGCAAAGAGGGGATGATCCAGAAGATCGATAAAACGAAGCTGACCAACTTCGGTAATCTCGACCCGGAAATGCTTAACAAGCCGTTCGACCCGAACAACGACTATTCCATTCCTTACATTTGGGGTGCGACAGCGATTGGCGTGAACAGCGATGCTATCGATCCGAAAACGGTTACCGGCTGGGCCGATCTGTGGAAACCGGAATACAAAGGTAGCCTGCTGTTAACCGACGATGCGCGTGAGGTGTTCCAGATAGCGCTGCGTAAACTCGGCTACTCTGGCAACACGACAGATCCTAAGGAGATCGAAGCGGCCTACAACGAGCTGAAAAAGCTGATGCCTAACGTGGCGGCATTCAACTCTGATAACCCGGCAAACCCGTATATGGAAGGCGAAGTGAATCTGGGGATGGTATGGAATGGCTCCGCGTATGTTGCCCGCCAGGCCGGTACGCCGCTGGAGATCGTCTGGCCGAAAGAGGGCGGGATCTTCTGGATGGATAGTCTGTCGATTCCGGCCAACGCGAAAAACGTGGACGGCGCGCTGAAGCTGATTAACTTCCTGCTGCGCCCCGACGTGGCGAAACAGGTGGCTGAAACCATCGGCTACCCGACGCCAAACCTGGCTGCGCGTAAACTATTAAGCCCTGAAGTCGCAAATGATAAATCGCTGTACCCTGATGCTGATACCGTCAGCAAAGGCGAATGGCAGAACGACGTCGGTGACGCGAGCCGTCTTTATGAAGAGTATTATCAGAAGTTAAAAGCAGGTCGTTGAGATATGACGGGCGACGCGATGTCGCCCGTCACAACTACAGCCCCTTCAGGAGCTTATCCACAAAAGCTGGCACCACTTCACTTGCCAGACCATAGTGCTTCTCTTCAAACTCACTGCCTACCTGGCTCGGCTCAAGATTAAGCTCTACCGTATGCGCGCCCTGGAGTTTAGCCTCGTGAACAAATCCCGCCGCCGGATAGACGTGGCCGGAGGTGCCGATGGCAATGAACACGTCCGCCATCGCCAGCGCGCTGTAGATCTCATCCATGCCCAGCGGCATTTCGCCGAACCACACCACGTGCGGGCGTAAACGCGCAGGAAACTGACAGCAATGGCATTTGTCTTCAGGCAGCACGTCCTCTTTCCAGTCCAGCACCTGACCGCTCCAGGCGCAGCGAACCTTGAGCAGCTCGCCGTGCATGTGGATGATGTTTTTGTTACCCGCCCGCTCGTGCAGGTTATCAATATTCTGCGTCACCAGCAGAAAACGATCCCCCAGCACCTCTTCCAGCTTAGCCAGCGCCAGATGCGCCGCGTTCGGCGCAATCTCAGGCTGCTGAAGCTGACGACGGCGAGCGTTGTAAAACGCCTGCACGAGATCCGGATCGCGGGCAAAGCCTTCCGGCGTCGCCACGTCCTCGACGCGGTGCTCTTCCCACAGCCCGTCTGCCGCACGGAAGGTTTGAATTCCTGACTCGGCGGAGATCCCCGCCCCGGTCAGTACCACCACTCTGGGTTTATCCATCGCTTCTGGCATTATTCTGTCTCTGAAAAAGATCCGCTGGCGCAAGCGCTCTCGTAAGCGGCGTTTGTTTTTGCGAAAACGGCTGAGTCGACCCTGGCGACGCGACAGCATAAAGACCTCGTAAACTAATCGGTGAGATGAAGGAATGCGGCTCCGCGCATGCCTCCTGCGTCCCCGTGTCGCGCGCGTTCAATACGCGGCACGCGGGCAACCGGCAATAAATGTCGGGGCAAACGCCCGGACAGCCGTTCCGTAATCGCGGTAAAGTTTGAAAGCCCTCCCCCGATCACCAGCAGATCCGGGTCGACGATGGTGAGAATATTTCCCAGACACACCGCCAGCAGATCAAGATAGCGCTCTACGTGCTCACGCGCCTGCGCATCTCCTTGCTCCCACAGAGTAATGATTTGAGGGGCCTCAAGTTTCTGATGATAGAAGTGTTCGTAAAGCCATGCAAACCCGCGGCCGGAGAGGTAGTTCTCAATACAGCCGTGCTGGCCGCAGCCGCAGCGGGTCAGTGGAAAATCACGCCCGACGACATCCAGCGCATCCACCGGCAGACGGATGTGACCGAACTCGCCGGTGATGTAGCTGCGCCCGGTAATCGGCTTACCGTTGATCACAATACCCCCGCCGACGCCGGTACCGAGGATCAGCCCCATCACCAGTGGATACCGACGGAACTCATCGTCCCAGGCTTCGGAGAGGGCAAAACAGTTGGCATCGTTATCTAAACGCACGTCGCGTTCAAGGAGGGCAGAGAGATCGGCGCGCAGCGGTTTACCGCTGGCGGCGGGAACATTGGCGGCATACAGCGTGCCATCGTCGGTTTCGGGCATGCCCGGAATACCAATGCCGACGCTGCCTTTCACACCAAAGCGTTCATCGGCTTGCGCCACCAGCGCGGCAATGGCTGTTAAAAATTCATCGTAGCTTTCGCGCGGCGTGGGAACGCGGGTTTCCCACTGCAGTTTGAGGTCTTTATCAAACACGCCGAGCGCAATCTTGGTGCCGCCAATATCAAATCCGTAATACATGATGCATTCCTCTGCTTGATCCAGCGGCCTAAAGACCGCTAAACCATGACGAAATTACTGGCCACTTAGTACCCTCGCCGGATCAATTCGGCTTGCGCGACGTGCCGGATACCAGCTTGCCAGCAGACTCAGTAAAAGTGCTGTAACCAGCACATAAAAAACATCCAGCCAGTGCAGTTCAGACGGCAGGAAGTCAATAAAATAGATATCACCCGACAGGAACTGGTGGCCGATAAGCTTTTCAATCCCGTTGATGATTGGGGTCAGCTGCAGGGAAACCACCACGCCAATCACCACGCCGCACAGGCTACCGAACAGCCCCGCCAGCAAACCGTACCAGACGAAGATGGCGCGAATAAGGCCGTCTTTCGCCCCGAGGGTACGCAGCACGGCGATGTCGCCGCTCTTGTCCTTGACCGCCATCACCAGCGTCGAGACGATATTAAAGCACGCTACACCAATCACCAGCACCATCGCCAGATACATAATGGCGCGGATCATCTGGATATCACGGTACATATACCCGTAAGTGCCGATCCAGCTTTTGATGTAGACATAGTTATTGGTCACGCTGCCCGCATCACGCACAAGTTTGTTGGCGTTAAAGACGTCGTTCACCTTAATGGCAATGCCCGTCACGCTGTCGCCCATGTCGAGATACTGCCGCGCATCCTCCATCGGCACCATCGCAAAGCTATGGTCAAGCTGACCGCTCAACTGAAGAATACCGGAGACGTGCAGGCGCACGCGTTTCGGCTGCTGCAGTTTGTGATCGGCGCTGGCGTTCGGGATCATGATCGACACCCAGTCGCCCTGCTTCACCTTCAGGGCATCTGCAACGCCTTTACCCATGATGATCTGCTGCTCGCCAGCCTTGAAGTTGGCCCACGCGCCGTTCTGCACATAGTTCGGCAACGCGCTCAGGCGTTCTTCCTGGGCCGGGTTAACCCCTTTCACCTGGATGGCGCGCAGGTTTACCCCGCTCTCCACCAGCCCGGTGAAGTTAATGTAGGGCGCGGCCGCGGCAATGCCCGGTACTTTTTCCACTTTAGCGAGCGCATCGCTCCAGTTGCTCCACGGCTGGTTGACCGGTTCGATCTCCCCGTGCGGCACCACAGCCAGAATGCGGTTGTTCAGCTCGCGCTCGAAGCCGTTCATGGCGCTTAAGCCGACAATCAGCACCGCCACGCCCAGCGCAATACCGATGGTGGAGATCACGGAGATAAGCGACACCATGCCGCCGCGACGGCGACCGCGGCTAAAACGTAAACCGATGAGTAGCGATAACGGTGACGCCATTACTCTGCTCCCATCAGGGTCAGTTCCGCGTTCAGATGGCCGTCGCGCATCTCAAGCTGGCGCCCCATGCGTTTTGCCAGCTGCAGATCGTGGGTCACCACCAGAAACGCGGTGCCCTGCGAGGCGTTCAGCTCGCCCAGAAGCTGGAAGATACTGTCCGCATTACGCGCGTCGAGGTTACCGGTAGGCTCATCCGCCAGCACCAGACGCGGATTGTTGACCAGCGCACGGGCAATCGCCACGCGCTGACGCTCGCCGCCGGAAAGCTCCGACGGGCGGTGATTACCGCGATGGCCGAGCCCTACCGCTTTCAGCATATCGCTGGCGCGGGCGTTAATTTCTGCCGGTTTCTTTTTGCCAATCAGCAGCGGCATCGCCACGTTTTCCAGCGCCGTGAAGTCCGGCAGCAGGTGGTGGAACTGGTAGATAAAACCCAGCTCGCGGTTACGCAGCTCGGCTTTCGCGGCGGAGGACATTTTGCTCATCGGCTGGCCGGAGAAGATCACGTCACCTTCAGTTGGCGTATCCAGCCCGCCCAGCAGATGCAGCAGCGTACTTTTGCCTGAGCCGGAGCTGCCGACAATCGCCATCATCTCGCCTTCGCCCACGCTAAAGCTCACATTGTGCAGCACGTCGGTCTGCACAGTGCCTTCCTGATAGCGTTTGGACAGGTTGTCGCATTGCAACAGGATCTTATTCATAACGTAAAGCCTCAGCGGGTTGAGTGGCGGCAGCGCGCCAGGAAGGATAAAGCGTAGAAAGCAGCGCAATGGCCATCGCGGCCAGCGCAATCCCGACCACCTGCAGCGGCTCGATAGCCACCGGAAGCGCCGCGCCATCAAGCAGCGCGCCGATGATCGGCATTAAGTTATTAAGCTGGCTGGCAAGCAGTGCGCCGAGCACGGCACCGAGCAGCGCGCCGATGATGCCTGCGCTTGCCCCCTGAACCATAAATACCGCCATGATCTGGCGCGGCGTGAGCCCCTGGGTTTGCAGAATGGCGACTTCACCCTGCTTCTCCATCACCATCAGGCCCAGCGAGGTGATGATGTTAAATGCCGCCACGGCGACGATCAGGCTCAACAGCAGCCCCATCATGTTTTTTTCCATGCGCACAGCCTGGAACAGTTCGCCTTTACGGTCACGCCAGTCCTGCCATTTGGTGCCTTCCGGCAGCGTTTGCTGGCTGAGGGTATCGACCTTGAGCGGCTGATCGAGCCACAGGCGCCAGCCGGTGATATTCCCTGCAGGGTAGCGCATCAGGCGCGATGCATCCTGAATGTTTACCAGCATCTGATAGCCGTCGACTTCGCTGTTGGCGGCAAAGGTACCTATCACGTTGAACAGGCGCTGGCTTGGCAGGCGGCCCATCGGCGTAAACTGGCTGGCAGACGGCACCATCACGCGTAGCTGATCGCCACGGTTGACGCCGAGCTGCCCGGCAAGCTGTTCGCCGAGGATGACGTTGTATTTACCGGGCTGCAGATCGGATTGCTTTACGTTAACCAGATACGGCGTCAACGGATCGTTTTGGACTGGATCAATCCCCAGCATGACGCCGACCGCCACGCTACGGGCGCTTTGCAGCACGACATCGCCGGTGGTTAATGGCGCAACGCGCGTGACACCCTGTAACTTCGCTGCGCTTTCCGGCAGCTGTTGCGGGTTTACGGAACCGTTGGTTGAGGAGAGAACGGCCTGCGGCATCAGCCCCAGGATATTGTTTTGCAGCTCGCGCTCAAAGCCGTTCATGACGGAAAGCACCGTCACCAGTGCCATCACGCCAAGCGTAATGCCAATAGTCGAAAGCCAGGAGACAAAGCGACCGAAGCGGTCCGCGGCGCGCCCACGCATGTAACGTAAGCCTATGAAGAGTGCGACAGGTTGATACATGAAATCCGTCTGTTTGCTGATAGCAGACCCACGAGTATATAAGCGAATCCGTTAAGCGTAAATGACTGAAACCGTAAGCTTTGGTAATCATTTTTCCGAAAAACTCAGATAAATCAGGGTGGTACTTTCGGTTTCTTCTCTGCACACCCTCCACCTTTTCCGAAAAACGTCCCGATACAGACAGTTACCCGTTACATCTCACTGCCATTTTAGAACAATTGCCCGTTCGTTTATGGCAAAACAGGTATTGGTTACCGATGAAACAAAAAGCATTATGGATTAATCAGATAAAGGGGCTGTGCATCTGCCTGGTGGTGATTTACCACTCGGTCATCACCTTTTATCCTCATCTCAGCGGGCTGCAGCATCCGCTGTCAGGGCTTCTCGCCAAATGCTGGGTCTATTTTAACCTGTATCTCGCTCCGTTCCGCATGCCGGTGTTCTTCTTTATCTCCGGCTTTCTGATCCGCCGATACATTGATGAAGTGGACTGGCGCACCAGCCTCGACAAGCGCATCTGGAGCATCGTCTGGGTGCTGGCGCTATGGGGAATACTGCAGTGGCAGGCGCTGACCCACCTCAATGCCTGGCTCGCACCGGAACGTGAACTGGCAACCTCCTCAAATGCGGCCTACGCCGACTCTGTCTCGGGCTTTATTCTGGGTATGCTCACTGCCAGCACTAGCCTGTGGTATCTGTATGCCCTAGTGGTCTATTTCACACTGTGCAAACTGCTGAGCCGCTGGAAACTGCCTGTTCTGGGCCTGCTGGCGCTGGCGAGCATTGCCATTAACTTCCTGCCTCTGCCGTGGTGGGGAATGAACAGCGTCGTGCGTAATATGATCTACTACAGCCTGGGCGCGTGGTACGGTGCACAGCTTATGGCCTGGATGAAGGGGCTGGAGATACGTCGCGTCTGGCTGGCGGTGGTCGCGTTCGGAGCGGTGTCCGTGGTGCTGTGGTTTGCAAACGTTCCTCTCCCGCTCTCCCTGCTGTCGATTGTGCTGATCATGAAGCTTTTCTACAGCGTTGAGCAACGTTATGCCGTCCATCCCGGAAACCTGCTGAATGTGGTGGGTTCGAATACCATTGCGATTTACACCACGCATCGCATTTTAATAGAGGCATTCAGCCTGTTCCTGATTGGTGAAATGAATGCCGCGTACTGGCCGATATGGGCCGAGTTAACGCTGATTCTGGTCTATCCGTTCGTCAGCCTGCTGGTCTGCACCCTTGTAGGACTTGGCATACGCAAGATTTCCACCGCTCTCTTTGGCGATGTCTTTTTCTCGCCACCCGCTACGCTCTCCCCGTCAACTGCGACCCGTTGATGTCCTCTCCGCCCCCTTTTCAGGGGGCGAATTGCCTTCCATACGCTTACGATTTGCTAATGCAAAACGATCGAGGATAATAAAGACATTGCGTATCAGTGATATGCCCCAATACTGTTGGTATATCCATAAGAGACTCTGACATAGCCATGCCTGAACACTATCGCTTTACCTTGCCTGTCAAAGCAGGCGACCAACGCCAGCTGGGCGAACTCACGGGCGCGGCGTGCGCCACGCTGGTGGCAGAAATCGCTGAGCGCCATCCCGGCCCGGTGGTACTGGTTGCTCCGGATATGCAAAATGCCCTGCGCCTGCATGACGAAATCCGTCAATTTACCGATAGCCTGGTGTCCAGCCTGGCTGACTGGGAAACGCTGCCGTATGACAGCTTCTCCCCGCATCAGGAGATCATCTCTTCACGCCTGTCAACGCTGTATCAACTTCCGACCATGCAGCGCGGCGTATTAATTGTGCCGGTCAATACGCTGATGCAGCGCGTCTGCCCGCACAGCTATCTGCACGGTCACGCGCTGGTGATGAAAAAAGGCCAGCGCCTGTCGCGTGATGCCCTGCGCGCGCAGCTTGACGGTGCCGGTTATCGCCATGTGGATCAGGTGATGGAGCACGGGGAATACGCCACCCGCGGCGCGCTGCTCGATCTTTACCCAATGGGCAGTGACCAGCCGTATCGCCTGGATTTCTTTGATGATGAAATCGACAGCCTGCGCGTGTTCGACGCCGACACGCAGCGCACGCTGGAAGAAGTAGAATCCATCAACCTGCTTCCTGCACATGAATTCCCGACGGACAAAACCGCTATCGAGCTGTTCCGCAGCCAGTGGCGCGACAGGTTCGACGTGAAGCGTGATGCCGAGCACATTTATCAGCAGGTCAGCAAAGGCACGCTGCCTGCCGGGATCGAATACTGGCAACCGCTGTTCTTCAACGAGCCGCTGCCCGCCCTGTTCAGCTACTTCCCGGCAAACACGCTGATTGTAAACACCGGGGATATTGACGCCAGCGCCAGCCGCTTTGAAAGCGAAACCCGCGCTCGCTTCGAGAACCGTGGCGTGGATCCGATGCGTCCACTGCTGCCGCCGGAAACGCTTTGGCTGCGCACCGACGAGCTCAACGCCGAACTGAAGCGCTGGCCGCGCATGCAGCTCAGAACCGACTCGCTGGCGGATAAAGCGGCCAATACCAATCTGGCGTTCCAGACGCTGCCGGATCTCTCCATTCAGGCGCAGCAAAAATCCCCGCTGGATAAACTGCGCAAGTTTCTGGAATCCTTTACCGGGCCGGTGGTGTTCTCCGTTGAAAGTGAAGGTCGTCGCGAAGCGTTAGGCGAACTGCTTGGCCGCATTAAGATCGCGCCAAAGCGTATTTTGCGGCTGGACGACGCCACCGGAACGGGCCGCTATCTGATGATCGGTGCCGCTGAGCATGGATTTATCGACACGCTCAATAACGTGGCGCTGATTTGCGAAAGCGACCTTCTCGGCGAGCGCGTGGCGCGTCGCCGTCAGGATAGCCGTCGCACCATCAACCCGGACACGCTGATCCGCAACCTGGCCGAACTGCATCCCGGCCAGCCGATAGTTCACCTCGAGCACGGCGTCGGACGCTACCAGGGGATGACCACTCTTGAAGCGGGCGGCATCAAAGGTGAATACCTGATGCTGACCTATGCCAACGACGCCAAACTCTATGTGCCGGTCTCGTCCCTGCACCTGATCAGCCGCTATGCAGGCGGTGCCGAAGATAATGCGCCGCTGCACAAGCTGGGCGGTGACGCCTGGGCGCGCGCGCGCCAGAAGGCGGCGGAGAAAGTGCGCGACGTGGCGGCCGAGCTGCTGGACATCTACGCCCAGCGTGCGGCCAAAGAAGGTTATGCGTTTAAGCATGATAAAGAGCAGTATCAGCTGTTCTGCGACAGCTTCCCGTTTGAAACCACACCGGATCAGGCGCAGGCCATTAACGCGGTGCTGAGCGACATGTGTCAGCCGCTGGCGATGGACCGCTTAGTGTGCGGTGATGTGGGCTTCGGTAAAACTGAAGTCGCCATGCGCGCCGCCTTTCTGGCCGTGGAGAACAACAAGCAGGTGGCGGTGCTGGTTCCCACTACCCTGCTTGCCCAGCAGCACTTCGACAACTTCCGCGACCGCTTTGCCAACTGGCCGGTGCGTATCGAGATGCTTTCACGTTTTCGCAGCGCCAAAGAGCAGACGCAAATTCTGGAACAGGCCAGTGAAGGCAAAATCGATATTCTGATCGGCACCCACAAGCTGCTGCAAAGCGACGTGAAGTGGAAAGATTTGGGGCTGCTGATCGTCGACGAAGAGCACCGCTTCGGGGTACGTCATAAAGAGCGCATCAAAGCGATGCGTGCCGACGTCGATATTCTGACCCTGACCGCAACGCCAATTCCGCGCACGCTGAACATGGCGATGAGCGGCATGCGCGATCTGTCGATTATCGCGACGCCACCGGCGCGCCGTCTGGCGGTAAAAACCTTTGTCCGCGAGTATGACAATCTGGTGGTGCGCGAAGCGATCCTGCGTGAAGTGCTGCGTGGCGGTCAGGTGTACTATCTCTACAACGACGTGGAAAACATTCAGAAAGCGGCGGACAGGCTGGCCGAGCTGGTGCCGGAAGCGCGTATAGCCATCGGTCACGGGCAGATGCGCGAGCGCGAGCTGGAGCGGGTGATGAATGATTTCCACCACCAGCGCTTCAACGTGCTGGTGTGTACAACCATCATTGAAACCGGTATTGATATCCCGACTGCGAACACGATTATTATCGAACGCGCGGATCACTTTGGCCTGGCACAGCTGCACCAGCTGCGCGGGCGCGTCGGGCGTTCGCACCATCAGGCCTACGCCTGGCTGCTGACGCCACATCCGAAAGCGATGACCACCGACGCGCAAAAACGTCTGGAAGCCATTGCCTCGCTGGAAGACCTTGGCGCAGGCTTTGCGCTGGCGACACATGATCTCGAGATCCGCGGTGCCGGTGAACTGCTGGGTGAAGACCAGAGCGGCTCGATGGAGACCATCGGCTTCTCGCTCTATATGGAGCTGCTGGAAAATGCCGTCGATGCGTTGAAAGCCGGACGCGAGCCGTCGCTGGAAGATTTAACCAGCCAGCAAACCGAGGTGGAATTGCGTATGCCTTCTCTGCTGCCAGATGATTTCATTCCTGATGTGAATACCCGTCTGTCATTCTACAAACGTATCGCCAGCGCGAAAAAAGAAAACGAGCTGGAAGAGATTAAGGTAGAGCTGATCGACCGCTTTGGGCTGCTGCCGGATGCCGCGCGAAATCTGCTGGATATTGCGCGACTCCGTCAGCAGGCGCAAAAGCTGGGCATTCGTAAGCTCGAAGGAAATGAAAAAGGCGGCGTGATTGAGTTCGCGGAAAAAAACCATGTCGATCCGATGTGGTTGATTGGTTTGCTGCAAAAACAGCCGCAGCACTTCCGCCTGGACGGCCCGACGCGACTGCGTTTTACTCAGGAACTGACAGAACGCAAAACCCGCATGGACTGGGTGCGCAACTTTATGCGCCAGCTTGAAGAGAACGCTATCGCGTAATCTTCTCCCCCGTTAGCGCCTGGCTAACGGGGGACAATTTACAAACTCTTTGCACTTCACCCGATCTTCCCGACACACCTGTTCGCCATAATTATCCTTAACTCTTTATAAAACAATAACCTTATCATTTATACGGATTATGATGATGACCGCTTCGCGTTTCACTCGCTGGATCACCCTGCTTGCGCTTGCCGCTACGGTAGCCGTTGCGCTACCTGCTCGCGCAAACACCTGGCCCCTTCCCCCCCCTGGCAGCAACGTTGTCGGGCAAAACCGTTTTCATGTCGTTGAAGATAACGGGGGTTCGCTGGAGGCCATTGCCAAAAAATATAACGTCGGCTTTCTGGCCTTGCTGCAGGCCAACCCCGGTGTCGATCCTTACGTGCCGCGCGCTGGCAGCGTGCTGACGATCCCGCTTCAGACCATTCTTCCTGATGCACCGCGCCAGGGGATCGTGATTAACCTTGCCGAGCTTCGACTTTACTATTATCCGCCGGGTAAAAAAGAAGTGACCGTTTACCCTATCGGTATCGGCCAACTGGGCGGCGACACACTGACGCCAACCATGGTCACTACCGTGTCGGATAAACGTGCTAACCCAACCTGGACACCCACGGCAAATATTCGCGCACGCTATAAAGCTCAGGGGATCGATCTGCCTGCAGTCGTGCCAGCGGGCCCGGACAACCCAATGGGTCATCACGCGATCCGCCTCGCGGCATATGGTGGGGTTTATCTGCTGCATGGAACGAATGCGGATTTCGGCATCGGTATGCGCGTCAGTTCCGGCTGTATTCGTCTGCGCGATGACGACATCAAGACCCTCTACAGCGTGATTACGCCGGGCACAAAAGTGAATATTATCAACACGCCGATTAAGGCCTCGGAAGAGCCTGGCGGCGTACGGCTGGTTGAAATTCACCAGCCATTATCAAAACACCTCGGTGACGATCCGCAGACGCTGCCCATTCCACTGAATGCTGCGATGGTGAGCTTTAAATCAAATACGAACACCGATAGCGTGGTGATGGAGCGCGCGATGGAAGCCCGGTCAGGAATGCCAATCGACGTCACGCGACATGGAGATGCCACTCCGCAGTCAATGTAAGTACCAAAAAAAACGCCCTGCAAATGCAGGGCGTTTTTTATAGCAGTGGCATAAATGAGGGTTTAGCCGGGCTTATTTATAAATAACAGCAGTACCGTGCAGGGTGTTAGGGCCGGTCACTGAGGTGATACGGAACGATTTCGCCCCCATCTCATCCGCTTTCTGCGCCAGTTGATCTTCCAGAGAGCCCAGGTTTGTCCCCGCGTTTGCAGAGATGGTACCCACTTTTTGTTGGTCAGCAGGAGTAGATTGTACTTCTACAGCGGCGAAGCTTGCGAAAGAGAGTGAGCTAAGTACAGCAGCAGCGATCAGGGTTTTTACGTTTTTCATGATATTACCTTTAGGCAGATGAATTGGGCGTCGTAAGTTATTTACTTAACGATCGATAGGTAAATGATAGATGTGATCCAGCTCACACGTCAACATGTTTTTATAACGACCGTTAAATTAATTTTATTTTCGTTAATTTTCATACCCATATGATTAATTTATTTTTAAGCAAACTACTCTGGTCTCGGGATGGGTTTATTTTTATAATGGTCATTCAACAAACCAACTGAGGACCAACGGCAAATGACAACCGAAGTCACGAGTTGCGCAAAGAAAAGCCGTGGCCGACCAAAAGTGTTCGACAGGGATGCGGCGCTCGATAAGGCCATGACACTCTTCTGGCAACATGGGTACGAAGCAACCTCGCTTTCCGATCTGGTAGAAGCGACCGGTGCCAAGGCACCCACGCTGTATGCGGAATTTACCAATAAAGAGGGTCTGTTCAGGGCAGTGCTGGACAGATACATCTCGCGCTTTGCGGCAAAACACGAAGCGCAGCTTTTTTGCGAAGAGAAAAGCGTTGAGCAGGCGTTGCAGGACTATTTCTGTGCCGTCGCGACCTGCTTTACCAGCAAAGACACACCCGCGGGCTGTTTTATGATCAACACCTCCGCCACGCTTGCTGCTTCGTCTAAAGAGATTGCCAATACGGTGAAATCACGCCATGCCATGCAGGAGGAGACGTTAAGTACGTTTCTGGCCCAGCGGCAGCAGCGGGGTGAAATCCCGGCGCACTGCCGCCCGCAGGAACTGGCGCAATACCTGAGCTGCATTCTACAGGGTATGTCCATCAGCGCCCGTGAAGGGGCTACGCTTGAAAAACTGCAGGGTATTACGCAAACCACGCTGCGTCTGTGGCCTGAACTGCTTAAGCTTTAAGGCAAAAAAAAGCTCCTCAGCCTGAGCGCATGAGGAGCTAAGTTCAGAGAACATCTTTTTTACACTTTGTTGTTCAGTACCAGCTGACCATTGTTGTCCAGAGGGATCTGGGTGCCAGGGTCTTTATCCATGCGGATTTTGCCCTGCTGGTCGCCAATTTTGTAAGTTACGTCATAGCCCAGCATTTTTTCGGACTTGTCATAAACGGTTTTGCAGCGCTGCTGCGTAGTGGTGTACGTGTCGTTGTCCTGCATCGCGCCCTGCACCTGGTTACCGGCATAGCCGCCACCCAGCGCACCCACGACCGTCGCCACATCTTTGCCTCGCCCGCCACCAAACTGATGACCAATCACGCCACCGGCTACGGCACCAAGAACTGAACCGGCAATGCGGTTTTCATCCTGCACCGGACGACGGTGAGTCACGGAGACGTTACGACACTCCTGACGAGGGGTTTTCACGGTTTCTTTAATCGGAGTAGCGGAAACGACCTGCGCATACTGCGGGCCACGATCAAGTACGTTGAGACCGGCTACGGCAGCCACACCTAGCGCAGCAGCGACGCCAATCCCTATACCCGCCAACATTGATTTATTCACGGGACTTCCTCCTTTGTTGCTATTGGAAACTATTTTGCAACAGGGGTCTGTCCTCGCCAATAAGACAAAGGATTAAAAAATGGGCGTCAGGGGGAGATATATCGTGTTTGAGAGAACTCTTAAGCACGCAAAGTGTGATGCACAGCATGAAATGCTAAAAAACCCCTCCGGATGGCCCGGAGGGAGAGAAATATCAGTGCAGCTTCAGGCGTGGGCGGATGACGCGGTTGATTCGGCCGACCAGCATCATCAGACCGGTTTTGAAGTAGCCGTGCAGTGCAATCTGATGCATACGGTAAAGGGAGATATACACGAAGCGTGCAATTCGCCCTTCTACCATCATGGAGCCGCGCATCAGGTTACCCATCAGGCTACCCACGGTGGAGAAGTTAGACAGTGACACCAGTGAACCGTGGTCTTTATAGACATACGACTTCATCGGCTTCCCTTTGTACTGCGCGAGGATGTTGTGCAGCACCAGACTCGCCATCTGGTGAGCGGCCTGAGCACGCGGTGGCACGAACCCACCTTCAGGGCGCGCGCAGGATGCACAGTCACCAATAGCGAAGATTTCCGGGTCACGCGTGGTTTGCAGCGTCGGCTCTGTCACCAGCTGGTTAATGCGGTTGGTTTCCAGCCCGCCAATTTCTTTCATGAAGTCAGGCGCTTTGATACCCGCCGCCCAGACCATCAGATCCGCTTTGATATACTCGCCGTCTTTGGTATGCAGACCGCCTTCGTCAGCGCTGGTCACCATGGTCTGCGTCAGCACCCGCACGCCCAGTTTGGTGAGCTCATTGTGCGCCGCACCGGAAATACGTGGCGGCAGCGCAGGCAGAATGCGTTCACCGGCTTCAACCAGCGTCACGTTCAGCGCGTCGTTAGTCAGCCCTTTGTAACCGTAGCTGTGCAGCTGTTTCACCGCGTTGTGCAGCTCAGCGGACAACTCTACGCCCGTCGCGCCGCCGCCGACAATGGCAATGTTCACCTTGCCATTGGCACCCATATTGCTGGTGTACTTCAGGAACAGGTTTAGCATTTCCTGATGGAAACGACGCGCCTGGTGCGGGTTATCGAGGAAGATACAGTGCTCTTTCACGCCCGGCGTGTTGAAGTCGTTAGAGGTACTGCCCAGTGCCATCACCAGCGTGTCATACGCCAGCTTGCGTTCAGGAACCAGCAGTTCGCCTTTTTCATCACGCAGTTCGGCCAGAGTAATGGTTTTGCTTTCACGGTTAATATCCACCACGGATCCCAGCTGGAACTGGAAATGGTGATTGCGCGCGTGCGCCAGATAGCTCAGCGCATCGACGCCCTCATCCAGCGAACCGGTCGCCACTTCGTGCAGCAGCGGTTTCCACAGGTGGCTATGGTTGCGATCCACCAGCGTAATTTTGGCTTTTTTGCCGCGACCCAGCTTTTTACCCAGCTGTGTGGCCAGCTCCAGCCCGCCAGCACCACCGCCTACAATCACTATCTTTTTCAATGGCGTAGTCAACGTGACCCCCTCAAATTATTAACCAATTGTTAACTAAAAGTTATAAAAATAACCCTTAATTAACAACAAGTTACAGCACTGAAACCATTCAGGTGAATTGAGAATAACACGTCAGGCGCATTGGTCATACCAAAATTGATATGCATCAAGTTTTGATGGCTTAAAAGTAGACAATTCTGGACAAAAAGAAACCCGGTCGCAAACGCATACCGGGTTACGGGTGGCAGGCTGTGGCTTAGCCCAGCGTTTTGAAGGCTTTGATGCGCTGCAGATGCGGGGAGATATTCTTGAACTTGTGGGTCTGTTCCTCGTCCCAGACAATTTCATAGAAATGATGCAGCAGTTCTGCCGCCCTGCTGCTGTTCAGTGCCTCATCCTGGCGCGAGAGGATCACTAAACAGCGATCGCGGTTTTTCTCACGGAAGTTACTCACGCACTTGGTGGCAATGTCGACATACTCTTCCGGGCGGTCAATTTTACCTTCCATGTTCTCGTTCGGGAACAGGTTGGGATTGAACACGACCTGGCGGATGTCGCACAGGAAGCCAATGCGTTCGGCCCAGTAGCCCCCCAGCCCCACGCCGCAGATCAGCGGACGTTCATCGACGTTGAGCTGTAACATCTTGTCCACTTCCTTGAGCAGATGCTGCATATCATGCTTCGGATGACGCGTACTGTAACTGATCAGCCGTACATCCGGGTCGATAAACTGCAGCTGCAGCACCTTCTCATGATTACCAGGACTGTTTGAGTCAAAACCGTGTAAATAGATGATCATTGTCTTCTCACCACGCTACGCCTTCCGGGAGGGTTTACAGGCTGGCTTTATGTGCCTGCCAGCGCTCATTCAGTGCTTCAAGCTGGGCGTTGACCGTCTTCCAGCGCGCCGAATCCATCAGCTCCTGACGGCTAAATGAACCTTTATGATACAATTGTGTAACACGCTCTGCTTTGATCGGCGACAGGTTATCCAACACGCTGACGGCTCCTTTACGATTATTGCAGACGAGGATCATATCGCAACCTGCGTCCAGGGATGCCTGCCCGCGCTCCGCGTAGCTGCCCATAATTGCCGCCCCTTCCATCGACAGATCGTCGGAGAAAATGACGCCGTTAAAACCGAGCTCCTGACGCAGCACCGTTTTCAGCCAGTGCGGTGAACCGCTGGCCGGGCGCGGATCGACATCGCTGTAAATCACGTGTGCAGGCATGATGGCATCAAGTTTGTTATCGGTGATAAGCGAACGGAACACCGACATATCTTTGGCACGGATTTCCGCTTCCGGACGCGGATCGCGCGGCGTCTCTTTGTGAGAATCTGCCGTCACTGCGCCATGTCCCGGGAAGTGTTTGCCGGTGGTTTTCATGCCCGCTGAGTGCATGCCGTCGATAAAACGGGTGGCTATTGACAGCGCAATGCGCGGATCTTCATGGTACGAACGCTCGCCAATCGCGGCACTGATATGGCCCACATCCAGAACGGGAGCAAAGCTGATGTCGATATCCATCGCAATCATTTCGCTCGCCATCAGCCAGCCGGCATCCTGCGTCAGTTTACCGCCCTCTTCTGTACCCAGCAGCGCAGCAAAAGATTGAGCGGCAGGCAAGCGGGTGAAACCCTCGCGGAAGCGCTGCACGCGCCCGCCTTCCTGATCCACCGCGACCACCAGATGGTTACGGGACGCCGCACGGATCTGACGAACCAGTTCGCGCAACTGCGCCGGATCGTGGTAGTTGCGGGTAAACAGTATCAGCCCCCCTACCAGCGGATGCGCCAGAATGTCGCGCTCCTCCGCATCCAGCTCAAACCCTTCGACATCCAACATGACTGGACCCACACGAACCTCTCTTATCCTTTAGTTTGTAACTGACGCCAGACGTCATCTGCCAGCGTAATAAAGTGTTTGTCGTTTGATTGCTGATAGCGCATTTCAAACCAGCCCGCCATCAGCATGAATACCCAGGGTCGCCAGCGCCTGACCTGCCGCATAAGCGTTAACGCATCCATCTGTGCTTCACGGGCATAGGCCATTATAAGCTGCTCACGGGAGGCATCATCCGGCATCCAGACCGCCGCCAATTCCAGCGCCACGTCGCCATCTCCGGCATACTCCCAGTCGATGAGCCTGGCTCCCGCGGGCGTGTGTACAATATTCCCGGCGTGGATGTCCATATGCAACGGCGATAGCCGTAAGGGTCGCGGTTCCCCTCTCTTTCGCATCCGTTTAAGCTGCGCAAGCCAGAATGGCGTTCGTCTGTCGGGGGAGGCCTGCTGCCAGTATTTTTCCAGCAGCGGTAACAGCGTGACCCGCCATCCCAGGCAAGGCTGGCGGTGAAGATGATACAGCATCGCGGCGAGTGTGGGAGTAGGCGGAAGCGCGCTTTTGATCTCCCCCGCAAGATACTCCACCGCCATCCAGCCCTGCGTAAAAAAACAGGGCTTCGGCACGAGATCCGCAGGCAAGCGCCTCAGCGTACGAAACTGTCGGCGAAAGTGGGAGGCAGGGGCAGAGAGATCGTGATGCTGTCGCAGCACCAGCCGATGTTCGCCCTGCTCAATGATGCAGCTCGCGCCGCCAAGCCCGGAGTGGGCCTGCGGCGCGATAAGGCGATACTGAGGAAAATAACGCGTCAAAACCTCGTCACGCGTGCAGCTATTGTTGCGTAACGGCACCTTTACCTGACCAGATAATTTCACCTGTCTGAACAAGCATCAGCTGCATCTGCAGCGAAGGCGTGTTCACATTACCGGTGGCGTTAGAATAGAGGACATACTGAGCGCCAACGTTGCGCGCAATGCCTATCGCTTTGCTGCGCGAGCCCAGGCTATCCTGCGGCGACAAGCCCAACTGCTGTTTGGCTACCGCCAGCTGCTGTGTCGAGACCAGGGTAAATTTGCCGTTGTTTGCTAACGCATTACGCAGCGTTTCCGTCGCTTCGCCCGCGTTGAGTGAACCATTGGTGCGGTTATTTACGCTATCCACCAACAGTACGCTTCCCGGCGTCACGCCCTGAGCCTGCAACATTTTGCCCACCATAGGCTGCATTGCGCCATTCCAGTCATAATGACGCACGCGCGGCGCAGGTTGGGACGTTTGGTCCGGGTGCTCAATTGGGCCAGGCTGCGCCGGAATCGTCGGGACAGAAGGCACCGTTGGCACAGGCTGCGTTGGCTGTGTCGGCTGTTCTGTACCCGGTTTCGCCTCATCCACTGGTGCAGGCTGTTCTGTACGCGTCACACACCCTGCGAGGAAAAGTGCAAACGCACTTAAGAGCACATAACGGCTCATATTTTTAATCAAGGATCACCCCTTACAGATAAAGATAAAGTCTCACCTTATGCGCACCCAAATAGTTAGCGCTGCCATAGAGCGTCACCGACGATCTTGCCGGAATGGTCACGCTACGCGGCGCCTCAAGCGGATGCATTTCAAGACCTCTTACGTCATACCAGTAGAAGCGGTAATGCACCGTCACTGGCTCATGTCTTTCGTTATAGAGCGTAGAGGAAGCAGAAGGTTGGATTTCGCTAATGGTCAGCGAAGGCTGCTCTGCCGTAATGCCTGCAGCAAGGACTGAGGACTCCATCACCAGCGTCTGTTCCTCGCTGACGGGGATCGCAGGACGCGCACTGCATCCTGCTATCACCAGCGTTATCATCAGCGCTGCAATACGCCCTCTTAACATATCAAAGACCTTTATGTGCCAGCATCGGTCCCAGTGGTCGCCCACCCAGAAGATGCATATGGATATGATAAACTTCCTGACCGCCGTGGCGATTGCAGTTCATGATCAAACGATAGCCGTCTTCAGCGATGCCTTCCTGCTCGGCAATTTTCGCGGCTACCGTTAGCATACGGCCTAACGCCACTTCATGCTCGGTTTTCACATCATTGACGGTAGGAATCAGAATATTTGGAATGATAAGGATATGCGTCGGCGCCTGAGGTGAAATGTCCCGAAAAGCCGTCACCAGCTCATCCTGAAAGACGATATCCGACGGGATTTCGCGGCGGATAATTTTACTGAAAATCGTTTCTTCGGCCATGACCTTTTCCTTTTATGTTTAATCTGGCGTGGTGCGTCCGCTATTCACACATACAGTCTTTACGACAGTGCGATACAACGCAAGAGTATGAGCGAGTTTCTCCTGTCCTTTCAACCTTCTCCCTCGATTTCTTTCCTGATTGCTCACCAGCTGGCTGGAGAGTGACCGCCTGCCCGCAAGATTTCTCTGAAACATTATTTCAGTTAGGTCTGCAACATCTGTTTACAGCGTTAATCACAATGCGTATATTTCGCATTTGCATTTTCATGCGCATTTTAAACATAGAAAACGACGTCAGCCCGATACAGGGACTGACGCATATCACCTTCACCATTCATTAAGGGTTTGATGATGTCTTTCATTAATCATACCAGGGATGGGCAACGTCAGCCTGTTGCAACGCCTTCGTTGCTGGCAGCCTGTATTGCTATGGCATTGATGCCAACCGTAAGTTTCGCCGCACTAAACGAGGACACACTCGTCGTTGACGGTACCTCCCAGCCAGACGCGTCCAGCGAAGAGCAGGATTACAGCGTCAAAACCACCACCATCGGCACCAAAATGCAGATGGTCCAGCGCGATATCCCCCAGTCAGTCTCCATTGTCAGTGAACAACGTATGGAAGATCAGCAGCTGCAAACGCTGGGAGATGTGATGGATAACACGATGGGGATCAGCAAAAACACCGCAGACTCCGATCGCAGCAGCTATTACTCACGTGGTTTCGAGATAGACAACTACATGATTGATGGTATCCCCACCTATTTCGAGTCTCGCTGGAATCTCGGGGATGCCCTTTCGGATACCGCCCTGTTTGAGCGCGTGGAAGTGGTGCGTGGGGCGACCGGTTTGATGACGGGCACGGGTAACCCGTCGGCAGCGATCAATATGGTGCGTAAACATGCCACCAGCCGCGAGTTCAAAGGCAATTTATCTGCGGAATACGGCAGCTGGAACAAACAGCGTTACGTCATGGATCTGCAAAGCCCGTTAACCGACGATGGCAATGTGCGGGGTCGCATCGTAGCAGGCTATCAGGATAATGACTCCTGGCTCGATAACTACAATCAAAAGAAAACGTTCTTCTCGGGCATTCTTGATGCGGACCTGGGCGATACCACGTCATTTTCGGCAGGTTACGAATACCAGCGCATTGACGTGAACAACCAGACCTGGGGCGGCTTACCGCGCTGGAACACGGACGGTAGCGTAAGGCATTACGATCGCGCCCACAGCACCGCGCCTGACTGGGCCTATAACGACAAAGAGTTCAACAAAGTTTTCGCCACCTTCAAGCAGCGCTTTGCCGACACCTGGCAGGCCACGCTGAATGCCACCCATACTGAAGCTAAATTCGACAGTAAAGCCCTGTACCTTGACGCCTATGTGGACAAATCAACCGGCATGCTGGTTGGGCCTTATTCGAATTATGGACCGGACTACGGCTACATCGGCGGGACGGGCTGGAACAGCGGGAAGCGTAAGGTCGATGCTGTCGATCTGTTCGCCGATGGTGGTTATGACCTGTTTGGCCGCCAGCATACCGTGATGTTCGGCGGCAGCTTCAGTCGTCAAACGAACCGTTACACCAACGCGTGGGCGAACGTGTATCCGGACGAATTCGGTAATTTCTACGACTATGATGGCCATTTCCCGGAAACAAACTGGGGATCCCAGGCGCTGGCCCAGGACGACAAAACGAATATGAAATCGCTCTACGCCGCGACACGTATTTCGTTGGCCGATCCGCTGCATTTGATTCTCGGTGCCCGCTATACGAACTGGAGCGTCGACACGATGACTTATGGTATGGAAAAAAACCATACCACGCCGTATGCGGGTCTTGTGTATGACATTGATGATAACTGGTCCGCCTATGCCAGCTATACCTCCATCTTCCAGCCTCAGAACTACCGCGACAGCACCGGCAGGTATCTCGACCCGATCACCGGCAACAATTATGAAGTGGGCCTGAAGTCGGACTGGATGAACAGCAGACTGACCACGACGCTTTCTGTCTTCCGCATCGAGCAGGATAACGTGGCGCAGAGTACGGGGCGCGTGATTCAGGGGTCAACCGATACCGCTTATGAAGGCGTAGACGGTACCGTAAGTAAAGGCGTTGAATTTGAAATTAACGGCGCACTGACGGACAACTGGCAAATGACCTTTGGCGCGACGCGCTACCTGGCTGAAGACAGCGACGGTAAAGACGTTAACCCTTATCTGCCGCGCACGACGGTTAAACTGTTCACCAGTTACCGTCTGCCAGCGATGCCTGCGCTGACCGTGGGTGGCGGTGTTAACTGGCAAAACCGCGTTTACAGCGACGTTGTCACCCCTTACGGTACATGGCGTGCGGAACAAGGCAGCTATGCGCTGGTTGATCTCTTCACCCGCTATCAGGTCACGAAGAACTTTTCTCTGCAGGGAAATCTGAACAACCTGTTTGATAAGACTTACGACACTAACGTCCAGGGTTCACTGGTCTACGGTGAGCCGCGCAACGTGAGCGTGACCGCAAGCTATCAGTTCTGATCGCTCAGACGTATTAAAAGGGAGCCGAATGGCTCCCTTTTTTATGCGCGCTTCTCGCCGGGTGACGATTCATTTCGCGCAGTCCCGGGAAACCGTAGCCGCCACCTGGCTGAACAGGCCGCACAAATAAAAAAGGCAGCCATTCGGCTGCCTCAGTCTCCCCACATCACAACTTAGTTGTTGCGGATGTACTCATCCATTTCGGTTTTCAGGTTATCGGATTTGGTACCGAAGATTGCCTGAACACCAGAACCTGCAACAACAACACCTGCTGCGCCCAATTTTTTCAGGCCCGGCTGGTCAACTTTTGCGACATCGGCAACGCTCACACGCAGACGAGTAATACACGCGTCCAGGTTGGTGATGTTCTCTTTACCACCGAACGCGGCTACCAGTGCTGGAGCCATTTCGCTGGTCACGCCTGCTTTGCTGTCTTCAGTTGCATCTTCACGACCTGGGGTTTTCAGGTCAAGTGCTTTGATCAGCACGCGGAAGATGGTGTAGTAAGCAACGGCATAGCACGCACCCACGATTGGGAACAGCCACAGTTTGCTGCTGTTACCGGACAGAACGATGAAGTCGATCAGACCGTGAGAGAAGGACGTACCGTCACGCATACCCAGCAGGATACAGATAGGGAACGCCAGGCCAGCCAGTACCGCGTGAATGATGTACAGGATCGGCGCAACGAACATGAAGGAGAACTCGATCGGCTCGGTGATACCGGTCAGGAACGAGGTCAGCGCTGCGGAGATCATGATACCGCCCACTTTTGCACGGTTCTCTGGTTTAGCAGAGTGCCAGATTGCAATCGCAGCAGCCGGCAGACCGTACATTTTGAACAGGAAGCCACCAGACAGTTTGCCTGCAGTTGGGTCGCCTGCCATGTAACGTGGGATATCGCCGTGGAATACCTGACCTGCTGCGTTGGTGAATTCACCAATCTGCATCTGGAATGGAACGTTCCAGATGTGGTGCAGACCAAATGGTACCAGGCAGCGCTCGATGAAGCCGTAGATACCGAACGCCACAACCGGGTTCTGGTAAGCAGCCCACTGAGAGAAGGTCTGAATAGCGGAACCGATTGGTGGCCAGATGAAGGACAGGATCACACCAGTGAAAATCGCTGCCAGACCAGAGATGATCGGAACGAAGCGCTTGCCCGCGAAGAAGCCCAGGTACTCAGGCAGCTTGATGCGATAGAAGCGGTTAAACATGTACGCTGCAATCGCACCGGAGATGATACCGCCCAGTACACCGGTGTCCGCCAGGTGTTTCGCGGCGATCTCTTCAGCCGGTAAATGCAGAACCAGCGGCGCAACCACCGCCATGGTTTTCACCATGATGCCGTAGGCAACCACTGCGGCCAGTGCAGATACACCGTCGTTATTGGTGAAGCCCAGAGCAACACCGATCGCGAAGATCAGCGGCATGTTAGCAAAAACAGAACCGCCTGCTTCGGCCATCACGTGGGAAACTACGGCTGGCAGCCAGCTGAAGTTAGCAGAACCGACGCCCAGCAGGATACCTGCGATAGGCAGTACGGATACTGGCAGCATCAGCGATTTACCGACCTTTTGCAGGTTAGCAAATGCATTCTTAAACATAATTGAGAGTGCTCCTGAGTATTTGTGCTTTTTTTACGCTTTCACGCATTGGCCCGGGGGGAGTACCGTGCCGTGGACAGGACATCTAAGCGCCCTTTATTTATTACACAGAGTAAAATAATTCCCTCTGGGTTTGTTTGACGGCTATCACGTTTCAGTTCAAGACGACCAAAAAACTTGCAGATATTTACAAAAAGCATGTCTGGATGTGTCTAAAAACACCATCACCGCCCCAAATGAGGCGGTGAACTTTACTCGCTTTGTTTATTAATTACGAGCCTAAAAAAAACAGGTGTATCAGACAGATTGCAGGCGGGCGGGGTCGATGTGGAACAGCGTGGAGAAATTTTCCGTCGTCGCACGAGCCAGCTCTTCAATGCTGACCCCCTTCAGAACGGCCATATACTCAGCCACGTCTCTCGTCATCGCTGGTTGGTTCTCTTTGCCGCGATGCGGTACCGGCGCCAGATACGGCGAGTCTGTTTCCACCAGAATGCGATCGAGCGGAACATAACGCGCAGCATCGCGCAGCTGCTCAGCATTACGGAACGTCACGATCCCCGAAAACGAGATATAAAACCCCAAATCAAGCAGCTTGCCCGCCGTTTCTCTGTCTTCTGTGAAACAGTGTAGTACGCCACCGCAATCCGTCACCTTTTCTTCCCGCAGGATCGCCAGCGTATCGGCGCGCGCATCGCGGGTATGCACAATGACGGGTTTGTTCAGCTCGCGGCCAATGCGGATATGGTTGCGGAAAGATTCCTGCTGGCGGGTTTTTGTTTCCGGCGTGTAAAAATAGTCAAGCCCGGTCTCACCCATCGCCACCACGCCCTCTTCTGCCGCCAGGCGACGTAAATCTTCCACGTCATACGCTTCATCCTGGTTCAGAGGATGAACGCCGCAGGAGAAGACGACGTTATCGCGAATGCCGACCAGTTCGCGCATGGAGCGGTAGCCCGGCAGCGTAGTTGCCACGGCCAGATAGAATTTGACATCGCGTGCGGCGGCTTTTTCCAGCACGTCATCGACGTTTTTGTGCAGAGATTGATAATCCAGGCCATCAAGATGGCAGTGTGAGTCGACTAAAAACATAATGTCTCTCTCAGAGATGGGAAACAGGCGGTATCACGCCTGGTTGCAGGTAGTGTTCGATACGCAGTAACTGGTCTGTCAGTAAAAGCTCGCGATTAAGACCGGTTACTGTCAAAAGTTGTTCGCGACTCTGGCAAACATCATGAAGGATAGCGCGCAAGGAGACGCCCGACAGGCGATTCGCCAGGGTGTTCACCAGCGGCCAGACGTCGAGGTTGGTCAGAAGCGTTGCACCCTGCTGAAGTTTGAGCGCATCCAGCAGTAAAGCGGCCAGCCAGTGCAGGCGCTCGGTCGCCTGATCGCTGTTCAGGGCAGGCAGCAAACTCAACCAGTCGCCACTATCCAGTGCGGACTCGACGGCACGACACAGCGTTTCACGCTGCGACCAGACATCCGCCTGAAGCAACGCCAGAGCCGCCGCTGGCGCACCGCTGCACAGACGCAGCGCAGTCAGGGCTGCGTCTTGTGACGCCGTCACTTCGCGTTCAATCCAGGTGAGCGCCCATGTTTCCTGAGGTACTGCGAGGTGGTGAAGACGGCAGCGGCTGCGCAGTGTCGCCAGTAATCTTCCCGGTTCACGACATGACAGGAAGAACCAGGTTTTCTCCGGTGGCTCTTCCAGGGTTTTGAGCAGCGCGTTTGCCGCCGCCTCGGTAAGCTGCGCGGCATCTTTCAGCCAGACAACTTTGGCTCCGTTAAGCCGCGCGTGTTCATACAGTTTTTCACTGACTTCACGCACGGCGTCAATCCCGAGCGTGCTTTTGCCCTTTTCAGGCTCCAGCGTGTAATAGTCCGGATGTGTGCCCGCCTGCATCAACTGGCAGCCACGGCATTTACCGCAGCTTTTATGCCCTTCCGGCTGCTGACACATCAGGAAACGGGTGATGGCGTAAATCAGCGCATCATCGCCCATTCCTGGCAATGCCTGAATCAGTAACGCATGATGGCCCCGCCCCGCCTGATAGCTGTTGATCAACTGCTCAAAGTGCGGGCGCAACCATGGATACCATTTCATGCCTGCTGCTCCTGGTGCCACTGCGCGACCGTCTTCTGAATAGCGCGCGTCACCTCTTCAAGAGACTGTGTTGCATCAATAGTACGAATGGAAGCATCCTGCTCCGACAGTTCAAGGTAGCGCGCGCGGGTACGGTTGAAGAAGTCAAAAGACTCTTGCTCAATGCGGTCCAGTTCACCGCGCGCGCGGGCACGCTTCAGACCGACTTCGGGCGTCACGTCCAGATAGAGCGTCAGGTCGGGACGGAAATCACCGAGCACTGTGTCACGCAGCGTTGCTAACATCGTCTGGTCAATCCCCCGACCACCGCCCTGATACGCCTGGGTCGACAGGTCATGACGATCGCCAATCACCCACTTACCTTCTGCCAGTGCAGGTTTGATTACCGTTTCTACCAGCTGCACGCGCGCCGCGTAGAACATTAACACTTCGGCTTTGTCAGTGATGATCTCGTCGCCAACGGATTTGATATCCAGCACAAGGCTACGCAGCTTTTCAGCCAGTTCCGTACCGCCCGGTTCACGGGTAAATACCATGTCCGCAACGCCAAGCGCTTTTAGCGTATCAACCACTACGTTGCGGGCGGTAGTTTTACCCGCCCCTTCGAGTCCCTCAATGACAATGTATTTACTGCGCATTTTTTTCCTTAAGTGCCTTCAGATAGTCCTGAACAGAGCGATTATGGCTGGCAAGGTTGGTATTAAAGGTATGCCCCCCTTTCCCGTCAGCCACAAAATAGAGATACGGCGTTTTGGCCGGGTGCGCCGCGGCTCGCAATGAGGCTTCACTCGGCGTCGCAATCGGGCCTGGCGGCAGGCCTGCGATCACGTAGGTATTATACGCTGTTGGCGTCTCCAGATCTTTTCTGGATATCTTGCCGCTATAACTCTCGCCCATACCGTAAATGACGGTGGGATCGGTTTGCAGCCGCATGCCGATGCGCAGACGGTTTATAAATACGGAAGCGACCCGATCGCGCTCTGTCGCAACGGCCGTCTCTTTTTCAATGATCGAGGCCATGGTGACGAACTGGTTTTGATCTTTATATGGCAGGCCATCTACACGCCCTTCCCACGCTGACTCCACCGCCGCGACCATTTTTTTGTGCGCGCGCTTCAGGATAGCAACATCCGTTGTGCCCGCCGTGTACATCCAGGTATCAGGCCAGAACCAGCCCTCCACCCACTCAGGGTGTTCGAATTTCAGCACCTCGGCGACCGTCTCGTAGCGGTCATCTTTCAGCGTGTGTTTGATGTACGGCGCGTCACGCAGCTGTTTGAGGTAATCGCTTAAACGCATACCTTCAACAAACCGCAGCGGGAACTGGGCCTCTTTACCGCTCTCCAGCAGCTGGAGCATCTCCCTGACGGTCATCCCAGGGGTAAAGCGATACGTACCGGCTTTGAAGTGAGACAGTTCAGGCTCAAGGCGCAGTAACCACTGGAAGACGCGCGGGCGGTTAATGACCTTATCCCCGTAAAGCTGCTCACCCAGCGCAATGCGCCCGGTACCGGCTTTAAGGGTAAAAATCGTTTCGTCTTTAATCAGGATTTTACTGTCCGCCAGCTGACGGACTTTCCACACTCCCGCGCCGCCAGCGATACCCAGCACAACGATGAGGAGGAGAACAAAGCGCAACATTTTCTTCATGACTATCTGGTTTGCTCACATAACGGGGCTAAAAAATGAAACAGTTCGCGCGATGACCAGACCTGTTGGCCATAGGCGCGGACGGGTAAAACAGGCATCAACGCGTTACAAACAATAACTTCATCCGCGGTCAGTAACGCCTCTTCCCTTTCGCTAACTTCGACAATGCGAAAACCCGAGTGTGCCAACTGTTGCAAACAAAACTGACGCATAATGCCCTTCACCCCAGCCTGCTCCAGTGAAGGTGTGAAGACATCACGGCCCTTCCGCCAGAGTAAATTAGCCGCACAGCATTCCGTAATGAACCCTTCGCTGTCAAGAACCAGCGCCTCATCAGCGTTCGTCTGTTCAAGATGAGTACGAATCAGCACCTGTTCAAGGCGATTGAGGTGTTTAATTCCGGCCAGCATGGGATTGCGGCCCAGTCGTATTGGGCTCAGCGCCAGCGTGACGCCGTCTTTGCGCCAGCTATCATAATGTGCAGGGTAAGCGGATACGGAGAGTATGCGCGTGGGGTTCTCACAGCTGGCCCCGCTATAACCCCGCCCTCCGCTGCCGCGACTGATGATGACTTTTAGCACGCCACTACTCTTCTCTGACACCAGTTGGCTCATCTCTCGCCGCAGCGTGTCCCAGTGCTGAAAGGGGATCATTAAGGTTTCGCAGGCCGTTTGCAGACGGCGGATATGCGCGTCGAGCAGGCATACTTGCCCGTCAATAATTCGCGCCGTCGTAAAGCAGCCATCACCAAACTGCGTTGCTCTATCGCTGGCAGGCAGATTCTCCTGCTCAAGGCCATTGATCAAATACATGATGTCTCCTGATGCGTGGGAGTTCAGTCTGGCAGGATGTCTGTAACCGGACAAGGGGATTACGCTTAATAAAAAAGGCCCGACAAGCGGACCTTTTTTAATAGCTATCGTGCAGTCAGGCTCAGATCTTTTTGAAGATCAGAGAGCCGTTAGTACCACCGAAGCCGAAGGAGTTACACAGGGTGTACTCCATACCGCTAACCTGACGCGCTTCGTGAGGAACGAAGTCCAGATCGCAACCTTCATCCGGGTTATCCAGGTTGATGGTTGGCGGAACAGCCTGATCGCGCAGCGCAAGGATGGAGTAGATTGACTCTACTGCACCCGCCGCACCTAACAGGTGACCGGTCATGGATTTCGTGGAGCTCACCATTACGCGGCTGGCAGATTCACCGAAGATAGACTTAACCGCCTGAGCTTCAGCTTTATCGCCTGCAGGGGTAGAAGTACCGTGCGCGTTAACGTAGCCAATCTGTGCTGGGGTAATACCCGCATCGCGAATCGCGTTTTCCATCGCCAGCGCAGCACCCGCACCGTTCTCCGGAGGAGACGTCATGTGGTAAGCATCGCTGCTCATGCCGAAACCAACGATTTCAGCATAGATTTTCGCGCCGCGTTTTTTCGCATGTTCGTACTCTTCCAGTACGATCATACCCGCACCGTCGCCCAGCACGAAGCCGTCACGGTCTTTATCCCACGGACGGCTCGCCGCCTGCGGGTTATCATTACGGGTAGACAGCGCACGCGCCGCACCAAAACCGCCAACACCCAGTGGGGTACTGGCTTTTTCAGCACCGCCCGCAACCATAGCATCTGCATCGCCGTACGCAATGATACGCGCGGCCTGGCCGATGTTATGTACGCCGGACGTACAGGCGGTCGCGATGGAAATGCTTGGCCCACGCAAACCGAACATAATGGTCAGGTGACCTGCCACCATGTTAACAATCGTGGACGGAACGAAGAACGGGCTGATCTTACGCGGTCCGCCATTCATCAGAGATGTATGGTTTTCCTCGATCAGGCCAAGACCGCCGATCCCGGAGCCGATAGCGGCGCCGATACGGGTCGCGTTCTCTTCCGTAATCTCAAGGCCAGAATCCTGCATGGCCTGAACGCCAGCGACAATTCCATATTGAATGAAGGCATCCATCTTGCGCTGTTCTTTGCGCGAGATGATCTCTTCACAGTTAAAATCCTTTACTAAGCCAGCAAATTTCGTTGCATAGGCGCTAGTATCGAAATGGTCGATTAGGCTGATGCCGCTCTGACCGGCAAGGAGAGCTTTCCAGGTGGACTCTACGGTATTGCCGACAGGAGACAACATGCCAAGTCCGGTCACAACTACACGACGCTTAGACACGTTTGTCCTCCAGGGAGGGATAAAAAAAGAGATTCGTGGGACTAAAAAAGATAAAACTCAGGCGGTCGAATGACCGCCTGGAGATGTTCACTTACGCCTGGTGACCGTTGATGTAATCAATGGCAGCCTGAACGGTGGTGATTTTCTCAGCTTCTTCGTCCGGAATCTCAGTATCAAACTCTTCTTCCAGAGCCATTACCAGCTCAACGGTGTCAAGAGAATCTGCGCCCAGGTCTTCAACGAAGGAAGCGGAGTTCACAACTTCTTCCTGCTTAACGCCCAGCTGTTCGCCGATAATTTTCTTAACGCGTTCTTCGATAGTGCTCATACTCTTAAATTTCCTATCAAAACTCGCTTTCGCGATGGTTTTCGTAGTGTATAAAATGTTGAAAAATTTGCAACTAAATCCCGGCAGGTCTTACCACGATTTTACGTTATTTTGAGGCCAACCCCTACAATAACGCAAATATTTTTCATCGTGATTAAACCATATACATCCCGCCATTGACGTGAAGGGTTTCACCAGTGATGTAACCCGCTTCGTCAGAGGCTAAAAATGCAACCGCGCTGGCGATTTCTTTAGGGTCGCCAAGACGACCCGCCGGAACTGCCGCCAGCGTACCCGCACGCTGATCATCGGTCAGCGCACGCGTCATGTCCGTTTCAATAAAGCCCGGAGCAACAACGTTTACAGTAATACCGCGGGACGCGACTTCACGTGCCAGCGACTTACTGAAGCCAATCAGACCTGCTTTCGCCGCAGCGTAGTTAGCCTGACCAGCATTTCCCATGGTACCAACCACAGAACCAACAGTGATAATACGACCATGACGCTTTTTCATCATAGCGCGCATTACCGCTTTTGACAGACGGAATACAGATGACAGGTTGGTTTCGATAATATCGTTCCACTCATCATCTTTCATTCGCATCAGCAGGTTGTCGCGCGTGATCCCGGCATTATTGACCAGAATATCGACTTCGCCAAACTCTGCGCGAATATTTTCCAGAACAGATTCGATAGATGCTGGTTCGGTCACATTGAGTACCAGACCTTTACCGTTCGCACCCAGATACTCGCTGATGGCCTGAGCACCCTTCTCGCTGGTTGCTGTACCAATCACTTTCGCGCCGCGCGCAACCAGTGTTTCAGCAATTGCACGCCCGATACCGCGGCTTGCGCCGGTAACCAGTGCGATTTTTCCTTCAAAACTCATGGTATTCCTCTTTTATTGCGCGAGTGCCGCTGACAGTGCTTCCGGCTCGTTAATGGCCGAGGCAGTCAGGGTATCAACAATACGTTTTGTCAGGCCGGTGAGGACTTTACCTGGACCGACTTCATAAAGATGCTCAACGCCCTGTGACGCCATAAACTCAACGGTTTTGGTCCACTGTACCGGGCTGTAAAGCTGGCGAACCAGTGCGTTACGGATTGCCTCCGGCGCGGTTTCGCATTTCACATCGACGTTGTTTACAACAGAAATCGTCGGTGCGTTAAACGTAATTTTTTCCAGCTCAACCGCCAGTTTGTCAGCGGCTGGCTTCATCAGCGCGCAGTGTGACGGAACGCTGACTGGCAGTGGCAGCGCACGTTTCGCGCCAGCGGCTTTACAGGCTGCACCGGCACGTTCAACCGCTTCTTTATGACCGGCGATAACGACCTGGCCCGGCGAGTTAAAGTTTACCGGTGAAACCACCTGACCTTCAGCAGATTCTTCACACGCTTTTGCAATCGCAGCATCATCCAGACCGATGATAGCAGACATGCCACCCGTGCCTTCTGGCACCGCTTCCTGCATGAATTTACCGCGCAGTTCCACCAGACGTACCGCGTCAGCAAAGGCGATCACTCCTGCACACACCAGTGCAGAGTATTCACCGAGGCTGTGGCCCGCGAGCAGTGCAGGCGCTTTGCCGCCCTGCTGCTGCCATACACGCCACAGCGCAACGGACGCGGTCAGCAGCGCTGGCTGAGTCTGCCAGGTTTTGTTCAGTTCTTCGGCCGGACCCTGCTGAGTCAACGCCCACAGATCATAACCCAGTGCATCAGAAGCTTCACGGAAAGTCTCTTCAACAATCGGATGGTTTGCTGCCATTTCAGACAACATTCCAACGGTTTGAGAGCCCTGCCCCGGGAACACAAAAGCAAATTGCGTCATTTTTTAATCCTTATCCTAGAAACGAACCAGCGCGGAACCCCAGGTGAAACCGCCACCGAAGGCTTCAAGCAAGACCAACTGGCCCCGTTTGATTCGCCCATCGCGTACCGCTTCATCAAATGCGCACGGTACCGACGCCGCAGAGGTGTTGCCATGGCGATCAAGCGTCACCACAACGTTATCCATCGACATGCCCAGCTTTTTAGCCGTAGCGCTGATGATGCGCAGGTTCGCCTGATGCGGCACCAGCCAGTCGAGCGCAGAGCGTTCAAGGTTGTTCGCTTCAAGCGTTTCATCAACAATGTGTGCAAGCTCAGTCACCGCCACCTTGAACACCTCATTACCTGCCATTGTCAGGTGAATGGAGTTTTCCGGATTAACGCGATCGGCGTTTGGCAAGGTCAACAGCTCGCCGTAGCTACCGTCGGCATGCAGATGCGTGGAGATGATGCCCGGCTCTTCGGACTGCCCCAGCAGCACCGCACCCGCACCATCACCAAAAATAATGATCGTCCCGCGATCGGTTGGATCACAGGTACGCGCCAGCACGTCAGCGCCGATCACCAGCGCATACTTCACAGCGCCAGATTTAACATACTGATCGGCAACGCTCAGCGCGTAGGTGAAGCCTGCGCACGCGGCAGCAACGTCAAATGCCGGGCAGCCTTTAATGCCGAGCATGTTCTGCACCTGACACGCTGCGCTTGGGAAGGCATGCGTGGCAGACGTGGTCGCGACCACGATCAAGCCAATCTGTTCTTTATCGATGCCCGCCATCTCGATAGCGCGCTGTGCGGCTTCGTAACCCATGGTGGACACGGTTTCGTCTGGCGCGGCGATACGACGTTCACGGATACCTGTGCGCGTGACAATCCACTCGTCAGACGTATCTACCATTTTTTCAAGATCGGCGTTGGTACGCACTTGTGTTGGCAGGTAGCTGCCGGTACCTAAAATCTTCGTATACATGTACGCTCAGTCACTTTTAGCTAATACAGATTCCAGGCGAGCGGCAATCCGTTGAGGAACTTGTCGCTGCACCGCCTGCACTGCCTGTTCTATCGCGACGGAAAAGGCTCGCTGATTGGCCGCACCGTGACTCTTAATCACAATGCCGCGCAATCCTAACAGACAGGCGCCATTATACTGGTCGGGGTTGAGGTGACTGAATCGCCGCGTCAGGCTTTTTTGTAACCAACGCTTTAATAAAATCAGCCACCAGGCGCTTTTTTTACCTTCCCCCTGCGATTTCAGCAGAGAGAGAAACATTCGCACCACCCCTTCCATAGTCTTCAACGTTACGTTTCCGGTGAAGCCATCACACACTAATACATCTGTCTTACCCGTCAGCAACTCATTAGCTTCGAGATAACCAATATAGTTGATGGAGGGAACCTGTTTGAGCAATTCGGCAGCGTCACGAATGCTGTCCAGGCCTTTGGTCTCTTCTTCACCAATATTCAGTAACGCAACGCGGGGATTGTGAATTCCCACTACGTCTTCAGCCAGCACCGACCCCATCACGGCAAACTGAGCCAGCATTGTACTATCACAATCAACGTTAGCACCGAGATCCAGCACCACCGTTTTGCCCTTTTGCTGATGCGGTAACACCGTCACCAGCGCCGGACGCTCAATGCCCTCAATGGGTTTGAGCAATAATTTCGACAGCCCCATCAGCGCGCCGGTATTGCCCGCACTGACGCAAGCCTGCGCTCGCCCTTCTTTCACCAACTCCAGCGCAATGCGCATAGAGCTGCCACGGCTATTGCGAATAGCCTGCGATGGCCGGGCATCACTGGCAATAACTGACTGTGCAGGAATAATCTGCAGACGTGAACGTTGTTCGAAGTCAGCTTTTGCAAGTAATGGCGTGATAGTGTCGGGATTGCCGACTAAAAGAAGTGTGAGTTGCGAATTAGAATTCAGTGCCTGCAATGCTGCAGGCACTGTCACGGAAGGGCCAAAATCTCCCCCCATGACATCTAACGCCAGGGTTAGACGTGTCAAGGTATCGTCGCAGCCTGGTTCGGTAACTTCCCCGTTTGCACGGGGAAATCCTCACTAAGCCTAATCACGCTAACGCGTGATTACTTAGTGATAACCTTGCGGCCGCGGTAGAAACCGTCAGCGGTGATGTGGTGACGCAGGTGTTTCTCACCAGAAGTCTTGTCTACAGACAGGCTGGTAACTGCGGTCAGCGCGTCATGGGAACGACGCATGCCACGTTTGGAACGGGTTGGTTTATTCTGTTGTACGGCCATGGACCTTACTCCTTAATTACTTACGCTTTAAGCTGGCTAATACGGCAAATGGGTTTGGTTTTTGCGCTTCATCAGGCAGTTCCCCAAAGACCATGTCCGCCTCGGACACTTCACAGTGTTCAGAATCATGCACCGGAACTACTGGCAAGGTGAGGATGATTTCATCTTCAACCAGAGCCAGAAGATCGATTTCACCGAATTCGTTAACCTCAATCGGCTCATACGCTTCCGGGAGTGCTTCAGCCTGCTCGTCAGAACGAACCGGACTGAAACAATACGTTGTGTGAACATGCTGTACAAACGGTTTCCCGCAACGCTGACATTCGAGGGTTACCGTCACCTTAGCATCACCGGTTAAAACGGCGAGACGCTGGTTGTCGATAGCAAACGACATGGAGCATTCTACATCACTGTCCACACTGACTACGGATTCGGCAATACGCTCAGCCTGATCGGAAGTATAGATACCTTCGTAATCAAGGCGTTTCTGAGCCGTACGAACCGGATCAAGAGTCAGGGGTAATTTTACCTTTTGCATAGGGCGCGCATATTAACTTTGTAACGTCATAGAGTCAAAGAAAAAGGCAACCAGAGCTGCCTTTTGCCAATTATTCGCACACATTGCGGCCTGTAGTTTAAAATGGCTGGCATCGATACGCTATATCTGGTGATAAAAATATGCCAAATCTCGTTCTCGCCTCCACGTCACCCTACCGTCGAATGCTGCTGGAAAAGCTCGGGATCCCGTTCGAATGCGCAGCCCCCGACGTTGACGAAACGCCACAGCCGGGCGAATCCCCGCGTCATCTGGTGACCCGTCTCGCACAAGAGAAAGCACAATCGCTGGCCGCACGTTATCCCGCCCATTTGATTATAGGCTCCGATCAGGTTTGTGTACTGGACGGAGAGATCACCGGCAAGCCGCATACGGAAGAGAACGCCTGCCAGCAGCTTCTGCGCGCGCGTGGCACTATCGTGACCTTTTATACAGGACTGGCGCTCTATAACTCCGCCTCAGGCCACCTGCAAACGGAATGCGAGCCGTTCGACGTGCACTTTCGCCATCTCAGCGAGCAAGAAATAACGGATTATGTCCGCCGGGAACGTCCACTCAACTGTGCAGGAAGTTTTAAAAGTGAAGGATTGGGGATTGCGCTGTTCGACAAGCTGGACGGTCGTGACCCGAATACCCTGGTCGGATTGCCGTTGATTGCACTGTGCCAGATGTTAAGGCGAGAAGAGTGTAATCCGCTGACGATGTGACTGGACCGTTGCGGCCTGATGCCCTCACCCCGGCCCTCTCCCACAGGAGAGGGAGAAAATCATGTAGGCCGGGTAAGCGCAGCGCCACCCGGCACAAAATCAGCCGCGCAGAATCTTAAGACAGCGTTTCAGTTGCTCATCCAGCGGCGCTTCAATACGGATGACTTCCCCCGTATTAGGATGGGTAAACTTCAGCGCAGCCGCATGCAGGAACAGACGCGACAGCCCCGTGCCTGCCAGTTGTTTATCAAACTCGCGGTCGCCATAGCGGTCATCAAACGCAATAGGATGGCCCGCAAACTGGGTATGCACGCGAATCTGATGGGTACGCCCCGTCACCGGACTGCAGCGCACCAGCGTGGCAAACTCATAGCGTTCTTCAACTTTAAAGCGCGTCTCGGACGGTTTCCCTTCCTGATTCACACGCACAATGCGCTCGCCGCTCTGCAGAATATTTTTCAACAGTGGCGCCTGCACCACTTTTACATGGGACTGCCACTGACCACGAACCAGCGCCAGGTAGTCTTTCTGCATCCCTTTTTCGCGAAGCTGCTCATGCAAAGAACGCAGCGCAGAACGCTTTTTCGCCACCAGCAGCACGCCGGAGGTATCACGATCCAGACGATGCACCAGCTCCAGGAAACGGGCTTCCGGTCGAAGCGCGCGCAGTCCTTCAATCACCCCAAAGCTCAGGCCGCTGCCGCCGTGTACGGCTGTACCAGACGGTTTGTTCAACACAAGAATATAGTCATCCTCATAAAGGATGACGTCACTCAGCGCAGCCACTTTTTGCAGCTTAGGCGAAACCGCCTCTTCTTCACGTTCAGCGACGCGCACCGGCGGGATACGCACCTCATCACCGGCTTCGAGCTTATACTCAGGCTTCACGCGTTTTTTGTTAACCCGCACCTCGCCCTTGCGCAGGATGCGGTAAATCATACTTTTTGGCACGCCCTTCAACTGGGTGCGTAAAAAGTTATCGATGCGTTGCCCCGCATAGTCATCCGCGATAGCAACAATTTTTACGGCTGGAGTCTCTGTTTTCATGGTTGGCGATTCTAAATATCGTCAGCCATTAGCGCCACTCATTTTTCTATGCTTATATTTACTTTTATCCGGCCTGCGCCCCGTTTCGCGCAATCGATTTGGTGGTTATTAAACCAATCGCCACCTCGAAGTGAAGAAACTGTGAGTAACCGGGTGATAATTGGTAAAAGTCATCTTGCTATAACCCGGCGAGCAGTGGAATAATGAGGCCGTTTTCCGTGTTAAATCCAGGTTAAGTAAGGATGTCGACGGAATGACCAATTTTGTCTGACCGATCATCCACGCAGCAATGGCGTAAGACGTATTGATCTTTCAGGCAGTTAGCGGGCTGCGGGTTGCAGTACTTCCCGGTATAAGGATTGTTTTCTGGAGAGTTCTACCCAGGCAATTCCCCTGATAATTGCGCTGTGTTTCCGTATGAAATACAGGCAACCGACACTCTGCGCCTCTTAAGCGAGCGACAACCGTGAGGTTGGCGACGTGAACAGACACGAGGCCATCGGTTCATACCCCGGAAAGCGTCACCTTGCCCGCAGCTTTGTCGTCAATGTAAGAATAACGAGTAAGTTACGATGAAAAGAATGTTAATCAACGCAACTCAGCAAGAAGAGTTGCGTGTCGCCCTTGTGGATGGGCAGCGCCTGTACGATCTGGATATCGAAAGTCCTGGACACGAACAGAAAAAAGCGAACATTTACAAAGGTAAAATCACCCGCATTGAACCAAGCCTTGAAGCTGCATTTGTCGATTACGGTGCTGAGCGTCACGGTTTCCTCCCTCTTAAAGAAATCGCCCGCGAATATTTCCCTGCCAACTACAACGCCCATGGCCGCCCAAACATCAAAGATGTTCTGCGTGAAGGTCAGGAAGTTATCGTCCAGATTGATAAAGAAGAACGTGGCAACAAAGGTGCCGCACTGACTACCTTTATCAGCCTGGCGGGGAGCTATCTGGTTCTGATGCCAAACAACCCGCGTGCGGGTGGTATCTCTCGCCGTATCGAAGGTGATGACCGTACCGAACTGAAAGAAGCGCTGGCAAGTCTTGAGCTGCCGGACGGCATGGGGCTTATCGTGCGTACCGCAGGCGTAGGCAAATCTGCCGAAGCGCTGCAGTGGGACTTAAGCTTCCGTCTGAAGCACTGGGAAGCTATCCAGAAAGCAGCAGAAAGCCGCCCTGCTCCGTTCCTGATCCACCAGGAAAGCAACGTTATCGTGCGTGCCTTCCGTGATTACCTGCGTCAGGACATCGGCGAAATTCTGATTGATAACCCGAAAGTGCTTGAGCTGGCTCGCCAGCACATCGCCGCGCTGGGTCGTCCGGATTTCACCAGCAAAATCAAACTGTACACCGGTGAAATCCCGCTGTTCAGCCACTATCAGATTGAATCCCAGATTGAATCCGCCTTCCAGCGTGAAGTGCGTCTGCCATCCGGTGGTTCTATCGTTATCGATACGACCGAAGCGCTGACCGCTATCGACATCAACTCCGCGCGTGCAACCCGCGGTGGTGATATCGAAGAGACCGCCTTCAACACCAACCTTGAAGCCGCTGATGAAATCGCCCGCCAGCTCCGCCTGCGCGACCTGGGTGGTCTGATCGTTATCGACTTTATCGACATGACCCCTGTTCGTCACCAGCGTGCGGTTGAAAACCGTCTGCGCGAAGCGGTGCGTCAGGACAGGGCGCGTATCCAGATCAGTCATATCTCACGCTTTGGCCTGCTGGAGATGTCCCGTCAGCGTCTGAGTCCATCACTGGGTGAGTCCAGCCATCACGTTTGCCCGCGCTGTTCCGGTACCGGTACCGTGCGTGATAACGAATCGCTGTCCCTCTCTATTCTGCGTCTGATTGAAGAAGAAGCGCTGAAAGAGAACACTAAAGAAGTTCACGCCATTGTGCCGGTGCCCGTTGCCTCTTACCTGCTTAACGAAAAACGTGCAGCGGTAAGTGCAATCGAAGCCCGTCAGGGCGGCGTTCGCTGCATCATCGTGCCAAACGACCAGATGCAGACCCCGCACTATCACGTGCTGCGTGTGCGTAAGGGCGAAGAGACGACCACCCTCAGCTACTTGCTGCCGAAGCTGCATGAAGAAGAGATGGCACTGCCATCCGATGAAGAGCCTGCCGAGCGTAAACTGCCTGAGCAGCCTGCATTAGCCACCTTCATTATGCCGGAAGCACCGCCGGAAGCCGTGCTGGAAAAACCAGCGGCTAAACCTGCTGCGCAAAAACCTGCGCCAGACGTGGCGAAAGCCCAGCCAGAGCAACCAGGTCTTCTGAGCCGCTTCTTCGGCGCGCTGAAGAAGATGTTTGCTGGCGAAGAAGTTCAGCCGGAGCAGCCAAAAGAAGCGCCGAAAGAAGCGAAGCCTGAGCGTCAGCAGGATCGTCGCAAGCGTCAGAACAACCGCCGCGATCGTAATGACCGTAGCGATCGTAACGAGCGTCGCGACAACCGTTCTGACAACAACGAAGGCCGTGAGCAACGCGAAGAAAACCGTCGCAACCGTCGCGAGAAACAACAGCAGAATGTTGAAGATCGCGAAATTCGCCAACCGGCGGGCGATGAGTCCGAGAAGAGCAAACAGCGCGACGAGCAGCAGCCTCGCCGCGAGCGCAATCGTCGTCGCAACGACGAGAAGCGTCAGGCGCAGCAGGAAGTTAAGAACCTGAACCGCGAAGAACCTGTTGAACAGCAAGACGCTGAGCAGGAAGAACGTACTCAGGTTATGCCGCGTCGTAAGCAGCGCCAGCTGAATCAGAAGGTCCGTTTTGCTTCTGAAACTACCGAAGAGACAGCTGTTGTTACGGAAACCGTCGCCGAAAGCGCGCCGCAGACCCAACTGGCGAAAGTTGATCTGCCAGCGGTGGTAGAGAACAACGCCGAGCAGGACGATAACGGCGAAGGTCGTGATAACGCAGGTATGCCGCGTCGTTCACGTCGTTCTCCTCGTCACCTGCGCGTGAGCGGTCAGCGTCGTCGCCGTTATCGTGACGAGCGTTACCCGACTCAGTCTCCAATGCCGTTAGCCATCGCATGTGCGTCACCTGAAATGGCCTCCGGTAAAGTCTGGATCCGCTACCCGGTTGCTCGCCCGGAGCAGATTGTTGAAGAACAGTCTGTCACCGAAGAGGTGATTGCACCTGTAGTTGCAGCTGAAGACGTTGTGGCGGCAGCAGCGGCGGTGGTTGAGCCGCAGGTGATTGAGCCGCAGGCTGTGGAAGCCGAAGTCCCACACGTGGTTGAAGTGGAAACCACCCATCCTGAAGTGATTGCTGCTCCGGTTGATGCCGCACCGCAGTTCATCGCCGAAGAAGACACGGTCGTGGCCGAAGAGGTTGCTGAAGAAGTTGAAGCCGCCGCGCCGGTTGAAGACACCGCTGACGCTGTTATCGAAACGGTGACAGAAGACGTGGTTCAGGAGGTTGAACTTGATGTTGAACCGGTTCGTGAAGCCGAAGAAGCTCCAGCGCCTGAGGTGAAACCAGCGCCAGAGGTGAAACCAGCGCCAGAGGTGAAACCATCGCCAGTGGTTGCTGCGCCAGCGGCAGCACACGTTGCAACGGCACCCATGACTCGCGCACCTGCGCCGGAGTACGTGCCGGAAGCACCGCGTCAAAGCGACTGGGTTCGCCCGGAGTTCAACTTTGACGGCAAAGGTTCCGCAGGTGGTCACAGCGCGACACATCAGGCGACTGCACCGGCAACCCGCCCCCAGTCTGTTGAGTAACACGCGTTAAGACGAAAAGCCGACCTCAGGGTCGGCTTTTTTATTGCGCATTTGCCGGCTTTCTCATTCCGGCTATACCCGGCATCACCTGCTTCATCATCTCCAGAAAACGACGCAAGCGCGCCGGATAGTACCGCGACCACGGATAAACCAGATGGACGGGCAGCGCCGTGGGTTGCCACTCTGGCAGAAGAGGGATCAAGCGCCCTTGCTGGATATCCTCTTTCACCGTCCAGCTTGATACCAGCGCCACCCCCAGCCCGGTCAGAGCCGTATTTCGCGCCACGTACAGGCTGTCCGTGCTCAGACGCGGCGTAATGGCAATGCGTGTCGGCTGCGCTGCACCATCAAACAACTCAACATGTCGCTGGTAGAAGGTACTGATGGCAATCCAGGGCAGCGCCTGCAAATCCTCTGGCTTACTAACTTTTGGGAAACGAGCCAGCAACGCCGGAGAGGCGACGACGGAGCGTGGCACTTCAGCCAGCTGTACGGAAACCGTCGCGGGATCGACCTCGGCACCCACGCGGATTGCGCAGTCAATATTGTCGCTGAGGAAATCCACCGACTTATCATTCAACATCCACTCAACGGAAAGCTGAGGATAGCGCTGCAAAAATTCCGTCAACGGTTTCAGAAGCTGTTCCTGACCAAAGGCGTGCGGTGCCCGCACCCGCAATACCCCAACCGGTTCATCCTCCGCCTGCCCGACTTCATCTTCCAGCGCAAGCCAGCTGTCAATCACCCGCCGGGCATGCTGATAACAGCGTTCACCGTCGTCAGTGAGCCTGGTGGCATGGGTGGTACGCAGCAGCAGGCGAGCCCCCAGTAAAGTTTCCAGCGACTGCAAACGGCGACTTACCGTGGCCTGAGTCGTCGAGAGCTGCCTTGCCGCTGCCGAGAGCGAGCCGGTTTCCACGATGCGAACAAAAGTTCGCATCAATTCAACCCTGTCTATACGCTCAACTCGCTTCATACTTTCCTCTGCCATACGTTTAACGTATAAGCGTTTTACCATCGGCCCGTCTACCGCCGCAAGGCGTGGTGATAAAAAATAGCCTCACACTATGACTGAGGAACGTCTTATGAACACAACAACTGCCTCCCATGCCGTGAGCCGCTGGGTGATTTTAATGCTGGCTCTGGGTGCGGGTTTCAGCGTGGCATCCATTTACTATGCACAGCCTTTGCTGCCGCTGATGGGCGCAGACCTTCATTTGAGTATTGAAGGAATGGGCCTGGTTCCGACGCTGACCCAGGCCGGCTACGCGCTCGGCATCCTCTTCCTGCTGCCGCTTGGCGATCGTCATGACCGCAGGACGCTGATTCTGATTAAAAGTGCCGCCCTGGCACTGTTTCTTCTGGGCTGTAGTCTCACCGGGCAACTCCCTTCGCTGCTGCTGGCAAGCCTGCTGATTGGCATGGCCGCCACTATGGCGCAGGATATCGTTCCCGCTGCCGCTATCCTCGCCCCTGAAGGTAAACAGGGGAAAACCGTGGGTACCGTCATGACAGGTCTGCTGCTGGGCATATTGTTGTCGCGAACCGTCAGCGGCGTGGTCGGTGAAGCCTTTGGCTGGCGGATGATGTATCAGCTGGCTGCAGCAAGCATTGCCTTTGTCGGCGCGGTGATGTGGGCCGTACTCCCACGTTTTGCTATTCACTCCACGCTGAGCTATCCCGCTCTGATGCGTTCCATGGAGCATCTGTGGCGTCGTTACCCGGCACTGCGTCGCGCGGCGCTGGCTCAGGGTTTTCTGTCGATTGCCTTTAGCGCATTCTGGTCAACGCTGGCCGTGATGCTGCTGGAACGCTACCACCTGGGCAGCGCCGTGGCGGGCGGGTTTGGTATCGCAGGTGCCGCCGGGGCATTAGCCGCGCCGCTGGCAGGCGGGCTGGCGGATAGACTGGGTGCAGGAAAAGTGACACAGCTGGGTGCCGCGCTCGTCACCGTCTCGTTTGCGCTGATGTTCCTGATGCCCGCCCTCGGCGTCCACGGACAACTGATCCTGATTGCCGTCTCCGCCGTCGGTTTTGACCTGGGCCTGCAGTCAAGCCTGGTGGCACACCAGAATCTGGTCTACAGCCTTGAACCGCAGGCACGCGGCCGCCTGAACGCCCTGCTCTTTACGGTGGTGTTCATCGGAATGGCGCTAGGCTCGGCGCTCGGCAGCAAAATTTATACACTGGCTGGCTGGTCTGGCGTGGTGGCGTTGGCAACCCTGTGCGGCGTTATTGCCCTGGTCATCAGACTGATCGAAAACGCCCGGGTAACATCCGCTCAGGCTGAAACCGTGTAAAAAAAATGCCCAGTCCATGCGGACTGGGCAGTCAAAACATGCCCAGTTTCAAGACATGTTCTAAGAGGTCAAGACGTTATTTATTCATCTGGAACAGCGACATCCCCTGCATATCGCTAAACGCCTTATAGGAAGCCTGCAGGGCCGCCTGCTGCATAGAGTAAGAAGAGATCACCGAGTTCCAGTCCACATCGACCAGGTCGCTCATCTGCTGCGTTTGGCCCAAAGCACGGTCATCACCCAGCGAATCCAGTTTGCCCAGTTCATCCAGTTTAATCCCCAGGTCAGCACGTACCGTCAGCACGTTGTTCAGCGAGTTGCTCAGGCCACGGTTGGCTTTATCCATCGCCGCCGTAAACGCATCGGCTTTTGTCTGGTCGCCTTCAACCGGCGTATTCAGCGCAGCGATAGCGGTATCCAGGATCTTAAAAAGGTTGGTTTCCGGCGCGCTGCCGTCCGGTTCCGGTTTCGCGTTACTGGTGAAGGTATCGAAAACTTCACTGCCCGTGTGGCTGATTTGCATGGTACGCGCGGCGTCAACCTGCTGGCTGATTGGCGTAGCGCCGCCGTTATAGGTGCCGGTCGTCTGGTCGAAAGCCGCGGCTTCCGTTTTGTAACCCGCAAAAATATAGCGTCCATTGCCATCGGTGCTGTTTGCCAGGTTCATCAGCTGATCGCGGATACCCTGCAGGTTGGTGGCAAGCGACTGTCGGTCATCATCGCTCAGGGTTCCGTTACCGGCGTTAACCACTTTTTCCTGCGCGGTGATAATCGCATTCGTCACCTCTTTCAGCACGTTCTCTTCCAGCGATACCTTGGTCGTGGCGAAAGAACGCGCCAGCGCATACTGGCTGTTCTGCGTCTGCGCCTGGGAGAGCACAACGGCCTGAGAAGCCGCAATCGGGTCATCGGAAGGACGGTTTACGCGCTTGCCGGTTGACATCTGCTCGCCATAGCCCAGCCAGAGACTCTGGGAGTTCGTCACTCCGCGCATGCTCTGCTCATACATCATTTGAGTACTAATACGCATTTTTTAACCCCGGCCTTAGCGAATGTTGATCAACGCATCAAACAGCGTGCTTGCCGTTTGCAGAACCTGCGCATTCGCCAGGTAGTACTGCTGATAGCGCTGCAGGTTGCCGTATTCTTCATCCAGGTTAACCCCGGAAATCGACTGCTGCTGTTTGGTCAGCTGCGTCACCACGTTGTCTTTCGTAGCGCTGCTGGTTTTCAGCGATGCCGTGGTGCTCCCCACCGTACTGACCAGTGACGCATAGGCATCGTTGAAGGTTTTGTTATTCCCCACCAGCTTCGCGCTCTGCAGATCCAACAGTTTTTGGCCGTTGGTATTGTCGCTATCGCCGCTGTCGCTGGCGGAGGCCATCGCCAGTTTGGATTCATCGCTAATCGCGACGTCCATATTCATAATGACGTCATTCACCGGTTTCACGATGAAGCTGTCTTTCTGGTTGGCCGCACCGGTGATGTTCACGTTCAGACCGTCAAACGACAAGTTACCGCTGCCGTCCGGCGTAGCCGTAAAGCTGGTTTTGTCAGACAGACGCGTGACCGTCCAGTTGGTCCCGTTGTACTCAACTTTATAGTTCGTCGCCTGAACCGCAGAGCTGTCCGTTACGCTCGCCGTTACCGACGCGCTGCCGGTATTTTTGCTGTTACTCAGCACGGAAGGTGAACCGAAGTCGAACAGCTTGCCGCCCGCGTCGCCGTTGGCGTCGAACCCGGCTTCATGCTGTGTGTTCATCGCGTCGGCAAACGCCAACGCCATCTGGTTAAGGGTGTTACGCGCTTTATCCAGATCTTCAGAACGGAAGGTCAACAGTCCACCCAGTGACCCTGTGGTGATCTGCTTTTCCGGGATCTCAACGTTTCCAGACGCTGCATCCACGTAGGCAATCGTGGTGCGTGACGGGTCAGCACTGGATTTCACCGCAGCCAGCTGGCTGGCAGTGCTGCCCTGCACCAGGGTATAACCGTTCGCGATGGAGATATTGTACGTACCGCTGTCCTGCACGGTCACGTCCACACCCACAATCTTATTCAGCTCGCTCACCAGCTGATCGCGCTGATCGAGCAGTTCATTTGGCGATGCGCCTGCGCCAACGCCGGTCAGACGGGAAATCTGATCGTTAAGGTTGGCTATCTGCTTCGCATAGTTGTTGATCTGATCCACGCTAGTGGTGATCGCGGTGTTCACCTGGGCATCCTGATCGCGAAGATATTGATCGTTGGTTTTAAACTGGTTTACCAGGCCATCCGCTTTGCCGATCACCGTCTGGCGCGCTGCCGGATCTTCGGCGTTACTCACCAGCGTTTGCAGGCTCTTGAAGAAATCTTGCAGCGTGGTTGAGAGCGAGTTGGTGGTATCAGACAGCACGTCGTCAATCTTTGACATCTGCTGATAGCGCGTTGTCAGCCCGCTGCTCTGCGTCTGTGCGGCGCGCAGCTGGTTGGTAATGAAGGCGTCATACTCACGCTGCACGCCGGAGACATAAACCCCGTTCCCCACCCAGCCACCGCCGGTCAGCGTGCTGTTAGCCGCGCCCAGAATGGTGTTCTGGCGGGTGTAACCTGCCACGTTATAGCTTGAAATATTATTACTTACGGTATTAAGTGCCGCCTGTGCCGCACTGAGGCCACTCATGGCGCTGTTAATCAAACTGGACATGGGGGTTCCTTTTATACTTTCAGACACGAGTCCTGATGAAGGTTATCGGCAGCCTCCACCGGGACTTGAGAACTTTCAGAACAGATTTTCAATATCGGTGCTATAGGCTTTACTCACCTTCTCACCCATCGATTTCAGCTGCTGGATCATGCTGGTGAGCTTGCGCGCATAGTTCGGATCGGTAGCGTATCCCGCATTCTGCAATGCCTGCGCGCCCTGCTCCGGCGTCGATGCCTGCGTCACGGCGGTATAACGCGGATTTCGGCTTAACAGGCCGACATAATCTGACAATGCTTCAAGGTAGGAACTGTAAACACGGAATTTGGCTTTAACCTTCACTGCCGCGCCGTTTTCGTATTCGGTAGTGGTGATCTCGGTTGTCGGCCCCTTCCAGCTGGAGGTGGCTTTCACGCCAAAGATGTTGAAGCTCGGTTCGCCGTTTTCCTTACGGATCTGACGCTGGCCCCAGCCCGACTCCAGCGCCGCCTGGGCCAGGATCAGGTGATGCGGTACCCCGCTCTGCTCGCTGGCCAGCCGCGCAGGCAGAGAAAGCTGCGCAAGGAAGTCTTTACTGTCGCCAGAGAGCGGCTCGTCGCGCGTCTCTGCGGGCTTCGGCATAGCCTTACGCACCATCTGCGTCAGCGCCTGGTTCTGATAACTGGTCACCGTTTCGATGTCGAACTTCATCGGCACCTGTTGCGGCTGATCCTCAGGCTGAATACCCTGCGCGGCAGCGGTCTGTTTGACAATCATGTCAGCCAGTCCGAGCCCTTTACCTGCGGTCATCTGCTGCGCAATCTGCTGGTCATACATGCTGGTGTAAAGCCGCGTGGAATCGCTGCTGAACATCCCGTCTTTCGGCAGGGTCTCACGCATGCTTTTCAGCATCATCTGTACGAACATCCCCTCCACCTGGCGGGCAACCGGGCGGATATTCGCCGCCGGGTCTTTGCCTGCTTTGGTTTTCAGTTCGTTCAGCGACTGGGCATCCCAGGCGGCACCGGTCAGCAGTTTGCTATCGGTCAGCATTAGATGATTTCCAGCTTCGCGCGCAGGCAACCTGCACTTTGCATCGATTGCAGAATCGACATCAGATCCATCGGCGTCGCGCCCAGCGCATTCAGGGCGCGCACCACGCTGTTCAGGTTCGCGCTGGAACGCACGCTTTGCAGCGAGCCGCCGCTCTGGCGCAAATCAATCTGCGTTTGTGGTGTCACCACCGTCTGACCGCCACCAAATGGCGTGTCCGGCTGGCTGACGTTGGCAGAGCGGTTCACCGTCACGGAGAGGTTACCCTGCGCCACGGCACAGCTGTCCAGCGACACTTCGCGGTTCATCACCACCGACCCGGTGCGTGAGTTGATGATGACTTTGGCATCCTGCACCGGCACGTTCACTTCCATATTCTGGATATCCGCCAGCATACGCACCTGGTTGCTGTTACCCGAAGAGGTCCGGATCTGCACGGTACGCGCGTCCAGCGCCGTGGCGCTACCATAGCCGCGGCTGCGGTTGATGGTGTCGGCAATTTGCTGCGCCATAGTGAAGTCTTCATTGTTGAGCTGCAGGTTGATGGTGTTTCCTGCCCCAAACTGGGTCGGCAGCTCGCGCTCGATGATGGCCCCGTTGGTGATGCGCCCGCCGTTCAGCTGGTTCACCTGCACGCTGCTCCCGCCCGCTGAGGCACCGGCACCACCAACCAGAATGTTACCCTGCGCCAGGGCATAGACCTGGCTGTCGACGCCCTTAAGCGGAGTCATCAACAGCGTGCCGCCGCGCAGGCTTTTGGCGTTACCCATGGAAGAGACCACCACGTCGATGGTCTGCCCCTGACGCGCGAACGCCGGATAGGACGCGGTCACCATCACCGCAGCCACATTTTTCAGCTGCATGTTGGTCCCCGCAGGCACAGTAATGCCAAGCTGCGAAAGCATGTTGTTCAGGCTCTGGGTGGTGAACGGCGTTTGGGTGGTCTGGTCACCCGTACCGTCCAGCCCCACCACCAGGCCATAGCCAATTAGCGAGTTCTCACGCACGCCCTGAACGCTGGTCAGGTCGCGAATACGGTCAGCCTGAGCGAAGGTTGCCACCAGCGCCAGCGCCACGGCGAAGATCGTTTTAAACATGGGTCACCTCGCTTACATCGGCGATAAGTTAAGGAAGAAACGCTGCAGCCAGCCCATATTTTGCGCTTCATTGATATAGCCGTTACCGACGTATTCAATGCGCGCATCCGCCACCTGGGTGGACGGTACGGTATTGGTGCCGCTGATGGTGCGAGGGTTAACCACACCGGAGAAGCGAATGAACTCAGTGCCCTGGTTAATGGCGATCTGTTTTTCACCCACAACGTGTAAATTGCCGTTAACCAGTACCTGGTCAACCGTCACCGTCAGCGTGCCGCTGAAGGTGTTACTGGCGTTCGCGCCACCTTTACCGTTAAAGGTATTGCCGCCAGACGCCTCAACATCCGCACGCGCATTGCCGAACAGGCCCTGCAGATAGCGTGGAACGGTGTCGAAGCCAAAATTGGTTTTGCCATCGCGGCTGGCGTTCGCCGACGAGCTTTTGCTCGCACTGACGTTTTCCTGCAGCACAATGGTCAGCGTATCGCCGACGTTACGCGGGCGACGATCTTCAAACAGCGGCTGATAGCCGTAGTTAATCGGCTGTGCGGTCTGGAAAATGGAGCCGTTCACCACGGGCGCAGGGCCGGGAACGGGCTGGGCGGTCGTCGCACCCTCGACCAATGGTTTAGACGGGATCCAGGCACACCCGCTGAGGGTTACGGCCAGAACAGTCAGTATCGGATAACGAAACGCCGCGTTTTTTTGCATTGCCTTCATCTTCGAAAACAGGGAGCCGGTGCGGCGTTGACCGCACCGGACTGCACCTTAGAGTTGCGTCAGTTTCTGCAGCATCTGGTCGGTCGTCGACACTGCTTTACTGTTAATTTCATACGCGCGCTGAACCTGGATCATATTCACCAGCTCTTCCGCCACGTTAACGTTCGAGGTTTCAACATAACCCTGATACAGCAGACCCGCGCCGTTCAGCCCCGGCGTGCTCTCATTTGGCGTACCGGAGGACTGGGTTTCGGTGTAGAGGTTCTCACCAATGCTTTCCAGGCCGGTATCGTTCATGAAGGTGGTCAGGTTGAGCTGTCCAACCTGAACGGGCGCGGCCTGACCCTGCTGGGTGACGCTCACGATACCGTCGCGCCCGATAGTGATGCTCAGGGCATTCGCCGGAATGGTGATTGCAGGCTGAACCTGGAAACCGCCCGCCGTCACCAGCTGACCGTTCTGATCCACCTGGAATGAGCCATCACGGGTATAGGCCGAGGTACCGTCAGGCAGTTGCACCTGGAAGAAGCCCTGCCCTTTAATGGCCACATCTTTACTGTTGTTGGTCTGAGACAGGTTGCCCTGGCTGTGCAGACGCTCGGTCGCCACCGGACGCACGCCGGTACCAATCTGCAAACCGGACGGCAGCGTCGTTTGCTCAGAAGACTGAGCACCCGGCTGGCGAATGGTTTGATAAAGCAAATCTTCGAAAACCGCACGCTGACGCTTGAAACCATTGGTGCTGACGTTTGCCAGGTTGTTGGCAATCACATCCATGTTGGTTTGCTGCGCGTCCAGGCCTGTTTTCGCGATCCATAAAGAACTGATCATAAGGAGTCCTGTTAACTCATAGCCAGAAGTTGGTTAGCCTTGCTCGCGTTTTCATCCACGCTGCTGATAATTTTCATCTGCATTTCAAAACGGCGGGCGCTGGCAATCATGTCGGTCATGGCTTCAACCGGCTTGACGTTACTGCCTTCCAGCACGCCGGACATCACGCGAATGCTCGGGTCAGCCTGGAGCGTAGCGCCACGGGTGGCCTGTGCCGCCTGGGTCAGACGGAACATGCCGTCATCGCCGCGCTGCACCTCTTTGCCTTCCGCTTTTACCAGCTTCAGACGCCCGACGGGCGCAACGGTATTGGCCGGGTCGCCCGGGTTCAACGCCGAGATGGTGCCGTCTGCCGCGATGGTCAGCTCTGAGCCTTCCGGTACCGTAAGCGGACCGGCTTCGCCCATCACCGGATGGCCCTGAATGGTCAACTGCCCGGTTGCGCTCACCTGGATATTACCGTTACGGGTATAGCCTTCGCCGCCGTCTGCCGTTTGCACCGCCAGCCAGCCGTCCTGCTGAAGGGCAACGTCTAATGGACGCGAGGTGTAATCCATCTGGCCCGGCGTCATATCGGCACCGGGAGTGGATGCCGTCACCAGCGTACGCGTAGGCAATGAAAGCCCTTCGACCGGCACTGCACGCAGCGCATTAAGCTGCGCGCGAAAGCCCGGCGTAGAGGCATTAGCCAGGTTACTGGCGGTAACGGCCTGCTGATTGAGCGTCTGGCTTGCCGCGCCCATCGCTGTATATATTGCGTGATCCATTGCGCGTTCCTGTTAGCCGCTTAACGCAGGTTAACCAGCGTGTTGAGGATCTGATCCTGCGTTTTGATGGTCTGCGCGTTCGACTGGTAGTTACGCTGCGCGACAATCATGTTCACCAGCTCTTTACTCAGGTCCACGTTAGAGGCTTCCAGCGCGCCGTTGGTCAGCGTACCGAAGTTACCGGTACCCGCCGTGCCGAGCAGCGCAACGCCCGAAGACTGGGTGGCAGACCACACGTTATCGCCTTCTGACTGCAGCCCTTCATTGTTGGCGAAGTTTGCCAACACGATCTGGCCCAGCACCTGCGTCTGCTCGTTGGAGTAGTTACCCACAACGGTACCGTCGTCGTTAATCTGGTAGCTCACCAGATCGCCCGGCTTGTAGCCGTTCTGGGTGGTCCCGACAACGTTGTTGGCACCGGTATTCTGCTGCATGGAGTTCTGGAAGCTCAGAGAGAACGTCGCAGGCGTCGCGCCGCTCACCGACCCGGTAGTGATGTTGATAGCCGGGGTGGCGTTTGGCGTTCCGCTCAGTACGCCAGCCGCGTTGTAGTTGTACACGCCCGCCAGGTTACCGTTGCTGTCAAAGTTCATTTGAGCGGCTTTGGTTGCTGGCGAACCGGCAACGCTACCGTCCTGGGTGTACAGATCCCATTTGTTGTCTGCTGTTTTGACGTAGTAGACATACATATTGTGGGCGTTACCCTGGGTATCGAATACGGTCACGGTCCCTTTTTTGTTGTAGGTATCCGGGTTAGTCGCATCGAAAGCGGCAGTCTGCGCATCATCCGTGGAGTTCAGGTTGATCTGCTGGGTTGCCGTTGTGGTCGCCTTCGCGGCCATCAGGGTGTTAGGGATGGTAATCGCCTGTGGATTCGCACCGGTCTGCACCGTTGGTGGCGTACCCGCAACCGGATAGCCGGTCAACTGCATCCCCTGCATGTTCACCAGGGTACGGTTTTCGTCGAGCTTAAACTGGCCGTTACGGCTGTAGAAAACAGAGCCGTTGGAATCCACCATACGGAAGAAACCGTTCTGGCTGATGGCAACGTCCAGGCCACGACCGGTATTGGTGGTAGTACCGTCGGTAAAGTCCTGAGTGATGCCCGCGACTTTCACGCCCAGGCCGACTTTAGAGCCTGCAAACATATCGGCAAACGAGGCCGAACCGGATTTAAAACCATAGGTCGCGGAGTTGGCGATGTTGTTGCCAATGACGTCCAGGTTGGTGGCCGCAGCATTCAGGCCGCTGACCGCTTGAGAAAAGGCCATGACTTACTCCTGATAAGTGTAAAGGCTTAGATAATCTGCCGAACTTCGTCGAGTGTGGTGGTACCAGAGGTACCCAAATCCAGTTTGTTGCCATCGCTACTTTTGATGACGCCCTGAACCAGTGCAAACTGCAGCGGCTGCGCAACCAGTTGGGTGGTCCCGCTGCTGGCGCTGATCGCCACCTTATAGGAACCGTTTGGCGCTTTGGTGCCGTCGGTCAGGCTGCCATCCCAGGTGAAGGTATGCACACCTGCTTTCAACTCACCGATGTCGATGGTGCGTACCACGGCACCGGTCGAGTCGGTGATCGTCGCGGTCACTTTGTCAGCCGCCTGCTGCAGCTCAACGCCAAACGGCGTGGTAGTGGTAGTTGAGGTGCCATCGGTGGTGCTGGTACCCGCCAGAATGGTGGTCCCCGGGATCATCACCCCGTGACCAATCAGGTTGGCTGCCTGCAAAGACTGGCTGTTGTCGATTTGACCGGAGACGGAGCCGAGCGTGGTATTCAGTTTCTCAATGCCGCTCACGGTACTGATCTGCGCAAGCTGCGTGGTCAGTTCGTTGTTCTGCATCGGGTTGGTAGGATCCTGGTTCTTCAGCTGCGCCACCAGCAGCGTTAAAAAGCTGCTTTGCAGATCGTTAGCACTGCTTCCGGTCAGGGAGCTGGAACCGGAGGTCGTACTGGCACCGCTGACCCCCGTATTCGTTGGGTCATTCATACTGACGGCAATGGACATGCGTGTCTCCTTTACTGGCCGAGCGTGAGTGTTTTGAGCATCATGCTCTTCACGGTGTTGAGCACTTCGACGTTTGCCTGATAGCTGCGCGAGGCGGACATCGAGTTCACCATCTCACCGACCACATCCACGTTAGGCATCTTCACGTAACCACTGGCATCGGCGAGCGGGTTGCCCGGTTCATACACCAGCTTATCCGGTGCCTGGCTCTCCACCACGTCAGAGACTTTCACGCCGCCTGTTGCCGCACCCGGTGCAGCATCGACCTGAAAGACCACCTGTTTCGCTTTATAGGGCTGTCCGTCAGGACCGGTTACGCTGTCGGCGTTAGCGAGGTTACTGGCGGCAACGTTCAGACGCTTGGACTGTGCCGTTAACGCCGAACCGGCGATATCAAAAATATTCAGCAAAGCCATGGATTAGTTGCCCCCTTGCAGGACGGTCATCATGCCTTTAATTTGTCCGCCGAGTAGGGTCAGGCCCGTCTGGTACTGCAGGCTGTTATCGGCGAACTGCGTACGCTCCCGGTCCATGTCGACGGTGTTGCCGTCAAGCGATGGCTGGTCGGGAATGCGATAAAGTAAATCGGTCGTTGGCGCGGTCATCGCCTGAGCAGGAATATGGCGTGAGGATGTCAGTGCAAGTGCGACACCCGTTCCTTCGGCACGTCCACGCTCCATCACTTTTTTAAGTTCACTGGAAAAATCAATATCGCGCGCCTGATACCCCGGGGTATCAGCGTTGGCAATATTGGCGGCTAAAATCTCCTGCCGCTGGGCGCGTAAATTGAGCGCTTCCTGCTGAAAACGTAACGCGGCGTCGAGTTTATCGAGCATGTCTCCTCCGCTGATGGCAAAATTTCAGTTCACAGCTTAAATCTCACCCCGTCTCCCCTATCGACGGAATAAGCGCAAAATGCGTCGCTATTTATTGCGTTGATGTAAAACCACTGCGGGTAGAATCCTCTCAATTCTGGAAACGGTGGGATGTGCAATGCGGACGATAAAACGAGGCCTGGCGGCAACCTTATTGCTTTTAAGCCCTCTGGCGCAGGCTGAAAACTTACAGGCTCAGTTGACGGCCTTTTTTGCACAGCAGCTGGCGGGCTTTAGCGATGAAGTCAGCGTCACCGTGCGCACGCCGTCCAATCTCTATCCCTCCTGCGAGCAGCCCTCATTCACCGTGACCGGCGCGACAAAGCTGTGGGGTAACGTGAACGTGCTGGCGCGCTGCACCAACGAAAAACGCTATTTACAGGTTGCGGTTCAGGCGACGGGAAATTATGTTGTTGCCGCCGCGCCCATTGCCCGCGGCAGCGTACTGCAGGCCAGCAGCGTGACGCTTAAGCGCGGTCGACTGGATCAGCTTCCGCCGCGAACGATGCTGGACATAAACCAGGCACAGGACGCGGTCAGCCTGCGCGATATGGCACCAGGCCAGGCCATTCAACTCTCCATGCTGCGTAAAGCGTGGCGGGTGAAAGCGGGTCAACAGGTGATGGTGGTTGCCAACGGAGACGGCTTTAGTATCAACAGTGAAGGTAAGGCATTAAACAATGCCGCCGTGGCGCAAAATGCCCGGGTCAGAATGTCTTCAGGCCAGGTGGTTAGCGGGACCGTCGATTCTGATGGGAATATTCTGATTAACCTATAATCTTTTTAAAGATTTCGCGGTGCCTGCCGATAAATATTCAACTAATGATGATGTCAGGCGCAAACGCCGCGAACCCTCGATGAGGACAACACTATGAGCATTGATCGTACATCAGCCCTGAAGCCGGTTAGTACTGTACAACCTCGCGAAACGAATGACGCACCCGCGCAGAAAACGCGTCTGGAAAAACCGTCTACGGCTAACAGCACCAGCGTGACCTTAAGCGACGCGCAGTCCAAACTGATGCAGCCGGGCAGCAGCGATATCAACATGGAACGTGTTGAAGCGCTGAAAACGGCCATTCGTAACGGCGAGCTGAAAATGGATACAAGCAAAATCGCTGACGCGCTGATCGAGGAAGCGCAGAGTTTCTTACAGAGTAAATAACCGTATGAGTCGACTGTCAGAAATACTGGATCAAATGACGGTTGTCCTGAACGACCTGAAAACGGTAATGGATGCTGAACAACAACACCTGTCTTCGGGTCAAATCAACGGCAGCGCGTTGCAACGCATTACTGAAGACAAAAGTTCGCTTCTGGCGACGCTGGATTACCTTGAGCATCAGCGACGCGCTGAACAGGATCAGAAGCGCAGCGCCAACGATGAAATTGTCGAACGCTGGCAAACGATTACGGAAAAAACCCAGCATCTGCGCGATCTCAACCAGCATAACGGTTGGTTACTTGAGGGGCAGATGGTGCGTAATCAGCAGGCTCTGGAAGTATTAAAGCCACATAAAGAGCCTGGGCTGTACGGTGCGGATGGTCAGACGGCCGCGGCACGGATTACGGGCGGGAAAAAGATTTCGATTTGACGCCTTAGCGGCAAATCAGGCTGTGGGGAGCACCATAAGGTGAACTCCCCTTTTGGCGTTTATGCCGTCCGGCGGGTGAACTCTTTCACCTTGAATCCCAACACCGCGAGCGTGGCGAAGTATGCCACCACGCCGACCACCACAACGGCCATCAGGCGCATCAGGCGGAATGGCATGGTACCCGCTGACCAGTCCGGCATGACATACAGCATGCCCAGCAATGCCGCCGACATCACCAGCACCGCGATCACCAGACGCACAAGAAAACGCGCCCAGCCCGGCTGCGGCGTGAAAATATCTTGTTTACGCAGCTGCCAGTACAGCAGCCCGGCATTCAGGCAGGCCGCCAGACCAATCGACAGCGCCAGCCCGGCATGTCTCAGCGGACCAATAAACGCCAGGTTCATCAACTGGGTCATAATCAGCGTCACAATGGCGATTTTTACCGGCGTTTTGATGTCCTGGCGTGAATAGAATCCCGGCGCCAGCACTTTCACGACAATCAGCCCCATCAACCCTACCGAATAGGCAATTAGCGCCTGCTGGGTCATGGCGGCGTCATGGGCGGTAAATTTACCGTACTGGAACAGCGACACCGTCAGCGGTTTCGCCAGAATCCCCAGCGCCACCGCACTCGGCAGCGCCAGCAGGAAGCAGAGACGCAGCCCCCAGTCCATCAGGCGGCAATACTCATCGTGGTTGCCGCTGGCAAAGCTTTTGGAGAGCGACGGGAGCAGAATCGTCCCCAGCGCCACGCCCAGCACGCCGGATGGAAACTCCATCAGACGGTCAGCGTAGTACATCCAGGAGACCGAGCCTGACACCAGGAAAGAGGCAAAAATGGTGTTGATGATGAGCGAGATCTGGCTGACGGAAACCCCGAGGATCGCGGGCCCCATCTGCTTAATAACCCGCATCGCACCGGCATCTTTAAGGTTGATACGCGGCAGGACCAGCATGCCGATTTTCTTCAGGTGCGGCAGCTGATATGCAAGCTGCAGCACGCCGCCCACGGTCACGGCCCAGGCCAGCGCCAGCACCGGCGGGTTGAAATGCGGGGCGGCAAACAGCGCAAAGCCGATCATGCTGACGTTAAGGAATGTCGGCGCAAACGCCGGGACGGAGAAGCGGTTCCAGGTATTGAGTATCGCCCCCACCAGCGAGGCCAGCGAGATCAGCAGAATATAGGGGAAAGTAATACGCAGCAGCTGCGAGGTCAGGGCAAATTTATCCGCCGTATCCGCAAAGCCCGGTGCCGTCACCATAATCACCCAGGGCGCGGCCAGCATCCCGATGACGGTCACCACCGCCAGCGCCAGGGTCAGTAGCCCCGAGACGTAAGAGACAAAAACGCGGGTCGCGTCCTCGCCCTGCTTGCTTTTATATTCTGCGAGAATCGGCACGAAAGCCTGGGAAAAAGCGCCTTCCGCAAAAATACGGCGTAATAAGTTCGGCAATTTGAACGCGACGAAAAAGGCGTCCGTGGCCATCCCTGCACCAAATACCCTTGCCACAATGGCGTCGCGCGCAAAGCCGAGCACGCGGGAAAACATGGTCATCGAGCTGACGGCCGCCAGCGATTTTAATAAGTTCATTAACGTGAATTTCCAGAACCATACGGATTTGTAGACCGGGTAAGCGTAAGCGCCACCCGGCAAAGCCAACAAGCGGCGCTTAGTCTAACCGGATTTCAACGAATTACTATCCGCAGATGTTACAGCGAGTTATTCACTCATGGCGTCGCGCCAGAGCCTTTCCACAATGCGCTGCGCCAGAATCGCCTGCTCGCCGGAGGTTTCAGGAACCGTCTGATTTTGCACGCAGGTGATAAAGTGACGAGCACACCCGACAAAACCGCGCTGCTCCAGCGTGCTCTGCCAGCCGGGAACGGGCAGCGTCACCACGCCGTTGCCCTTCTCTTCTCGCCACTCACGCATGTCCGTAATGTCGACCAGCGCGCCGTCGGTCACCGCCTGCACGGATTCACGCTGGCTACCGGCCCGACGGTGCATGCTGGTGGTCACCTGAAGATGCTCAACGGCAAAGTGGTGTTCCGCATAGACCATCTGCCCCTGATCGTTTGTCAGCAGAGTGCCGCTTTTCAGCTGTGCATTGCCGTCCGTCAGCCATAACGCCGTATCCACGACGTGAAGATAATCATCCAGCAGGGTGAAACGCAGATCGTTCGGCCCGACGCTGTCGGTGCGGTGCTTATCCATCCGCAGCGAGGCAAGCGTGCCCGACTGCGCCTTAAGCTGCTGATAAAGCGGCGCGAAGCGGCGGTTGAAGCCCACCATGAGCGTCAGCTTTTTGCGCGCGGCAAGCTCAATCAGCCGTTCGGCATCCTGAACATTTTCAGCAAGTGGCTTATCTACACAGACGTGGACACCCGCGTTAAGCAGTTCACTCACCACCTGATAGTGCGTTGCCGTTGAGGTATGCACAAATACCGCATCGCACTCGCGGGCTAACGCCTGAAGCGAGCCGGCATACGGAATGCGCCAGGTTTCACAGATGCGCTCGGCCTTCTCACGCGTGGGCGACCAGGCCCCCTGCAGCGTCCAGTCAGATGCTGCGCCCAAAACCGGTAGCCACGCTTTTTGCGCGATACCGCCCAGACCGACCACGCCAATGCGTAATTTTTTCACTGTTAGTCTCCCAGATGTACCAGCAACGCATCCAGACGCTGTTTTAGCCCGGCGACCTCTTCTTCCAGCGCCTCTACGCGCGCGGCAAGGCTATCATTGCCTGCAGGGAGATCCGATTCAGCCATCGCGCTAGCGGCTTCAACGTCACCGCTGAAGAGATGCATATAGCGGCTTTCGCGTTTTCCCGGCTCGCGCGCCAGACGCACCACGTAAGGGCCATCCTCACGAGCAGCCAGCCCCTCAAGCGTCTGTTCGACCTCCTGCATGTCGCTGAACTCATGCATGCGGGAAGCTCGCGTCCGCAGTTCCCCCGGGGTTTGTGCCCCGCGCAGCAGCAGCGTCGCGATCACCGCTACCTCGGCGCTACTGAGTTTAAGGTCGCCAAATTCAGAGTTACAAAAGCGCTGTTCATATTTAGTGACGCGATTACCGAAACCGCTGACGGTGCGCAGGTAGTGGCGTTTAACCAGCGCATCCAGCACGTCCTGAACATCATGCTCGCTGAGGTTCATGACCGGCTCACGGTTGGTTTTTTGGTTGCAGGCCATCGTCACGGCATTGACCGAAAGCGGATACTGTTCCGGCGTGGTGATCTGTTTTTCCAGCAGGCTGCCGACAACGCGCGCTTCTGCACCGCTTAACTGATATTTCATCTTTTCTCCTTAACGACCTGCAGTCCAGTCCGGGGTGGTTAATGCGGTGAGAACATGATCGCGCCATTCGCCATCGATAAGAAGATAGTCTTTGGCGTAGCCCTCTTTCTCAAAGCCTAAGCGCGCCAGCAAATCCCCGCTGCGCTGATTATGCGGCATGTAGTTTGCCATAATACGGTGGATATGTTGCGTGCGTTGCATGTAGCGGATCGCCGCCGTTAACGCCTCAAACATCAGCCCCTGCCCCTGCCATTTCTGACCAATGGAGTAGCCGAGATAACAGGCGTGGAACGATCCGCGCACTACGTTAGAAAAATTGGCGATGCCGATAATCTCTTTTTCTTCCGGATCCAGCAGCGCGAAATAGAACGCGCTGCCCTGTTTGTGAAATTCCGCGATCATACTGAGACGCGCCTGCCAGCCTGAGGGGTAACAATGGCTTTCATCCCGAACGGGTTCCCAGGGTTTTAAAAACTGGCGATTCTCGGCGTAATAATCCGCCAGACGCCAGGCATCACGCTCATGCACCAGACGAACGACGAGCCTGTCCGTTGTCAGACGCACTTTTGGCACATTGCTGCGATAGCCAAACATCGATACCACTCCTTCCCGTCACTTCTGTTCTACCCATTAGCTTTACTATACCTGCGCCTGCGCCGTCTGTGAAAACAGTGACATACCATTTTGACCTCTTTTCACATTTTTCGATGAGAACTCTCTATCAAAGCACCCTTTTGATAAAAAAATATTGTCACGCTCAGGGGTGGGAAAAAGCGCGGCGACACCGCAGAATGTTAGCGTGCTCACCTTCTTATTTTCCCTGGAGGGAAAATGTCCCGCGTATCACAGGCCAGGAGCCTGGGTAAATATTTCCTGCTCGTCGATAACATGCTGGTCGTGCTCGGCTTTTTTGTCGTTTTTCCGCTTATTTCGATCCGCTTTGTCGATCAGATGGGCTGGGCGGCATTAATGGTTGGCATTGCGCTGGGGTTGCGCCAGTTTGTCCAGCAGGGGCTGGGCGTCTTTGGCGGGGCCATTGCTGACCGCTTCGGCGCTAAACCGATGATTGTTACCGGCATGCTGTTACGCGCGGCAGGCTTTGCCACGATGGCAATAGCTCACGAGCCCTGGCTGCTGTGGTTCTCCTGCTTCCTCTCAGGGATTGGCGGCACCCTGTTCGATCCACCGCGTACCGCGCTGGTGGTGAAGTTGATCCGTCCGCAGCACCGGGGACGCTTCTTCTCGATTCTGATGATGCAGGACAGCGCGGGCGCGGTGATTGGCGCGCTGCTGGGCAGTTGGCTCCTGCAGTATGATTTCCGTCTGGTTTGTGCGACCGGTGCGGTGCTGTTTATTCTCTGCGCCTTGTTCAATGGTCTGTTCCTGCCCGCGTGGAAACTGTCGACGGTGAAAGCACCGGTGCGAGAAGGCCTGGGCCGCGTTTTGCGCGACAAACGCTTTGTCACCTATGTGCTCACCCTGACGGGGTACTACATGCTGGCGGTGCAGGTTATGCTGATGCTGCCGATCATGGTTAACGACATTGCAGGAACCCCTGCCGCCGTGAAGTGGATGTATGCCATTGAGGCCTGTCTGTCATTGACGCTCCTCTACCCGATCGCCCGCTGGAGCGAGCGCCGCTTTCGTCTGGAGCATCGCCTGATGGCAGGGCTTCTGCTGATGACGCTGAGCATGATGCCCATCGGGCTCGTGAATTCGCTGCAGCAGCTGTTCATGCTGATTTGCACCTTCTACATCGGCTCGATCATTGCCGAACCCGCGCGTGAGACGCTAAGTGCCTCGCTTGCCGACGCGCGCGCGCGTGGCAGCTATATGGGGTTCAGTCGACTTGGGCTCGCCCTTGGCGGTGCGCTGGGCTATGCCGGAGGCGGCTGGCTGTTCGACGCCGGTAAAGCGCTAAGCCAGCCGGAACTGCCGTGGATGATGCTCGGCGTGGTGGGCTTTATGACCCTGCTGGCTCTGTGGTGGCAATTCAGCCAGAAGCGCAGCGCGAGCGGCATGCTCGAACCTGGCGCCTAGTTCTTCTTTCTGGCGGGCGTCCTTTCCCGCCTCAATTCTCAGTTTTTTCTGCTGGTTTCTCCCTATTCACACTGACATACTGGCGTATCAGGACAGATGCGCCGATTTTTCGTTGAGGAACATTATGAAGAAGATTGTCATTGCCGCTGCGTTAATTGTGAGTGGCCTGCTGGTAGGCTGTAACCAGCTTACGCAGTACACCGTCAGTGAGCAGGAAATTAATCAGGCGCTGGAAAAACATAATAACTTTGCCAAAGACATCGGCGTCCCGGGCCTTGCCGATGCACATATCGTCCTCAGCAATCTCGCCAGTCAGATTGGACGTGAAGAGCCGAACAAAGTCACCCTTTCCGGTGACGCAACGCTGGATATGACCTCATTATTTGGCAACCAGAAAGCCGATATTAAGCTGAAGCTCAAGGCGCTGCCGGTCTTCAACAAAGAGAAAGGGGCCATTTTCCTGCAGGAAATGGAGATCGTCGATGCGGTCGTCACGCCGGACAAAATGAAGCCGGTACTGCAAACCCTGATGCCTTATCTGAATCAGTCGCTGCGTAATTACTTTAACCAGCAACCCGCCTATGTCTTAAGCGAAGACAAGAGTAAGGGTGAAGCGCTCGCGAAAAAATATGCAAAAGGGATAGAGGTGAAACCGGGAGAAATCATTATTCCTTTCACCGATTAACCTGAAGGGCGCGGAAGCGCCTTTTTTTTCGCAGAAAAGTGTGCAAACGAAAACGTTTCCGCTTATGATTTGTGTCCGGCAAAAACAGCCATCCTTATGACTGATTCCTGACAAGCCGGAGCTTCCATGACTGCACAACCCCAGGTTCTTAAAATCCGCCGCCCTGACGACTGGCATATCCATCTGCGCGATGGCGATATGCTGAAAACCGTCGTGCCCTACACCAGCGAAATTTATGGCCGCGCGATTGTTATGCCTAACCTGGTCCCGCCAGTCACGACCGTCGATGCCGCGATGGCTTACCGCCAGCGTATTCTTGACGCCGTTCCGGCGGGGCATGATTTCACCCCGCTGATGACCTGTTACCTGACCGATTCACTCGACCCGAACGAAGTGGAACGCGGGTTTAACGAAGGCGTCTTCACCGCGGCGAAACTCTACCCGGCCAATGCCACCACCAACTCCAGCCATGGTGTGACCAGCATTGATGCCATCATGCCCGTTCTGGAACGGATGCAAAAACTGGGCATGCCGCTGCTGGTACACGGGGAAGTGACGCACGCCGAGATTGATATCTTCGACCGTGAAGCCCGGTTTATCGAAACGGTAATGGAACCGCTGCGCCAGCGTCTGCCTGCCCTCAAAGTGGTGTTTGAACACATCACCACCAAAGATGCCGCAGAATATGTTCGCGATGGCAACGATCTTATCGCCGCCACCATCACGCCTCAGCACCTGATGTTTAACCGTAACCACATGCTGGTTGGCGGCGTGCGCCCTCACCTCTATTGCCTGCCGATCCTTAAGCGCAATATCCACCAGCAAGCCCTGCGTGAACTGGTTGCCAGCGGTTTCTCCCGCGCGTTCCTGGGAACGGACTCCGCCCCGCACGCGCGTCACCGTAAAGAGGCCAGCTGCGGCTGCGCTGGCTGCTTCAACGCGCCGACGGCGCTGGCAAGCTATGCCACCGTGTTTGAAGAGATGAATGCCCTGGAACATTTTGAAGCGTTCTGCTCCCTCAACGGCCCACGCTTCTATGGTCTGCCGGTCAATGAGACCTTCATCGAGCTGGAGCGCAAAGCAAGCCAGGTGGACGACGCGATTCCGTTGACGGATGACACGCTGATCCCATTCCTGGCCGGTGAAACCGTACACTGGACGGTAAAACGTTAAAAAATCAATGCCTCTTGTTGTCAAATCCATAATATACCTGTATATATAAACAGTATATTACACAGGGGGCATTTATGCGTATTGAAGTCACCATTGCCAAAACAACCGTTCTGCCTGCTGGCGCACTCGATGCGCTGGCGGGCGAGTTATCCCGTCGTATTCACAGCACCTTTCCTGAAAATGATGGCGCCGTAACGGTACGTTACGCGGCCGCAAACAACCTCTCCGTCATCGGCGGTGCAAAAGAAGACAAAGATCGTATCAGCGAAATCCTGCAGGAAACGTGGGAAAGCGCCGACGACTGGTTCATTACGGATTAACCTTGCTCCCTCATTGTTTTGTTTTGCCGGGTCGCCCCGGCTTTTTTTGTTTTTTATCCTGGATAAGTTCAAATTATTTCAGCATCTTCTTAGAAAATCGTGAACAAGACGGTGTTTTATTGTTCGAACAATCCTAAAACGCAGAAAAATGTGTTGCCAGCTGTTTATTTTTCTCTTCGGAGCCCTTATTACTTGTATACTGAAGATGCTTTCAGAAAAACATGCATTGAACCTCAAAGCCGTTGTCTTCTAACACGCATTTAGGGGGTTATAATGGAAAAGAATAGTGATGTCATCCAGACCCACCCGCTTGTCGGCTGGGATATCAGTACCGTAGATAGCTACGATGCGCTGATGCTGCGTTTGCACTACCAGACCCCAAATCAACTCAACCGTGACGAAGCGGAAGTTGGACAGACGCTGTGGCTTACAACAGACGTCGCCCGTCAGTTTATTTCTATTTTAGAAGCAGGTATCGCAAAAATAGAATCTGGCGACTATCAGGAAAATGAGTATAAACGGCATTAGTGCGATGCCCATTTTTCACTCAACAGGCACCCACGGGGTGCCTTATTTATTTCTCCCTTGTGTCAGCCCGCATAGTTAATTACTCTGCTAACAAAGCGTGAGTTAACGAGATGCATATGAGATACGACTTAATCATTATTGGCAGCGGTTCCGTAGGTTCTGCTGCCGGTTATTACGCAACGCAGGCCGGTCTGAAGGTTCTGATGATTGATGCGCACCTTCCTCCGCACGCGGAAGGGAGCCATCACGGTGATACCCGTCTTATTCGCCACGCCTATGGTGAAGGAGAGCGTTATGTCCCGCTGGTCTTACGTGCCCAGACGCTGTGGGATGAACTGGCAAAGTTGACCGAGGAACGCATTTTTGACCGCACGGGGATTATCAACCTTGGCCCGACCAGTTCTGCATTTCTTGCGAACGTGGAACAAAGCGCGAAGGAATTTAATCTTGATGTTGAACGTCTGGATGCGAACGGCATTATGAAACGCTGGCCGGAGATCGCCGTTCCGGATGATTACATCGGACTGTTTGAAGCCAACTCAGGCGTACTGCATTGTGAAGCGGCTATTAAGACCTGGATTGATTTGGCGGCAAAAGCAGGCTGTGCCCAGTTGTTCAACTGCCCCGTGAGCGGCATAACCCATCATGCTGACGGTGTCACCGTCACCACCGCTGACGGAGACTATTCTGCGTCTCGACTGCTGATCAGCGCCGGAACCTGGGTAACAAAACTGCTCCCGGATCTGCCCATTCAGCCCGTGCGTAAAGTCTTCTCCTGGTTCCAGTCCGACGGTCGTTACAGTGCGCAGAATAAATTCCCGGCATTCACCGGCGAGTTACCGAACGGCGATCAATTCTATGGCTTCCCGTCAGAGAAGGACGCACTTAAGATTGGCAAACACAACGGCGGACAAATTATCTCCACGCCTGAGGAACGCAAACCCTTTGGCGCGTACCCTCAGGATGGTTCAGAAGCGTTCATGTTCCTGCGCACTATCCTGCCGGGCGTTGGCGGCTTGCTCTACGGCGCGGCCTGCACCTATGACAATACGCCTGATGAAGATTTCATCATTGATACCCTGCCGGGGCATGACAACACGCTGCTCATTACCGGGCTCAGCGGCCACGGTTTCAAGTTCGCCTCCGTGCTTGGCGAAATTGCCGCGCAGTTTGCTCAGGGTATTACGCCGCCATTTGATCTGCAGCCCTTCTCGCTCTCACGTTTTGACGGATAATACCCGCCAGGCTCCGGAACTGCGGAGCCTCTTTTATCTGAGGAAACAAGATGCGCAGGATCGTCGAATTACTCGTCAATAATATTCGCGAGCATTTTATGCTCTATCTGTTGTTGTGGGCACTTCTGGCAATCATTGATGTTATTTACATTGTATTTTATTGAAAAGAAACGCTGACGTTTATTGACACTTCTTGAGGTTAATTATTTTTTAACGCACCCACTGATTCCACCTGAGTTTTATTGCTCGAAGCTTTTGAAATACATCCACGCAACACCTTCAAATACGCTGAAATAAATTAAATTAAAAACGTTATCTACTTATTTCAGTTGCAATATCCTCTGTTCCCGTTCATTTTTATTGCTCGAATGATTTAGATTGGTACCTCCTATGCAATTGCGTAATACCCCCCATCGCTACGGAATGATATCCATAGGTTTGCACTGGATATTCGCGCTTGCGGTATATGCTATGTTCGGGCTTGGGCTCTGGATGGTCACGTTAAGCTATTATGACGGCTGGTATCACCAGGCACCTGAACTGCATAAAAGCATAGGTGTCCTGTTGATGATGGGTCTTGTGGTTCGCGTAGTCTGGCGACATATTTCCCCACCGCCACCCGCGCCGAAAACCCACGGGAAATTCACGCGCGTGAGCGCTGTCGCGGCCCATATTGCTCTCTACGCCCTGCTTTTTGCCATTCTGATTAGCGGATACCTTATTTCAACTGCGGATGGCAAGCCGATCAGCGTCTTTGGTCTTTTTGACGTTCCCGCCACACTCAGCGATGCTGGCGTCCAGGCGGATACCGCTGGCGTTGTCCATCTGTGGCTGGCCTGGAGCGTGGTTATTCTTTCTGTCCTTCACGGGCTCGCGGCCCTCAAACATCACGTTATCGATAAAGACGACACGCTGAAGCGCATGCTTGGCCGTTCGTCTTCTGACTCTGGAGCATAAAATGAAAAAACACCTGCTGGGCATCGCCTTAGGTTCACTGTTATTCACCACCGGTTCTGCTGTTGCGGCTGATTATAAAATTGATAAAGAGGGCCAGCATGCCTTCGTCAATTTCCGTATTCAGCATCTTGGCTATAGCTGGCTATATGGCACCTTTAACGATTTTGATGGCAACTTTACTTTTGACGAAAAAAATCCGGCAGCGGATAAAGTCAATGTCACCATTAATACCAATAGCGTGGATACCAATCACGCCGAGCGTGATAAACATTTACGCAGTGCAGAATTTTTGAACGTATCGAAATTCCCGCAGGCAACATTCGCATCTACCGGCGTGAAAAAGGACGGTGACAAGCTGGATATTACCGGCAACCTGACGCTTAATGGTGTAACGAAACCCGTCACTCTTAATGCGAAATTGCTCGGTCAGGGTGATGATCCGTGGGGCGGGAAACGTGCAGGCTTTGAAGCTGCAGGTAAAATTCACCTGAAAGACTTTAACATCACCACGGATTTAGGCCCGGCATCTCAGGATGTTGAACTGATAATTTCCGTGGAAGGCGTTCAGCAGAAGGGATAAAACCAGGCCCGGCGGTATTTTCCGCCGGGCATAATCATTACTCAGGGTCGGGAATACCCAGTTTGGTATTCAGACGGCCGCGGGATTTATTAAAAATCTTGTTCCCGTTTTCGCGACCTGCGCGACGGCGACGCTGCTCTTCTTCCGGCAACACGCTCTCTTCGCTGCACAGCTCACTACAGCAGCCGTTAAATTTCTCAGCGCAGGCTGGACACTGAATAAACAGCAGGTGGCAACCGTCGTTTTTGCAGTTGGTATGCGTATCGCAAGGCGTTCCGCACTGGTGGCAGTGGGCGATCACGTCGTCGGAAATACGCTCCCCCATGCGCTCATCAAAGACAAAGTTTTTGCCGATAAAGCGTACCGGCAGGCCCTGCTCACGCGCGCGGCGAGCATACTCAATGATGCCACCTTCGATGTGCCAGACCTTGTTGAAACCGTTGTGCTTCATCCACGCGCTGGCCTTCTCACAGCGGATCCCGCCGGTGCAGTACATCACGATCTTTTTGTCTTTATGTTCCTGCATCATTTCAACCGCTTTCGGCAATTGCTCGCGGAAGGTATCCGCCGGAATTTCCATCGCGTTCTCGAAATGGCCCACTTCATACTCATAGTGGTTACGCATATCGATAAAGACCGCATCAGGATCGTCAAGCATTGCGTTCACTTCAGCGGCCTTCAGGTATTCCCCGACGTCACCCGCATTAAAGCTGGGATCATCAATTCCGTCAGCCACGATACGCTCACGCACTTTCATGCGCAGAACCCAGAACGATTTCCCGTCATCATCCAGCGCAATGTTCAGGCGTAGACCATTAAGCGCCGGATCGAAGCCGTAGAGAAAATCACGGAAGGCGTTGACGTGACTTTCCGGCACGCTGATCTGCGCATTGATGCCTTCACGCGCCAGATAGACGCGCCCGAAGACATTGAGTGCAGTCAACGCCTGATAGAGTTCATCACGAGTCGCTTGTGGATCGTTGATAGTGAAGTATTTGTAGAATGAGATTGTCGTGCGCGGTTCGGTTTCAGCCAACATACGCGCTTTCAACATCTCATTCGATACGCGGTTGTGTAACACTGGCATGGTGTACAAGTCCTGCAATCGTTAGAGAATTAAAATCGGTCGGCATCATATAGCAAACAAAGCTAATTTACATCCACACAATTTACGCTACATTTCTCTCTTCCTGATTTACCAGGATTAACAATTGCTGCATTCGTGCACGTTTCGATGACAGACATTTTGGCTACGTACTAAAAAATGCGAGAATAGCCATTCAGGACGTAAGAACACAGGACAGACATGACCCAGTTACCGAAATTTACTGCCGCCCTTTTGCATCCCCGCTATTGGTTGACCTGGATTGGCATTGGCTTGTTGTGGCTTATCGTACAACTTCCTTACCCGGTTATTTTCCGCCTCGGTAAAGGGATCGGCCACGTTGCCCGGAAATTCATGAAACGCCGCGTCAGGATTGCTTACCGCAACCTCGAACTCTGTTTTCCGCAGATGAGTGAGACAGAGCGTCACGATATGGTGGTTAAAAATTTCGAATCCGTTGGCATGGGGCTGATGGAAACAGGCATTGCATGGTTCTGGTCGGACAAAAGAATGGCCCGCTGGACGGAAGTTGCCGGAACAGGTATGGAGCCCGTGCACACTTTGCAGGCTAATCAGACCGGCGTACTGTTGATTGGCGTCCATTTCCTGACGCTTGAAATCGGCGCGCGTATGTTTGGCATGCAGGCGCCTGGTATTGGCGTATATCGACCGAATGACAATCCGGTCATCGATCTCATCCAGACCAATGGCCGCATGCGCTCTAATAAAAGCATGATTGACCGTAAAGATCTGAAGGGCATGATCCGCGCCCTCAAATCCGGTGAAGTAGTCTGGTACGCCCCCGATCACGATTACGGCCCGCAATCCAGCGTGTTTGTGCCCTTTTTTGCCGTCGAAGAAGCGGCGACCACCACGGGGACCTGGATGCTCGCCCGGATGTCTAAAGCGGCAATTGTTCCTTTTGTCCCACGCCGCAAGCCGGATGGTTCAGGCTATCAGCTCATCATGCTTGAGCCTGAACTCACGCCTCCTCTGGACGACGCAGAAACCACTGCGCGCTGGATGAACGGTATTGTGGAGAAATGCATCATGCTGGCACCAGAGCAGTACATGTGGCTCCATCGCCGCTTTAAAACGCGCCCGCAGGGCGTTCCCTCCCGATACTGATTGTCATGCGGCCTCCGGGCCGCATGCTGTTTTAGCTTTTAAAGCCCCCCTCATTGCGGCAATCCTGACCCAGGCGCATAATTAGCACGCTTATTACTTCTCCTTCCCGGCGCACTGTATCTTAATTGCGGAGAGTTATGTCACCCTCAGATGCTCCCATAAACTGGAAACGTAACCTCGCGGTTGCCTGGCTCGGCTGCTTTCTGACGGGCGCGGCGTTCAGCCTGGTCATGCCTTTCCTGCCTCTCTACGTTGAACAGCTTGGCGTAACGGGCCACAGCGCGCTCAACATGTGGTCGGGTCTGGTGTTTAGCATCACCTTCCTGTTCTCCGCTATCGCGTCGCCATTCTGGGGCGGCCTTGCCGACCGCAAGGGGCGTAAAATTATGCTGCTGCGCTCAGCGCTGGGGATGGCCATCATTATGGCGCTGATGGGCGTGGCGCAAAACGTCTGGCAGTTCCTGGTGCTGCGCGCATTGCTTGGCCTGCTGGGCGGATTCATTCCCAATGCTAACGCCCTGATTGCCACACAAATTCCACGCCATAAAAGCGGCTGGGCGCTCGGTACGCTCTCAACGGGTGGCGTCAGCGGTGCGCTTCTTGGACCTCTGGCGGGCGGCTTACTGGCGGATAGCTACGGCCTGCGGCCCGTCTTTTTCATCACCGCCAGCGTGCTGTTCCTCTGCTTCGTCGTCACCTTGCTCTGTATCCGTGAAAAATTCACGCCAGTCGCCAAAAAAGAGATGCTTCATGCCCGGGATGTTCTTACCTCGCTGAAAAACCCCAAACTGGTGTTGAGCCTGTTCGTGACGACCATGATCATTCAGGTAGCGACCGGGTCGATAGCCCCAATTTTAACGCTGTACGTGCGCGATTTGGCGGGCAACGTCAGTAATATAGCCTTTATCAGCGGGCTGATCGCATCAGTACCTGGCGTGGCGGCACTGCTAAGTGCACCAGGGCTGGGAAAACTCGGCGACCGCGTTGGGCCCGAAAAGATCCTGATTTGTGCGCTGGTGATTTCCGTTCTGTTACTCATCCCGATGGCGATGGTGCAGTCTCCCTGGCAACTCGGCCTGCTGCGCTTTTTGCTCGGCGCGGCAGACGGTGCGTTATTACCTGCCGTACAGACCCTGCTGGTCTACAACTCAACGAACCAAATCGCCGGACGTATTTTTAGCTATAACCAGTCGTTTCGTGATATCGGCAACGTCACCGGGCCGCTTGTCGGGGCAGGAATTTCCGCCAGCTTCGGCTTTCGCGCCGTTTTTATCGTCACAGCCGGTGTCGTGCTGTTTAACGCCATTTACTCCTGTTTCAGTTTAACCAGGACGTTGCGTTCTGGACTGAATAACACAAATGCCTGACGGCTTATTTTCGCATTCATACTTGCAAAATCAGAGAATCAGCTATTCTTTCCCTGAATACCTTCATGAAAAACAGGAAGACACCGATGACCATGTACGCCACGCTGGAAGAAGCTATTGATGCCGCTCGTGAAGAATTCCTCGCCGATAATCCCGGCATTGAGGAAGAAGATGCTGACGTGCAACAACTCAATATCCAAAAGTATGTCCTGCAGGACGGCGATATTATGTGGCAGGCCGAATTCTTTGCCGATGACGGTGAAGAGGGAGAATGTTTGCCGATATTGAGCGGTGAAGGTGCTCAGGCCGTCTTTGACGGCGATTATGACGAAATTGAATTACGCCAGGAATGGCTTGAAGAAAATACCCTGCATGAATGGGATGAGGGTGAATTTCAACTCGAACCGCCGCTGGACACCGAAGAGGGCCAGACCGCAGCCGATGAGTGGGACGAACGTTAAGCTCTCATTACTCGTAAGGCCCATGGCTGGCGTCGATGGGCAGCAATAGCGTGTCGAAGATCAGCGAAAACGGCAGATCGAGCACGGTCAGATAGCGCCATGCGGAATCTCGAACGTCCCATTTAACGCCGGGATAATACTGATTCCCGTGACCTTGTCCCGGAATAGTGCGGCTGATAATGCTGCCGCAGCCGCTGAGCAGGCATGTCATCAACACCACGACAATTATTTTCATTCTTTACCTCTAAAAAAATACCGGCCTCGCAGCCGGTATTTTATTTGGCGGGTTGCGCTTCGCTTACCCGCCCTACTTAGCAGTTTATTTCGCTTTCAGCGCCAGCGGATTCAGCTTCAGCTCTTTGTAGTAGCCCACCCACGAAGAGTATTTCTCCGGAGCAGACCACACGCGATAGTGAAGCCTCGCCATGGTGACCGGGTCGCTCAGCAGCACCAAGCGGCGGTCGCGGTTGAGTTTTTCCGGCGTCTCGTTCAGCGCCTGCTCAACGTGGCGATCGCGGGCGATCTCCAGCACCTGGCTGGCGCGGTGACGCGCGGTCGCCATTGCCATCGCCAGGGCGTTGAATGACGGGTTAAACACCGCGTGCATAAAGCCATCATCCAGCGAACGGCTGCGGTTCTGCTCCAGGTACTTGTCGGTATCCACCAGCACCTGCGGCGGAGAATACTCTTCCGGGATCAGGAACAGCTTCCAGCGTTTGGTACGCAGTCCCACCGTCGAACGGCTGGAGATCACGGACACAAACGGCGACAGGATCAGCGAGAAGACAATCGGTGCCAGCCAGAACAGGAAGCGCAGATCCAGCCACGCCATCCCCGCAGCCCACACCAGACCGAGCAGCAGCTGCGAACCGTGACGCATGAAGGCTTCGCTCCATGGGGTGGAGTCGTCATCACGCTGCGGTGAATTCCAGACCACTTCCCAGCCCAGGAACGCGCTGACCACAAATACGGTATGGAACAGCATGCGCACCGGAGCCAGCAGCACGGAGAACAGCACTTCCAGCAGCAGCGAGAGTGTCACGCGGCAGAAACCGCCATACTCTTTCGAGCCTTTGCACCAGATCAGGATGATACTGAGCAGCTTAGGCAGGAACAGCAGCACCATTGTCGACGCAAACAGCGCTATCGCCAGCTCCGGACGCCACTGCGGCCACACCGGGAATAGCTGGCGCGGTTGCAGGAAGTATTGCGGCTCCGTCAGGGCATGAACCACCTGTAAGGCAGTCGACAGCGCCAGGAACATAAACCACAGCGGTGCAGAGAGATAGGACATCACGCCGGTCAGGAATACCGCACGGTGAACCGGGTGCATCCCTTTCACCAGGAACAGGCGGAAGTTCATCAGGTTACCGTGGCACCAGCGACGGTCACGCTTGAGCTCATCCAGCAGGTTCGGCGGCAGTTCTTCGTATGAGCCTGGCAGGTCGTAGGCAATCCAGACGCCCCAGCCAGCACGACGCATCAGCGCTGCTTCCACGAAGTCATGCGACAGAATCGACCCGGCAAAAGACCCTTCACCCGGCAGCGGCGCAAGCGCACAGTGCTCAATGAACGGCTTCACGCGGATAATCGCATTGTGGCCCCAGTAGTGGGATTCACCCAACTGCCAGAAGTGCAGACCAGCCGTAAACAGCGGGCCGTACACACGGGTCGCAAACTGCTGGCAACGTGCGTAAAGCGTGTCCATTCCGGACGCTTTCGGCGAGGACTGAATGATACCGGCATTCGGATTGGCTTCCATCAGGCGGACCAGACCGCTCAGACAGTCACCGCTCATCACGGAGTCGGCATCCAGTACCACCATGTAGCTGTACTGATTACCCCAGCGACGGCAGAAGTCATCGATGTTACCGCTTTTACGCTTCACACGGCGGCGGCGGCGGCGGTAGAAAATCTGCCCTTCGCCCTGCACTTCCGCAATCAGCTCCATCCAGGCTTTTTGTTCTGCTACGCAGATATCCGGGTTGTAGCTGTCGCTCAGGATGTAAACGTCGAAATGCTCTGCGTTACCGGTCGCCTTAACAGACTCCCAGGTTGCGCGCAGCCCCGCAAACACGCGGTCAACGTCTTCGTTACAGATAGGCATAATCAGCGCAGTACGGTGCTCAGGATTGAGGGGTTCATCCCCGACCGTTGACGCTGAAATACTGTATTTATCACGCCCCATCAGCAACTGCAGGAAGCCCATCAGCGCGGTCCAGAAACCCGCCGAGACCCAGCAGAAGAGAACGGCGAACAACAGCAGAATGCCGCTTTGCAGAATGTACGGCAGCAGTTGCATGAAGGAGACCCAGATATCCTGGCCTACCATGTCAGCCGGGTTGATCAGCGCCCAGCCCTGATACGGCAGAATGGTCTTCATGTACCAGGTTGCCACCACCGTCTGCGCCAGCGTCAGCAGTAACAGCGTGTAGCGACGGATCGTTCCGACAGTACGCCACTTCTGCTCTGAGGCCTGCTCCTCTTTGGTCAGACGCGACAGATAGCGCGGCGTGACGTCACGTCCGCGCAGGCGATCCCAGAAGCGACCCACCGGGTTGGTGCGCCAGGGATCGGGGAACATAGAAGAACGCGTGGCTTTCGGCATCGCCTGAAGCTGGTCGCGCCCTTCGTCGTCTTTAATCAACTGTCCTTTTGCCAGCGAGTCTGGCCAGGCCTGCTCCAGACGCGCCTTTACTGACCCCAGCGGCGTATCATCATCACGTGTAAACTGACGATGATCGCCATCCAGCGCGGTGTGTACCGCACGGATGTCGCTTTTAGGCAGTGCCGCTTTTTCAATGTCCGTCAGCGGCATGGCATCAATATATTCAGATGTATTATTCATTGGCAGGTAGCTGATAGCTCCAGGTTTCACTCAGCGGCTGATCGTTGCTGACCAGCGCGGCGCGCATTTCAGTGGTCTGTTTCGGATCTTTCACTTTCACGCGCAGGGTCAAACGCCACCCTTTCGTTACCGGGTTGTAACGTACGGCATTTTCAACGATCTCACCGTTATCACCGATGCTCGCCTGCGCAGTCACGGCGGTATCCGGGGACAGTTTTTTCATATCCTGGCCCGCGAAGTCCACGATGAAAGCGACGGTGCCGTCAGGCTGACGGATCAGGTTTGACTGTTTCACATCACCTGTTGAACGGCGAGTCTGCATCACATACGCGTTATCCGGCGCATGCAGTTTGTCTTCGTCACGGCTAAAGGTGATAGCGTATTTGAAGTTCATCTCTTTACCGGCTTCCGGAAGCTGGTCCGGGGTCCAGTAAGCGACGATGTTATCGTTGGTTTCGTCGTTGGTTGGAATTTCAACCAGCTCGACTTTCCCTTTACCCCAGTCACCTTTCGGGGTTACCCAGGCGCTTGGACGCTGATCGTAACGGTCGTCCAGGTCTTCAAAGCGAGAGAACTGACGGCCACGCTGCAGTAGACCAAAGCCCTGCGGATTTTCCATTGCGAAGCTGCTCACCGCGAGGTGTTTCGGGTTATTCAGCGGACGCCAGATCCACTCTCCGTTACCGGCATGGATAGAGAGACCGTTAGAGTCATGCAGCTCCGGACGGAAGTTGGTCGCCGGAGACGGCTGGTTCGGCCCGAACAGGAACATACTGGTCAGCGGCGCAACGCCCAGCTTGCCCACTTTATCGCGCAGGTAAACTTTGGACTGCACGTCAACGACGGTGTCGCGTCCTGGCATGATCACGAAGCGGTATGCGCCTGTCGCACGAGGGGAGTCCAGCAGCGCATAGATTGTCAGACGTTTATCCGTTGGTTTTGGACGCTCGATCCAGAACTCGCGGAAGCGTGGGAATTCTTCACCTGATGGCAGCGCGGTATCAATAGCCAGACCACGCGCGGAAAGCCCGTATACCTGCCCCGCGCCAATCACGCGGAAGTAGCTGGCACCGAGCATGCTGACGATTTCGTCGTTTTTATCTTTGCTGTTAATTGGGTAAAGCACCTTGAAGCCAGCGAAGCCCAGGTCCTTAACCGTGTCTTTGTCGTGCTGCACATCGCCGAAATTGAAATAATCCGGGCTGTACTTGATTTTACGTACCGCGGTTGCCGTCACTTCATTGATAGCAACAGGCGTGTCGAAATACATACCCTGATGATAAAATTCAAGCTTGAACGGGGTTTTAACGTTGTTCCAGTATGCTTTGTCGTGATTGAACTGGATCTGCTGATAGTCCGCGTACTTCATGTCACGGAAAACGGAGGGCAGGTTACTTTTTGGCGCTTCGTAGCTCTTGCCAGCCATAGACTTGGCCTGTTTAGCAACGTCATCGATGGTAAAGGACCAGGCCGATGAGGTATACAGGGACAACAACACTGCCGCACCCAACCAACGCATTTTCATCATTTGTGATTTATGTTTCATAATAAGTAAGCACTTCCCCCTTTGTGTGCTTATATCGATCCGATCCATTTTAATGGAAACTCAGGCAATCCGACAACATTATCACTGCTTTGTTCAGCTCGCTGGCTCAGGGATTAAGCAAATGAAAGAACCCGCTTTTCACTTTGCGTGCTTATCCTGGAGACAGGGTGTCGGTCTTGGTGTAGGGTTGGCTTCGAATGTAACCATTATGCGTCTTAGGGATAAGGCGATTAGTCTGAGAATGTACTGAGTTATATGAGCACAACACCCGTACAACGTGAATATTTCCTCGACTCGATCCGGGCATGGCTGATGCTATTGGGGATCCCATTTCACATTTCATTGATCTATTCGAGCCACACGTGGCACGTAAACAGCCAAATGCCCTCCTGGTGGCTGACGCTGTTTAATGACTTCATACACGCCTTCCGTATGCAGGTGTTTTTTGTCATATCCGGCTACTTCTCTTATATGCTGTTTTTGCGCTACCCGCTTAAGCGATGGTGGAAGGTGCGCGTTGAGCGCGTCGGCATACCGATGCTCACCGCCATCCCGCTGTTGACGCTGCCGCAATTCATTATGCTGCAGTATGTGAAAGGCAAAGCGGAAAATTGGTCTAACCTGTCGCTGTATGAAAAATACAATACGCTGGTCTGGGAGCTGGTTTCACACCTTTGGTTCCTGCTGGTTCTGGTGGTTCTTACCACTGTCAGTCTGGTCATCTTTAGCCGTCTGCGCCGTCATTTAAGCGCGACGTCAGAGACTTTCTTTGCCAACATAACGCTCGGTAAACTGTCCCTGCTCTTTTTGGTGCTGGGGATTCTCTACGCGGCCATCAGACGCACGCTGTTCATAGTCTATCCCCCCATCCTGAGCGACGGGCTGTTTAATTTCGTGGTGATGCAGTCGCTGTTCTATATTCCTTTCTTCCTGGTGGGAGCGCTGGCGTTTGTCTATCCGCAGTTAAAAGCGCTGTTTACCCAACCGTCGCCCTGGTGTGCCGTCGGTGCTGCTCTTGCCTTCGTGGCCTATCTTCTCAATCAGCGCTACGGCAGCGGTGATGCGTGGATGTACGAAACGGAGAGTGTCATTACCATGCTGCTCGGCTTGTGGATGGTGAACGTGGTGTTTGCCCTCGGTCATCGCCTGCTGAACTTTAAATCCAGTCGCGTCACCTATTTCGTCAACGCGTCACTGTTCATTTATCTGGTGCATCACCCGTTGACGCTGTTCTTCGGCGCTTACATCACCCCGCATATTGCTTCCAACACGCTGGGCTTCTTCACCGGGCTGGTCTTCGTGATCGGGATTGCCGTCGTGCTGTACGAGATCCACTTGCGTATCCCGCTACTGCGGTTCCTCTTCTCCGGAAAACCACAGGTTAAAGCGTGATCAAAAAAGCGGCGCCAATACGGCGCCGCTTTTGTATCAGCCGTCCAGTTCTTCTCCCCGCTGGGTCAGAAGTCTCTGGTAGAGATGCGTGGTTTCTTCGTCGAAACAGACAAAGATGACCTTTTCCGGCATGGGCTTCAGGGAAAGGTAGTGGTACACGGTATTCACCGCAATGGTCGCGGCAGCCGCTTTGGGATAGCCATAAACACCGGTGCTGATGGCAGGAAACGCCAGGGTTTTATAGCCATTGTCCGCAGCGAGGCGCAGGCAGTTACGGTAAGCATCCTCAAGGATCCGTGCCTCGTGGTGATCGCCCCCCTGCCACACCGGTCCCACGGCGTGAATAACGGCTTTGGCGGGCAGATCCCCTGCCAGCGTAATCACGGCATGCCCCGGCGGGCATTCCCCCTGTTGTTGACGTACGGCCTTACAGGCTTCAAGCAATTGCGGTCCCGCAGCGCGATGAATGGCACCATCCACGCCGCCTCCCCCCAGCAAAGATGAATTCGCTGCATTGACGATCACATCAACATGTAACGTTGTGATATCGCCGTGAATAATGTCGATTTGCGGTCTCATACATTCCCCCTGCTACCCGCCTTTTTCTTAAGTGTATCGCAGAGGGGAGGGTCAGAAAAAACTATCGTTTAAAACGGCTAGCGATATTCCACCTTAACAACGGCCAGCGTTTTTTCAGGATTGAGATACTGCATACTCACGGTTGTCAGCCCTGGATAGGCCGAGCGCCCATTCAGTGCATCCTCATAGCTGACCGTTCGGGTCTGAATACGGTTATTTTCGGGGCAGGACATCACAAACTGACGATGTTGAGGGGTAATCTCACAGGGATCGGCAACAATGGCACCACGGAAATGGATAACACCGCCTTCAACAATCGTTGCTGAAAATGCGGGTGTCATATAAACCGAGGCGATCAGGCTAAAACCTGAGATGAGCAGAGCGGTAGATTTGGTCACAAGTTGTACTCCTCAAAATAAATCATCCTTGAGGGGTAAAAGCGCTCCAGTATGACAACGCGATATCAGGTAATTGAACAGCGAAACATGTTCAGCTCCTGATAACATCATAGTTACACCTTTCAACTCCCGCCACATTCCCAAACCATTGATTTTGTGAATGATTAAAGCGAGCGCTCTGCCGGCGACCATTGTTGTGATAAATGCAGCGATTTTCCGTCAGAGACGGTGACCGTAATTTTCACCGTATCCCCTGTGCCAATATTTAAACTCAATCTCATTAAATCAATCGTCTGATTAGCGGGTATAGAGAAGGTGTTTTGCTGGCGTGAGGTACTTTGTCCTCCCTCCCCCTGGCGAACGGACAAAATTTGAACCTGGCAATCACACGCGTGCGTCAGGGTGACCTGAGGAATAATGGTGGTCATATTTCCCTGCTGCGATGTTTTAAAGGTTATTTGGCTGGAAAGCGCAGCAAGGAGTATTAACGTATTCATGATGAACTCCCGAAAAAAAACAGGGCAAATGCCCTGTTTTTTTGTAGCACAGATTTGAAATCAGTACTGATGTGCGGTCGCATTGTTGCCAAAGCCGACCTGATGGACGGTAACAGTTGATCCAGATGCTGTCTGGTCCACTGCCGCGCCGTTGCCGCCGCCAAACTGTTTGACGTTGATAACGGAGTCTTTGCTGTTCCACTGGTCAATGGTTGCGCTGTTACCAAAGCCTTTTTGCAGCAGATCGATGCTGCTATCATCAGAACCTTGTCCAACATCAGCGCCGTTACCGCCGCCATGTTGGGTAATGGTCAGATCAGAATCTCTGGCATCCGTTTGCAGAGCAAGCGCAGAGTTGCCGCCACCATACTGGTAAATGCTCAGGGTTGAGTCAGGGCCACTATTACCGCCACCGTGGCCATGACCACCGCCAAACTGAGGTACCGCACCTGCGAAAGCACTGCCAGAAACGATGATTGCTGCAATTGCTGCCACTTTAAAAAGTTTCATGGTAAACCCCCATCGGATTGATTAAGTCGCCACAACGCCCTAACGTTGAATAACGCGAATGGCCATTTGTGACTGTCTCTGCACTACAACTGCTGTTTTCTGCGTACCATACTGCGTAATACTCGCTCTGTTAGCCGACCCTTTTTGGATAATCATTGCGGTATTACCAAACGCTTCTTGCTTAATACTCGCGTCATTACCGTTTCCATCCTGATCGATATAAGCAAGATTGTATGTTCCTGATTGATCAACCTTCGCTCTATTGCCTCCACCCTCCTGAGAGACAACGGACAGTAATTTAGAACCATCCTGACGAATATCAGTATTATTACCTGCACCTTGTTGACCAATAATGGCTGCCTGATTATAGGAAGACTTACTTAATTCATTAACCGCAAAATTATATTCAGAACCGGCTAAGTCCGAACCGCCTGCGGTTACAAATCCAGGCACACCCAGTAATGTAAACATCATAAATAACGTTCTGTTTTTCATGTTGTCACCCTGGACCTGGCTATACACAAAATAACGTCTCTTCATGCATAAACGCGAATCGTTTTGTTGTTAACGCCGCGTTACGAAAAAGAGTATGTCCGCCGAAACAATTTAAATATCTCACCCGCGCGGCTTATTTTAATTAATGACTTCACCTCAAAGTATTAATTCCGGTAAAAATACGCTGACAGACGTTAGGTTTAGCGGGAGAAAAAAAATCGTCTCTCGCCGATGCTGTACAATGGCAGGTTTCTTGTCCAGCCTTACGCGACCTGGCTTCACCACACCTGAGCGAGACAATTTGAAAACCTTGTCACACAGAGCGAGTTTTCTTAAGAAGGAATGCCCTGATGAGAGAAGGCTTAGTTTTCTTATGTATCTCATACCTTTCACCGGTGAGGTTAGAATTATAAATCAACCTATTTTTCATGAAGTTAAAATTATTTGTATGATTTTTAAAATGTGTGCAGTGTTATTCTCATGTACAACTTTTATCTTAAACAAAAACTAATTTATTACTCCAAATACACAATTTAATATTGAATTTTACATTTAGTTACATGATTAACACTTGCTTTAACGTTTGTAATAGCTAGATTGAAAACAGTAGTAAGTCATTTTATTTTTATTTCCATCCTCCTCTGGAGGAATGGTTTGATTCTACACACAGCAGTGCCACATCTGTCAGTGCTTCTGGTATTCCTTATCTATTAAAAAGGGATAGCTGCCAGGTGTCATAAATAAAGTGGGGTTTCATCATGTTTAATGAAGTCCATAGTTTACATGGTCATACATTATTGTTGATCACCAAACCTTCTTTACAAGCGACAGCATTATTGCAGCATTTAAAGCAATCTCTTTCATTGAACGGGAAATTGCATAATATTCAACGTTCTTTTGATGACATTGCACCTGGCAGTATCATTCTTCTCGATATGATGGAAGCGGATAAAAAGCTGATCCATTACTGGCAAGATAACTTAAGCAGGAAAAACAATAATATCCGCGTGTTATTATTGAATACCCCTGATGAGTATCCTTTTAGAGATATTGAAAGCTGGCCGCATATCAATGGCGTGTTCTACGTCACTGAAGAAGAGAATCGTGTTGTGGAAGGCTTGCAGGGCATATTGCGAGGCGAATGCTATTTCTCGCAAAAGCTTGCCAGCTACCTCATTACACACTCCGGAAATTATCGCTACAACAGTACAGAGTCTGCACTGCTGACGCATCGTGAGAAAGAGATCCTGAACAAGTTGCGCATTGGTGCTTCAAACATTGAAATCGCCCGTTCGTTATTTATCAGCGAAAATACGGTCAAGACGCATCTTTATAATCTTTTCAAGAAGATAGCTGTTAAAAACCGGACTCAGGCAGTTTCATGGGCAAACGATAACCTCAGGCGTTAATAGCATGAAACGCACGTTGAGTTGGATTGCTGCAGCAGGTTTCCTGCTTGCGGCCGGGAACCTCCAGGCAGTGGAAGTTGAGGTTCCCGGATTGTTAACCGACCACACCGTTACATCCATTGGGCACGATTTCTACCGAGCCTTCAGCGATAAATGGGAAAGTGACTACACCGGTAACTTAACAATCAACGAACGGCCCAGTGCGCGGTGGGGAAGCTGGATCACAATAACAGCCAATCAGGATGTTATTTACCAGACCTTCCTGTTCCCCACCAAAAGAGACTTCGATCAGAACGTCGCTTTTGCCCTGGCACAAACAGAAGAAGCTATTAATCGTCTGCAGTTAGATAAAGCCCTGCTGAGTACAGGCGATTTAGCAAAAGATGAGTTCTAGCAACGATACTTATTTCGGAGGCTGTAATGCGTCTCGCACACACAGTGATTTCGTTAATGCTCATTGCACCACTAAGCTGGGCCGGGAATATGACCTTCCAGTTCCGCAACCCTAATTTTGGCGGCAACCCGAACAACGGGGCATTCATGCTTAACGAAGCCCAGGCTCAAAACTCTTACAAAGACCCAAGCTTTGACGACGATTTCGGTATCGAAACCCCGTCAGCGCTGGATAACTTCACCCAGGCCATCCAGTCGCAAATATTAGGTGGCTTACTAACCAATATTAATACCGGTAAACCCGGCCGCATGGTGACTAACGACTTTATTGTCGATATCGCCAACAAAGATGGGCAGCTTCAGTTGAACGTAACGGATCGCAAAACCGGAAAAACATCGACAATCCAGGTGTCGGGTTTGCAAACCAGTTCGACTGATTTTTAAACAACCTCAAAATAAGGACAATTATCATGCAGCGCTTTTTGATCATTGTTGCAGTGTGCTTATTGAGCGGTTGTTTAACTGCTCCCCCCAAAGAAGCCGCTAAGCCAACATTAATGCCTCGGGCACAAAGCTACCGCGATTTAACCCATCTGCCGACACCAACCGGTAAGATATTTGTCTCGGTCTATAACATTCAGGATGAAACAGGACAGTTCAAACCGTATCCGGCAAGTAACTTCTCTACGGCCGTGCCGCAGAGTGCAACCGCCATGCTGGTCACTGCCCTGAAGGATTCACGCTGGTTTATCCCCCTGGAACGCCAGGGATTGCAAAACCTGCTGAATGAACGAAAAATCATCCGCGCCGCACAGGAAAATGGAACCGTTGGCGTGAATAATCGTATGCCACTTCAGTCGCTTACCGCGGCCAATATCATGGTGGAAGGCTCGATTATTGGTTACGAAAGTAACGTGAAATCGGGGGGGGCTGGCGCGCGTTACTTCGGTATCGGTGCTGACACCCAGTATCAACTCGACCAGATTGCCGTCAACCTGCGCGTGGTTAACGTGAGCACGGGTGAGATCTTATCCTCCGTGAACACCAGCAAAACCATTCTCTCGTATGAAGTTCAGGCCGGGGTATTCCGCTTTATCGACTATCAGCGTTTGCTGGAGGGTGAAATTGGGTATACCTCTAACGAACCGGTGATGTTGTGTCTGATGTCGGCTATCGAAACCGGGGTGATCTTCCTGATTAACGATGGTATCGATCGCGGGCTGTGGGATCTGCAGAACAAATCAGAGGCGCAAAACCCGGTACTGGTAAAATACCGCGATATGTCGGTGCCGCCGGAATCCTGATCGAAAGCGCATAAAAAAGGCGAGATCCCTGTCTCGCCTTTTTTTATTCACTCACCGCAGTGATGTTTTGCGCTTTTTCTCGCCGCGCTGCCAGCCACAGGCCGCTGTTTTTCATGGCATAACCGAAAAGAAGTCCCAGTGCCAGCGAGGGAACGACCAGCTTCCAGTCCCCCTGCCCTGCAAAGGTCGCGCAGGCCCCCATGAACGTTCCCGGTACGAACGACAACAGCAAATGCTTTGCCTGGACACACATTAAAAATGCGACCACGCCCGTCATGACATAGCCCAGAATCTCCAGGTGCGGCGCCAGCGCGCTGCCCTTCATGATCACCAGCGCCCAAATCACACCGCTCATCAGGGTACATCCGGAGATGAATAGCCCTTTTACCCCGCCCTGCGGGCAGGCGAAATAGGCTGTGCAGCCGAGGAACCCGGCCCAGCTGAGCAATCCGAGAGACACGGCTACCCATCCCCAGATACCGGAGAGAATGCCTGTTGTCAGTGCAATACAAAGTAATATGTTCATGGCGCGCATCTTAGCAGAAGCGCGCCATAGAAATGCGATCAAAAGCACATTACGTGCAAGTTGAAATGTATCGTTGCAGAATTTTTGTGATCAAAATCACTCTTCATTTTCTTCTTCGAGCTCATCCCACATCGCCGCAATCGCATCACGCGTCAGCGGTGCCAGCGTTCTCCAGAATGGCGAGGTGGCATGGGCTTCGACTTTACCCAGGAACGTCCCCACCCACGGCAGCAGGTACGTGTCGAACAGGGTTTCGATGGCTTCATTCTCGTCATCACCGGCGTTGTCTTCGAGCCATGAGGCCGCAAGCAGCAGCGTACCGATGTGATCGGCTGGCGTATCGCTCAGCGGCATCCCGCGCTCGGAGAGAAACGCACGCACTTCTGCTTCCGTCGCCCCTTCCTGCCAGGCAGAACGGTACGGCGAAACACGGCACTCTTCACCGACGAACAGCGCATTGTAATCCGTTGAAATCTGCTGCATGTCGCAGCTTTTTTGCAGACGTTCCAGCAAATCATCCTGTTCCAGCGGCCAGTTCTGCGCCAGCTTACCTTCACGGATCAGCGTGAAAAGCGGAACCAACAGCGGGTCTTGCGGCTGGCGATAATAGAGCGTACCCAGCACGCGGCAAAGGATGGAGAACTCGTTCATTTTTTATTCCATTACACAATTAAAGATCGGCAAATTCGGCAATCGGTTCCATTCCGCGCGACTCGAGGAAATCGAGCATGCGGCGTGGCGTCACGTTCAGGATTTGCGCTTCCGGGAAACCAACGTCATTTAATACTTTCATACACTCACTGAAATCACCCAGCGTAAACGCGGTATGAGAATCGGACCCCAGCGCCACCATTCCCCCCGCATCACGCACGGCGGCAGCCACTTCGCGACAGTTGGCTTCACTGCCCTTACGCGAATGAACAAACGAAGAGTTGTTAATCTCCAGCGCCACGCGGTGTTTCGCTGCCGCCTGCGCGACAGCCTGAATATCAATCGGATACTTCGGGTTACCGGGGTGGCTAATAATGTGCACATTGCCGCTGGCAATGGTGGCAATCATCGCCGCGGTGTTGGTGTCTTTATCCTGAGGTGCAAAGACCGGCTCATGGAAACCGGCAAGAATAAGGTCAAGAGAGGTCACCATTGGGCCGGTGCAGTCGATCTCACCGTCGATATTTTTGATGTTCGCCTCAATGCCGCGCAGTATCCCAATACCGTCCACCAGACGTGGCCAAATCCGCATATTCACAAAATGCCAGTAATGCGGCGCATCCGCCATATCCGGGCCATGATCGGTAATCGCAAAAAGCTTGATGCCCTTGAGCTTTGCCTGAGCGATATAATCATGGAGGTTACTATACGCGTGGGTGCTGGCGACGGTGTGCATATGCAGGTCTACGGGATACATCTTTCTCTCCTCTGCGGTTTTTCCAAAGGATAGCAGTTATCAGCGGCGAATATTAGCAAAAACCCGGCGAACGCCGGGTTTCCGTTAGTAGCCTCGTTGTCTGTCGACCTGTCCGGTCACCGGGTTGCCCTTTTCCATTTCGCTGATGGTATGCGATATATACGCCACCGCTTCTGCCGGACGCGTCACGGCAGCCACATGTGGCGTCATCGCCACGCGCGGGTGCGCCCACAGCGGGCTTTCCGCGGGCAGCGGCTCACGGCTATAGACATCCAGCATGGCGCCTTTTAGCTTTCCGCTGTCCAGCGCCTTCAGCAGATCGCCTTCCACGACATGGACCCCGCGAGCAAGGTTCATTAAATAGCTCTGCGCGGCTAACTGGTTCAGGAGGGTGCTATTGATAATGCCCACCGTTTCGGCGGTATTCGGCAACAGGTTGATAAGCACGCGTGTCCCTTTCAGGAATGCAGGAAGCTCATCCGTTCCGGCAAAACTCTCAACGCCCGGATAATCCTTACGGCTGCGGCTCCAGCAGCGCAGCGGGAAGCCCCACGGGGCAAGTGCTTCTGCCACTTTTGAGCCGAGCACACCTGCGCCAAGGATCCCGACGGTAAAATCTTCATGTCGATAATCCGGCAGCGGCTCCCAGTGGGCCTGCTGTTTAAAGGCCTGATAATCGTCGAAGCGGCGGAACCAGTGCAGCACCTGGCTCACGGCATATTCCTGCATCTGCTGACCCATTCCGGTATCTTCGAGACGGAACAGCGGTATATTTTCCGGCAGCATTTCTGGATGCGCTTTCAGTTTACTGAGGATCGAATCAACACCCGCGCCCAGGGCGAAAACCGCCTTCAGCTTGCGGCCCTGCAGCATCTCAACCGGCGGGTGCCAGACCAGCGCATAGTCGGCATGTTCATTATCGCCACGCTTCCACTCGCGTACGCGTGCGCCGGGCAGCGCCGCCGTAAGTGCGTCAATCCAGTAAGCGGTATCAAATGTAGGGTGATAGAAGAGAATATCCATGTTTATTCCTGCCTTTTATTGCGCTGTTTTGTTTTCATTTTCAAGTGGATTGCCAGCATAACAAATTTATCTGGAAATCGCGTTGTTGATAAAAGAGACGCTTTGTGCACATTTAGGAGTCAGGTTGCTTGAAGTTTGTCTAAACACGCTAAATTACTGAAAAAGTGGGTTGACGGCAGTTCGGCTTTTCCTTACATTAGCGCCCGTCCCGACGACAACGGGATGACAATATGGTGAGGTGTCCGAGTGGCTGAAGGAGCACGCCTGGAAAGTGTGTATACGGCAACGTATCGGGGGTTCGAATCCCCCCCTCACCGCCATATTTGAGATGAGAGCTCGTACGAAAGTACGGGCTTTTTTCTTTTATTTTCTCCGAAAAGGGGGGGATGAGAATCCCCGACCGGGGTTCGACAACTGGCGACAGCCAGTTGGACAGACTGAGAGCGCAGCGAACAGGCTGCCCGCAGGGCGAGCGAAGCGAGTCAATCCCCCCCCTCACCGCCATATTTGAGATGAGAGCTCGTACGAAAGTACGGGCTTTTTTCTTTTGGATCGCACCTGGGGATTCGAACCTTGAGACTCCCTGCGCTCTTTATGTCGGGTGGCGCTGCGCTTACCCGACCTACAAAAACTACTCTTCAACCATCCGCGCATACTCTTCGGTCAGAAAATCCACCAGCGTCCTGACCGATGGCAGCATGCCGCGCCGCGAAGGATAAACCGCGTGAATCACTTCCCGTCGGGGTTCCCACGCGTCCAGCACCCGTACCAGTTCCCCTGACGCAAGCTGATCCTTCACCATCAATATCGGCAACTGCACAACGCCCAGGCCTGCCATCGCCGCTTCCCTCAGTGCCAGCATGTCGGTGGTAATAAAGCGCGGTGCATAGTGGATCTCCGCTTTCGCCCCCTCTGGACCACTGAGTTCCCATTTATGCACCTGTTTACCGGCCCCCATACTTAAACCGGGCCATTCACTGAGCTCGGAAGGCATTCGAGGTTTACCCATACGTTCAATCAACTGCGGACTCACCACCAGGCAATGCCCCCTGTCAGCCAGCACCCTTAAGACCAGATCGCTGTCATCAAACGGACGCGGACGCACGCGGATCGCCACATCAATGCCTTCGCCAACAAGATCGACCCGTCGATTGGTGGCCTCAAGCTGGAGATGAATCCCGGGGTAGCGCACCATAAACCGCGCCAGCATCGGTCCCACGTGGACGTGCAGTAACGTGACGGGACAGGTGATTCTGACGACGCCGCGCGGCTCAGCCTGCAGCGCAGCAACGGCCTCCTCTGCCGCTTCTGCTTCTATCAGCATTGCCTTACAGTGCTGATAGAAAGTCTGCCCCACTTCCGTCACCGTAAACTGCCGCGTAGTGCGCTGTATCAACCGCACGCCAAGCCGCTCTTCCAGCTGCGCGATCCTGCGGCTCAGTTTGGACTTGGGTTGGTCGAGCGCCCTTCCCGCCGCCGCAAAGCCACCGTAGTCCACTACCTTCACAAACCAGACGAAGTCATTGAGATCCTGCATAAATCCTCATCGTTCCATTTTCAGAACAGTGAATGCCATTTTCACTATCTACCGGGATATTAACCCTGAATATAAGCTAATTACATCAACAGAACATCAGGAGTTAATCATGAAAAACGTAACAGGCGTTTATACCGCTCCCCGCCAGCACTGGGTTGGCGATGGTTTCCCGGTTCGTTCGATGTTTTCTTATCAAACCCACGGCGAGCCGCTGAGTCCGTTCCTGCTGCTGGACTACGCGGGTCCGCACACCTTTCCGGCAGATGGGGCGAAACGCGGCGTAGGCCAACATCCTCATCGAGGTTTTGAAACGGTCACCATCGTCTATTCCGGTGAAGTGGAGCATCGCGACTCCACGGGTAAAGGTGGCGTCATTGGCCCGGGCGACGTGCAGTGGATGACGGCAGGTGCAGGCATCCTGCACGAGGAGTTCCACTCCAGCGCGTTCTCGCAGAAAGGCGGCGAACTGAAAATGATGCAGCTTTGGGTCAACCTGCCAGCCAAAGACAAAATGGCGACGCCGGGCTACCAGAGCATCACCAAAAGCGACATCCCGGTTGTGGCACTACCGGACAACAGCGGAACAGTGCGGGTTATCGCCGGACGCTACAACGATATTACCGGCCCTGCGCATACCTTTTCGCCGCTGAACGTCTGGGATCTCGCCCTTAATCAGGGAAGCCATCTTACGCTCACTCAGCCGGAGGGCTGGAGCACGGCGCTGGTAGTGCTGGAAGGTCGCGTTACGGTGAACGGCACTGCTCAGGCAGGAGAAGCCCAGTTAGTGGTGCTGAGTCAGGAAGGTGACAAATTGCACCTGGAGGCAAGCAGCGATGCCAAAGTGCTGCTGATGGCCGGAGCGCCGCTCAATGAACCCATTGTCGGCTATGGCCCGTTTGTGATGAACACTAAAACCGAGATCGCGGAAGCTATTCGTGATTTCAATTCCGGCCGCTTCGGCCAGCTCTGAACGTAATAAAGGAGAAGAACATGTCTACACCTGCGAATTTTAATGGAACCCGTCCGGTCATCGATGTGAACGATGCTGTGATGCTCCTTATCGATCACCAGAGCGGTCTGTTCCAGACCGTCGGTGATATGCCAATGCCGGAACTGCGTGCTCGTGCGGCAGCGCTGGCAAAAATCGCTACCCTGGCGAAAATCCCGGTGATCACTACGGCGTCCGTTCCACAGGGGCCGAACGGACCGCTGATCCCGGAGATCCACGCTAACGCACCGCATGCGCAGTATGTTGCCCGCAAAGGTGAAATCAACGCCTGGGACAACCCGGAGTTTGTTGAGGCGGTAAAAGCCACCGGACGCAAGACGTTGATCATTGCGGGCACCATTACCAGCGTTTGCATGGCCTTCCCGTCGATCAGCGCGGTGGCGGACGGGTATAAGGTGTTTGCGGTGATTGATGCCTCCGGTACCTACAGCAAAATGGCGCAGGAGATCACCCTGGCGCGCGTGGTGCAGGCCGGTGTGGTGCCAATGGATACGGCGGCTGTGGCCTCCGAGATCCAGCGTACCTGGAACCGTGAAGATGCGGCGGAGTGGGCGGAAGTGTACACCCACATCTTCCCGGCTTACCAGCTGCTGATCGAAAGCTACGGCAAAGCACAGGAAGTGGTGAAAAACAGCGAAGTGCTCGATTCACAGCGTTAATAACCCGTGCTGCGACAAGAGCTGATTAAGGCTTAACCGAACGCACACGAATACAGAAAATCTGCTTGACCGTTTTAGCGCAACTCCCTATAGTAGCGCCCCGTTGCCCCCAAGCGGTCAGGCAGCAAAACAATATGGTGAGGTGTCCGAGTGGCTGAAGGAGCACGCCTGGAAAGTGTGTATACGGCAACGTATCGGGGGTTCGAATCCCCCCCTCACCGCCATATTTAAAGAAGAGCTCGCATGAAAATGCGGGCTTTTTTTTCGCATGTAGCACGCATGCGTTATTGTAGGTCGGGTAAGCGCAGCGCCACCCGACAAAAAGCCCGCACAAAAAACAAAGCCCGGTTTCCCGGGCCTTGAACACAACAACAAACTCAATAATACGCTTGCAGCGTGCGCTGACACAGCGCAGAGCGCACGCAGTCATCTTTAGTGAAGCGTACCACCCCAATCATCTCATCTTCCTCAAAACGTGACATGGCGTCGCTCAATCCGGATTTCACGCCGGACGGCAGGTCACACTGGGTAATATCGCCGTTAACGATAACCGTCACATTCTCCCCGAGGCGCGTTAAAAACATCTTCATTTGCGCAGCGGTCACGTTCTGAGCCTCGTCAAGAATGACGACCGCATTTTCAAATGTACGTCCGCGCATATAGGCGAACGGCGCGATTTCCACCTTACCAATCTCTGGTCGCAGGCAGTACTGCATAAAGGATGCACCCAATCGCTTCACCAGCACGTCATAAACGGGCCTGAAGTATGGGGCAAACTTCTCCGAAATATCTCCGGGCAAGAAGCCGAGATCTTCATCAGCCTGCAGTACCGGACGGGTAACAATAATGCGCTCCACGTCCTTATGGATCAGCGCTTCCGCCGCTTTGGCTGCACTAATCCAGGTTTTCCCGCATCCGGCTTCACCGGTTGCAAAGATGAGCTGTTTACTCTCGATAGCATTCAGGTAGTGCGCCTGAGCCTCATTGCGCGCAACAATTGGAGAATTATCACGGCTGTCTCGGGCCATGCCAATTGCTTCTACGCCACTCATCTGCACAAGCGAGGTGACCGATTCTTCTTCACGCTGTTTATGGCTACGTGAATCCCGTCTCAGCACACGTTTTGCTTCGCGACGAGCTTTGATCACTGCTTTTTGTCTTCCCATGGATAGCACCTTGAGTTGTTGGTATTCATCACACGCGCCAGCGTCGGCACGATTATGCGCACGAACATCAGAGGGTTGGCTTCCTTGTAAGCCATTGCTTGCTTTACCGGATGACGATACAGAATAGCTACGCGCACCAGTCTGCACGTCGGTGGAATCAGATTCTTGAGGTGAAGGGGAGAATTTAGTGGTGAGGAAATCGCTGCCGGAGTCTGAGCCTCCGCGCCGGGTGCTGCGGTTGTTATGTTTACCTTGTCCAGTACAGGACGCAACCATTCGCGATCTCCATAGTGATTCAGCATCACTGCCGGGAACTACCGCTGTCTTATCTTAAGTACATCAGGAGTTATCATAAATGCAACATTTATTTTACCTGAATGCAACTTTTAAGACTGCACCTTCAGTGAATTCAGTCTTATATAGAAATATTACAGAAATATAACAAGAAGATAGTCATATGAAAAAATAATGTCCCCGCGAACTATCGCAGGGACGATTATCAGGCTTCGATCAGCCCTTGAGCGAGGTACGCGTTCCGCTCACGCGCGCCTGGCAGGGCAAAGAAATAACCGCCGCCGATGGGCTTAATGTACTCTTCCAGCGCTTCGCCGTTTAACCGCTTTTGCACCGTCAGGAAACCTTTCTCCAGATCGTGCTGATAGCAGACAAACAGCAGACCCATATCAAGCTGACCGGAGTTGGTCACGCCTAACGAGTAGCTGTATCCACGACGCATCATCAGGCTCGACTGCGTCTCACTGGTGCGCGGGTTGGCAAGGCGAATATGGCTGTCGAGAGCGATGACATCACCATCCGGATCGCTCGCATAGTCAGGCACATCATGCTCGTGCTTCATGCCCAGCGGTGCCCCGCTCTGCTTGTCGCGGCCAAAAATGGTCTGCTGCTCTTTCAGCGGCGTGCGGTCCCAGAACTCCACGTGGAACTGAATAATGCGCACCGCCTGATAGCTGCCGCCAACGGCCCACGCCGGTTCCCCCTGATCGGCCGTCACCCATACCACGTCTTTCATCAGCGCCGCATCGCTGCTGTCCGGGTTGGCCGTGCCGTCTTTAAAGCCCAGCAGGTTAACCGGCGTCTCTTTGCCTTTGCTGCGGGCAGCATGGTCAGAGATAAACCCTTCCCGCTTCCAGCGAACGCTCAGTAGATCCGGCGTGTGCTTGATGATATCGCGCAGGGCGTGGATCACCGTATCCTGGGTATTGGCGCAAATCTGCAGGAGCAGATCGCCGTGGCACAGCGCCGCGTCGAGGGAGTCGTTCGGAAAGCGCGTCATTTTTTGCAGCGCTTTCGGCTTTTGTTTTGCCAGGCCGTAGCGGTCATCAAACAGCGACTCTCCCACCGACACGGTAATGGTCAGGTTATCCGGGGCGATAAATGCCCCGAGAATACCGGAGTCCATCGGCGGCATACGCGGATTTGGCGTTTCCGGTGCCGGACCGCCCGCGGTGAGAAACGCAATACGCGTTGTCAGCAGGCGGAACAGACGCACCAGATCGGTCTTATCGCTGGCCAGCGAATCAAACGCCACCAGCATCATGGAGGCCTGCTGCGGCGTCAGAATGCCCGCCTGATGTTCGCCATAAAACGGCTGCGTCTCCATGCGCGCATCCGGCGACAGCGTGCCGGGGGCACTCTGCGGTTTAGCCGCATGCACCACCGGGCAGCCGCCTGCCAGGGCAAGCGCGCCGCCAAGCGCCCCTACCCCTTTTAACAAACGACGTCGGGAAGGTTCCGCCACGTCGTGCTCGTCATGCTCGTTCATCGTGCTTAGTCCAGACCCAGAACGCCGCGCAGCAGGGAGAGATCTTCCGCCAGGGTAGTAATCGGGCCTTTCAGCGCGTTACGGTCAGCGTCGGTCAGTTTGTCATAGGTTTCGAACCCGTCTTTGGTGCGGTACTTCGCCAGGATGGTGTCAACTTTTTTGAAGTTGGCATCCACTTTCGCCAGCAGTTCGCCGTTCTCTTTTTGCAGCTGAGGACGCAGCAGATCGACAATTTTCTGCGCGCCGTCGACGTTGGCCTGGAAGTCCCACAGATCGGTGTGGCTGTAGCGATCTTCTTCACCGCTGATTTTGCTCGCGGCCACTTCTTCAATCAGACCGGCCGCGCCGCCCACCACTTTCGACGGCGGGAAGGCCAGCTCGCTGATGCGCTTTTGCAACTCCAGCACGTCGGTATTCAGCTGTTCAGCGTATTTGTCCATCCCTTTGGTGGAGTTGTCGCCAAACAGGGCTTTTTCCAGACGGTGGAAGCCGGTGAATTTCGGATCGGCGGCCTTCTGCTCGTAATCGTCCTCACGGGCATCGATGCTGCCATCGAGGTCAGAGAACAGCTCGGCAATCGGCTCGATTCGCTCGTAGTGTTGACGGGTTGGCGCGTACAGGGATTTCGCTTTTTCGATATCCCCGGCTTTCACCGCGTCGGTAAAGGCTTTGGTGCCCGCAACCAGGTCCGCCGTCTCTTTGGTGACGTAGGCTTTATAGGCGGTGATGGCCTCGCCCAGGCTCAGCAGGGCCGTGCCTTTGGCCGCGTCCGCCGTCGCTGCACCTTTGACGATCAGCTTGCCTTTAGGGTTGGTCAGCAGGCCGCAGGTCATGTCGTATTCACCCGGCTGCAGGTTGGCGGTCATCTTCTGGCTGAAGCCCGGCGCGATGTTCTCGCGCTCTTCCACCACCATCACGCCTTTGAGGATCTCCCACTCCAGCGCCTTCTGGCTGTGGTTCTGAATGATAAACTGGGTTTTACCGCTGTTAACCGTGATGATCATCGGCTCACACTGCTTATCGTTAACGGTGACTTTTACCTGCGGAATATCCGCAGCCTGCGCAGCGAATGCAGAAGCGAACAGCGCGGCAATGCCTGCGCACAATGCACTACGACGAAACTGAATTGCCATGACTCTTCCCTTAAAAAGTATGTTGTAACTAAAACAATAATTACGGCGCAACGCGCGACGCCTGCGAGCCGGTACGCGGCGGCATCGCGAACAGCACCAGCGCCGGAACCAGATAGATAAAGTACATCGCCACTTCGCTGACGCTCGGCGTTTCCTGGTAGCCGAAGATGCCTTCGAGCAGGGTGCCGGTCAGTGAATGGGTGGAGAGAACGTTGCTAAGATCGAACGCCACGTCCTGGAAGTGGTTCCACAGGCCCGCCTCGTGGAAGGCGCGGATCGCTCCTGCCGCCAGCCCCGCGGCCACCAGCAGAATGAACAGGCTGGTCCACTTAAAGAAGGCGCCCAGGTTGAGGCGAATGCCGCCCCAGTAGAGCAGAAAGCCCAGCACCACCGCCGTTGCCAGACCGAGCATAGCGCCCAGCGGCGGCCAGATGCCCACGTCCTGCTGGAATGCCGCCAGCAGGAAGAAAACCGATTCCAGACCCTCGCGCGCCACGGCGAAAAAGACCATCATGATCAGCGCCCAGCCGTGGTGATTCCCCTTCTGCAGGGCGTTATCCACCGCCTGCTCCAGCTGCACCTTCACGTTGCGGGAAACTTTGCGCATCCAGAAGACCATCCACGTCAGGATGAACACCGCAATCACGGCGACGATACCTTCAAACAGCTCCTGCTCTTTCTGCGGGAATTCGCCGGTGGTTTCATTGATGAGGATACCTAAGCCCAGGCAGAGCGCCGCGGCAAGGAAGACGCCAACCCACATCACGCCAATCCAGCGCCCACGCTGGGTGCGCTTCAGATAGCTGGCGATAAGGCTGACAATCAGGGCCGCTTCAAGGCCTTCACGTAACATAATGAGAAATGGAACAAACATGCCGACACCTTAAATGTTTATCGCGGTCAACTGATGCAAAGAAAGGTAAATTCTTGTGATAGTGATTATCATTACGGCGAAAGGAAACACAAGCGAAATGTGTGGTGATTTGATGACGAGTTGTAAACGCAAAGCCTGTTAATAGTTGCCGCCGTTACCGATAAGTTTATAAGTTATAATAAAAATGCCCATTTACGGTTAACCAGTGCTGTGGCTAAATATCCGCCTCAAAAACCAACCGAAAATATCCCATGTTTAAGATTATCCATTTCCTGCTGGCGCTGGTGATTATTCTTGCGCTTGCCTGGCTGGTGAGTTTCGACCGCCGAAAAATTCGCATTCGTTTTGTTTTACAGCTGATCGTTATTGAAATCGTGCTGGCATTCTTTTTCCTGCACGCAGAAAGCGGGCTGTTTATTATTAAATATGTCGCCGGTTTCTTCGAATCCCTGCTTAAATTTGCGGCCGAAGGGACGAATTTCGTCTTTGGCGGTATGGGTGAAAAAGGGCTGGCATTCATTTTCCTCGGCGTGCTGTGTCCGATTATTTTTATTTCCGCGCTGATTGGTATTCTTCAGCACTGGCGGATCCTGCCGATTTTTATTCGGGTAATCGGCACGCTGCTGTCAAAGCTGAACGGTATGGGCAAGCTGGAATCCTTTAACGCGGTAAGCTCGCTGATCCTCGGTCAGTCAGAAAACTTCATTGCCTACAAGGGTGTACTGGGCGATCTCTCCTCTCGTCGTCTCTTCACCATGGCGGCCACGGCAATGTCGACGGTCTCCCTGTCGATTGTCGGTGCCTATATGACCATGCTCGACGCCAAATTTGTCGTCGCGGCACTTATTCTGAATATGTTCAGCACATTTATTATTCTCTCTGTCATCAACCCGGCGCGCCCGGAAGCGGAGCCGGATATCAAGCTGGAAAAACTGCATGAATCCCAGAGCTTCTTTGAAATGCTGGGCGAGTATATTCTGGCCGGTTTTAAGGTGGCGATGATTATTCTGGCGATGCTGATTGGTTTTATCGCGCTTATTAGCGCCGTTAACGCCCTCTTCTCCAGCGTATTTGGCATGAGCTTCCAGCAGATCCTGGGCTATGTGTTTTATCCCCTGGCCTGGCTGGTGGGGATCCCGCTGAGCGATGCCTTAAATGCGGGCAGTATTATGGCAACCAAGCTGGTGGCGAATGAATTTGTGGCGATGATCGAGCTGCAAAAAATGGCCCATCAGATGTCACCGCGCGGGCTGGGCATTTTGTCCGTCTTCCTGGTGTCGTTTGCGAACTTCGCCTCCATCGGCATTGTGGCCGGGGCGATTAAGGGCCTGAACGAGCAGCAGGGGAACGTGGTATCGCGGTTTGGTCTGCGTCTGGTGTACGGTGCGACGCTGGTGAGCCTGCTGTCTGCGAGCTTTGCGGGGTTGGTGCTTTGATGTATTGCCGGGTGGCGCTTCGCTTACCCGGCCTACGGTACAACAGCGGCGGGTTATCCCGCCGTTTTCATTAAAACTGCACGCACACCGGCTGGTCGACGCGCATCACCGACTCCTGCGCGAAGCGAGACTTATAGATCCCGCGTAACGCTTCGATATTCTTCTCGCTCTGCGCGTCTTTACCGTGGATCAGCATCAACGCTTTGCTGGGCTCACGCGCCACTTTTCCGTCGTTCCCCAGCCACTGCCCGCGGGCATCAAATACCGTTAAGCCATCGCGAAAGCGTGGCGTCACGTCCTGGTCAACAAACTGCTGCCATTCGTTGCCTGTGATCTGCGCCCCGGCCGGACGATTCAGTCCGAAATAGAGCGTGGTTTGCTGCATCTGATTATCCGCTTTGCAGCTCTCGACCGCCGCGTGCTGCGATGGCGCGGTACAGCCAGCCAGCATCAATAATGCCGCCGCCATTAACCCTGTTTTCATTCTCATTGATGAAGACTCACATAGGTGAAAGGACTATCCCCTCTCCCCTTCGGGGAGAGGGTTAGGGTGAGGGGAAAATTATTCTGCCTGCAGCTTAGACGGTGGCGCAGAGTGGTAATGCGCGTCGGCTTCAGCAAAGCGTTTCTGCATAGAAGCAGACGGTGCTTTACCCAGCAGGCTGAACACCACGATACCGATGCTGCCGAAGATGAAGCCCGGAATGATTTCGTACAGGCCCAGCCACGCGAACTGTTTCCAGACGATAACGGTCACCGCACCGATGATCATCCCCGCCAGCGCGCCGTTACGGGTCATACGTGACCACATGACGGAGAACAGCACGACCGGACCAAATGCCGCACCAAAGCCCGCCCACGCGTAGCTCACAAGGCCCAGCACGCGGTTTTCCGGGTTGGCCGCCAGCGCAATCGCCACCAGCGCCACCAGCAGCACCATAAAGCGCCCTACCCAGACCAGCTCTTTCTGGCTCGCGCCCTTGCGCAGGAAGGCTTTGTAGAGGTCTTCGGTGATTGCGCTGGAGCAGACCAGCAGCTGGCAGCTCAGGGTGGACATCACCGCCGCGAGGATCGCGGAGAGCAGAATACCGGCAATCCACGGGTTAAACAGAATCTGCGCCAGTTCGATGAACACGCGCTCGGCGTTCTGGTTCACCGCGCCCGCCTGCGCCGGGTTGTTGTTGAAGTACGCGATACCGAAGAAGCCGACCGCACATGCCCCCGCCAGACACAGGATCATCCACGTCATGCTGATGCGACGCGCATGAACGATGGTGTGGTGAGAATCCGCCGCCATAAAGCGCGCCAGGATATGCGGCTGGCCGAAGTAGCCCAGGCCCCAGCCCATCAGCGACACGATGGCAACGAAGTTCAGCCCTTTCAGCATGTCGACGTTTTCAATGCTCTTCTGCTTGATCACTTCCAGCGAATCGGCAAAGCCGCCGACGGTGAAAATGACAATCACCGGGGTCAGGATCAGGGCGAAAATCATCAGGCTCGCCTGCACGGTGTCGGTCCAGCTTACCGCCAGGAAACCGCCCACGAAGGTATAGAGGATGGTTGCCGCCGCACCGGCCCACAGGGCAGTTTCATAGCTCATACCGAAGGTGCTTTCGAACAGACGCGCACCGGCCACAATGCCGGAGGCACAGTAGATGGTGAAGAACAGCAGGATAACCACCGCAGAGATAATGCGCAGGATGCGGCTGTTATCTTCAAAGCGTCCGGTGAAGTAGTCCGGCAGCGTCAGGGCGTTGTTATTGGCCTCGGTATGCACGCGCAGACGGCCTGCCACCAGCTTCCAGTTGATCCACGCGCCGACGGTCAGACCGATGGCGATCCAGCTTTCAGAAATACCGGAGATGAAAATCGCGCCCGGCAGGCCCATCAGCAGCCAGCCGCTCATGTCGGAAGCGCCCGCAGAGAGTGCGGTCACCATTGGGCCTAAACTGCGTCCGCCCAGAATGTAGTCATCAAAGTTCTTTGTTGAACGCCATGCCAAAAACCCTATCAGGATCATGCCAAATATATAAACGAGAAATGTCACCAGCATCGGTGTGCTAATAGCCATTCAAATTCTCCAAAATGTCGAGCGACAGCCATCCGGGCTGCCTTGTTATATGATCACCGGAACGAGGTGAATGTATCTTGTGTTTCTGTTGGGCGCGCTATCCTGCCGTATGCGCATCCCGCTGACAAACGATTTAACACTGCATTTACATCAATTTCATCCCTGGTTTGATACGAGTTTCATATAGGTTGCACTCGCTCACGCTTTTACGGGTTGCACCTTTAAAAAGTGTTAACTCCCGCATAAAAACAGGCCTCCCGCCCAAAAGCCAGCGCGTTTTTCCAGCTAACCATTCGTTAACAATCCATTCATTTTCCGGGTTGCAAACCAGGTCACATTTAACACGGTTGCACAAAGTTGCAACATGGGGGATATTTCACGCTAACGACCAAACACGATTAAAGAACAACAGGAGCTTTGGCATGGGTATGACCACCATGGGGGTTAAGCTGGATGACGCGACCCGCGAACGGATTAAGACCGCAGCAACCCGCATTGACCGCACGCCGCACTGGTTAATTAAGCAGGCGATTTTTAACTATCTCGAAAGACTCGAGAGCGATGAGGGCCTGCCAGAGCTGCCTGCCCTGCTGGCCGGTGCAGCAAACGAAAGCGAGGAAGCGCCCGCCGCTGGGGACGAGAACCATCAGCCGTTCCTTGAATTTGCCGAGCAGATCCTGCCGCAGTCCGTCAGCCGTGCCGCCATTACCGGCGCCTACCGCCGCGCCGAAACCGACGCGGTGCCGATGCTGCTGGAGCAGGCTCGCCTGCCGGAAGCTATTGCCGCACAGGCGCACAGCCTGGCGTATCAGTTAGCCGACAAGCTGCGTAACCAGAAAACCGCCACCGGCCGCGCCGGGATGGTTCAGGGTCTGCTGCAGGAGTTTTCCCTCTCGTCTCAGGAAGGCGTGGCGCTGATGTGCCTGGCGGAAGCGCTGCTGCGTATTCCCGATAAAGCCACCCGCGACGCGCTGATCCGCGACAAGATCAGCAACGGCAACTGGCATTCCCACATTGGCCGCAGCCCGTCGCTGTTCGTCAATGCGGCCACCTGGGGCCTGCTGTTTACCGGCAAACTGGTCTCGACCCATAACGAAGCCAACCTCTCCCGCTCCCTGAACCGCATCATCGGTAAGAGCGGCGAGCCGCTGATCCGCAAGGGCGTGGACATGGCGATGCGCCTGATGGGCGAGCAGTTCGTCACCGGGGAAACCATTGCCGAAGCGCTGGCGAACGCCCGCAAGCTGGAAGATAAAGGTTTCCGCTACTCCTACGACATGCTGGGTGAAGCGGCGCTGACCGCCGCCGACGCGCAGGCCTACATGGTCTCTTACCAGCAGGCGATCCACGCCATCGGTAAAGCGTCCAACGGTCGCGGTATTTATGAAGGTCCGGGCATCTCCATTAAGCTCTCCGCGCTGCACCCGCGCTACAGCCGCGCGCAGTACGACCGGGTGATGGAAGAGCTCTACCCGCGCCTGAAGTCCCTGACCCTGCTGGCGCGCCAGTATGACATCGGCATTAACATCGACGCCGAAGAGGCCGACCGTCTGGAGATCTCCCTCGATCTGCTGGAAAAACTGTGCTTCGAGCCGGAGCTGGCGGGCTGGAACGGGATCGGTTTTGTTATCCAGGCCTACCAGAAGCGCTGTCCGTTCGTCATTGATTACCTGATTGACCTGGCCAGCCGCAGCCGCCGTCGCCTGATGATCCGTCTGGTGAAAGGGGCCTACTGGGACAGCGAAATCAAGCGCGCCCAGATGGACGGGCTGGAAGGCTATCCGGTTTATACCCGTAAGGTTTACACCGACGTCTCTTACCTCGCCTGCGCGAAAAAACTGCTCGGCGTGCCGAACCTGATCTATCCGCAGTTCGCTACCCACAACGCGCATACGCTGGCGGCAATCTACAGCCTGGCCGGACAAAACTACTATCCGGGCCAGTACGAGTTCCAGTGCCTGCACGGCATGGGTGAACCGCTGTACGAGCAGGTCACCGGTAAAGTGGCGGACGGCAAGCTGAATCGCCCGTGCCGCATCTATGCTCCGGTGGGTACGCACGAAACTCTGCTGGCGTACCTGGTGCGTCGTCTGCTGGAAAACGGCGCGAACACCTCCTTCGTTAACCGCATTGCCGACACCACCCTGCCGCTGGACGAGCTGGTGGCCGATCCGGTGCAGGCCGTTGAGAAGATGGCGGCGCAGGAAGGCCAGATTGGCCTGCCGCATCCGAAGATTGCCCTGCCGCGCGAGCTGTATGGCGCAGGCCGCGTCAACTCTGCGGGTCTGGATCTCGCCAACGAACATCGTCTGGCGTCCCTCTCCTCTGCCCTGCTCAACAGCGCACTGCAGAAATGGCAGGCGAAACCGATCCTTGAGCAGTCCGTCGAGGACGGGGAAATGCAGCCGGTCATCAACCCGGCAGAGCCAAAAGATATCGTCGGCTACGTGCGTGAAGCCACCGAGGCGGAAGTGGATCAGGCGCTGGACAGCGCGGTCAACAACGCGCCAATCTGGTTCGCCACGCCGCCGCAGGAACGTGCCGCCATTCTGGAACGCGCCGCAGTGCTGATGGAAGATCAGATGCAGTCGCTCATCGGCATTCTGGTGCGCGAAGCGGGTAAAACCTTCAGCAACGCCATTGCCGAGGTCCGCGAGGCGGTCGATTTCCTGCACTACTACGCCGGTCAGGTGCGCGATGATTTCGATAACGAAACCCATCGTCCGCTGGGGCCGGTTGTGTGTATCAGCCCGTGGAACTTCCCGCTGGCGATCTTCACCGGCCAGATTGCCGCCGCGCTTGCCGCAGGCAACAGCGTGCTGGCAAAACCGGCAGAGCAGACCCCGCTGATTGCCGCACAGGGCATCAACATTCTTCTGGAAGCCGGCGTGCCTGCGGGCGTGGTTCAGCTGCTGCCGGGCCGCGGTGAAACCGTCGGCGCCAAACTGACCTCCGATAACCGAGTGCGCGGCGTCATGTTTACCGGTTCGACCGAAGTGGCCTCTCTGCTGCAGCGCAACATAGCAACCCGTCTGGATGCGCAAGGTCGTCCTACTCCACTCGTCGCGGAAACCGGCGGGATGAACGCCATGATCGTTGACTCCTCCGCGCTCACCGAGCAGGTGGTGGTCGACGTGCTGGCCTCCGCGTTCGACAGCGCCGGTCAGCGCTGTTCCGCCCTGCGCGTGCTGTGCCTGCAGGACGACGTCGCGGACCACACGCTGAAGATGCTGCGCGGCGCGATGGCCGAATGCCGCATGGGCAACCCGGGCCGTCTCACCACAGACATCGGGCCAGTGATCGACGCGGAAGCCAAAGCCAACATCGAAAACCACATTCAGACCATGCGCGCGAAAGGCCGTCCGGTGTTCCAGGCGGTGCGCGAGAACAGCGAAGATGCCCGCGAATGGCGGACCGGCACCTTTGTGCCGCCAACGCTGATTGAGCTGGCAAGCTTCGACGAGCTGAAAAAAGAGGTCTTCGGCCCGGTCCTGCACGTGGTGCGCTACAACCGTAACAACCTGAACGAGCTGGTTGAGCAGATCAACGCCTCCGGCTATGGCCTGACGCTCGGCGTGCATACCCGTATCGACGAAACCATTGCGCAAGTTACCGGCAATGCAAAAGTCGGCAACCTGTACGTCAACCGCAACATGGTTGGCGCAGTCGTGGGCGTGCAGCCGTTCGGCGGTGAAGGTCTCTCCGGCACCGGTCCGAAAGCGGGTGGCCCGCTCTACCTGTACCGTCTGCTGGCAAACCGTCCGGAGAACGCGCTGGGCGTAACGCTGGCGCGTCAGGACGCACACTATCCGGTGGATACGCAGGTGAAAACCGTGCTGACCCAGCCGCTGGAGGCGCTGATCGCCTGGGCGGAAAAACGTTCTGAACTGCGTGCCGTCGCCCAGCAGTACGGCGAACTGGCGCAGGCGGGCACCCAGCGTCTGCTGCCGGGTCCAACCGGCGAACGCAACACCTGGGCGCTGATGCCGCGCGAGCGCGTACTGTGCGTGGCCGATAACGAGCAGGACGCGCTGGTGCAGCTGGCTGCCGCGATGGCAACCGGGTGTGAAGTGCTGTGGCCGGAAGATGCGCTGCATCGCGACCTCGCCAAACAGCTGCCAAAAGCGGTCTCGGCCCGCATTCGCTTTGCGAAGGCCGATGCGCTGCTGACGCAGCCGTTTGATGCGGTGATTTACCACGGTGATTCCGACCAGCTGCGCGAACTGTGCGAGCAGGTTGCGGCCCGCAGCGGTGCCATCGTTTCCGTGCAGGGCTTTGCGCGCGGGGAAACCAACCTGCTGCTGGAGCGTCTGTACGTGGAGCGCTCGCTCAGCGTCAACACCGCGGCGGCAGGCGGTAACGCCAGCCTGATGACCATCGGTTAATCGTGTAAACTCTCCCCGGTGACGCTACGCTTACCGGGGCTACAAAATCACCCCAGGCCGGATAAGCGCAGCGCATCCGGCTTTTTTACACGGAGGGAATGATGAAAAGAGTATTTCTTGCAGGCGCAGCACTGCTGCTCAGCGCCAGCGCGCTGGCCGACGAGTGCGACAAAGCGACCACTCAGCTTGAACTGAATACCTGTAGCGCGCAGCAGTATCAGGCTGCCGATAAAAAGCTCAACCAGACGTATCAGGCCGCCATCAAGCGTGCGGAAGCCCCCCAGCGCGAGCTGCTGAAAAAGGCGCAGCAGGCGTGGATTGCCCTGCGCGACGCGGACTGTGCGTTTATCGGTTCGGGGACGGAAGGCGGCAGCGTTCAGCCGATGATCGTGAATCAGTGTCTGGCGGAGAAAACCGTGGAGCGTGAAGCGTTTCTGGCCTCGCTGATGCAGTGTGAAGAGGGCGACTTAAGCTGCCCTCTCCCGCCGGGAAACTAACGCACGCGGATCCCTTCGATAATCATCCGCTGCACGTTTTCCAGGGTGCTGTGGAAAAACGCTTCGTCCTGGAGCGTTTTTCCGGTCACCGCCTCGACCTGGGCCGCAAAGTCAGCGTAATGCTGGGTGGAGGCCCAAATCATAAAGATCAGGTGCTGCGGATCAACGGGGGCCAGCTTTCCGCTGGCGACCCATCCGGCGATAATCGCCGATTTTTCATCCACCAGCTGCTTTAAATCTCCCGTCAGCGCAGCCTGCAACAGCGGCGCGCCCTGCAGCATCTCAAGACAAAACAGCCTTGATGCCTGCGGGTAATCGCGCGAGACCTCCAGCTTCAGGCGAATGTACTCTTTGATCGCCACCAGCGGGGCCAGCTCTTCGCGGAACGCCTTCAGCGGCGCGAGCCAAATATCGAGGATCTGCTGCATCACCGCAATATAGAGCGCCTCTTTTGACGGATAGTAGTAGAGCAGATTAGTTTTGGACACACCGGCCTGCTCCGCCACCTGTTCGAGGCGCGTGCCGTGGATGCCAAACTGCGAAAAGGTCTCCAGCGCCGCGCTGAGGATCGCCTTTTTCTTGGCACTCACCGCCTGCGAACGTTTACCTGGTGTCTTCACTGCGCCTTGTGTCATTCCCGCTCTCCTTATTCTGCGTTGGACTCAGCATAGCAAAACCCCCGTCTCGCCACGACATCCTGCACTCCGATCGCGCATGAATGCCTGTTTTCTGTGCAATGTTTTTGACCAGTTAGTCCACATTTAGCCACATCAATCCGTCAACTAATGCTTAACACATTAATAACAATGCCATTTTCAAAACTGGCACTCCCTTTGCAAAAACACCGTTACACCTGCGACGTAATGAAGAGAGGTTCGTGATGAAAATTGGCGTATTTGTACCTATCGGCAACAACGGCTGGCTTATCTCGACCGCTGCACCGCAATACATGCCGACCTTTGAGCTGAACAAAGCCATCGTGCAGAAAGCGGAGCACTACCATTTCGACTTTGCGCTTTCGATGATCAAGCTGCGCGGCTTTGGCGGCAAAACCGAATTCTGGGATCACAACCTGGAGTCCTTTACCCTGATGGCCGGACTGGCGGCGGTCACCTCGCGGATCCAAATCTACGCCACCGCCGCCACCCTCACCCTGCCGCCGGCTATCGTGGCGCGCATGGCGTCCACCATCGACTCCATCTCCGGCGGGCGCTTTGGCGTCAACCTGGTCACCGGCTGGCAGAAACCCGAGTACGAGCAGATGGGGCTCTGGCCGGGTGACGATTACTTCTCGCGTCGCTACGACTACCTGACCGAATACGTGCAGGTCCTGCGCGATCTGTGGGGTACCGGCAAAAGCGATTTCAAGGGTGACTTCTTCACCATGAACGACTGCCGCGTCAGCCCGCAGCCCTCGGTGCCGATGAAGGTGATTTGCGCCGGACAAAGCGACGCGGGGATGGAGTTCTCCGCCAAATACGCCGACTTCAACTTCTGCTTCGGTAAAGGCGTGAACACGCCTGCCGCCTTCGCACCGACCGCCGCGCGCATGAAAGAAGCCGCCGACAAAACCGGGCGCGACGTGGGCTCCTACGTGCTGTTTATGGTGATTGCCGACGAAACCGACGACGCCGCGCGCGCGAAATGGGAGCGCTATAAGGACGGCGCCGACGAGGAGGCCCTGAGCTGGCTCACCGAGCAGAGCCAGAAGGATACCCGCTCCGGCGCGGACACCAACGTTCGTCAGATGGCCGACCCGACCTCTGCGGTCAATATCAACATGGGCACCCTGGTCGGCTCGTACGCCAGCGTCGCCAGAATGCTTGACGAAGTGGCGGCCGTACCCGGCGCGGAAGGCGTCCTGCTGACCTTCGATGATTTCCTCACCGGCGTGGAAACCTTCGGCGAGCGCATCCAGCCGCTGATGCAGTGCCGCGCCCACATCCCTGCCGTCACGAAGGAGGTGGCGTAATGTCAACCCTTAACGCACGCCCGGAAGCCATTACCTTCGCGCCACAGCAGAGCGCGCTGATCGTGGTGGACATGCAAAACGCCTACGCCAGCCAGGGCGGCTATCTTGATCTGGCGGGGTTCGATGTCTCCACTACCCAGCCGGTGATTGAAAACATCAAAACCGCCGTCGCCGCCGCGCGCGCTGCGGGCATGCTCATTATCTGGTTCCAGAACGGCTGGGATGACCAGTACGTCGAAGCTGGCGGCCCCGGCTCGCCCAACTTCCACAAGTCGAACGCCCTGAAAACCATGCGCAAGCGGCCCGAACTGCAGGGCAAGCTGCTGGCGAAGGGCGGCTGGGACTATCAGCTGGTGGACGAACTGGTCCCGCAGGCGGGCGATATCGTCCTGCCGAAACCGCGCTACAGCGGCTTTTTCAACACCCCGCTAGACAGCCTGCTGCGCAGCCGGAGCATTCGCCACCTGGTGTTTACCGGGATCGCGACCAACGTCTGCGTGGAGTCGACCCTGCGCGACGGCTTTTTCCTCGAGTATTTTGGCGTGGTGCTGGAAGACGCGACTCATCAGGCCGGGCCGGAATTCGCCCAGAAAGCGGCCCTGTTCAATATCGAAACCTTTTTTGGCTGGGTCAGTAACGTTGCGGATTTCTGCGACGCCCTGAATCCCCCGCTCGCCCGCATCGCCTGAGGAGACACCTGATGCCAAAATCCGTGATTATTCCGCCGGGCACCAGCACGCCCATTGCCCCGTTTGTTCCCGGCACCCTTGCCGACGGCGTGGTGTATGTCTCCGGCACGCTGCCGTTTGATAAAGACAACAACGTGGTGTTTATCAACGACCCAAAGGCGCAAACCCGCCACGTACTGGAGACGATCAAAACCGTGATCGAAACCGCGGGTGGCACGATGGAGGACGTGACCTTCAACAGCATCTTTATCACCGACTGGAAAAACTACGCCGCGATTAACGAGATCTACGCCGAGTTCTTCCCCGGCGATAAGCCGGCCCGGTTCTGCATTCAGTGCGGGCTGGTGAAGCCAGAGGCGCTGGTTGAGATTGCCACCGTTGCGCACATCGCTAAGTGAGACAGATATGAAACTTTCCGTCTCGCCGCCCCCGTTCGAGGGCGCGCCCGTGGTAGTGCTGATTGCCGGTCTTGGGGGCAGCGGCAGCTACTGGCTGCCCCAGTTCGCCGCGCTGGAAAAGGAGTATCAGGTGGTGTGCTATGACCAGCGGGGAACGGGGAATAATCCCGACACCCTGCCGGAAGGATACAGCCTTGCGCAGATGGCGGACGAGCTGGCCCAGGCGCTGGCTGATGCCGGCATTGCCCGCTACAGCGTCGTGGGTCACGCGCTGGGGGCGCTGGTCGGCCTGCAGTTGGCGATCGACAAACCCGACGCGCTTTCTGCGCTGGTGTGTATTAACGGCTGGCTCACCCTGAACGCCCATACCCGCCGCTGTTTTGACGTTCGCGAACGTCTGCTGCATTCCGGCGGCGCGCAGGCCTGGGTCGAGGCGCAGCCGCTGTTTCTCTACCCGGCAGACTGGATGGCCGCCCGCGCGCCTCGTCTGGAGGCAGAAGAAGCGCTGGCGCTGGCCCATTTCCAGGGCAAAACCAATCTGCTGCGAAGACTGAGCGCACTGAAAAAAGCCGACTTCAGACGCCCTGCCGCACGCATTCGCTGCCCGGTACAGATCATCTGTTCTGCCGATGACAGGCTGGTGCCCGCTGTCTGCTCGTCTGAGCTGCAGGCGGCAATCCCGCACAGCCACAGCGTGGTGATGCGCCAGGGCGGGCACGCCTGCAACGTCACCGAGCCGGACACCTTTAACACCTTACTGCTGAACGGGCTTGCCAGCCTGCTGCACAGTCCTGAACCCGTTTTATAAGGAGCTTTGATGAGCGAAGCCATTACCCCCGCCGCGCTGGAAACGCTGTTCACCGGCGCCCGCACCCATAACGGCTGGCAGGATATTCCTGTCAGCGACGAAACGCTGCACGAAATCTACGACCTGATGAAATGGGGGCCCACCTCCGCCAACTGCTCCCCGGCGCGGATTGTATTTGTGCGAAGTGCAGAAGGAAAAGAGAAACTGCGCCCGGCGCTCTCCAGCGGCAACCTCGAGAAAACGCTCACCGCCCCGGTCACGGCCATTGTCGCCTGGGACGGAGAGTTCTACGAGCGCCTGCCTGAGCTGTTCCCGCACGGCGATGCAAAGAGCTGGTTTACTACCAGCCCCGCGCATGCGGAAGAGACCGCCTTTCGCAACAGCTCAATGCAGGCTGCATACCTGATTTTCGCCTGTCGCGCCCTGGGGCTGGACACCGGCCCGATGTCGGGCTTTGACCGCCAAAAAGTCGATGAGACCTTTTTCACCGGCACAACGCTTAAAAGCAATCTGCTGATCAACATTGGCTATGGCGATACCAGCAAACTTTACGGGCGCCTGCCGCGTCTGACCTTCGACGATGCCTGCGGGCTGGCGTAAGGAGCGATCGTGATGACACCGGATAAACAAACCTTTCGCGACGCCATGGCCTGCGTCGGCGCGGCAGTCAACATCATCACCACCGACGGCCCCGCGGGGATGGCAGGCTTCACCGCCAGCGCGGTGTGCAGCGTCACGGATTCACCGCCCACCCTGCTGGTGTGCCTGAACCGCGGCGCGTCCGTCTGGCCGACGTTCAGCGAAAACCGCACCCTTTGCGTGAATACCCTGAGCGCCGGACAGGAGCCTTTATCTAACCTGTTTGGCGGGAAAACGCCGATGGAGCAACGCTTTGCCGCCGCCCGCTGGCAGACGGGCGACACGGGTTGCCCGCGCCTTGAGGACGCGCTGGCCTCGTTTGACTGCCGCATCAGCCAGGTGGTCAGCGTCGGTACCCACGACATTCTGTTTTGCGACATTGTTTCGATTATCCGCCACCCCGCGCCGCAAGGGCTGGTGTGGTTTGACCGCGGCTACCACGCGCTTATGCGACCCGCCTGTTAACCCGCCTTAAGGAGACAGACCATGTTCGGATTTCCCCACTGGCAGTTGAAATCGACCTCCACAGACGCAGGCGTGGTCGCGCCGGATGAACGCCTCCCGCTCGGGCAGACGATGGTGATGGGCGTCCAGCATGCGGTTGCGATGTTTGGCGCCACGGTACTGATGCCAATGCTGATGGGACTCGATCCCAACCTCTCTATTCTGATGTCGGGTATCGGCACCCTGTTGTTCTTTTTCGTCACCGGCGGGCGCGTGCCCAGCTATCTCGGCTCCAGCGCCGCCTTTGTGGGCGTCGTCATTGCCACCACCGGGTTTAACGGCCAGGGGATCAACCCCAACCTGAGCGTGGCCCTCGGCGGCATCATCGCCTGCGGCCTGGTGTACACCCTGATTGGTCTGGTGGTGATGAAGATCGGCACGCGCTGGATAGAGCGAATGATGCCTCCCGTCGTGACGGGCGCCGTGGTGATGGCGATTGGCCTGAACCTCGCACCGATTGCGGTCAGGAGCGTCTCCGCCTCGCCGTTTGAAAGCTGGATGGCGGTGATCACGGTGATGTGCATCGGCGTGGTGGCGGTGTTTACCAAAGGTATGGTCCAGCGACTGCTGATCCTGGTTGGGCTGATTGTCGCCTGTATGATTTATGCCCTGCTGGCGAACGTTTTTGGCCTGGGCAAACCGGTTGATTTTACGCTGCTGCACCAGGCTGCCTGGTTCGGCCTGCCGCAGGTCACCTCCCCCACCTTTAATACTCAGGCGATGATGCTTATCGCGCCTGTCGCCGTTATCCTGGTGGCGGAGAACCTGGGTCACCTGAAGGCTGTAGCGGGAATGACCGGACGCAGTATGGATCCGTATATGGGGCGCGCGTTCGTCGGTGACGGGCTGGCGACCATGCTCTCCGGTTCCGTGGGCGGCAGCGGTGTCACTACCTATGCCGAAAACATCGGCGTGATGGCGGTCACCAAAGTCTACTCCACGCTGGTCTTCGTCGCAGCAGCGGTGATGGCGATACTGCTCGGCTTCTCACCGAAGTTCGGCGCGCTGATCCACACCATTCCGTCACCGGTTATCGGCGGGGCATCGATTGTGGTGTTTGGGCTGATCGCCGTGGCCGGGGCGCGCATCTGGGTGCAGCATCGGGTCGATCTCAGCCAGAACGGCAATCTGATTATGGTGGCGGTCACGCTGGTGCTTGGCGCGGGCGATTTTGCCCTCACGCTGGGCGGATTTACGATTGGCGGGATTGGCACCGCGACCTTCGGCGCGATCCTGCTTAACGCCCTGCTGAGCCGTCGGAAAGGGGATGAAGCGCAAGGGGAAGCCATCACTCCGTCCACCTAAAATCAGTGCCGCTTTCTTGCCGGGTGGCGCTTCGCTAAGCCGGCCTACATGCCAGTTGTAGGCCCGCGCAAGCGTAGCGCCGCCGGGCAAAACGGGCAGCGTGCACGTTGTTAGCTATCTGCCCCTTGTTCAGCGCCGACTCCGGCAATCGCCTTACGTCGTTTTTTTAGCTTTAGCTCGCTCACCAGCACCCCGGCGACAATAAATGCCGCGCCTACCAGGGCCAGCAGCGGCAGACGCTCCCCGGCCAGTCGCCCGAAAATGCCCGCCCAGACCGGTTCACCGGTGTAGATCACCGTCGCCCGGGTTGGCGACACGCTCCGCTGCGCCCAGTTCATGGTGACCTGAATAATGGCGCTGAAGATCCCCAGCCCCAGTGCGACCACAACCAGCCCGGTGGACATCGGCGGTACGGACTCCCCTGCCGGCACCATTGTCGCAAACGCCACCAGCGACGCGGTCGCGAGTTGCACCACCGTCACCCGTTTGACGTCCACCTTGCCCGCCCAGGCGCTGATCAGAATAATTTCCGCCGCAATGGCAATCGCCCCAATCAGGGTGATGATTTCGCCCGGCCCCAGCGCCAGCAGGTTGTTCTCCGGCCCGGCCAGTAAGATCAGACCGATAAACGCCAGCACGATGCCGATACAGGACATCAGGCCCGGAATTCTGCCGAGACAGAGCCACTGCAGTAGCGGCACCAGCGGCACATACATGGCGGTAATAAACGCGGATTTGCTGCTGGAGATAGTCTGTAAACCCCAGGTCTGCAGACTGTAGCCCATCGCTATCGCCACCCCAATCGCCACGCCGGCCTTAAGCTCTTTAAGCGTCAGCCCCCGAAGCGTTTTAAGCGAAATTAGCCCTACGGCAAGCGCCGCCGTCGCAAAGCGCAGGCCAACAAAAAAGAACGGATCGCTGAGGGTCACCGCGTACTGAACGGCCAGGAACGTCCCGCCCCAGAACATGGTGATGAGAATGAGGATGGCTTCCTGCGGTTTTACGGAGAATTTGAAGCGTGAGACAGACATGCGGCACTCGCAATTTAGATCAATTCTCTAGTGTGCGTTGCCTTTGGTTACAGTTCAATGTTGCAGAAATAAAAAAACCGCCGGGGGATCCCGGCGGCAGGGGTTCAACCCGGCGTGTTACTTGCTGCTGCCGTGGCTATTTTTGCCCCCTTTTTTACCAGCCTCTGATGCGCGCTGAGGGTCATTTTTGAAATTCCCCCCGCTAGACTGGCCACCTTTACGACCTGCTTCTGATGCTCTTTCACGGTCTTCAGCGAAATTACCTGAACCACCACGATGGTTTGCCATCTCTAACCTCCAGAGTATGAAACATTAGACATCATATTGCATTCAGTAAAAGAGGATTCTTTCACCTCGCGACTCAAGGACAGTGCCTTTATCTGTGCCGCGTGAAACTAAGCTTAGTGGAATGCGGCTATCCAGCAAGCCAGAGGTAATATTCTGCAACATGATCTCAGTCTTTTGGGTGAGACGACGCGACGGTGACTCATAAGCCTTTCTTATCATTTCAAAATTCGACTGACAGAAAGTTGTTTCATTTTACTACAAAGACTTTTTTGTAATCATATTGTTATAAATCAAAGAAATGCCGTTCATTTTTGCAGTCTGGCTGTGATGGCATATCTTTAAAAGAACGCAGCGATCCGCTGTCAGAAAAACCAACGAGGAGTGATGCAAAATGGCAAAAGTTCTGGTGCTCTATTATTCCATGTATGGACACATTGAAACCATGGCTCACGCGGTAGCAGAAGGTGCAAACAGAGTTGATGGCGTTGAGGTTGTGGTGAAACGCGTACCGGAAACCATGCAGGCGGAAGCCTTCGCAAAAGCCGGGGGAAAAACACAAAACGCCCCGGTCGCCACCCCGCAGGAGCTGGCAGATTATGATGCCATTATCTTCGGCACCCCGACCCGCTTTGGCAATATGTCAGGCCAGATGCGCACCTTCCTCGATCAAACCGGCGGGCTTTGGGCATCCGGGGCGCTCTACGGCAAACTCGCCAGCGTATTCAGCTCTACCGGCACAGGCGGCGGTCAGGAGCAGACGATTACCTCAACCTGGACTACCCTTGCTCATCATGGGATGGTGATTGTGCCGATTGGCTACGGTGCGCAGGAGTTGTTTGACGTTTCCCAGGTGCGCGGCGGTACGCCTTACGGCGCAACCACCATTGCCGGTGGAGATGGCTCACGTCAGCCAAGCAATGAAGAACTGTCTATCGCCCGCTATCAGGGTGAATATGTCGCGGGTCTGGCCAAAAAACTGAACGGCTAACACCCAACAGGAGGACAAGCATGCCAACTCAAGAATCCAAAGCTCACCACGTGGGCGAATGGGCAAGTTTACGCAACACCTCTCCGGAGATTGCCGAAGCTATCTTTGAAGTCGCGAAATACGATGAAAAGCTGGCCGAGCAGATTTGGGAGGAAGGTAACGATGAGGTGCTGGTGCGCGCCTTCGAAAAAACGGATAAAGACTCGCTCTTCTGGGGCGAACAAACCATCGAACGTAAAAACGTCTAAGCGTTTCCCCCCGCCGCAGCGGGGGGTTCTCCTTTACTTCGCCGCGTTATTCATCACCGCGTTAAATTTATCGACAGGACAGAAGCTGTTCGCATCCACCGGGCAGCCCTTCAGCTCCAGCGTCACGCGCTGTGCTGGGGATTCCAGCGACAGCACAGCGCGTGACGCAGCTGCTCCGAGCTCTGGTAGACATACTCGATTTTCATCAGCTCCTGGTTAGCATTTTTGTCGTGCCAGCGCTGGAAGACAATTTTGCCGCCAATCGGGGTACGTTCCTGCTGATCGTGCAGCTGATACGGTTTGAAATCCAGCGCCGTCAGCAGCGACGCGATGTTCGAGTCATGCCCCACCAGCAGGGTGATCTTCGGCGCTTTCGCCTGCTCGGTGACCAGCGTTTTATCGATATACTTCACCAGCGGTTTCGCCACGTTTTGCGCCACCTCGGTTGAGGTAAACAGCGAGTCCTGATAGCCGTTCTTCAGCTTCGACAGCACGCGCCACTGCTGGTCGGTCTTGATTTCGCCCCAGGCCACCTGGTCGGCAGGAAAGCCTTCGTAATACTGCAGCGTGAACGCGTCCACCAGCGAGTTACCTACCTTCAGCGGCCCGGATACGCCCGGCTCTTTTTCATAGTCGGCGCTGAAGGTATCTTTCGCGTCCGCCAGCGAGCAGACCTTTTTCTCTTTGCAGGACGGAGCATCCGCGTAGTTCGTCATCTGCTCCAGCAGCTTGTAGCTTTCTGCGAGCTGCATTTTCTGCCGCTCCGTCTCCATCGCCTTGAGGGCTTTTTCACGGAATTCCGGCGAGTTATCGGTAATCACCGGATTGAAGGTCGGATCCATGGTGCCCATTTTTTCCTGATGGTGCACGGGAACGTCGCAGCCCGGGAATGCGCCGGTGATAAAGAATTGCGCGGTGGCGACGGTGCGCTGCAGGCTGTTGGCATAAGCATAAACGCTATCCGCCGCTGGACATTCTCCCGTCTTCACCATCCCCTGCTGCGCCAGCCACTCGCGCATGTAATGGCCCATATAGACTTCCAGCACGCCACCCTTGGTGGTGAGCTGACCGCCCGGCACCTCCCACTCCGGCCACTGCTTCGGCGTGGACTGCTCCAGCACGCTGCCGTTGTTAGCGAGCGGCGCGCGCAGGTTGTGACGGCTCATGATTAAAACTTGCTCCAGCTGATACCCTTCCGGCGTCTCTTGCGCCTGCACGCCAAACGTTGCTGAAATGGAACCGGCGACTGCCAGCGCGAGTAGTGCTTTTCTCATCCCTAATTCCTCACTCGTTTTAAAATGTCGCGTTCAGTGTGACAGATTCGTGACAATTTTCCGGGAAGCATTTCTCAAACTGATGATTAACGTGCTTACGGAGTACGCCAATTAGTTTTATAATAAAACCACACCCCACCGGAGAATTCGCTGTGAAACGTACCCGCCTTGAAGAGAGCACCTGCCCCGTCGCCCGTTCGCTGGATATCATCGGCGACTGGTGGTCGCTGCTGATTGTTCGCGACGCGCTGCGCGGGATTAAGCGCTTCGGCGAGTTCCAGAAAAGCCTCGGTATCGCGAAAAACATGCTGACCACGCGGCTAAAACTGCTGGTCGACGAAGAGATCCTCCGGCTTCAGCCCGCGTCCGACGGCAGCGCCTGGCAGGAATATGTCCTGACCGATAAAGGGCGCGCCCTGCAGACGGTGCTGGTGGCCCTGTCCCAGTGGGGGAATGAGTTTTTGTTTGCTGAAAACGAATGCGGCACCGTACTCGTTGATAACGAACAGCGTAAACCCCTGCGTAAACTGCTGCTTATCGCCGACGATGGGCGCGAACTGACGCCTGAAGAGATCGTGGCTAAACTCCCCACCTGATCCTTCCCGAGGGCAAAAGCACAAAATGCCCGCCAAAATGGTTGCATTATAAAACCAAATGGCAGAGAGTTAATTCAGTTTCATATTGAAACCAAACAACCCACTTTGCTTTGAGGTAACACACGATGACTACGCAAATCACCACTGCCCTGATTACGGGCGCCTCTTCAGGGATTGGTGCCGTTTATGCCGATCGCCTTGCCGCTCGCGGTGCTAACCTGGTGCTGGTTGCCCGCCGCGAGGATCGCCTGAAAACCCTCGCTGCCGACCTGCGCGCACGCTATGGCGTGGCCGTCGATATTCTGGTGGCCGATCTCACCGACGAGACCGGGATCCGCGCCGTGGAAGAGGAGCTGCGCAGCAATACCGCCATTGATACGCTCATTAACAACGCGGGCACCGCGCAGATGGCACCGTTCCTCGCGGGCGAGGTGGCGCAGCATCAGGCCATCAACACCCTGAACACCACGGCGCTGATGCGTTTAACCTACGCCATCCTGCCCCACCTGGCGCAGAACAACCGCGGCACGCTGATCAATATCGCATCCGTACTGGCCCTGCACGTCCGCGCCGGCAGCGCGCTCTACAGCGCCACCAAGGCGTGGGTACTGAGCTTTACCCGCGGGTTACAGGAAGAATTTGCCGACAGCAACGTGCGCATTCAGGCCGTGCTGCCCGCCGCCACGGCAACAGAAATCTGGAGCCATTCGGGCGTCACGGTGAACGATCTGCCGGAAGGATCGGTGATGACCACCGACGATATGGTGGATGCGTCGCTGGCGGGTCTGGATCAGGGCGAACCGATCACCATCCCGCCGATGCATGACGCAGGCCTGTGGGAGCGCTACGAAGCGGCGCGTCTTGAGCTATTCAACAGCGCGCGCACCGGCATTCCGGCACCGCGCTACGTAAAACAGTAGCCTAACGCTCAAGCTGGTCGCCATACTCGCTCATCCAGGCGGCCAGCGGCGAGAGTGCGTCCTGCAGGGTTAACCCCAGCCCGGTGATCTGATACTCCACGCGCGGCGGGATTTCCGGGTAGACCGTCCGCGTCACCAGCCCGCGCTGCTCAAACAGGCGCAGCTGCTTCGTCAGCTCTTTCTGGGTGATGGGGGCAGCAGCACGCAGCAGATCGCCAAAGCGCACGGGCGAGTTAAAGACAATCAGGCGATAGAGGATCGGGATCGCCCACTTACCGGATATCAGGTTCACAAACTGCGTCATCGGGCAGGTATACGCCTCAGATTTTTTTTCGCAACACCCCTCCAGCATTTCTGCCATAGCACACCTCTTGCCTCTTTAGTATCCATTTGGTACCTGGTTTCCTTTCGATACTAACGTTTCTATAGTGCTTTCTCCAGTGACATTTCAGGAGAAGAACATGGGTCGTTTAACCGATAAGTATACCTTGATTACCGGCGGCACTAGCGGCATCGGTCTCGCTACCGCGCAGGCGTTTATCGCTGAAGGGGCACGCGTCGCCGTGACCGGACGTAACCCGGACACCCTCGCCGAAGCAGAGCGCATTCTGGGCGATAAGGCCTGGGTGATCCCGACCGATGCGGGAGATATCACCTCGCAAAAAGCGCTGGCGGAAACCCTCGCCGCCCGCTGGCCACGCCTGGACGCGGTATTTCTCAACGCCGGCGACGTGACGCACGCGCCGCTGGAAGCCTGGCAGGAAGAGGCCTGGGACCGTCTGATGAACATCAACCTGAAGGGACCGTTCTTTTTAATCCAGGCACTGCTGCCGCTGCTGAATAACCCGTCCTCGGTGATCCTTTGCGGCTCCGTGAGCGCTCGCATCGGCCTGCCCACCAGCAGCGTATATGCTGCGAGCAAGGCCGCCCTGCTGTCGCTGGCGCGAACGCTGTCGGCGGAGCTGCTGCCGCGCGGGATCCGCGTCAACGGCCTGAGCCCCGGTCCGGTGGAAACCCCGGCCTTTACGAAGACGGGACTAAGCGAAGAGGCGCTTAACGCAATGATGGCAGAGGTCATCAAACTGGTGCCGCTCGGCAGAATGGGCTCGACGACGGAACTGGCAAAAGCCGCGCTCTATCTGGCCTCCGACGAGTCGAGCTACACGGTAGGCACGGAGCTGCTGGTGGACGGCGGAATGGGGAGTTTGTAATTCAAAAGGCGCTGATGCCGGTGACCGCGCCGACATACAGCGCCGCCCACGCGCAGGCGGAAAGCAGGCTGACGGCGTAAACTTTGACTGCGTTCAGCCTGAGCATCCCCGCCGCCAGCGGCACGATGTAACGCAGCACCGCCAGAAAGCGCGACGTAAACAGTGCGATTTCACCGTTCTTTTGCAACTGATGCTGAACCCGTAAAAATTTTTCGGCATGCTTCGACGTGAAGCGCGTGACCATCCGGGTATGCCCCATCAGCTGGCCGATATGGTAATTCAGCACCGACCCCGCCGTTGCCCCCATCGCTACGGCGAGCCACGCCAGCGCAGGATGCATGCTCCCCTGGCTGACGGTAATGCCCGCCAGCAGCATCACCGACGCGGGCGGCAGCACGGAGGAGATCAGCACCGTCGATTTACTCAGCGCCATCACGAATAACAGCGCGAACAGATGTGCCGGATAGAGCGCAAAATGATTCAGCAGATTATCAAACCACGCCATTTCCCTCTCCCCCGCTGATTATTTAATCCTCCATTAGAAATGAATTATCTTAAATAAACCTTCAACGCTTTATTAATAAAGATACGCCTAAACCGTTCTTAAACATTATTTAATTTTCTGAGCGGTAAAATTAAATAAGCGTATTATCCCTCACGTTTTACAACGATCTCGTTATGGCGAGGCTCCTGTACAAATACACGTTATCGCTCTGGTGGGTTCGAGAGAACCGGCACAGGGTAAAACAGGCACTGTCGAATCAAGGCTTTGTCAGTATAACTTCCCTCACGGGATACGGTGTACAGTGCTGAACCCAGGACGTGGGGATCTCCTCTTCGACATGCCCTGTCTTGCTCGCCCCTGAGAGATGTTATTATTCAAAGGGAATTCACTATGTCTTACGCTATTCACAACCAAAACCTGGCATTCAATGACAGCGCGATCGCGCAATATATGAATACCGATTTTATTGTCCTCGATATTTCATTATGCGTGGCGCTGGCGCGCGAGCAATTCTTCGAAAAATTGAAAGACGACGATATTCCGTCTCATATTTTTATTGAAGACAATGGCCGCCTGGCGGGCATGATTGCCGTGCGTAAATTGCTGCAGACCGCCGACACGGTACAGCCGGTGAAATCGCTGATGATTTCGCAGTTTTTGCAGGTCAAACCGGAGGATGAACGAGCCGACGTTGCCGGACTGCTGGCGCACGGCGACGCGGATGTGGTGCCCGTAGTCACCCACGGCAAGCTCGTCGGCTGCCTGACCGAGCGCGAAATCGCCCATCTGCTGGAAGATGACGTCACCGAAGATGCTCAGCTTCAGGGGGCGACGCTGCCGCTGGAGAAGCCCTATCTGGAAACCAGCGCCTTCAGCCTGTGGAAGAAACGCTCCGTCTGGCTGCTGCTGCTGTTTGTCGCGGAAGCCTACACCAGCTCGGTGATCCAGCATTTTGAAGAGGCGCTGGAGTCCGCCATCGCACTGGCGTTCTTTATTCCACTGCTGATCGGCACGGGCGGCAACAGCGGGACGCAGATCACCTCCACGCTGGTGCGCGCCATGGCGCTGGGGGAAGTGCGTCTGCGCGACGTTGGCCGCGTGCTGCGTAAAGAGATGACCACCTCGCTGATGATTGCCGTCACGCTGGGGATTGCCGGGTGTATCCGCGCCTGGATGATGGGGATTGGGCTGGAAATCACGCTTATCGTCAGCCTGACGCTGGTGTGCATTACGCTCTGGAGTGCGATTGTGTCGTCGGTGATCCCGATGGTGCTCAAGCGCTGCGGCATTGACCCGGCGGTCGTCTCCGCGCCGTTTATCGCGACGCTCATCGACGGAACGGGGCTGATTATCTACTTCAAAATCGCCCAGTACACGTTGGGGCTGGAGTGATCATGTGAGCACCTCATTCATTCGAATGAGGTGCTCGCTCAGCTAACCATCGCCGAGCTGATGCGCGATCTCACGCAGCTGCTGGGCAAGCGCCTGCAGGTTTTTCCCCTTCTCCCCTTTTGGCCCGGTGGACTGCCGCACCACCAGACGAGCAGGTAAAATCGAGGACATACGCTGGGCATTATCTTCACCGCTGTCCAGTATGCGGCGTACCGCCTCTTTACCCTGCAGATCTAAATCCAGCGATACCGTCGTCAGCGCCGGGTAGAAGAACGCACTTTCATAGGTGTCATCGTAGCCAATTACCGACTTTTCGCCTGGAATTGAAATCTGCTGCTGATGGAACGCGCTCAGCACGCCGAGCGCCATCTGGTCGTTAGCCACCAGCACGGCGGTAAATTGCCCCGCTTCACGCAGCATCTGCAAGGCACCGGCGTAACCGCTCTGAGCGTCCCAGTTTCCGCGGATCACCGCCGCAGGCTCCAGGCCGTAACCCTTGAGGGTTTCGATCCAGCTTTTTAGCCTCAGCTGCGCCGATACGGAGGATGCCGGACCCGCCAGCAGGGCAATATCCCGATGCCCCAGTTCGTAGAGATATTTGACGCTGGCGCGGGTGCCATCCGCCGGGTTAAACGAAACGTTAAACACGGAACTGTACGGGTCTACATCAAGAAACAGGCAGACGATATCGTCGTTGTCGGTGGCGATTTTCTGCGCCGCTTCAGCCTCCAGCGGCACGTTGATGATCACCTTGCTCACCAGCTGGGATTTCAGCTCGTTGATAGAATCCTGAATACTGTGGTTGACGTTCTCATCAATCATGGAGATCAGAACCTGGTAACCTTCCACATTGGCATAGCGTTTCACCGCCGCCGCAACCTGCGAAGGCGCGTGCAGCGCCAGCGAAATCGTCACCAGCCCAACGGTCTGGCTCTGCTTGCCCACCAGCTGCTGAGCCAGTCGGTTGGGTACATACCGCAATAACTCTATGGATTTCTCCACCTTGCTGCGCGTGGCGTCGGATACATTGGCAGATTTATTCAGTACCCTGGACACGGTCTGATAGGAGACGCCCGCATGGCGTGCCACGTCCTCTAACGTTGCGCTTTTCGACTTCATGGTCCGGTTCCTTATGTTGTTATGCGCTGATTGTAACAGGGGTGCTGAAAAAAAACGCTCACCACCCTCTCGCCGTGGGCATAACGCCATCAAAAAGTACGACGCTCACAATGACATAATTTGTGTCCAATCTCATTACTCGTCACAAAATTGTCTATTTTATTTGCAGTTAATCACACATTTAGGATCGCGTAATTGCCAGTTAGCGGGTTTAGGCATTTTATGACAGCGGATTTGTGAACGTATTACAAAACAATAAGAGGGTTACAATGAACACGACGATCCGCTCTGTATCTGTTGCGTTGGCTGCCGCACTGGCATCTCCTTCGCTGTTTGCAGCGTCTTCAGTACCGATTGATTTTCATGGATATCTTCGCTCCGGCGTGGGCGTCTCACGGGATGGTGGGATGGAGGAGTGGCAAAAGAACAAAATTGGCCGTCTGGGTAACGAGGCCGACACCTACGGCGAGCTGGAGCTGGGCTCCGAGGTGTACAAAAAGAACGACGTCAGTTTCTATCTCGACAGCATGGTGAGCATGGTCTCAGACGGCTCCAACGACAATGAAACCACCTTAGATGACGATGCCCAGTTCGGCCTGCGCCAGCTTAACCTGCAGATCAAGGGGCTGATCCCCGGGGATCCCAATGCGGCGATTTGGGGCGGTAAGCGCTACTACCAGCGCCATGACCTGCACATCATTGATACCAAATACTGGAATATTTCCGGCTCCGGTGCGGGTATCGAGAACTACACGCTTGGCCCGGGCGCAGTCTCCGTTGCGTGGATCCGCGGCGATGCTAACGACGTGGACTATCGCGTGGATGGCGACAGCGACGTTAACATCAACTACATCGACCTTCGCTATGCGGGCTGGAAGCCGTGGGCGGGCGCGTGGACGGAAGTGGGCATTGATTACGCCATGCCAAACCCGACCAACAAGCAGAAAGAGTACGGCGGGCTGTACGAGGCCGATAACGGCGTGATGGTCACCGGTGAGATCAGCCAGGATATGTTTGGCGGCTATAACAAGCTGGTGCTGCAGTACGCCAATAAAGGTCTGGCCCAGAACATGGTGTCTCAGGGTGGCGGCTGGTACGACATGTGGAACTACGTCAACGACGCCACCGGCTACCGCGTGATTAACACCGGCTTAATTCCGATTACCGACAAATTCTCCTTCAACCACGTGTTGACCTGGGGCTCGGCGGACGACACCACGCAGTACACGGACAAATCCCGCCTGGTATCGCTGGTGGGGCGCGCGCAGTATCAGTTCACCGAATACGTGCGTTTGATTGGCGAAGTGGGCGGATTCTACCAGCAAGATACCTACACCGACGGCTCTAAGTACAAGCAGAGCGGCGAGAAGTACACCCTCGCGCTGGGGCTGGCAGATGGACCTGATTTTATGTCGCGTCCTGAACTGCGCGTCTTTGCCTCTTACCTGAATGATTCCGAAAAAGGGCAATCCTTCGAAGATGGCACCGCGAATAATACCTGGAACTTTGGGGTACAGGTCGAAGCCTGGTGGTAAGTTTTCATTTTTAAAAAGCGTTAATCATTATTGTATCTCCAGCTATTTGCAGCCTATATCTCTGCTCAGGGATAGCCATTACGTTGGCTATCCCTTTTTTATATTTACTGATTAAAATGTTCGTCTAATAATTTCCGTAATGTATCAGACTGCCTGCCGAATATAGCGTGCACCTGCTGGCCGATAATAATCACCCCCAGCGCACCCTCATTCTGTAACGCCTGTGAATCGACCTTATTTAAATCTTTTACCGTCACGCGCAGGCGGGTAATACAGGCTTCGACGTGCTCGATATTATCGTCGCCGCCAAATGCCGGAATTAAACGCTGGGTAATTTGACTGTCCATAATACGCCTCTCTGTTATGTAGATAAAAAAATGCCCGCTCGTAGAGCAGGCGTTCTGTGCCTTGTTGCCAGGACGGTGCGGTCTGATGCCCTCACCCCAACCCTCTCCCACGGGGAGAGGGAGAAAATCAACTACGCTTTACGCTTGAGCACCCGGCTGTCCCAGGGGAGCAGCACGGTATCGCCCGCAACGGCGGCATCGTTCATGCAGTCGGTGTACCCCTGCGGCAGCGTGATGAGCTGCTGCTGGGCCGTGTAGTTCTGCACAAACACCCACGTGGTTTCGCCATCCGTACGCGCCGTCGCGACCACGCCCGGTGGGAAATCCCCCTCGACCGCGCGCGGCAGCGCCAGCTCGTCAATAATCCCGGCGAAGAAATCGCGCTGGAACGGCAGGTCGTTGCGCGAGGCCACGTGCCACGCCTTGCCTTTGCCGAAGCGGTTGACCGTCACCGCAGGGCGACCGGCGTAGAAATCATCCCGGTAGGTTGCCAGCGCCTGTGCGGATTCGGTATGGATCAGCTCGCACAGATGCCTGACCTGATACGGCCCCTGCAGGCCCGCCGCATTGCCCGCAAGCCCCTGAACCAGGTTGCGCTCTCCGTCACCCAGGCAGTCAATCTCTTCCGCCCAGATGCCGAGGAGCTTGCGCAGCGGGCCCGGGAAACCGCCGAGGTGGCAGAGGTCGGTCTCATCCACTACCCCGCTCCAGTAGGTCGTCACCAGATGCCCGCCCGCGGCCACAAAGGCTTCTGCCCGCTCGGCGAAACCTTCGCGCACCATGTAGAGCATGGGGGCAATCACCAGCGCGTAGCGGCTCAGATCGCCGTCAGCGTCGATGACGTCGACCGCGATGCCCTTTTCCCAGAACGGACGATAGTGTTCGTTGACGGTTTTTTCGTACTCCATCCCCATGTTGCGCGGGCCTTCGGCATCGTCCAGCGCCCAGCGGTTTTGCTGGTCAAAGATAATGGCCACGCGCGCGTCGGTGCGGCACCCCACCACATCAGGCAGACGCGCAAGCATCTCCCCCAGACGCGTCACTTCACGCCCGACGCGGGTATCAAGATGCCCCACGTGATCGATAACCGCCCCGTGGAATTTCTCCACCGACCCGCGGCTCTTACGCCACTGGAAGTACTGCACCGAATCCGCCCCGTGCGCCACCGCCTGGATAGAGGAAAGAATATGCATGCCCGGCTTTTTCAGCTTGCTGGTCGGCTGCCAGTTAGTGGTGCTCGGCGTGGACTCCATCAGCACAAAGGGTTTACCGCCCTTCAGGCTGCGCATCATGTCGTGGTACATGGCGGTATAGCAGGCCAGCTGCGTTTCGTCTTTCTCCTTGTGCCACATCGGGTAGCTGTCCCAGGAGATAAAGTCGATCGCTTTCGCCAGCTGCCAGTAGTCGTAATCGTAGAAATACTCCATAAAGTTGGTCGTCACCGGCAGTTCGGCATTGGCGGCCTTCAGCGGCGCCACCTCATGCTGGCAAAAATCGGTGACCTGCGCGGTATTGAAGCGGCGCCAGTCGAGATTCAGGCCGTGAATCGACACTTCCCCCTGCGGCGCGGGGGACTCAATCTGCGACCAGTCGGTGTAGGTATGGCTCCAGAAGGTGCTCCACCACGCATGGTTCAGCGCGTCGAGGGTTTTGTAGCGCGCCTTTAGCCAGTCGCGGAAGCGTTCCTGACACAGTCTACAGTGGCATTCGCCGCCGTACTCGTTGGAGATATGCCAGCCCAGTACCGCCGGATGATGCGAATAGCGCGCCGCCAGCAGGCTGTTAATGTTCATCGTTTTTTCGCGGTAGACCGGAGACGACATGCAGTGGTTATGTCGCCCGCCGTGCAGCGCGGGGACGCGGTTGCGCCCGACGCGCAGAACTTCCGGATATTTTTGCGACATCCATGCCGGACGCGCGCCGCTCGGCGTAGCGAGAAATATATGAATGCCCGCCGCATAGAGTTTTTCAATAATGCTGTCCAGCCAGGCAAAATCATATTCTCCTTCCTGCGGCTCGAGTTTCGCCCAGCTAAATATCCCCACCGACATGACATTACATTTCGCCTGCTGCATCATGGCGATATCTTTTTCAATAATACCGGGGTAATTCTCCCATTGCTCCGGGTTGTAGTCGGCGCCATGCAATAACGCCGCGACCTTTGGACTTAAAGGCGCAAATTTATTCATATTTAAAACGTCCTGAATGGAGATAAAAACTAGTTAAATACCGTTATTGACGGCAGCACTTTCCCCTGACAATCAAATAACGCCTGATTCTCGCGGGCGTTACCCTCTTTCCACTCGTCATGGATATATTTCATGCCGGTTTTGGTGGCCCACGTGGTGCCCGGAACGGCTATCCAGGTCGGTTCCCAATAAAAGATGCCCTTGCCGCGACGGTCAGGCACATCAATAACGGACTGCATTAAATCGTGAATATAATCGTACTGACCCTGAACGGTGCCGGGATAGCCGCCGTCCTTTTCTTCTTTCGCCTGGAAGCTGTTCTCGGCGTTATCGCAGTTCTCCAGCGTATAGCCGTAGGCCGCTTCCACCACAATCACGTCTTTGTTGTAGCGCCTGCTGATGTCATCCATATTGGACTTCAGCGCGCTAATCGGGCCGTTCCAGTAGGTATACATCGACAGGCCGATGATATCGAACGGCACGTTCCGCTTCGTAATTTCATCAAACCACCAGCGGAAGGTGTCATTTTTGGTGCCTTCGGCCAGATGCAGCATGATTTTCACCTGCTCTCCGTCGGTCAGGTTCTCCTTTAGCCCGCCAATCGCGGCGTTGAGCAGCCCGGCCAGGCGGTCAAATTCGCCGCCGCCCTGCCCCCAACTTTTTCCCTCTGGCCACAACATTCCGCCGTTGATTTCGTTACCTATCTGCACCATGTCGGGCAGCACGCCCTCTTTCTTAAAGCGGGCCATGGTGTCGCGAGTGTAGTCATGGATCGCCGTTTTCAGCTGCGGGTAGTCCATCTTCTCCCAGGCTTTTGGCTTGAACTGTTTGCCCGGGTCGGTCCAGAAATCGCTGTAGTGGAAATCGAGCAGCAGCTTCATGCCCTGCGCCTTCACGCGCTTCGCCAGCGCAATCGTGTTTTCGAGATTATTACTGCCGCCGCCGTAGGTGTTGCCGTCGGCATCCTTAGGGTCAACCCACAGGCGCAGGCGCACGGTGTTCACGCCGTTCGCTTTGAGGATCGCAATCGCGTCCTGCTGCTGGCCGCGCTGGTTATAAAATTTGGCACCATGCTGTTCCGCTTCCAGCAGGGTCGAAATGTCCGCCCCCTTAATAAAATCCGCCGGCATGGCGTTAAAAGGACGGGTTTTCACCGCCTCCGCAGCAAACGCGCTCGCGGCAAGGCCACATGAGAGGCAAACGGCAAGTAAAGCAGGTTTGAGACTTTTCATGATTATCCTTTGGTACTCCCGGAGGTCAGGCCGGAGACGAAGTATTTTTGCAGGGCCAGGTAGAGGATCGCGACCGGCACCGCAATCAATACCGCACCTGCCGCGTAGGTGGTGTAGCTGGCACCCATTTTTTGCGCCACCAGGTTATAGAGCCCGATGGGTAAGGTGTATTTGTCCGGGGTGCGCAAAATAGTGCTGGAGAGGATGAAATCCCCCAGCGGCCCGGTGAAGGAGAAAAGCGCCACCACCGCCACAATCGGCTTCGAAAGCGGCATGATAATTTCGATGAAAATCCGGAAATTACTGGCCCCGTCCATGCGCGCGGATTCATCCAGGTCTTTCGGGATGGCGTCGAGGTAGCCTTTCATCAGGTAGGTATTCATCGGGATCATGCCGCCCACGTAGATCAGCACCAGCGCCAGATGGCTGTTGATGAGGCCCAAAAGCTGCGACAGCACGAAGATGGCAATCAGCGCCGAGAACTGGGGGATCATCTGCAGGAGCAGGAACAGCATCAGCCCGTTCTGGCGTCCCTTAAAGCGAAATCGCGAAAAGGCATAGGCGGTAAAGCTGACGCTGATTAAGGTCAGCGCCATGGTCAGGAAGCTGATCTTCATCGAGTTCCAGTACCAGGTCATGTAGTTCACCTGGCCGTTAAACAGGTCGGCGTAGTGCTGCACCGAAAAGTTCTCAGGAATAATTGAGGAGCTGAGCAGGCTATTACCTGCGTTGAACGACGCGCCGACCGTCCACACCAGCGGGTAAATGATAATCGTCGACACCAGCACGATAACCAGCCAGGAGAGCGAGAGGCGTACCCACTTCTCACGTTTAATACTTTGTGATTGAGCCATTGTTACGTCCCTTACGCCATGTCGTCGTTTTTGAAAGATTTGGTGGCGCGGAACTGCCACAGCGCCAGGCCGACGACAAAGATCGACAGCAGGATAGTGATGGTCGCCGCAATCGCGTACTGCGACGACGACATGGTGAGCTTGTAGATCCACGACACCAGGATATCTGTCCCACCCGCATTGGACCCCACCACCGCTGGCCCGCCGTTGTTGAACAGGTAGATGATGTTGAAGTTATTGAAGTTGAAGGTGTATTGGGTAATCAGTATTGGCGCAATGGCGTAAAGCACCAGCGGCAGCGTGATGGTGCGCAGCTTGGTCGCACTGCTGGCCCCGTCCATCGTGGCGGCTTCGTACAGATCGTCCGGGATCGCCTGCAGCACGCCGGTAGTCATGGCAAAAACAAACGGGAAGCCGAGCCAGGTCTGCATCAGGATCAGCGCCGTTTTGGTCCAGAACGGATCCGTCATCCAGGCTTTTGGCGCAATGCCGAAGAAGGCCAGAATGGCGTTGTTTATCACACCGAAGGAGTCGTTGAACATTCCGGCAAACACCAGAATGGTGACAAAACCCGGCACCGCCCACGGCAGAATGAAGATGGTGCGGATAAGCGGCTTAAAGCGCAGGTCTTTCTGGTTCACCAGGATAGCCAGCAGCACGCCCACGGTACATTGCAGCGTGGTGGCGAGCAGCGTCCATACAACCGTCCACTGCAGGACGTCAAAGAAGGTTGAGCGCCAGATGGAGAGCGTGAAGATATTGATGAAGTTCTTAAACCCAACCCAGTCCACCAGCTTAGCCGGCGGCGTGTGGTAAAGATTATAGTTAGTAAAGGCGATGGCAAAACCGAAGAGGATCGGGAAGACCACCACAAACACCAGCAGAATAAAGCCCGGCGTGATCATCAGATACGGAAAGCCGTCGCTCAGCAGCATCTGATACTGTTTTCGCACGCTGTTTAGCGCCAGCCCTTCATCGCGTTTTCTGCCATTCACCCACGCATCGCGCATCGACAGGTAATACACCATCACGCCAAATGCGGCGATCAGTACGCTGATGATCCCTTCTGCCAGCAGGAAGATGGAGTTATCCCGCGGCACTTCCTCCCCCAGCGTCACCAGCCCCCAAAGCCCTTCGCGCAGGAAATCGGCAAAAACGCCGATAAAACTGGCCAGCAGCACCAGGAAGATAACGCCCTTCAGCCACTGGCGATGATAGAACTGGCCGAAGCCGGGGATGACCGCCAGCAGCAGGCCGGTCCAGGCGTGACGCCCGGCCCCGTGCGGTCTGGCAAAATTTTCCGGGATGATACTCACAGACAACTCCTTTCAATAAAACGGGAGAGTGGCCTCCCGTTCTGCGACGTCAGAAAATTACTGGTTGCTGGCCTGCATGGCTTCGATTTGCATCTGGACCTGTTTCTCTGCGCTGTCCAGCGCGGCTTTGGGATCCTGTTTGCCGGTCAGGCTCAGCTCCAGCGCGGCGTTGGCCGGCCCCCAGACTTCGCCCATTTCAGGGATGCCCGGCATGGCGGTGGCGCGCGCGGCCTGTACCGCAACGGCACTCGCCTTCTCGTCGTTCTTGATAACCGGGTCGTCAATCATTGCGGTCAGCGGCGGGATCTCCCGCGTGGCCACGTAGCGGGTTTTCACGTACTGCGGCTGGTTGATGAATTCGATAAATTTCTGCGCCAGCGCTTTGTCCTTGCTCCAGGTGGAAACGACGTAGCCTTTTACGCCGAGGAAGGAGCTCATGGGCTTGCCGTCCGGCAGCGTGGGTAGCGGCGCCACGCCGTAGTTGATGCCTGCCGCTTCATATGGCTGGAACGCCCACGGGCCATTGATGACGGCTGCCGCTTTCTTCTCGGTAAACAGGGAGTCGATAGCGTTCAGGCCGTTGTCACCGACTATCCCGGCCGGGAAAATATCGTCAGCGTAGAATTTTTTCAGGTACGTCACGGCTTCTACCGCGCCCGGCTTGTTCAGGCCGACGTCGCTGGCGTTATAGCCGCCTTTGCCGTTTTGACCGAAGATGTAGCCTCCCATCGGGGAGATTGCGCCCCAGCTGTAGTAAATCTGATCGAACTTGGCGAGCAGACCGTACTGGTTTTTTGCGCGCTGCTGTTTAGAAAAGTCATACCAGTCCTGCAGCGAGTTGAGCGGCTTGTCGATGAGATCTTTGTTGTAGATCAGCACCAGCGTCTCAACCGCTTTCGGCACACCGTAGAGGGCGTTATCCATTTTGAAGGCGTTAATCGAGGCCGGGGTGTACTGTTCGGTCTGCTTAGCCTCCAGATTCAGGGGGGTCAATAACCCTTGCACGACGGCGCCGCCCAGCTGATCGTTAGGGATGACCAGCACATCCGGGCCAATCCCTGCCGGGCCGTCCAGACGCAGTTTTTCGAGCTGCTGTGCGTAAGGGGTTTCCTGCACGTTGACCTTCACGTCGTACTGTTTTTCAAAGTCCGCGACCGCATCTTTAATACCGGACGACTTCTTGATGTCTTCCCAGACGTTAAGCTGCGCGGTGGCGTGAGCCTGTACCGCGAGCGTAGAGAGGATCAGAGCAGCGAGTATGTTCTTTTTCATTATCAACCTCATGTGAAGGTATAACAATTTTATGGTTGTTATGGCATCTGACGCCCTACAAACCCCGCTATATATCCCGATAAAACTGGCGTTGTACGTCTGACACCAAATGCCTTTGGTTGGTTATACGCTACCCTTCACATCATGATAACTCTACATAAAACTGTAAGTTGTGTGATCGTCATAACATTAATGGAATATCTGTATAGGGCGCATGAATGCTGGAAGTTATAGTCAAGGCAGACAAATTGCACCGTCCGGCCACGTTGAACACAATTGTTATACGTAAAACATACTCGGCGGTTTACCTGGGGAACACTGATGTCGAACATACAATTGAGGAATGTCACCAAGCGCTTTGGCGACACCGTCACGCTCCACAACGTTAATCTTGATATTGAGGACGGTGAGTTTGCCGTATTCGTCGGGCCTTCCGGCTGTGGCAAATCCACTATGCTGCGCATGATTGCCGGGCTGGAGGAGATAAGCGACGGTGAAGTGCTGATCGGTAACGAGGTGATGAACGACGTCGCCCCTTCCCATCGGGGTGTGGCGATGGTCTTTCAGTCCTACGCGCTCTATCCGCATATGACGGTGGCCGAAAACATGGGCTACGGGCTGAAGGTGAATAAAGTACCGAAAGATCAGATTAGACATCAGGTCGAGATGGTCGCCAAAACGCTGCAGCTTTCCCACCTGCTGGACCGCAAACCCAAACAGCTCTCCGGCGGCCAGCGCCAGCGCGTCGCGATTGGCCGCGCTATCGTCCGTAACCCGCGCGTCTTTATGTTCGATGAACCGCTGTCCAACCTGGATGCCGAACTGCGCGTGGAGATGCGCCTGCACCTCGCCCGTCTGCACCAGGAACTGAAAACCACCATGGTGTATGTCACCCACGATCAGATTGAGGCCATGACGCTGGCGGATAAAATTGTGGTGATGAACTACGGCAAGGTCGAGCAGATAGGCGCGCCGATGGAGCTCTACTATAAGCCTGTGAACAAGTTCGTTGCCGGGTTTATCGGCTCACCGAAGATGAACTTCCTGCCCGCCACGGTTGAAGCATGGCAGCCTGGCGCGTTGACGGTGCGGCTGTCGCAGCAGAAGTCGCTGACGCTTGCCCTGACCACCACGCCGCTGACGCCGGGAAGCCAGGTGACGCTGGGCATTCGTCCGGAACATTTGACCACCGACACTCGCCAGGGTACGGGACTGGAATTTAACTGTGAAGTGGTGGAACGACTCGGGAACAACACCTACCTGTTTGGTCAGTGCTACGGTCACGACAACGTTAAAATCTTGCTGCCAGGAGACGTGCAGTTCGCCCCGTGGCAGAAGATTGATGTGGCCTTCGACGATCGCCACTGCATGGTCTTTGACGAACAGGATGTCCGCGTCAGTGCAGATATCGAAGATGCGGTGCGTTCGGTGGCCTAGCTCGCCAGCCTCTCAACCGCGCCCTTAAATGCCTCAATCGCCAGCGCGACATCTTCAGCCATCACCGATTCCGCCGGATGGTGGCTGATGCCCCCTTTGCAGCGCACAAACAACATGCCCACCGGCCAGCGTTCTGCCAGCGCGATGGTGTCGTGCCCGGCACCGCTCGGCAGCGATAAAGAGCGCCCCTGCACCGATTCAACGGCCTGTCCCAGCAGCGCCTGCAAACGCGCATCGCACGGCGTGGCGGCGATACGGTAAAACTCCTCGGCGCTGAAGCTCAGCCCGCGACGAGCGGCAATGGTTTCCGCCTGCGCCAGCAGCTCCGCGAGCAACGCGTCAAGCGGGGCATCCTGCGGGCCGCGAATATCCAGAGAGAGCGCAACCTCGCCCGGAATAACGTTGACCGCACCGGGCAGGCAGCGCAGTTCCCCGACCGTCGCCACCCGATTACCGCCCTGCTGTCGCGTGGTGTTTTCGATCAGCACCATCCATTCGGCGGCTGCGGCCAGGGCATCCTTACGGTGAGCCATCGGTACGGTACCCGCGTGCCCGGCCTCGCCGGTGAAGCGGCAGTTTAGGCGGCGCGCGCCGTTGATGGCTTCCACCACGCCCAGCGCCAGGCCTTCCTGCTCCAGACACGGGCCCTGTTCGATATGCAGTTCCAGACAGGCGCTGAAATCGGCCTGACGGCGTGCCGCAAGCGCCACGCGGGCGGGATCGAGCCCCGCCTGCACCATCGCCTGCGCCACGCTGATGCCGCTGGCATCACACGTCTCCAGCCAGCCCTGCGGCCAGGTGCCCGTTATGCCCCGGCTGCCTAACAGGGTGATCCCAAAACGGGTTCCCTCTTCGTCACCAAAGCCGACAATCTCAATGGCCTGGGCCAGATGCAGCCCCTGTTGGTGCAGGCTGTCCACCACTTCGATGGCGGTGAGCACCCCAAGCATGCCGTCGTAGCGCCCCGCATTGCGTACGGTATCAAGATGCGAACCGAGCAGCACCGCCTGCGCCCCTTCCTGTGCACCCTCATAGCGCCCACAAATATTGCCCACGCTGTCCTGCCAGACGGTCATGCCCGCCTGGCGCATCCACTCTCCGACCAGCTGGTTGGCCTGCAGATGCTGCGTAGAGAGGTAAACCCTTGTCAGCGCGTCCGGGGTTTCGCTGATGGCGGCCAGCGCATCGGCGCGCGCCATCACCCGTTCTGCCGCCGGGCTCATTGCGGCGTCTCTCGGCGATAGTGGTCCCACGCTGCCTGCATGGCGGCGCCCTGGGTGGTGGTGAATTTCAGGTAGTTCAGCACCGACTCCAGCGCGCTCAGGGTGGTCATCACGCAGTCTTTGCGCGCGTTGTAGCCCATGGTGCCAATGCGCCACACTTTGCCGTGCAGCGGGCCAAACGAGGTGCCGATTTCAATCCCGAAATCCTCCAGCATCAGCTTACGCACCTGGTCGCCGTTGACGCCCTGCGGAATGACCACGCCCAGCACGTTGTTCATCTTGTGCTTCAGATCGCCGAAGGTCTCCAGCCCCATCGCCTGAATGCCCTTCAGCAGCGCATCGCCGTGCAGCCTGTGGCGGGCGATGCCGTTATCCAGCCCTTCCTGCAGGATCAGCCGCGCGCATTCGCGGGCGCCAAACAGCGCGGTGGTCGCTTCGGTGTGGTGGTTCAGCCGCTCCGGTCCCCAGTAGTCCATCACCATGCCGAGATCGAAGTAGTTGGAGTAGATCATCTCGTCGTCGCCGTCGCGATGGGCGTCAGTGCGAATGCCCTCCTCAACGCATTTGCGGCGGCGGATCGCCTCCTCCATACGCGGGCTCAGGGTGATCGGCGAGGTGCCCGACGGGCCGCCGAGGCATTTCTGCATCCCGGCCGAGACCGCATCCAGCCCCCAGGCGTCGGTCTCCAGCGCGTTACCGCCGAGCGACGCGGTGGCATCGGTATAAAACAACACGTCGTGGCGGCGGCAGATGTCACCGAGCTCGGCGAGCGGCTGGAGCATGGTGGTGGAGGTGTCGCCCTGCACGGTCAGCAGCAGGCGCGGACGAATACGCTTAATCGCATCCTCGACCTGGTCCGGGATGAATACCTCGCCCCACGGCACCTCGATGGTATGCACCTCCGCGCGGCAGCGGCGGGCAATTTCGCACAGCAGGTGGCCGAAGCGGCCAAAGACCGGCACCAGCACCTTATCTCCCGGGCGGATGGCGGAGACCAGAATCGCCTCAATCCCCGCGCGGGAGGTGCCGTCTACCAGCATCGTCCAGCGGTTTTCGGTGCGGAACACCCCGCGATAGAGCGCCATCACCTCGTTCATGTAGTGGGTCATGGCCGGATCGTACTGGCCGATCAGCTGGCTCGACATGGCGCGCAGCACGCGCGGGTCGGCGTTGATCGGGCCCGGTCCCATCAGCAGGCGCTGAGGCGGGTTGATTTGCGGAAAGCGTGCGATATCCATTTGTCAGTCCTTATCAGTTGAGGCCGCGCACGGAGGAGATGAACTGCTTCAGTTCCGTGGTCTGCGGGTTGGCGAACAGCGTTTTGCTGTCGCCCTGTTCCCAGACTTTCCCCTGGTGCATAAACACCACGCGGTCGCCCACTTCGCGGGCAAAATTCATTTCATGGGTAACCAGTATGAGCGTCATCCCCTCGGCCGCCAGCTGCTCCAGCACCTTGAGCACTTCGCCCACCAGCTCCGGGTCGAGCGCGGAGGTGATCTCGTCGCAGAGTAAAACCTTAGGGGACATCGCCAGCGCCCGGGCAATCGCCACGCGCTGCTGCTGGCCGCCGGAGAGGCTCGACGGGTAGTAATCCAGGCGATCGCCTAAGCCCACTTTCTCCAGCATCTGCTGCGCCAGCGCCCGGCATTCGGCTGCGCTTTTCTTCAGCACCCGACGCGGGGCGAGCATCACGTTCTCCAGCGCCGTCATGTGCGGAAACAGGTTGAAGCTCTGGAACACCATCCCGACCGAGCGGCTGATTTCGCGCGCCTGGGAATCCCGGTCGGTAACGGTCATGCCGCCAAGCTTGATGCTGCCGTCCTGATACCCTTCCAGGCCGTTGATGCAGCGCAGCAGCGTGCTTTTGCCCGATCCGCTGCGCCCGATAATGGAGATCACCTGGCCCATGTCGATATCCAGATCGACACCCTTGAGCACGTGGTTATCGCCGTAGTACTTCTGCACCTGATTAATGGTGATGAGAGGCATTGAATTTCGTCTCCAGATAGCGGCTGTAGCGCGACAGCGGATAACACAGAATAAAGTAGCCCAGCGCCACCAGCGCAAAGACCTTAAACGGCTGATAGGTCACGTTGGTCAGCATGGTCCCGGCCTTGGTCAGCTCGATAAAGCCGATAATCGACGCCAGCGCGGTGCCTTTGATCACCTGCACAGCAAAACCGACCGTCGGCGCGATGCCGATGCGCAGCGCCTGCGGGGCAACGACGCGAAACAGGGTCTGGCCGAAGGTCAGCCCCAGGCAGCGCGACGCTTCCCACTGGCCTTTCGGCAACGCGCGAATGCTGCCGTACCAGATATCGAGCAGAAACGCGCTGGTGTAAAACGTCAGCGCCAGCGAGGCGGCGGTCCACGGCGAGACGTCGATGCCGAACAGCGCTACGCCAAAGAAGGCCAGGAACAGCTGCATCAGCAGCGGCGTGCCCTGAAACAGCTCAATGTAGCCGCGGATGATACGCTTCACCGTGCGCCCGCCCGTCAGGCGCAGCAGCAGGAGCGGCAGCGTCACCGCCGCCCCGCCGACAAACGCCACCAGCGAGAGCAGCACCGTCCAGCGTCCGGCCAGCAGCAGGTTGCGAATAATGTCCCAGTCGGTAAAGGTGGTCATCATGCCTTCACCCCCAGCCATTTGCGTCCTGCCGCCATCATCAGCTGGCGCAGGGTTATCGACAGCGCTAAGTAAATGCCGGTTGTCACCAGATAAACCTCAAAGCTCAGAAACGTTCTGGACTGGATCAGGTTGGCGGCGAAGGTCAGCTCTTCATAGGAGACCTGCGACACCACCGACGAGCCGAGCATCACGATGATGCACTGGCTCACCAGCGCCGGATAAATGCGCTGCAGCGCGGGCGGCAGCACCACGCGAATAAAGGTCTGCAGTCGGGTGAGCCCCAGCACGCGCCCGGCCTCCCACTGCCCTTTCGGCGTGACCTGAATGCCCGCGCGGATAATCTCGGTGCTGTAGGCGCCAAGGTTCACCACCATGGCCAGCAGCGCCGCTTCCCCCGCCGTCATCTTCAGCCCCAGATTCGGCAGCCCGAAGACGATGAAAAACAGCTGCACCACAAACGGCGTGTTGCGGATGATTTCCACGTACGCGCCCCAGATCCGACTGAACCAGGTGGTGCGTCCGCTGCGGATCGCCGCCCCGAAAATCCCTGTCGCCAGCCCGCCGATAGTTGCCATCACCGTCAGCTGAACGGTGACCCACAGCCCCGCCAGCAGCTCCGGCCAGTACGGCCAGAGCGCTGAAAAATCGAGTTGCTCAGCCATAGACTTATACGCCGAGGCTTGCCGGCAGCGGAGCCTTCAGCCATTGCTCGGACAGGCCGTTCAGGGTCCCGTCCTTGATGCCCTGCTCAATCAGCGCGTCCACTTTTGCCTTCAGGGCCGGTTCGTTTTTCTTCAGGCCAATAAAGCACGGCGAGTCTTTCAGCATAAAGCTCGGCACCGGGGCTTTGTCCGCATTCTGGCGCGAAATGGCCGCCACCACGAGGTTGCCGGTTGCCACGTACTGCACCTGCCCGGAGAGGTAGGCCGAGAGCGTGGTGTTATTGTCTTCGTAGCGCTTCACGTTCGCGTCTTTCGGCGCCAGGCCGGTCAGCACCATGTCCTCCACCGCCCCGCGCGTCACGCCGATGGTTTTTCCGCTCAGCGCGGCGGCGTCTTTCAGCTCGGCCCCTTTCGGACCAAACACGCCGAGGAAGAACGGCGCGTAGGCGCGGCTGAAGTCGATCACCTTCTCGCGCTCCGGGTTTTTACCGAGGCTGGATATGACCAGATCCACCTTATCGGTTTGCAGGTACGGCACGCGGTTGGCGCTGGTCACCGGCACCAGCTGCAGCTTGAGCTTCATCTGTTTGGCCAGATAGCGCGCCATGTCGATGTCATAGCCCTGCGGCTGCAGATCGGTCCCTACCGAGCCAAACGGCGGGAAGTCCTGCGGAACGGCAATGCGGATAGTGCCGCGTTTTTCAATATCCTGAAGCTGGTCAGCCTTTGCCGGCAGCTGTGTGAAGAGACATGCGGCCCCGGCCAGTGCAATCAACAATTTTTTCATGGTGCTTCCCCGTAACGTTAACATGAAACAAAAGATTCTTTGAATGTGATTTTGCAACTAATGTGCCAGATAAGCCGAAGCGGGGATTTTTCTCATAAAGCCTGATAAAACGCGGGCGGGGCGAAAATGCTCTCCATTTTCGCCCCGCCGCCATGCACCATTTTAATGCAAAGCACCAGCCTGATGCCCCATTATCGTTGCTCGAGTTCGTCCAGCTGCTGGTAGAGGGAGGCGATCTCGTGAATGCGCGGACGGCCTTTATCGAGAATGTCATGCAGGAAGGCGTTCGCCAGCAGGTTGATCAGACTGTTGACTGAGGCGTAGCTGTCATAGGCCGAGACGCTGTCCAGCGGGGCGCAGAGCTGCCAGCTCGCCAGCGGAAACAGGCTGTGGGCCTGCGGCTCGCACATCAGCAGCACAGGAATACCGCTGCTCTGAAGCTGCTGCATCAGCGGGCGAATGATGCGCGGTCGGCGGCGAAAGGCCATCATGACCACCAGATCGTCCGGCGTTAAGTCCACCAGCTCCTCGCTCAGGCTCTGCCCCGGCTGAGGCAGGACCAGCACCTGACCGCGCGCCTGCAGCAGCTGCTGACGCAGGTGGAGCGCCGCCGGATAGGCATTACGCATGCCGATAATCACAATGCGCCGCGCCTTCACCATGCAGGCCATGGCGTCGGCAAACTGCTGCGCGTCGAGGGCATTGACCCACTGGGTCAGGTTCGCCATCTCCTGCTTGTAGTGGCGCGCCAGCAGCGTATTGCCCTGCACCGCGTCGCGGTTATCGGTGAGCGGCATCCCGCTCTGGCGCAGGGTGCGCAGCTCGTCGCGCATGTCCTTATATTTCTCATAGCCCAGACGCTTAAACAGACGGCTCACCGTGGCTTTCGACACCCCGCTCAGCTGCGCCAGCTCGGCGCTGTTGTAGCTAATCAGATCGTCAAAATGGTCGAATATAAAATCCGCCACCCGCTGCTCCTGCGGCGACAGCGACGGGTACTGTGCTTTCAGACGTTCATCCAGTTGTTCCATAGCGCCTCTGTAACTTTTGTTTCATCACATTGTACCTTTTATTATACGTATTCATTATGCGTGCCAGTTTACTGAAACTTTTCTTTCAGAATTGGAACAGCTTTTGCAGCACCTTGTGACTTTCAGGGTTATGAGGATGCTTCATGCAAAGTAATGTCTCCACGCACGGCATGGCCGTTGCGCCCCACCATCTTGCCAGCCAGAGCGCGCTGTCGGTGCTGCGCGAAGGCGGCAGCGCGATAGAAGCGATGGTCGCCGCGGCGGCCACCGTTGCCGTGGTTTACCCGCACATGAACGGGCTGGGCGGCGACGGCTTCTGGCTTATCGTGCCGCCGGAAGGCGAACCTGTCGCCATTGACGCCAGCGGCGCGGCGGGATCGCGCGCAACGCTCGCCGCCTACGACGGTCTGGCGCATATTCCCCATCGCGGGCCCCGTGCGGCGCTGACCGTCGCCGGTACGGTGAGCGGCTGGGACGAGGCGCTGAAGGTTTCGCGCGAGATGACCGGCAAGGCGCTGCCGCTGGCCCGCCTGCTGGCCGATGCCATTGACTATGCGCAAAACGGCACGCCGGTCACGGCATCTCAGGCCCACGCCACGGCCAGTAAATTCGACGAGCTGAAGGATGTTCCCGGTTTTGCAGAAACCTGGCTGGTGGACGGTAAGCCGCTGCAGGCCGGGAGCCGTTTTTACCAACCCGCCATGGCCACGACGTTGACGCGTCTGGTGGAAGACGGTCTGGACAGCTTTTATCGCGGCCCGCTGGCGGAGGTGCTGGCGCAGGGTATGGAGACGCTGGGCCTGCCCGTGACGCTGGCCGATTTACACGCGCACGTTGCCCGGCGCACCGTGCCGCTGAAGCTGGAGCATCAGCAGGGGGAAATTTATAACCACGCCCCGCCGACGCAGGGGCTGGTCTCGCTGGCGATACTCGGTGTCACCGATCGCCTGAATATGGCGGAGGCCGACGACGCCGACACCATTCACCGCATCGTTGAAGCCACCAAGCTGGCTTTTGGCCTGCGCGATGCCCACATCACCGACCCGCGCGAGCTGCAAACCGATGTTCAGAGCCTGCTGGAGCCCGCCGCCCTTCAGGCGCTTGCCGACAAAGTTGATGGCAACCGCGCCGCGCCGTGGGGGACCGGGAAAGGCCCCGGCGATACGGTGTGGATGGGAGTGATGGATAACAGCGGGCTTGCCGTGTCGTTTATCCAGAGTATCTATCACGAGTTCGGCAGCGGCGTGGTGCTGCCGGACACCGGCATCGTCTGGCAGAACCGGGGCGCATCGTTCAGCCTCGATCCCGCTCATTTTCTGGCCCTCGCGCCGGGCAAGCAGCCCTTCCATACCCTGAACCCGGCCGCGGCGCGGCTGAAAGACGGACGCGTGATGGTCTACGGCTCGATGGGCGGTGACGGACAACCGCAAACCCAGGCCGCGCTCTTTACCCGCTACGCGATTCAGGGCGTGCCGTTACAGGAAAGTATTTCCCGCCCGCGCTGGCTGCTGGGACGTACCTGGGGACAAACCTCGGACACGTTAAAGCTGGAAGGACGCTTTACCGCTGAGACGGTCTCACGGCTTCAGGCTCTCGGACATGAGGTGGAAATGTTCCCTGACTTCAGTGAAGCGATGGGCCACGCGGGCGCGATTGTCCGCCACCCCAACGGGCTGTTCGAAGGGGCGTTTGACCCGCGCAGCAACGGCGCGGCCGCCGGATTCTGAGGAGATAATAATGAACAACGTACAACCCGACTGGCAGGCGTATCTGGCGCAAATGGAGTCCGTGCTCGGCGTGACGCTGGACGATGCGCGCCGTGCCGAGCTGCAGCTGCAGTTCAGCCGCATTGCCACCCTGGCCGCCCCGCTGATGGCGCTGCCGCTTGATGACCGTCTGGAGATCGCAGGAGTATACAAAGCATGAGGCTACACGAGATGAGTATCAGCGCGATCCAGCAGGCGCTGAGCGCAGGCGAACTGAGCGCTCGCGAGATTGCCCGCCAGACGCTGGAGGCGATTGCGCGCGTGAACCCGCAGATCAACGCCTGGACCACCGTGACGGAAGAACGCATGCTCGCCGAGGCCGAGAGCATCGACACTCTGCGCCGCGAGAAGCGCCCCCTGCCGCCGCTGGCGGGCGTGCCCTACGCGGTAAAAAACCTGTTCGACGTTGCCGGTCACACCACCCTTGCCGGGGCCGAGCTGTTCAGCCAGCGCCCTGCCGCCGCCGCTGACAGCTTCGCCGTGCGCCAGCTACGCAGCGCGGGCGGGCTGCTGACCGGAATGGTGAATATGGACGCCTACGCTTACGGCTTCACCACAGAAAACAGCCACTACGGTACCACGCGTAACCCGCACGACCTGAGGCGCGTTGCGGGCGGGTCGTCCGGCGGATCGGCCGCCGCCGTGGCCGCCGGGCTGGTGCACTTTTCGCTCGGTACCGACACCAACGGCTCGATTCGCGTTCCGGCCTCCCTGTGCGGCATCTATGGCCTGAAGCCCACCTTTGGCCGTCTGTCGCGATCCGGCAGCCATCCGTTTGTCGCGAGCCTGGATCATATCGGCCCCTTTGCCCGCCGCGTGTGCGACCTGGCATCCGTGTATGACGCGCTGCAGGGGCGGGACGGCAGCGACGGTTTTCAGGCAGAGAGCTCGCGCGAGCAGACGCGCCCCCTGCTCGAGCGCGGTCTGGACGGCCTGCGCTGCGCGGTGCTCGGCGGCTACTTCACCACCTGGTGCGATGCGGATGCAAGAGACGCCGTGGCGCGGGTGGCGAAGGCGCTCGACGCGCAGGATGAGCTGCAGTTTCCGGACGCCGAGCTGGCGCGCTCCGCGGCGTTTATCATCAGCGCCTCCGAAGGGGGAAACCAGTACCTGCCCGCGCTTCGCCGCGAGCCGGAGCGTTTTGAGCCGCATTCCCGCGAACGGCTGCTGGCGGGCGCGATGATCCCCTCCGCCTGGTACATTCAGGCCCAGCGGTTTCGCGCGCACGCCCGGCAGGCATTTAGCACCCTGTTCGCGCAGACCGACGTGCTGATCGCTCCGGCAACGCCGCGCAGCGCGACGCTCGCGGGTGAGCAGACCATGGAGATTAACGGCCAGCCGCTCCCCGTCCGCGCCAGCATGGGGATGCTGACCCAGCCGATATCATTTTTGGGCCTGCCGGTGACCACCGTTCCGCTGCGCACCGTCCAGGGTGCACCGATTGGCCTACAGCTGATTGCGGCGCCGTTTAACGAGCAGGCCTGCCTGCGCGTTGCGCACGTACTGGAAGAGAGCGGCATCACCGATGCCCGTCCGGCGGAGGTGGCAGCATGATAAATCACGATGACATTAACCTGCCGTGGGTGGTTGCCGAGGTGACCGCCGCGTTTTACCGCTATGAAGACGCGCTGGTCAGCAACAACGTTGCGGTGCTGGACGAGCTGTTCTGGCACGACAAAAACACGGTGCGTCTGGGGGCGGGTGAAAACCTGTACGGGATTGATGAAATCCGCGCCTTTCGCGCGGCGCGTCCCGCCGCCGGGCTGCAGCGGACTCTGCGTCACACCGTGATTACCACCTTCGGTGAAAATTATGCCGTGTGCAGCACCGAGTTTACCCGGGAGGGCACGGAACGCATTGGCCGTCAGCAGCAGACGTGGGTGCGGTTTGCCTACGGGTGGCGCATCGTGGCGGCGCAGGTGAGTTTGATGGTGTAATGCCACCAGGAATACGAGGTCTTGTAGGCCGGGTAAGGCGCAGCCGCCACCCGGCTAAACACGGCACGCTTACTTCTGAAACGGATGCACATCCCGCCAGTGGTCGGCAATCTGCTGGCGGGTACAAACCCACACCCGCTCGTGCTGCTGCACGTAATCCAGGAACCGCTGTAGCGCGCGAAAACGCCCCGGCCGCCCGAGCAGACGGCAATGCATGCCGATGGACATCATCTTCGGCGCGCTTTCTCCCTCTTCGTACAGCACGTCAAAACTGTCCTTCAGGTACGTATAAAACTGCTCGGCGGTGTTAAACCCCTGCGCGGTCGCGAAGCGCATGTCGTTCGCATCCAGCGTATAGGGCACAATCAGGTGCGGTTTGCGGGTGCCGTCGCTGCAGGCCACCACCGTCCAGAAGGGCAAATCATCGCCGTAGTAGTCGCTGTCGTAGTCGAAGCCGCCGTGCTCCACCACCAGCTGGCGGGTGTTGGGGCTGTCGCGCCCGGTGTACCAGCCCGTCGGCGGCTTGCCGAACAGGTCGGTCAGCACCTGCACCGCTTTATGCAGGTGTTCGCGCTCCTGGCTGATGTCCATGTGCTGATAGTGGATCCAGCGCCAGCCGTGGCTGACCACGTCATAATCCGCATCCCTGATAGCCTCAACGATCTCCGGGTGACGCGCCAGCGCCATAGCCACGCCAAAGACCGTCAGCGGCAGGCCGCGCTTTTGAAATTCATTGTGGATCCGCCAGAACCCGGCGCGGCTGCCGTATTCGTAGAGGGAGTCCATCGACATGTGTTTGTCCGGGTAGCTGGCCGCGCCGATGATGTCCGACAGGAACTGTTCGGAACCGGCATCGCCGTGCAGAACGTGGTTTTCCGCCCCCTCTTCGTAATTGAGCACAAACTGCACGGCGATACGCGCCTGATTCGGCCACCGCGCGTGCGGCGGGTTGCCCGCGTAGCCGCGCAGATCCCGCGGATAATCCTGTTCAAAAAGCCCCATTGCCACCCCCCAAAAAATTAAAATGGATTCAATGCCTGAAAATGCCCGCTTAACGCTTTGTTCTCCGGGTACGCCAGATCCCCGTGCTTGCTGGTCGACAGCCCCAGGGCCACCAGCGACTCCACCATCTTCACCGCCGCGCTGACGCCGTCGATCACCGGCACGCGCAGCTCGCGGGTCAGCTCCTGCGCCAGCGTCGCCATGCCGCCGCAGCCGAGCACGATGGCGCCGCAGCCGTCCTCTTTCAGCGCCTGTATACAGCGCGCGCGCACCTTCTCCTGCGCCAGACCGCTGCCGTCTTCCAGTGCCAGCACCGGGAGATCGATAGCGTGCAGCGCCGCACAGCGATCGTGAAAGCCATACTGGTGCAGCAGATGACGGGCAATGATCAGCGTGCGCGGCAGCGTGGTGACCACCGAAAAGCGCGTCGCCACCAGCGTCGCCATATGCATGGCGGCTTCGGCAATGCCCACCACCGGCCCCTGCGCCAGCTCGCGCGCCGCCAGCAGGCCCGGATCGCCAAAGCAGGCGATGACGTGACCATCCACGCCCTGCTGTCTGCCGAGCTTGACCTGTTCGAGAACCCCCACGGCGGCGATGGCCTCATCGAAGTGGCCTTCTATGGACGGCACCCCCGCGCTCGGGCAGACCGCGAGGATCTCCGTCCCCGGCGCCGCTACCGCACGGGCCGCCGCGCCGATGGTTTCCGTCATCGCGAGGCTGGTGTTAGGGTTGATCACTTGTATACAGACAGATGACATTACGACTCCTTGTGGCCGGCGAACAGCCGGGCAAAATCAGGCAGGCACTCGCCCGCCCGCTCGAAGCAGAGGCTGGCGACGATATGTTCAAAATGGTGCATTAGGGCATCGCTTAATGGCTCAAGCGCCTTCTGGCGCAGCAGATCCACAAGCTGCTCGTGATCGTTGCAGCGACAGCCCTGACGCCACGGCGCGCCCCAGGTGGCAATCACCAGCGAAGATCGCTGGCTCAGGCTGGTCACCATCTCCGTGAGCACCTGGTTGCCGGAGATGGCCTGCAGCTGAATGTGAAAATTAGCGGAGTGGCGGATCGCCGCCGGGCCGTCGTACGCCTCGTGCGCCTGCTGCTCCTGGCGAATAATGGCCTCCAGCGCGGCAAGGTGCGGCGGCTGGCAGCGGGCCAGCACGTCCGGCAGGTTAGCGACCTCCAGCAGGGCGCGGGTGCGGAAGATGTGCTGCGCCTCTTCCACCGTCGGGCTGGCGACGTGTGCACCACGCTTGGGCGTTAAAGTGACCATTTGCACAGCCGCGAGTCGCTGCAGCACCTTACGGATGCCCGTGCGGCTCACGCCAAACACCTCGGCCAGCGCCTCTTCCGGCAGTTTGCTCCCCGGCAGCAGCTGATGTTCGACAATCGCGGTCATCAGCGCCTGGAAGATGGATTCATCTTTGTCATGCAGGTCTGGCGCGGTCTGCAGGGCGTTTATGTTGTTCATTCACCACTCCGTCTTTTACTCTTCGTTATCGAATCGTATACATAAAAATAAAATATTGCATACAAGATTTATTATTTTGGCCTGGATCCTGCAACACCGTCTGCACTCCCACTCAACGGGTTTTCATTCACAGGAGCAGGTTTCATGCCAAACAGTCAAAACACGCAGCAGGGTACGGCCGCTGATTCCGGTGCGGTCTACAGCCCACGTCTTTGCAATGAGGATCTGGCACCGACGCGTGACCAGAACTGGAGCTGGTACAACATCTTTTCGTTTTGGATGTCGGACGTGCACAGCATGGGGGGATATGTTGTCGCCGCGAGCTTCTTTACGCTCGGACTGGCAAGCTGGCAGGTGCTGCTCTGCCTGCTGGTGGGGATTTGCATTGTGCAGCTTTGCGCCAACCTGGTGGCAAAACCGAGCCAGATGGCGGGCGTGCCTTATGCGGTGATCTGCCGTCAGGCGTTTGGCGTCTTCGGGGCCAATATTCCTGCGGTGATCCGTGGGCTTATCGCCTTTGCATGGTATGGCATCCAGACTTATCTGGCCGCCAATGCCCTGATGCTGGTGGCGCTGAAGTTCTGGCCGTCGCTCTCTTCGCTCACCTCCGGGGCGTTCCTCGGCCTGTCGACTCTGGGCTGGATCTGTTTTGCCATCATGTGGGTCCTGCAGGCGATGGTCTTCTGGCACGGCATGAACGCCATCAAGCGCTTTATTGATATCGCCGGTCCGGCGGTCTACGTGGTGATGCTGGCTCTCGCAGGATGGATTGTATACAAGACCGGTTTTGACGGTATTTCCTTCACCCTCGCCAGCAAATCCCTGAGCGCGGGCGAGCAGACCTGGCAGATGATCACCGCGACCGCGCTGGTGGTTTCTTACTTCTCCGGCCCGCTGCTCAACTTTGGCGACTTCTCCCGCTACGGGAAAAGCATGGGCGAGATCCGCCGCGGCAACCGCTGGGGGCTGCCGTTTAACTTCCTGCTGTTCTCCATCGTCACCGTGGTGATTGTCTCCGGCACCCAGTCGCTGTTTGGCCGCATGATCACCGACCCGATCGAAACCGTCAGCCGCGTGGGTAACGATCTGGCCGTGGCGATTGGCCTGCTGACGATGATCACCGCCACCATTGGGATCAACATCGTCGCCAACTTCGTCTCGCCGGCGTTTGATTTCTCTAACTGCTCGCCGCAGAAAATCAGCTTCCGCACCGGGGGAATGATTGCCGCCGTCGGTTCTATCCTGCTCACCCCGTGGAACCTGTTCAACTCGCCGGAGCTTATCCACTACACCCTGGACGTGCTCGGGGCGTTCATCGGCCCGCTGTTCGGCATTCTGATTGCCGATTTCTACCTGATTAAACGCGGCAAGGTGTCGGTCGACGATCTGTTCGACGACACGCCAAAGGGCAAATACTGGTACCGCAACGGCTTTAACCCGAAAGCCATTGGCGCGCTGATCCCGTCCGTTGCCGTGGGCCTGGTGATTAGCTTTATCCCGGCCCTGCATGAGGTGGCGAACTTCAGCTGGTTCATCGGCGTCTTCCTCGGCGGCGTGACCTACCGCTGGCTGGCGCGGGAAGATCGCGAGACGGCAGGTGCGACGTCGTTCAGCTCCCGCGTAGCGACGCAAAAAGAGTAATCCCCTCCTTCCGGCCGCAGCGTATCTGCGGCCCGTTCATTCTGGCACCGTTCTTGCTGCGCCTTATCACCCCGCTACGCAAAAACAAAGGCAGGAACCATGATGGATTACCAGACAGCGATCCGCGGCGCATTTTTTGATATTGCCCAGGTCTGCGACAGCGCAGACGCGATTGCCCGGCACGCGCGCTACCTTGAGGACGGGCTGCTGTTTATACAGAGCGGGAAAATTCTGGCGCAGATGCCGTGGCAGGAGGGCGAGCAGTATCTTGACCCTCACAAGGGCTACACCGACCTGCGCGGCAGGCTGCTGCTGCCCGGTTTTGTCGACACCCACGTCCATTATCCGCAAACGGAGATGATCGGCGCCTTTGGCGAACAGCTGCTGGAGTGGCTGACCACCTACACTTTCCCGGTGGAGAGCCAGTTTTCCGATGAGGCCTACGCGACAGAGATCGCCCAATTCTTTATTAACCAGCTGGTAAGCAACGGCACCACTACCGCACTGGTGTTTTGCACGCTGCATCCGGAATCGGTCGAGGCGCTGTTTACCGAAGCCCTGCGCCTCAACATGCGCCTTATCGCCGGAAAGGTGATGATGGACAGACACACGCCGGACTACCTGAGCGAAGACGCGAAGCAGAGCTACCGGCAGACGCGGGAGCTGATTCAGCGCTGGCACCACCGGGGCCGGCTGGGCTATGCGATTACGCCGCGCTTTGCCCCGACCTCATCACCCGAACTGCTGGCGGCGGTCAGCCTGCTCAGAGAGGAGTTCCCGGACACCTGGCTGCAGACCCACCTGAGCGAAAACCCCAACGAAGTGGCCTGGGTGAGCGACCTCTGGCCGGAACATGAGCGCTATCTGGACGTGTATCACCACTACGGCCTGACCGGCGAGCGCAGCGTGTTTGCCCACGCGATTCATCTTCACCACAGCGAGTGGCAATGTCTGCATGACACCGGCTCGGCGGTGGCGTTTTGCCCCACCTCTAACCTGTTTCTCGGCAGCGGACTGTTTCGCCTGCCCGCCTGCTGGCAGCACAAGGTCCGGATGGGCATCGGCACCGACGTCGGTGCGGGCACCACCTTCAGCATGCTGCGCACCCTGGGCGAAGCCTACAAGGTGGGCCAGCTTCAGAGCTATCGCCTGCGCGCCAGCGAGGCGTTTTACCACGCCACGCTGGGCGGCGCGCACGCCCTCAGGCTGGACGATAAGATTGGCAACTTCACGCCCGGCAAAGAGGCGGATTTCGTGGTTATCGATCCTGGCGTAACCCCGCTGCAGCGCCTGCGCAATCGCCGCTGTCAGGATATCTACGAGCAGCTTTTTGTGCTGATGACCCTGGGCGACGAGCGCAACATCAGCGAGACCTGGGTAAACGGCGAACGGGTATGGTCAACTCCCCCGGTAGGTTGACCACCCGCCGGGCGCAATCACAAACGGCAGGTGGAAGTGCTCACCCGCCGTTTCTCCCGTCACAAAATCAATTTGCGCGCAGGGGTAGAGCGTATCGCGACCGGTTTCGCTAAACCACGCGCCGATCTCCGCCACCAGCCGATAGCGGCCTTTTGGCAGGAAAGGGACAAATTCGGTGATACGACCATTTACGTTGGTCACGCCCGTCGCCATGATTTCGCCCTCCCGTTCGAGATGAACCGTCACGCCCTCAGCGGGCTTACCCGTCGAGATATCCAGAATATGGGTGCTGAGTGTGCTCATTCGCTAATGACTCCTTCCAGACGGAGTAACGTAATTTCCCGTAGCTGTTCCAGCGCGGCACGGATTTCCTGCGCATCGCTGTTCTCAAGCCGCGTGTGCAGCGCCTGTAAAATGTCCTCGCCGCTGCGGCCCTTCGCGCGGATCAGAAAGACGCGCCCGAAGCGAGCTTCGTAGCGGGCATTCCCCTCGCGCAGCGCCTGGGCAAGGTCAGCATCGCCTTCATTCACCGCGCCCTGCTCCTGACGCGACAGCGCCGCCTCCGCCTGTGAACCTGCGGGCTTTTCCCCGATGCGCGGATGGGCGCTCAGGGCTTGCGCTAGCGCCGCGTCGTCCCAGTTTTGCGTCAGCGCTTTCGCCGTGCTGAACACTTCACTCCGGCTCGAGTAAGGCCGCCCGCGAACCAGTGCCTCAGCCCAGCCGGGGAGCGCCACGCAGGGGTGGAGCAGCGCGAGAGCGTCTATCTCAGGAAGATGATTGAAGTCGTGCAGTGCGATCATAGTGTCTCCTTTATTGTCATCCTCCGGGTTGTTGCACAAACCACGCCACTCTTGTTGCCGCGGTGAAACAGTCGATTCCGTATGGCTGAACAGGAAATTATTGGTTCATAAAAAGGCACCTTCACCGCGTTTGCGCACCTTAGCAGTGCAAACTCACCTCTCACAACGCCGTTTTCGCCACTCTGCAGCCTGGTACGCAAATTGCTGAATGTTTTTACACCCTGCAAAAGGAGAGAAGCATGAAAGCAATCGTTATTGGTGCGGGAATTGGCGGCCTGAGCGCCGCCGTCGCGCTGAAGAAAGCGGGCATCGACTGTACCTTGTTTGAAGCCGTAAGCGAGATCAGGCCCGTCGGGGCGGCCATCTCCATCTGGCCGAACGGCGTGAAATGCATGCAGCACCTCGGCATGGGCGACATCATCGAGACCTACGGCGGTCCGATGCGTTTTATGGCCTACAAGGATTACCGGCGCGGCGAGACCCTGACCCGCTTTAGCCTTGCCCCGCTGATTGAGCGTACCGGCGGGCGTCCCTGCCCCGTCTCGCGTGCTGAACTCCAGCGCGAAATGCTGGACTTCTGGGGTCGCGACAAGGTGCAGTTCGGCAAGCGCGTGGAACACGTCCATGAAGACGATGCAGGCGTGAGCGTGACCTTTACCGATGGCACCACGGCAACAGGCGATTTTCTGATTGCCGCCGACGGCAGCCACTCTGCCGTGCGCCCGTATGTGCTGGGCTATACGCCGGAACGCCGCTACGCCGGGTACGTAAACTGGAACGGGCTGGTGAAGATTGACGAAGAGATCGCCCCGGCTCACCAGTGGACCACCTTCGTTGGCGAAGGAAAACGCGTGTCGCTGATGCCCGTCTCCAGCGGACGGTTTTACTTCTTTTTTGATGTGCCCCTGCCCGCGGGCCTGGCGGAGGACCGTACTACCCTGCTCGCCGATCTCACGGGCTACTTCCGCGGCTGGGCGCCGCCGGTGCAGAAGCTTATCGCGGCGCTGGATCCTGAAACCACCAACCGCATTGAAATCCACGATATTGAGCCGTTCGACAGCCTGGTCCGCGGCAACGTCGCGCTGCTCGGTGATGCCGCGCACAGCACCACGCCGGATATCGGCCAGGGCGGCTGCGCGGCGATGGAAGACGCCGTGGTGCTGGGGGAATGCCTGCGTGAAAATCACAGCATTACGCTGGCGCTGCGGCAGTACGAAGCGCTGCGCTGTGACCGGGTGCGCGACCTGGTGCTGAAGGCGCGTAAACGCTGCGACGTCACCCACGGCAAAGACATGGCGCTGACGCAGGCCTGGTATCAGGAGCTCAAAGAGGAGACCGGAGAGCGCATCATCAACGGTCTGTGCGAGACCATTCAGGGCGGCCCGTTAGGCTGAACGCAAGAGGGACAACGATGAAAAGAGAACCTACTCCACCCGCCCACTGCACGTTTGAGCCAGAGGACTGGCTGCGCCTGGCGAAATGCTGGCATCCGGTTGCACGCGCCTGCGATGTCGGCCCGGCGCCCGTCAAGGCGACCCTGCTGGATGAACAGCTGGTGATTTACCGGATCCACGACCAGGTCGTGGTCGCCCGTGACGTCTGCCCGCACCGCGGCGTGCCGCTGACGCTCGGCTTTCACGATGAGCACGGGATTATCTGCCCCTATCACGGCTTACGCTTCGGGGAGGACGGCCGCTGCAACCGTATTCCGTCCAGCCCCGACCAGCCCGTTCCGGCGAAGCTGAACCTGATTAACTACGCCGTGGAGGAGCGCTTCGGGCTGATCTGGACCTGTCTGGCCTTTGACCCGGACAATCCTGCTCCGCTGCCCACCATGCCGCACTGGAATGACGACGGATTTCAGCAGATCAACTGCCCGGCGTTTGAGGTGAACGGCTTCGCCGGGCGTCAGGTGGAAGGGTTTCTGGACGTGGCGCACTTTGCGTGGATCCATACTGATACCTTTGCCGATCCCGATAATCAGCTTGTGCCCGCCTATCAGCCGCACGAGACCGCATTTGGCTTTGTCGCCGATTACTGGAGCTCCGTGAGCAACTATCCTGCCAGTTCTGGTGTGCAGGCCCCGGAAGGCTTCCAGTGGCTGCGCCATTTTGAAATGCATCTGCCCTTTACCGCCACGCTGACGATTCATTTTCCGGGAGAATCGCGACTGGCGATCATGAACGCCGCGTCGCCCGTGTCATCGCGCGTGACCCGCATGTTCGCCCCTATTGCACGCAATTTTGACCTGCATATTCCGGTGGAAGATGTGCATGCCTTTAACCTACGGATTTTTGAAGAGGATCGGCTGATGGTGGAAACCCAGCGCCCGGAAAGCCTGCCGCTGGATCTGACGCTGGAGGCTCATATCCCGGCGGATAAAAGCTCGATTGCCTACCGCCGGGGACTAAAGAAGATGGGCTTCGGCGAATTTTTCCTGGTATGACGGAGGCCGATATGCTGAGCGTGATTGTTGACGGGCTGTGGCGTGAGGGTGACAAAAGCCTCGCCGTCAGGCTGGTGTCTGAAGACGGTAAAGCACTGCCGCCGTGGCAGCCCGGCGCGCACATTGATGTCCACCTGCCCTGCGGCGTGGTGCGCCAATATTCCCTGACCGGGGCCTGTGAGGACGAGAGCTATCTTATCTGCGTGGGCCGGGAAACCGCCTCGCGCGGCGGGTCGCGCTACGTTCACGAGACGCTGCGTCCCGGGCAGAAGCTGACGATCTCGGCCCCGCGCAATCTGTTTCCGCTTGCTCAGGCAGAGCGGGTTTTGCTGCTGGCGGCGGGCATTGGCATTACGCCGCTGTATGCGATGGCCCTGCAGATGAAGGCGGCCGGAACACCGTTTACGCTGCACTATTACATCAGAAACCGCGAAAGCGCGGCGTTTGCGCGCGAACTCTCGCAGTGCGGTGAGTGCATCATTCATACCGCCAGTCCGCGTACAACGCTGGGTGAGCATCTTCCGGTGCCGGAGGTGGGATTTCATGCCTGGGTGTGTGGACCAGCGGGTTTTATGGAAAAAGTGCGAGAGGTGGCTATAGCGAAGGGATGGGATGACGCCCATCTTCACAGCGAGGCGTTTCAGCCTGCAGCCCCTGTCACAAGCGGTGTCGCGGGCGAGATCTTTACGGTCAAACTGGCCTCCACCGGCGAGCGTTGGCCGGTGCCTGCGGATAAAACTATCGCCCAGGTGCTGCAGGAAAACGGCGTGGACGTTCCGCTATCGTGTGAAATGGGGATCTGCGGCGCGTGCCTGACGCCGGTGGTCGACGGCGTGGTGGATCACCGGGATAGCGTGCAGTCGGAGGCGGAAAAAGGCGCGCCAAAACAGCTGGTGGCGCTGTGCTGTTCGCGGAGCCATACGGGGGAACTGGTGATTGCGTTGTAAAACGAAAAAACCCTGCGATATTGCTATCGCAGGGTTTTCGAATTTGGCGGAAGCGTAGAGATTCGAACTCTAGAACCCTTTCGGGTCGCCGGTTTTCAAGACCGGTGCCTTCAACCGCTCGGCCACGCTTCCAAAGTGAGGCGCACTATAAACACCTCCAGGCGCGATGTAAAGCAGGAATTTTTCGATTTCTACGTGACTGCGCAACACTTATTCAGCCGAGGTGTAAAACGTAAAGCCTGTTCCCCCGCAGCCAGCGGGTGTATGGCTGCCTTAAACGGTAATGAAACCTTCTACTCCCAGTATTTCTCCTACACTTTAAACGTTCTACCGGTACGGTGAACGTGAAAAAGCCGGATCAATCAGGGCTATGAGGATTCGAGCCTTTCAGCCCGCGATCATTTTGCCTTTAACTGAGGAGTTTGCGGTATGGCATTCGTAACAACGAAAGACGGCGTCAACATTTTCTACAAAGACTGGGGTTCAAAAGAGGCGCAACCCATTGTTTTCCACCACGGCTGGCCTTTGAGCGCCGATGACTGGGATAACCAGATGCTCTTCTTCCTTGCGGAAGGCTATCGCGTTATCGCTATCGACCGTCGTGGCCATGGGCGCTCGGATCAGGTGAGTGAAGGCCACGATATGGATCATTATGCCTCCGATGCGTCGGCCGTGGTTGAAAGCCTGGACCTGCACAACGCCGTGCACGTCGGCCACTCCACCGGTGGCGGCCAGGTCGCCCGCTATGTTGCGCAGTACGGGCAACCGCAGGGGCGCGTCGCCAAAGCGGTGCTCGTCAGCGCCGTCCCGCCTCTGATGGTAAAAACGGACGCTAACCCCGGTGGGACGCCCATTGAGGTTTTCGACGGCTTCCGCAAAGCGCTGGCGGCTAACCGCGCCCAGTTTTACCTCGACGTCGCCAGCGGTCCTTTCTACGGCTTTAATCGGGACGGGGCCGACGTGTCGCAGGGCACCATTCAGAACTGGTGGCGTCAGGGAATGATCGGAAGTGCCAGGGCTCACTATGAGGGAATTAAGGCGTTTTCAGAGACCGACCAGACGGAGGATTTAAAAGCCATCACGGTGCCCGTACTGGTGCTGCAGGGCGACGACGATCAGGTCGTGCCGTATAAAAATGCCTCGCTACTGCAGGACAAGCTGCTGGCGAACAGCGTACTGAAAATTTATCCGGGCTTCCCGCACGGGATGCATACCACCCATGCGGATACCATCAACGCGGACATTCTGGCCTTTATCCGCTCTTAGACGTCACCTTTCTTGCCGGGTGGCGCTGCGCTTACCCTGCCTACAGTAAGGTTTAAGCGCAGCGATAACCAGCCCGTCCCGGAAAGGGCGGAAAACTGATTATCTGATGAACACATTTTGGCTAATCCAAAAGAAAAACCCCAGGTTAACGAGTAACCTGGGGTTTATGTTTGGCGGAAGCGTAGAGATTCGAACTCTAGAACCCTTTCGGGTCGCCGGTTTTCAAGACCGGTGCCTTCAACCGCTCGGCCACGCTTCCTAAGTGAGGCGAACTATAAACACCTCTCTGCGTGCTGTAAAGAGCCACGGCATTCGTTCGCTTTAAAAATAGCCAATACGCGTTTAATCGGTTGAATTGACAACGTATTGGCCATTTTCTCAGCACAAAATGCAGCGTTCAGGCTTAGTGCTTCTTGATGTACATATCTTTGGTGTAGTAGTACCCCAGCTTATCCGGCGTGAATCCGCCCACCCAGGGTTTCACCAGGTGCGTACGCACGTAGTGATAGACCGGGATCGCAGGCACGTCGCGCCCTAAAAGATCCTCTGCCTGCTGGTAGAACTTGCCGCGCTCTTCCGGCGTTTTCGCTTTCGCTGCATTGACTAACGCCTGGTCATACTCAGGGTTGCTGTACTGGCTGGTGTTTTCGCTGTCTCCGGTACGGTAGTTGTTGAGGAACGTCGCCGCATCATCGTAATCCGCAATCCAGGCGTAGCGCACCACGTCAAAGTTGTGGGTGTGCATGGTATCCAGCATGGTTTTCCACTCCTGATTTTGCAGCTTCGCCTCCACGCCGAGATTTTTCTTCCACATTGAGCTGGCCGCGATGGCAATGCGCTGGTGCGATTCAGACGTGTTGTAGAGCAGATTAAAGCTCAGCGGGTGGCTGGCGTTAAAACCGGCTTCGTCCAGCAGTTTTTTGGCTTCGGCAATGCGTTTTTCCATCGGCCAGCTGGCGTAATCCGGGTTTTTTAGCGTGATACCGCCGATATCCGGCTGGCTGACGAGCCACGCCGGACGTTGCCCCTGCCCTAAGACTTTCTCCGCGATGATGTCTTTATCCAGCGCCATGTTCAGCGCCCTACGCACGCGAGCATCATTAAACGGTGGACGAGTGGTGTTGAACTCATACCAGTACGTGGCAAGCTGTGGAGAAACATCCAGTTCGCTGCCCAGCGTTTTCTTGAGCTGCGCGAACTGATTGATCGGCACCGTATAAACGATGTCGATTTCACCGGCCTTATAGCGGTTCACATCCGAGGCTTCAGAGGTAATGGGCAGGTACGTCACTTTATTGATAACGGTATGCGGGTTATCCCAGTAGCGCGGGTTGCGCTCGGCCACAATGCGCTCGTTGACCACCCACTGCGACAGTTTATAAGCACCGCTGCTGACGAAATGCTCGGGTTTGGTCCATTTATCTCCGAAACGACCAATCAGCACTTTATCCACTGGCACCAGCGAGGGGTGCGCCAGCATCGCCAGGAAAGCGGCATTTGGCTGGGTGAGCGTGACTTCAAGCGTGGTGTCGTTGATGGCTTTCACGCCCAGTTTATCGGGCGCTTGTTTACCCTGCGCAATCTCTGCGGCGTTGATGATGTGCATGTTGCCAGGATAGCTGGCGTACGGCGAGGCGGTTTTTGGGTCGACCAGACGCTGCCAGCTCCAGACCACATCTTCTGCAGTCATGGCGGTACCGTCGCTCCAGGTGATGCCAGGACGCAGATGGAACGTCCAGACGGTGTTGTCTTTGTTCTCCCATTTCTCCGCCAGCCGCGGCTGGATATCACCGTTCGGAGAAACGCTGACCAGCCCTTCGAATAAATCGCTGATAATATTGAATTCGACATCGCTTTCGACTTTATGCGGGTCAAGCGATGAAGGTTCACTGCCGTTGTTCCTGACCAGTTCCTGCTTCTCTGCCAGTTGCGTTCCTGCCGGCACGTTAGCCGCCCAGCTTGCCGTGCTGGTGCACAGTATGGCCGCGGTTAACAAAGAGAGTGTAAAGTTAGTGCGTGTTTGTGGTTTCATGTCCTTCGCCTTATTGTCTGTTTTATGACGATCCGGGAATAACTCTTAGCGCCCGCATTGAAATAAGGCAATATTTTTCAGTAACCTATAAGAGGTTGATCTGAATAAAATTCGCAATCCGCTGTTCATCCTGTGGGAAATGATTTTCACAGAAGAAATAACCAGCATCAGCGCTAACGTGCTGAGTAAAGATGGGTAAAACCACTTTGAGACTGGCGCGCCGTTTCCTATTCTTGCCGTTAATTACATCTGTCATAAGAGAGTGACTCATGGATCGTATAATTACGTCTTCACGCGACCGCACATCGCTACTCAGTACCCACAAGGTGCTGCGCAATACCTATTTCATGCTTAGCCTGACGCTGGCGTTTTCTGCGATCATTGCCACCGCCAGCACCGTGCTGATGCTGCCGTCTCCGGGGCTGATCCTGACGCTGGTGGGGATGTATGGTCTGATGTTCCTGACCTACAAAACCGCTGACAAACCGGTTGGTATTCTGTCTGCGTTTGCCTTCACTGGCTTCCTGGGCTACATCCTGGGGCCAATGCTGAATGCATATCTGTCTGCCGGTATGGGCGACCTTATCGGGATGGCGCTGGGCGGTACCGCGCTGGTGTTCTTCTGCTGCTCGGCCTACGTGCTGACTACCCGTAAGGACATGTCTTTCCTCGGCGGTATGCTGATGGCGGGTGTCGTGGTCGTGCTGGTGGGTATGGTGGCAAACATCTTCCTGCAGCTGCCTGCCCTGCACCTGGCGATTAGCGCCGTGTTTATTCTGATTTCTTCAGGTGCGATCCTGTTTGAAACCAGCAACATCATTCGCGGCGGTGAGACGAACTATATCCGCGCGACTGTGAGCCTTTACGTGTCGCTGTACAACATCTTCGTCAGCCTGTTGAGCATCCTGGGCTTCGCCAGCCGCGATTAAAGCCACAGCAATGTAAACCTGGCCCCGCTTATGCGGGGCTTTGTTTTTTGATACACTGCTGCGGTTTTTGACTGATGCGTGAATGATTATGTTGAGTTTTGAAGGCAAAGAGATCGAGACCGATAACGACGGTTATCTCAAAGAGAGTGGTCAGTGGAGCGAAGCGCTGGCAGCGGTGATTGCGGAGAAAGAGGGTATCATCCTCTCCCCCGAACACTGGGAAGTGGTGCGTTTTGTCCGCGAGTTCTATCTTGAATTCAACACCTCCCCGGCCATCCGCATGCTGGTCAAAGCGATGGCTAATAAGTTCGGTGAAGAGAAAGGCAACAGCCGCTATCTGTACCGTCTGTTCCCGAAAGGCCCGGCAAAACAGGCCACCAAAATTGCCGGCCTGCCTAAACCGGTAAAGTGCATTTAATAGCGAATACCGAAGTTCATATATTCCCGACCGGGTTGATGCGGTTCCGTTAAGACCTTATCAACCCGCGCGCTGCGCGGCCCACCCGCTTTCAGCCACGCCACCAGCTTGTCGACCTGCTCCGCTTCGCCGCAGGCGACCACTTCAACGCTGCCGTCATCCATGTTTCGCGCATATCCCGTTAGCCCAAGCTCAACCGCTTCGCGCTGGGTGCTGTAGCGGAACCCGACGCCCTGAACAACGCCGTGAACCCAGGCAATGGTGCAGACTTTTGACATTTTTCTTCTCCTTAACGTAGCGTTTTCGGCAAACAGCCATAGTGTTGCCGGAAACGTGCGGTGAAACGAGAGCTGGAAAGATACCCACATTGTAATGCGATTTCGCCCTTGCACAGCACCAGCAGGTGATTTTTCGCCATTTGGGTTACCGGCATCAGCGGGCAGCATCATTGTCTTCGCGGGAAATATCCTTATCCCGCCGCAGTGCCGTAATGTGCCTAAGCGATTTGATTTTGTGCCGAAACGCTCAACGGTATCCGCAGATGATTGCGCCTTGCTGAATGTGGTAATCTACGCGCCATTTCCTGAAATCGACAGAATAGCAAATTATGAGTGTACGTTTAGTGTTAGCCAAAGGGCGCGAGAAGTCATTACTGCGCCGTCATCCCTGGGTCTTTTCCGGCGCGGTTGCCCGTATGGAAGGCAAAGCCAGCCTCGGTGAAACCATTGATATCGTTGACCATCAGGGGAAATGGTTAGCGCGAGGCGCTTACTCGCCAGCGTCCCAGATCCGTGCCCGCGTCTGGACCTTCGATAAAGATGAAACCATCGATATCGACTTCTTCGTCCGCCGCCTGCAGCAGGCGCAGCAGTGGCGCGAATGGCTGGCAAAACGCGACGGGCTGGACAGCTACCGCCTGATTGCCGGTGAGTCCGACGGTCTGCCGGGCGTCACCATTGACCGTTTCGGTAACTTCCTGGTGCTGCAGCTCCTGAGCGCCGGGGCTGAGTATCAGCGTGCCGCGCTGATTAGCGCGCTGCAAACGCTGTTCCCGCAGTGCGCCATTTACGACCGCAGCGATGTGGCGGTGCGCAAAAAAGAGGGTATGGAGCTGACGCAAGGCCCTGTGACCGGCGAACTGCCGCCTGCCCTGCTGCCGATTGAAGAACACGGCATGAAGCTGCTGGTGGATATTCAGGGTGGCCACAAAACAGGTTACTACCTCGACCAGCGCGATAGCCGTCTGGCTACGCGTCAGTATGTTGCCGACAAACGCGTGCTGAACTGCTTCTCCTATACCGGCGGTTTTGCCGTTTCAGCGCTGATGGGCGGCTGTGCCCAGGTTGTCAGCGTGGACACCTCGCAGGAAGCGCTGGACGTGGCGAAACAGAACGTCGAGCTCAACAAGCTGGACTTGAGCAAAGCCGAGTTTGTTCGCGATGACGTCTTCAAGCTGCTGCGTAAATATCGCGATGGGGGCGAGAAGTTCGACGTCATCGTGATGGATCCGCCTAAGTTTGTGGAAAACAAAAGCCAGCTGATGGGCGCCTGCCGTGGATACAAAGATATCAACATGTTGGCTATCCAGTTGTTGAACCCTGGCGGCGTGCTGCTGACCTTCTCCTGCTCCGGCCTGATGACCACAGATTTATTTCAGAAAATCATCGCCGATGCCGCAATAGATGCTGGTCGTGATGTACAATTTATAGAGCAGTTCCGTCAGGCGGCCGATCATCCGGTGATCGCTACCTACCCGGAAGGGCTCTATCTGAAAGGGTTTGCCTGTCGCGTCATGTAACTTGAAAAGAGAAATATTGCCCTCACATCGTGTGTAAGTAATGTTTCCCGGGAGGTGACTATGATTGCCAGCAAATTCGGTATCGGCCAGCAGGTCCGCCACACCTTGCTTGGGTATTTGGGTGTGGTCGTGGATATCGACCCGGAGTATTCCCTTGACGAACCGTCAGCCGACGAGCTGGCGGTTGATGCAGAGCTTCGTGCCGCGCCCTGGTACCACGTGGTGATGGAAGGTGACGACGGGCAACCCGTTCACACCTATCTTGCTGAGGCGCAGTTAAGCAGTGAGCTGCAGGATGAACATCCGGAGCAACCCACGATGGATGAATTAGCGCAGACTATCCGCAAGCAGTTGCAGGCGCCGCGCCTGCGCAACTGAGCGTGTAAAAAAAGCCCGGTAATCGGGCCTTTTTTTTACTTCGCCAGCCCCAGCCGGGGGATTTCAATCGCCGGGCATCTGTCCATAACCACCTGTAAACCCGCCTCGCGAGCCAGCACCGCAGCCTGTTCATTGATGACGCCCAACTGCATCCACAGCGTTTTCGCACCAATGGCTATCGCCTCCTGCGCGACGCCCCATGCCGCCTCGGAATGACGAAACACATCTACCATGTCCACTTTTTCCGGTACTTCGCTAAGCGTGGCGTAGCCCTGCTGGCCTAATAACGTCTTTCCCGCCACTTTCGGCGAAACGGGGATGACGTGATAGCCCTGATCGAGAAGGTATTTCATCACGCGATAACTTGGACGATCCGGTTTATCGCTGGCACCCACCAGCGCAATCGTGCGCGTGGATGTCAAAATCTCGGCGATATCATTCTCTCTCATGCTTTTTCTCCTGGCTTTTTTCAAAGTGTACGCCAAAGCGCACATCTCAACCATTCATCCCATACAGATGTATGAGGGCAAAACGGTGATTTATGTCTATATGTTAGTAAACGTGATTATCGAAAAATTTTGATACATTCTTGCGAGCATAATTTTCAACTGGAGTCACCTATGAAAACCGGCATTGTCTCTGCTGTGATTGCGCTAGTGATGCCGGTTTGCGTTTTTGCAACCACGCTTCGGCTCTCGACTGATATTGACCTGCTGGTGCTGGACGGGAAAAAAGTTTCCAGTTCATTATTGCGTGGCGCAGAGAGCATCGAACTGGATAACGGGCCGCATCAGCTGGTATTTCGGGTAGAAAAAACGATCGGCCTTGCGAATCATGAACAACGGATGTACATCTCTCCCCCACTGATTATCAGCTTTAATACCCAGCGGGTCAGTCAGGTAAACATTACCCTGCCACGGCTTGAAAGCGAAAAAGAGTCCGTTGCTTTTGACGCAGCCCCGCGCGTTGAGCTGCTGGATGGGGATTCGATGCCGATTCCGGTGAAGCTTGATATTCTGGCGCTAACCACCTCGCCAAAAGGCACGGACTACGAGGCCGCAACCGAGTCTTATAACAAAGCGGGTAAACGCGCCTCTCTTCCGCAGTTTGCCACCATGATGGCCGACGACAGTACGCTGTTATCCGGTGTTTCAGAGCTGGATGTTATTCCGCCTCAGTCCCAGACGCTGACGGAGCAACGCCTGAAATTCTGGTTCCAGCAGGCCGATCCCGATACGCGCGCCCGCTTTTTGCAGTGGGCAAAACAACAACCTTCGTCGTAATCCACATTTTTTACGCCTTTCTCTTGCAGCATCAGGCGGTTCCCGTCATCGTGTAGTCAGTTAACCTGATGGATATGATTATGGAACTGACAACACGCACGCTCCCGGAACGCAAACACATTGCTCTGGTTGCGCACGATCACTGTAAACAAATGCTGCTTAACTGGGTTCGCCGCCATCAGTCTTTGCTGGAAAAGCACGCCCTCTCAGCGACCGGTACAACCGGCAATCTGATCCAGCGCGAAACGGGGCTGGAAGTGAACGCCATGCTGAGCGGCCCGATGGGCGGCGATCAGCAGGTAGGCGCACAGATTTCGGAAGGGAAAATTGATGTGCTGATTTTCTTCTGGGATCCGCTGAACGCAGTTCCGCACGATCCGGATGTTAAAGCGCTGCTGCGCCTGGCGACGGTGTGGAATATTCCGGTGGCGACGAACCTGTCCACGGCGGATTTCATCATCGAATCGCCGCAGTTTAACTCGCCGGTTGATATCCTTATTCCGGACTATCAGCGTTATCTTTCCGAAAGATTGAAATAACTTTTTTTGCCGGGTGGCGGCTTCGCCTGACCCGGCAATCCCGCTACGGCTTTCTCGCTACCGGCACATCAATACTCTTCAAAATATCGACAAACACGGATGGCACCTCTTTATTGAACAACAGCCATACGCGATGACGCGCGCGGGTTATCGCCACATACAGCAGACGTCGCTCTTCCGCATCCGGGAAATCTTCCGGCACCGGCAGCAGGGCCTCTTCCATCACCGACTCGCGGGCCGGGGCCGGGAAACCGTCGCTGCCCTCTTTAAGCCCCACCACAATCACATAATCTGCCTGCTGCCCTTTGCTGGCGTGGATAGTCATAAAATCGAGCTGAAGTTTCGGCCAGCGTGTAGCGGCCTTTTCCAGCGCGGCCGGTTTGAGGTGATGATAGCGTGCCAGCACCAGAATGCGTTCGTCGGGTTTCGCGTAGCCGCTCAGTTTATCCAGTAGCGGCTCAAGCTGATCTTCTGTTAACAGGGTGACCGCTTTTTTATCCCCCGGCGTCAGGCTGTTAAGCGGTTTGGTCAGCTGGTGCGGGTTCTGCTGAATAAAGCGGTTGGCTATTTCGCCAATGCGCGCATTGAAGCGGTAGGTGGTGTCCAGATCGCTGCGATCGCCTTCGCCAAAATAGTGGTGAAACGCTGTCGTCAGTGAAAGTTGCGCCCCGCTAAAGCGATAGATGGCCTGCCAGTCATCCCCCACCGCAAACAGCGACGTATGTTTGTTCTGCGCCCGCAGCGCCGAGAGCAGCGCGGCACGCTGCGGAGAGATATCCTGAAACTCATCCACCAGTATGTGCTTCCACGGGCTGACGAAACGCCCCTTCTCTAAAATGATAATGGCCTGATGGATAAGCCCGGAGAAATCGACGGCGTTCTCCTCTTTCAGTGCCGTTTTCCAGGCTTTTAGCATCGGAGCCATCAGCTTCACGCGCTTTGAAAACACCGCGCGAATCGCCTCCGGCGCGCTTTCAATCATCTCGGCCTGTGAACCACCGTGCATGCGCATCAGGCTGACCCAACGATCGAGACGCGAGCCGAGCCGACGTGCCAACTTGTCATCCTGCCAGAAACTGCCTTCCGGCACCTCCCAGTTCAGCTCTTCCTCCAGCCACTGACGCCAGCCTTTTGCCTGTGCTTTTTTCTCGCTGCACTGCTGCCGCCACGTTTTGATGAACAGCGTCTGGCGCGCCTGCGTGTCGTTTTCCAGTTTACTGATGGACGGGACTTTCTTGCTGCCCTGCTGAATGATATGCAGCGCAAGCGCATGAAACGTTCTGGCCGAGATATCCTGGGTATGCAGTCTCGCCTGGATACGTTCGTCCATCTCCTGTGCCGCTTTGCGACCAAATGCCAGCAGCAAAATCTGGTCTGCAACGGCCTCCCCAGTGGTCAGAAGCCAGCCTGCGCGAGCCACCAGCACCGACGTTTTACCGCTCCCGGCACCCGCAAGCACCAGCAGAGACTGTTCACCGTTGACCACCGCACGCGCCTGCGCAGGGTTAAGCGGCGAAGACTCGACCGTGCTGAAGAAATCAGCGTATTGGGTGAGCATGGCATCGGTCCAGGCCTGGTTATGCGCAAGGCGACTTTTATCAATATCACTCAGCCATGCCTGACACTTCCGCCATGCGTCGCGGCAATTGTCAAACTCATTGAGTCGCGCCACCGGGAACGGCAATGCAGTCAGCGCCTGTTTTATTTTTTGCTGCAGACCCGCAGTCTGCTGGCGCGTGAGCCACGTGTGTTGGGCATCGCTCTTCGCGATTTCATCCAGTACCTGCTGCAGAACCTGGGCGGCAATCACGCTCATATCCTGGCTCCACTGCTGCCAGAGCGTATTCAGATGGTGATGAAAACGCTGGGTTTCCCCCCACTCGGTGCCGTGAAGGCGCACCACTTTATCGGCAGGCAAAACGAACTCCAGCTCGCCCCACACCAGCCCTCGCTTACAGTGGATCGCCAACATTTGATTGAAGGGAATGAGATATTCGTGGCGTTCCCCGGAGACTTTCACTCCCGCGTTAAGGAGCACAACCTTGTCGTAAGGGTGTTGAGCCAGGCGTTTGCCCATTGACGTTGCTTTCAGTTCCATATCCAGCCGGATCCACGAAGAGATAATTTGCCTGATAGTTTAACTGCCAGTTTTAAGGTGCTCCAGCCTAAAAAAACGTTACAATCAATGGGCGTTAATTTTATCGAAAGGAAGTGAGGGTTTATGCGTACCGTTCTGAATGTGTTGAATTTTGTGCTGGGCGGTTTTGCCACCACCCTTTCCTGGCTTTTTGCCACTCTGGTCAGCATCGTGCTTATCTTTACCCTGCCGCTGACACGCTCCTGCTGGGAAATCACCAAACTCTCCTTTATTCCCTACGGTAATGAGGCTGTCCACGTTGATGAGCTGAACCCGGAAGGTAAAAACGCGCTGATGAATACCGGCGGCACCGTACTGAATATTCTGTGGCTGATTTTCTTTGGCTGGTGGCTGTGCCTGATGCACATTTTTGCCGGTATCGCCCAGTGCGTGACAATCATTGGCATTCCTGTTGGGATCGCTAACTTTAAAATTGCCGTCATTGCCCTGTGGCCGGTTGGACGTAGGGTCGTCCCGGTTGAGGTGGCGCAAGCCGCGCGTGAGGCCAATGCTCGCCGTCGTTTTCAGTAATAAGGACTGGCCGCGCTCATGCTAAGCCCACTGCTTCGCAATTATACCTGGAACAGCATCTGGCTTTATAACGTCAGAATTTTTATCGCCCTTTGTGGCACCGTTGCCCTGCCGTGGTGGCTGAATGACGTTAAGCTCACGATTCCGCTCACGTTAGGGGTGGTTGCGGGGGCGCTTGCGGACCTCGATGACCGTCTGGCCGGGCGTCTGCGCAACCTGGTTATCACTCTTGTCTGTTTCTTTATTGCGTCCGCATCTGTCGAGCTGCTCTTCCCGTGGCCCTGGCTGTTTGCCTTAGGCCTTACGCTCTCCACCAGCGGCTTTATTCTGCTCGGCGGGCTTGGACAGCGTTATGCCACCATCGCATTTGGCGCACTGCTGATTGCTATTTACACCATGCTGGGTGTGTCCCTGTACGATCAATGGTACCAGCAACCTGTGCTGCTATTGCTGGGGGCTATCTGGTATAACCTGCTGACGTTAACAGGGCACCTCATCTTCCCGGTGCGCCCTCTGCAGGATAATCTTGCTCGCAGCTATGAGCAGCTGGCGCATTATCTGGAGCTGAAATCCCGGCTGTTTGACCCGGATATTGAAGAGGAAAGCCAGGCCCCTCTTTACGATCTGGCGCTGGCAAACGGCCAGTTAGTCGCCACGCTGAACCAGACCAAAGCCTCCCTGCTGACCCGCCTGCGCGGAGACCGCGGCCAACGCGGGACGCGAAGAACGCTTCACTACTACTTTGCCGCGCAGGACATCCATGAGCGTGCCAGCTCTTCACACGTTCAGTATGCCGCCCTGCGTGAAACGTTCCGCTACAGCGACGTGATGTTCCGATTCCAGCGCTTACTTTCCATGCAATCTCAGGCGTGTCAGCAGCTAGCGCGTTCAATTTTACTGCGGACGCCCTATCAGCATGACCCGCGGTTTGAGCGCGCGTTTAGCCATCTTGATGCGGCCATCGACCGCGTGCAGGCCAGTGGAACCGCACCGGAACATATAAAAGCGCTGGGTTTTTTGCTTAATAACCTGCGGGCAATCGATGCTCAGCTGGCGACCATTGAATCCGAACAGGCGATGGCCTTGCCGGGCAACGATGCCGATAATCAGCTTGCTGATGACAGTGTGCATAGCGTTAGCGGCATGTGGCTGCGGCTGAGCCGCAATTTTACGCCGGAATCCGCTCTGTTTCGTCACGCGGTGAGAATGTCACTGGTGCTGTGCGTGGGTTACGCGTTTATTCAAATAACCGGTTTACATCACGGCTACTGGATCCTGCTCACCAGCCTGTTTGTCTGTCAGCCCAACTATAACGCCACACGCCACCGCCTGGCGTTACGTATTATTGGGACGCTGGTAGGCGTCGCCATTGGCCTTCCGGTGCTCTATTTCGTGCCGTCCATCGAGGGCCAACTGGTGCTGATCGTCATTACCGGCGTGCTGTTCTTCGCCTTCCGTAATGTGCAATACGCCCACGCGACGATGTTCATCACGCTGCTGGTTTTACTGTGCTTTAACCTGCTGGGTGAAGGGTTTGAAGTTGCCCTGCCCCGCGTGATCGACACGCTCATTGGCTGCGCTATCGCCTGGGCGGCGGTGAGTTTCATCTGGCCCGACTGGCGTTTTCGTAATCTGCCGCGCGTGTTAGACAGGGCGATGAATGCAAACTGCCGGTACCTTGATGCGATCCTTGAGCAATACCACCAGGGTCGCGATAACCGCCTTGCTTATCGCATTGCCCGGCGCGATGCGCATAACAGCGATGCCGAACTGGCGTCGGTGGTCTCGAACATGTCCACGGAACCGCGCGCCACCGCGGAAATTCGGGAAACTGCTTTTCGTCTGCTGTGTCTGAATCATACGTTCACTAGCTATATTTCTACGTTGGGCGCACACCGTGAGAAACTGACCAATCCGGGCATTCTCGCCTTACTGGATGATGCTGTCTGCTACGTCGATGATGCACTACATCATCGGCCAGCCGATGAGCCGCGCGTTCAACAATCGCTGGATGAACTGGCCCAACGTATTGCCCACCTTGACCCGGGCGCCGACAACAAAGCACCGCTGGTCCTGCAGCAAATCGGCCTGCTGATTGCCCTGCTGCCGGAAATCTGCCGGCTACAACAGCAGATCGCTACCTTGAGGAATGATGCTCCTGACTCTCAGGCAGCGCATTAAACCACTCTGTCAGCTCCCGGCGAATGTCGGCCGGGAGCGCCGCTTCATGTAGCCCTTCAATGGCACCTTCCAGCGCGAACAGCACCTTAATACTTAAGGCCTTGTTTTTGGACCTCATCTTCAGCCAGCATTTCCTGGCACCCAGTTCCCGTAAGGTTTCCTCATTAGTGATGCCTGCTTCTAAAAGCAGCACCTCAAGTTGAAAGGTCAGATTCGGAAGATCTTTTAGCCGGTTGCGCTGATGGCGCTGGCAGCGCTCTTTCCTTGCCGCGTCGAGAGCAAAGGAGGAAAGCTGGAGCAATTTGTCCCTGTCCTGCCAAAGCCCGTCGTCCACCCGATAGTAATTAAGCAGGACGGGACGGCCTCGTTTCATTAGCGTCAGAAACGAAGAGGCGTTTTTGACACAATACCTGGCACTTTCTTCACAGGCTCGGAGGTAGAGTTCACCCTCCGACACCATCGCGAACACCGCATTATCCACCGCCAGGGTGTACCCACCAAATAGCGCCCGATGATGAATTTCGCCTAACGGTGAGAGGTATTCCTGCGATTTATAAATCCGCTCATAAGATATCTTTTTCATGATAATTCCATTAAAAATCAATTATTAACAACGATATTTATCACTAACGGATCCGTTAGCAGGAAAATAGGCAACTTATTGCTGGAGGGCAAGATGATTTTTTATGGCGCACCAAGAATGGGTGAAATTTGCGAGTCTCTTTCCGAAAATGAGGTTGATCTTTATGCATACAGGGGTTACTGTATATCCATACAGTAACTACAGGGCTGGAATGAATATGTACACTTCAGGCTATGCAAATCGCTCAACATCTCTCTCTTCTACCGCTGGCAATGTCGCGCAGAAATCCGTCGGGCGTGATTCTACAGGGCTTATCAGTGAAGTGGTTTATCGTGAAGACCAGCCTCTGTTGACGCAACTCTTATTACTGCCGCTGTTGCAGCAGCTTGGTCAGCAATCACGCTGGCAGCTTTGGCTGACGCCACAACAAAAATTGAGCCGCGAGTGGGTTCAGTCTGCGGGCCTGCCGCTGGCGAAAGTGATGCAGATTAACCAACTCTCACCCTGCGATACGGTAGATTCAATGATCCGGGCCTTACGTACAGGGAATTACAGTGTGGTGATCGGATGGCTGCCTGATGAACTGTCGGAAGAGGAACACCTGAGACTGACGGAAGCAGCGGAAGAAGGTCACGCGATGGGGTTTATTATGCGACCGGTTCGTGCAGATTCTTATCGCAGAGGACAACATTCCGGGCTAAAAATTCACTCAAATTTGTATCATTGAGTGAAATTAGGACTTTTCCTGGAATTTTTTTCGACCATAAGATGCAGAAATAGTTCAACGCGTCAAATCTTCGGCAAGGCTTGTCTGGAGCGGTTCTCGTTAATTTTGCTGCACAATTTTCGTTCAAAAAATGTTAAATATTAGGTATACGGAACTTTTTTTTTCATATGCCTGACAGACTTCACACTTGTAAGTTTTCATCTACGTTGTAGACTTTACATCGCCAGGGGTGCTCGGCCTAAGCCGAAGATATCGGTAGATTTATATTTGACCACGCCCCCCGGTGAAGGATTTAACCGTGATTTCTCTGCAGAGATCTTCATGGCAAATTTTGGATGATAACGAGGCGCAAAAAATGAAAAAGACAGCTATCGCGATTGCAGTGGCACTGGCTGGCTTCGCTACCGTAGCGCAGGCCGCTCCGAAAGATAATACCTGGTATGCAGGTGGTAAACTGGGCTGGTCTCAGTTCCATGACACCGGCTGGTACAACAGCAGCCTGAACAACGATGGCCCGACTCACGAGAGCCAGCTGGGTGCAGGCGCGTTCGGTGGCTATCAGGTTAACCCGTATGTTGGTTTTGAAATGGGTTACGACTGGTTAGGTCGTATGCCATACAAAGGCGACAACGTAAACGGCGCTTTTAAAGCTCAAGGCGTACAGCTCACCGCTAAACTGGGTTACCCAGTAACTGACGATCTGGACGTGTACACCCGTCTGGGCGGCATGGTATGGCGTGCAGACTCCAGCAACAGCATCGCTGGCGACGACCATGACACCGGTGTTTCCCCAGTATTCGCTGGTGGCGTTGAGTGGGCTATGACCCGTGATATCGCTACCCGTCTGGAATACCAGTGGGTTAACAACATTGGTGACGGTGCTACCGTTGGCGTTCGTCCAGACAACGGCATGCTGAGCGTTGGTGTTTCTTACCGTTTCGGTCAGCAGGAAGATGCTGCACCAATCGTAGCTCCAGCTCCGGCTCCAGCTCCAGAAGTACAGACCAAGCACTTCACTCTGAAGTCTGACGTTCTGTTCAACTTCAACAAAGCTACCCTGAAACCAGAAGGTCAGCAGGCACTGGATCAGCTGTACACCCAGCTGAGCAACCTGGATCCTAAAGATGGTTCTGTAGTGGTTCTGGGCTTCACCGACCGTATCGGTTCTGACGCTTACAACCAGAAACTGTCTGAGAAACGTGCTCAGTCTGTAGTTGATTACCTGGTATCTAAAGGTATCCCAGCTAACAAGATCTCCCCACGTGGTATGGGCGAATCTAACCCAGTGACCGGTTCTACCTGTGACAACGTGAAAGCTCGCGCTGCACTGATCGACTGCCTGGCACCAGATCGTCGCGTTGAGATCGAAGTTAAAGGTATCAAAGACGTTGTAACTCAGCCTGCGGCATAAGTTATCGTCTTATAAAAAAACCCCGCCATGCGGGGTTTTTTATTGTCTGAAGAAAAATAAGAAACTACTTTTTACCCAGCAAAGCCTGAAGATCGTTCTTCAGCGTGGACATCTGGCTGGCATACTTCTCTTTATGCTCGGCATCTTCAATCAGTTGTACCACGGTCTCCGACAGCGTTTTCCCTCGCCGTTGCGCTAGCCCCGCCAGACGCTGCCAGACCATAAACTCCAGGTCGATTGATTTTTTACGGGTGTGCTGATGCTCAGCATTAAAATGCCGTTTTCGCCGTGCACGGATAGTTTGCTTCATCCGGTTTAACAGGGCGGGATTAATATGCTTCTCAATCCAGCTATTCACCTGTACCGGTTCATTTTCGAGGGTCAGCAAAATATCCACGGCCTCTTGCGCAGCGCTGGCTTCGATGTAGCAGGTGATCAGCTCCCCTTCACGGTGCTTTTTGACCAGGTACTTCCATTTCCAGCCGCTTTCGAGATTTTCCAGTTGTTGATATTTCATTGCGATCTCAGTGTTACCACGTAACTCTGTTCAGAATATCAGTTTTTTGGCAATCTGCTGAAAAGAAATCATATCCTGTGAAACATCGCTTGAGATTCACTCACCGAAATCCCCAATCCTGCTTGGGAAGAGCCCCCCGCTTACGGTATACTCCACGGTTTTACATCTGACTAAAAAACATCAACTTTGACCATTACGAAACTAGCATGGCGTGACCTGGTTCCGGATACCGAGAGCTATCAGGAACTGTTTGCACAGCCAGACCTCGCACAAGAACACGAATTCATACTTAGCGATACACAACCGCGTTTGCATTACGCACTGGAGCAGGTGTTAAGCCCATGGGCGACATCTCCCTTCATGCTGCTCAAAGCCCCGGAAGAAGCCGAGTATTTGACGCTTCTGGGTGATGCCATGCGCGAGCTTAAACCGGAAGCGAATGCTGTTTTCGGCGGCGAGTATCGTATCACAGGGCATGATGTCACTTTCGCCCCCGCTACGCAGGCTGATGACCGTTTTGCAGCGCAGGGCGAAGTGGTTACCGCAAACTGGGTCGAAGCAGAACAACTGTTTGGTTGTCTTCGTCAGTTTAACGGTGAGCTCTCCCTGCAGCCTGGGCTGGTGCATCGCGCAAATGGCGGCGTACTTATTATTTCTCTGCGCACCCTGATGTCGCAACCGCTGCTGTGGATGCGTCTGAAAACGATCGTTAGCCAGCAGCGCTTCGACTGGATAGGCTATGACGAGTCTCGCCCTCTGCCTGTATCCATCCCGTCAATGCCGCTCTCTTTAACCGTTGTGCTGACGGGCGATCGTGAATCTCTGGCCGACTTCCAGGAAATGGAGCCAGAGCTGGCGGATCAGGCGGTTTACAGCGAATACGAAGACAACATTCAAATTGCCGATGCGGATGATATGGCGCAGTGGTGCCAGTGGGTAATGGCGGTGGCAAAACGCTTTGCTCTGCCAACTCCTGCCGCTGACGCGTGGTCAGGTCTTATCCGTGAGGCGGTTCGCTATACCGGAGACCAGGAAACCCTGCCGCTTTGCCCACTCTGGATCGGCAAACAGCTGCGTGAAGTGGGTGTGATCAGCGGCCAAGGCGTTTTCACAGGCGAACAATTGACTCAGATGCTTGCCCAGCGGGAGTGGCGCGAAGGCTATCTTGCGGACCGCATGCAGGATGAAATCCTGCTGGAACAGATTCTGGTCGAGACCGAAGGCGAACGAATCGGTCAGATTAACGCCTTGTCCGTGATTGAGTTTCCCGGTCACCCTCGTGCTTTCGGCGAACCTTCCCGTATCAGCTGTGTTGTTCACATTGGCGACGGTGAATTTACGGATATTGAGCGGAAAGCGGAGCTGGGTGGAAACATTCATGCTAAAGGCATGATGATCATGCAGGCTTTCCTGATGTCCGAGCTGCAGCTTGAGCAGCAGATCCCCTTCTCTGCGTCCCTGACGTTCGAGCAGTCCTACAGTGAAGTCGATGGCGATAGCGCCTCAATGGCCGAGCTTTGCGCCTTAATCAGCGCCCTGGCGGAAGTCCCGATTAATCAGAACATCGCCATTACGGGCTCCGTGGATCAATTTGGCCGCGCCCAGCCAGTCGGTGGTCTGAACGAAAAAATCGAAGGTTTCTTCTCCATTTGTCAGCAGCGTGGGCTAAACGGCAAACAGGGCGTTATTATCCCTGCGCCAAACGCGCGCCATTTGAGCCTGAGCCAGGCACTGCTTGATGCGGTGGAACAGGAACAATTCACCCTGTGGGCCATCGAAGGCATTGAGGATGCACTACCCTTACTGACAAACCTGGTATGGGATGGCGAGGGTCAAACTACTCTGATGCAGACCATTCAGGAGCGCATTGCTCAGGCAACACAGCCGGATGCTCGTCATCGTTATCCCTGGCCGTTACGCTGGTTAAGTTGGTTTAGTTCGAACTGATCGGACTTGTTCAGCGTACACGTGTTAGCTATCCTGCGTCCTTCACTAAAATAAGGCTTACTGAGAACATGGTAGATAAACGCGAATCCTATACAAAAGAAGACCTTCTTGCCTCTGGTCGTGGTGAATTGTTTGGCGCTAAAGGCCCACAGTTACCGGCCCCAAGCATGCTGATGATGGACCGTGTCGTGAAAATGACCGAAACCGGCGGTAACTTCGATAAGGGTTACGTAGAAGCAGAACTCGATATCAACCCGGACCTGTGGTTCTTCGGTTGCCACTTTATTGGCGATCCGGTAATGCCGGGCTGCCTGGGCCTCGATGCGATGTGGCAGCTGGTTGGCTTCTATCTGGGCTGGCTCGGTGGCGAAGGCAAAGGCCGCGCGCTGGGCGTGGGTGAAGTGAAATTCACCGGTCAGGTACTGCCTACCGCGAAGAAAGTGACCTACCGTATCCACTTCAAGCGCATCGTTAACCGTCGTCTGATCATGGGCCTGGCGGATGGTGAAGTGCTGGTAGATGGTCGTCTGATTTATACTGCGAACGATCTGAAAGTGGGTCTGTTCCAGGATACCTCTGCTTTCTAAGCCCAGCTTTTAGCTGCTTCAGAAAGGCGAAACCTCCGCTCTGCGGAGGTTTCTTTTTTAAAGAGACGCTATCAAGCAAGTACTGCCCTGTCTCCGATGGCTTCTCGCCAGCCCCCTAACCATTGAGACCTTTGGTTCAAAGTCTGATAGGGACACATTTCTTTAGAACGTCCGGCGATGCCAGCCTGATAACCACGTTGATGAGCCCTTTCCAGGCGATCTCGTTTCTGTCTCTTCATGCCTCGTTTCCCTCATTCTTTTGTCTGGTGGAAAGAAAACAGTGATTGCAAAGTGTGCAAGCACAGTTAACGAATAACCCGAATTAGGCTCAGCGTCAACGTTCAAAATTCATACGGGTGTCATATTTGTGAGCTAAGCAGAAGATCATTTGTACAAAAAATGTGATGCAGCACAAGTAACAACCTGAAGCCAAAACGAAAAAAAAGCCGCAATCAGCGAATATCTGACGGCGGCTTTTGTCGATGAATTTTACTTATGGCAGTCTGGAAATCTCTCTGGCGATACTCGCAGACTCCTGTGCCCAGCCCTGGGCAAGCACTTTCACCATCTCATCGTATCCATCTTTTTGCTGCTTCATTTCCAGATGGAACGGACGCTTAATCAGCTGTCCCTGATGATTCAACAGCCACTCTCCACTCACCACGATAACGCCATCATACCGGCCGTGGAAACCCGTCACGTTGACGTTAAGCGTGTCCTGGTCGCTTCCCAGCGGCTGCGACGCGACAACCCAGCCGGGAAGCTGGCTGCTGAGATTCGCCACCAGCGTATTGCGCAGCTGCTGGTCCAGCGGGCTGGCCCACAGGTTATTGTTGGCAATCACGTACTGAACATCGCTGGTTTGATACACCACGCCGTTACCCGCCAGATAATCCGGCACCGCTACCTGCTCCACCCATAACAGGCGGTTGCCCTGCGAGGCGGTGCTCTGCGTTCCAACCTGGGTCGTCAGCGGTAACTGATAGTAGCTTTTGTTATCACTACCCGAGCTACAGGCTGTTAGTACCATCGCTCCTGCAATCGCTAGCCATTTTTTCATTGTTTAGCCCTCTTCGGCTCAGGATCCTTTTTATCTTTCGCTTCGAACACCAGTGCGTTGCTCTTCTCATTGAGCGTTTTCAGCACCGGCTGCAGTTCACGTAAGACCTGATCAAGACGTTGCATGTCGGCCACCATCTTGTTGTACGCCGCTGAACCCGGCTGGAAGCCCTGCATACTGCGGTTGAGTTCACGCAGTGTCTTCTGCATATCCTGCGGCAGCTGCTGCATGCTCTGGCTTGCGGTAAGCTTGTTAATATTATCCAGCGTGGTCTGCAGACGTTGCATTGTAGCCTGACTCTGATGCAACGATCCCGTTGCGGCTTCAATCATCGGATTCAGTGGCAGATTGTTAATCTTATCCAGGGTCTCCATCAGACGCTGCTGGATTTGCGCCAGACCGCTGCTGACCGTAGGGATAATTTTATAGCCACCGAATTCACGTATACCGGTAATCGGCGGCGCTTTAGGATAGAAATCCATATCCACATACAGCGCACCGGTGACGAGGTTACCGGTTTTCAGCGAGCCGCGCAGGCCACGGTTCATGAGATCGGTAATATGTTCACCGATGTCCTGGTTTTCACCAATCTGATTGATCAGACGCTCGGGTTCGATACGGATGAGGACCGGAATGCGGTAATCATCATCCAGCATCTGCTTGAGTCCTGGTACAAAGAACGGCACTTGCCCAACCGTACCGAGACGAATTCCCCGGAACTCAACGGGAGCCCCCGGCTGCAGGCCACGTACCGAATCCTTAAAGAACATCAGATAGTCGATATGGTCGGTATACAGCGCATCCTGAATACTTTTTTGATCGTCAAAGAGTCTGAACGCCGTTTTCTCTGCAACCGGCTGGCCCAAATCCTGCCCTTCAGGCACATCAAAACTGACGCCACCGCCAAACAGCGTGGTCAGGGAGCCCATTTCGACACGCATACCCGCCGAGGTCAGATCTACCGCGATCCCGCTGTCTTTCCAAAAGCGGACGTTGCTGGTAACCAGACGATCGTTTGGCGCATTGATGAAGAGCTGATAGCTAATGGTGCGTTTTTGCGGGTCAAACGTACTGGTTTCAACTGAACCCACGCGATAGCCGCGGAACAGCACGGGATCGCCAGGCGAGAGCTGGCCCGCTTTTTTACTGTCCAGGATCACGCGAATGCCTTTCGCATCCGGTGGCGCAAGCGGCGGAGAGTCCAGCAGCTCGTATTGTTCCGGCTGGCTCCCTTTCTTACCCGGCTGCAGCTCAATATAGGCGCCGGACAGCAGCGTTCCCAACCCGCTGATCCCCTCACGTCCTACCTGCGGTTTAACCACCCAAAAAACCGAGTCGCCATGCAGCAATTTTTCCATACCGGAATTTAAACGCGCCTTGATTTCAACGTGCGTTAAATCATCCGTCAGGGTTGCGCTTTCCACCACGCCCACATCCACACTGCGGCTTTTGATGGTGGTTTTGCCCCCCTCAATACCTTCTGCATTGGTGGTGATAAGCGTCACTTCCGGTCCCTGATGGCTGTAATGATAAAACAGGATCCATGCACCGATCAGCGCGGTTACGATGGGGAAAATCCACACCGGAGACCAGTTCTTGACCTTCTGCACTTTCGCCTCTCCACTCTTATTTTCCATGCTCTTACTCTTCCTCATGGCTTGACTCGGGCTCACGATCCCACGATAAACGAGGGTCGAAGGTCATGGCCGCAAACATGGTCATAATGACGACCAACGCAAACATTAGCGCTCCCATTGCGGGATAAATACTCATCAGCCCTCCCATGCGCACCAGCGCAGAGAGAACGGCAATCACAAACACATCAATCATTGACCAGCGGCCAACAAATTCAACAACTTCGTAGATCAGGTGCATGCGTTCGCTGTCGCGTTTGCCGTGGCCTTTTGCGTCCCAGCACAACCAGGCAATGGCGATCATTTTTAGGGTAGGCACCATAATGCTGGCAATGAAAATCACGCCGGCGACAGGATAGGATCCTTCGCCCCACAGCAGTATTACCCCGGCGAGGATCGTCGAGGGCATTTTGTCACCGAGCAAATCGGTGATCATAATCGGCAGAATATTGGCGGGCAGATAGAACATGATCGACGTGACCAGCAACGCCATCGTCCACTGCAGGCTATTTTTACGACGAACGTGACCTTTCATTTCGCAGCGCGGACACACGTTGAGATCGGCGGGCAGCACGGCGGTACAGCATGAGCAAGAGCGCAGACCCTGACGGATACCGGGCACCCCGACCTTCACCGTCTGCGCAAGCGTCGGTGCTGGCGCGATGTCATCCCACGCCCATCGCCTGTCCACGCACTGGAAGGCGCGCAGCTGTAATACACAGTAAAGGCACCAGGGAATAAAACTGCTGCCAATTCCAACATCACCATAGGCCATCAGCTTGACGAAACTGACCAGAATCCCCGCCAGAAAGATCTCGGCCATTCCCCAGCTTTTGAGCTGAAAAAGGATACGCGCGAGTCTGATTTTTAAGGCGGTGGGCATCCTGACGCGGTTGACCAGCAACAGAATAACGACCAGGCAAAACGCCGGGACTATCTGGACAAACAGCAGAAAAAAGGTGCCAAGGCTGGCGTAATCTTCCGAGAACATTACGCACGGGATTTCAAGCAGATTCACCTGGCTTGTCATCCCACCGACCTTCATATAGATGAAGGGGAAGAGATTGGAAAGCAGCAGCATGAACAATGCAGCAAGGGCATAAGCAGTGGGACGCTGCCTGGGCGCGTCCCACTCCGTCGTCAACGTTGCGCCGCAACGTGGACACAGGGCTTTATGTCCGTGACCAAGCTCTGGCAACGCCACGAGCATATCGCATTGCGAGCATAATATATGCCTGTCGGCGTGGTGCTGGTCACACATAGTTAATCCCTGTTATGCGCCGTTTTTCAGAGACTCGAGGTACTCCCAGCGCTCAAATGCTTCTTCCAGGGCTTTTTCAGCCGCGGACAGTTCAGCCAATATTTTCTGAGTATAGTCGTGCGGCTGCGTAAAGAATGACGCATCAGCAACCTGGATTTGCAGCGTTTCAAGAGCTGCTTCCAGTTCTTCAAGACGCTGAGGTAAGCCTTCCAGTTCGCGCTGCAGGTTATAGCTCATTTTAGCAGGAGATTTTTTGACAGTTTCTGCTTTTGCTATGACCGGTTCCGGTGAACTTTTGGATTTTGCCTGTTTTTGCAGCAGCGACTGGGTTTGTTGTCCACGCGCGTCATGATAACCGCCCACGTATTGACCAATCCGACCTTCACCTTCAAAAATCCAGCACTCGGTCACGGTGTTATCAACAAACTGACGATCGTGGCTCACCAGCATCACGGTTCCCTGATAACCGTCGATTAACTCCTCCAGTAATTCCAGCGTTTCGACATCCAGATCGTTGGTTGGTTCATCGAGAATCAACAGGTTACTAGGCTTCAGGAACAGACGTGCCAGCAGCAGACGATTTCGCTCGCCGCCAGACAGCGCGCGTACCGGCGTCATTGCACGTTTCGGATGGAACAGGAAGTCCTGCAGGTAGCCCAGCACGTGGCGCGGCTTACCGTTAACCATCACTTCTTGCTTACCTTCAGCGAGGTTATCCATCACCGTTCTGTCCGGATCAAGCTCCGCACGGTGCTGGTCGAAGTAGGCCACTTCCAGCTTCGTACCACAGTGAACGCGACCGCTATCAGCCTGCAGCTGGCCTAACATCAGTTTGAGCAGCGTGGTTTTACCACAGCCGTTAGGGCCAATAAGGGCAATCTTGTCGCCACGCTGAACCTGAGCGGAAAAGTCTTTTACCAGCACTTTGCCGTCTACCTGGTAATTCACGTCTTCCATCTCAAAGACGATTTTGCCCGAGCGGGATGCCTCTTCCACCTGCATCTTCGCGCTACCCATCACCTCACGGCGGGCGCTACGCTCGTTACGCATCGCTTTTAACGCACGTACGCGGCCTTCGTTACGGGTACGGCGGGCTTTGATACCCTGGCGGATCCAGACCTCTTCTTGCGCCAGCTTGCGGTCAAACTCAGCGTTTTGCAGCTCTTCTACGCGCAGGTTTTCTTCTTTTTCCAGCAGATAGGTGTCGTAATCGCCAGGATAGGTCACCAGTTTGCCGCGATCGAGATCGACAATGCGGGTCGCCATGTTGCGGATAAACGAACGGTCGTGCGAAATGAAGATGATGGTGCCGTTGAAGGTCTTCAGGAACCCTTCCAGCCAGTCGATGGCTTCAATGTCCAGGTGGTTGGTCGGTTCGTCCAGCAGCAGGACTTTCGGACCGCTGACCAGCGCGCGACCCAGTGCCGCTTTACGCAGCCAACCTCCGGAAAGTGATGCCAGCTCCATATCCGCATCCAGACCTAACTGGTCCAGCACTTCAGTGATACGGCTTTCAAGCTGCCACAGGCCGTGATGATCCAGCAGTTCCTGCAGGCGCGCCATTTCATTAAGATTTTTTTCGCTTGGGTCGGTCATCACCAGATGCGAAATTTCATGATAGCCCTTCAGGTATTCGGCTTGTTCAGAGATCCCTTCCGCCACGAAGTCGTAGACGGTACCCGCCACGTTACGCGGTGGATCCTGCTGCAGTCGAGAAACAATCAGATCTTGTTCGTAAACGATACGGCCGTCATCCAGACCCTGCTCACGGTTCAGGATCTTCATCAGCGTGGATTTACCCGCGCCGTTACGGCCTACCAGACAAACACGTTCGTTATCTTCAATGTGCAGTTCAGTATCGTCGAGAAGGGGCGCATCGCTGAAAGACAGCCAGGCGCCGTGCATGCTAATTAGTGACATTTATATTTCCTTTCAGACCGCTGAGATTAACCAGCAGTTATGGATCTGACGGTTACGGGCAAAGTCCTGAGACAGCGTTTTCTGGCTGATTTCTTGCGCTTTCAGTCCCAGTGTGGCTAAGCCTTCATGATCCATGCGGAAGCCGCGTTTGTTGTTCGAGAACATAATGGTGCCGCCTTTACGCAGCAGGCGTTTCAGGTCGGTCATCAGGCGCAGGTGATCGCGTTGAACATCAAAGCTATCCTCCATACGCTTGGAGTTGGAGAAGGTCGGCGGATCGATAAAGATCAGATCGAACTGCTCGTCGGTATCACGCAGCCAGCCCAGCACGTCGGCCTGCATCAGGCGATGCTGGCGTCCGGTCAGGCCGTTCAGACGCAGGTTACGCTCCGCCCATTCCAGATAGGTGCGGGACATATCCACGGTGGTGGTGCTGCGCGCGCCGCCCAGACCCGCATGCACGCTGGCGCTGCCGGTGTAGGAGAACAGGTTGAGGAAATCTTTGCCCTTGCTCATCTGACCCAGCATGCGGCGCGCGATACGGTGGTCAAGGAACAGGCCGGTATCAAGATAGTCGGTCAGGTTTACCCACAGGCGTGCGTTGTACTCGCCCACTTCGATAAAGTCGCCCTTCTCGCCCATCTTCTGATACTGGTTTTTGCCCTTCTGGCGCTCGCGGGTTTTCAGTACCAGTTTGTTCGGCGTAATGCCCAGCACGGCGATGGTTGCCGCAATAACGTCCAGCATACGCTGACGCGCTTTTTGCGCATCAATAGTTTTCGGTGGCGCATATTCCTGAATCACCACCCAGTCCGCGTAGCGGTCAACCGCCACGTTGTACTCCGGCAGGTCGGCGTCGTACAGGCGGTAGCATTCAATCCCTTCCTGCTTCGCCCACTTCTCATATTTCTTCAGGTTCTTGCGCAGGCGGTTGGCGTAATCTTCCGCCACGCCGGACGGCTTGCTGTCTGCCGCTTTTTCTGCCAGATGGTAGTTTTTCTGCACGCAGTCCAGCGGTCCGTTTTTCGCCTTAAACTGGCGATCGGCGCGCAGCTGCAGGCAGCTCAGCAGCTCCGGTGAGGCGCTAAACAGGGAAAGATTCCAGCCGCCGAAGTAATCTTTCATATTGCGGCCCAGCAGGCTGTGCAGGGCAATCAGCGCCGGCTCGCTGTCCAGACGCTCGCCGTATGGCGGGTTGCTGATGACGGTGCCGTACGGACCTTTTGGCAGCGGGTTGGTCAGGTTCGCCACATCTTTCACTTCGAAGGTGACCAGCTCACCGATACCGGCGCGACGGGCGTTGCTGCGCGCACGTTCAATGACGCGAGGGTCGCTGTCCGAACCGTAGAAGTGGGAGGTGTACTCCGCCAGGCCTTTACGCGCGCGGGTCTGCGCATCGTCTTTGACCTCTTTCCAGAGTGCTTCATCGTGCTGTGCCCAGCCTTTAAAGCCCCAGTGACCGCGGTGCAGCCCCGGCGCACGGTCAGTTGCCAGCATGGCTGCTTCTATCAGCAGCGTACCGGAACCACACATTGGGTCGAGCAGCGGCGTGCCCGGCTGCCAGCCGGAGCGCATTACGATGGCGGCGGCCAGCGTTTCTTTAATTGGCGCCATACCGGTACGATCGCGGTAGCCGCGCAGGTGCAGACCCGCGCCGCTCAGATCGAGAGAGATACTCGCCGTGTCGCCGTTCAGCCAGACGTTAATACGCAGATCCGGATTTTCGCGATCGACGTTTGGTCGTTCCTTATTTTTACGCGTGAAGCAGTCCACAATGGCGTCTTTTACGCGCAGGGCACCGTACTGGCTGTTGCGGATCTCGTCATTCACGCCGTTGAAATGCACCGCAAAGGTGGCATTTGGCGTGAAGATCTCTGTCCAGTCGATCATCTGTACGCCGGTATAGAGATCCAGGTCGCTATAGACCTTGCACTCCTTCATCGGCAGCATGATGCGCGACGCCAGACGGCTCCACATCAGGCTCTGGTAAATAAGCCGCGTGTCGCCCTCAAAATGGACACCACCCTGAACCACCTGACACTCTTGCGCGCCCAGGCCTTCCAGTTCAGTTTTTAACAGCTCTTCCAGCCCACGGGCCGTACTGGCAAACAGAGAATTCATATCGTCACTTTTACTCTTAGAAAATTGTCGCGCATTATAGCTAATATGGCGTGTATGTCATAAAGTTGAAGGCTTATTTTCATTTGTGGGAGTGTGCAGTGGCGACGTTATCCAGGCTTTTTATTCATCCGGTGAAATCCATGCGCGGCATCGGCGTCTCTCACGCGCTGGCCGACATGAGCGGATTCGCCTTCGATCGCATTTTTATGGTCACCGAGCCTGACGGTACGTTTATTACCGCACGCCAGTTCCCGCAGATGGTTCGCTTTACCCCTTCCCCTCTTCATGATGGTTTGCACCTGACCGCGCCGGACGGTTCCAGCGTAGTGATTCGCTTTGCCGATTTTGCACCTGTCGACGCGCCGACGGAAGTGTGGGGAAATCATTTTACCGCGCGCATCGCTCCGGATGAAATTAACCGCTGGCTGAGCGGTTTCTTCTCCCGCGACGTGCAGCTGCGCTGGGTTGGGCCTGAACTGACGCGTCGCGTGAAGCGCCATGACGCCGTTCCCCTCTCCTTCGCCGATGGCTTCCCGTTCCTGCTGACCAACGAAGCCTCGCTGCGTGATTTACAGCGCCGCTGCAAAGCCAGCGTTCAGATGGAACAGTTCCGTCCGAACCTGGTGGTGACGGGTTCAGACGCCTGGGACGAAGATACCTGGAAGGTGATCCGAATTGGCAGCGTTATTTTCGACGTGGTGAAGCCCTGTAGTCGCTGCATTTTCACCACTGTCAGCCCAGAAAAAGGCCAAAAACATCCTTCCGGCGAACCGTTGAAAACGTTGCAGTCATTCCGTACCGCCCAGGACAACGGTGATGTGGATTTCGGTCAGAACCTCATTCCACGCTCCAGCGGTGTGATCCGCGTCGGTGACGAAGTAGAAATCCTCACCCGTGGTCCCGCCAGGATTTATGGTTCCAGCCAGGAAGAGGAGTTTGTTGATATCGAGTCCGCACCCTCGTCAGGGGTCGATATTCACTGGCAGGGTAAAGTTATCCGTGGCAACAATCAGCAGGTATTACTTGAGCAACTGGAACAGGCAGGGATCCGCGTACCTTACTCCTGTCGGGCAGGTATTTGCGGATGCTGTCGAATCAAACTGGTCGAGGGTGAAGTTACAGCGCTGAAGAAATCGGCGGTAGGTGATGACGGTACGATTTTATGTTGCAGTTGTGTGCCGAAAACGTCCGTCCAGCTGGAAGCTTAAACGGCCTGTTCAAGGCTGAACGAATCAACGCGCAGCTGGGGTTTCAGCCTGTCATTCATGACTTTAATCGCATCTCCTAACTGCATAACTCGCCCGGCGATGGTCACGCCGGGCTGCGCTAACAAACAGAGCGCGGCGTTTTCACCGGGTTCAACGACCAGTAAATTCACCTCTTCTGCGGTATCGCTCAGATTGACGCTTGCCGCATCGCCCGTTGCCGGGGTCCAGCTCATGCCGTGTGCAAGAAAATGCCAGCTTTTTGGCATTTGCGGTTTCAGGAAACGGATGGCCACCAGCGCATTCAGGACCAGCTCAGCGCGCTGTTCTTTTGAGAGCGTCAGGTCGCGGCATTTTTCTTCGAAGGAGAAATAAAGCGCAGCATCGTCCACGCAAAAGCCTGACGGCGAGAAAGCGTCCGGGGTTAACATTCGACGCGGAAAACGTGAACGAAACAACATGCCATTGGCTAAATCGAGCATCATTCGATCATGCTCGTCGCAAAAATACCAGCGCCAGTTATCGTCAGGTTTAATTCGCATGTGTCTCTCCCGTCCCCAAACGTCCTGTACTAAAAATGTCCTGTTTGCCGCCTCGTTTATAACACCATTAATAAAAGACTATAATGACTAAATAAGCAACAGTGACGGAATATAAAACAACCAGGGCCGGAAATAAAGCCCTGGTTGTCTGATTAGGAGAAAAGATTAGATATGAGTAACGATTTCTTTAATCAATGGCGGGCCTTTAAAAATAAAGCCGGAATAAATTTGCACCAGTGATGCCCCGGCAGCCATCTTCTCGCGGGCAGCGATAACAGAGTCGATACCGCCCACGCCAATAATGGGCAGACGTCCCTGTAATTCAGCAGACAGTGCGCGAATAATTTCCGTACTTTTTAATTGTACCGGACGGCCACTTAACCCACCCGCTTCGTCACAGTTTTTCATTCCCTGAACGAGAGAACGATCGAGCGTCGTATTGGTTGCTATCACTCCATCAATATTATGACGCACTAAACTGTCGGCAACCTGGATCAATTCTTCAATAGAAAGATCCGGCGCGATCTTAACCGCGACCGGAACATATTTATGGTGGATCGCCTGGAGTTCGTTTTGTTTATTTTTAATGGCACTCAGAAGATCGTCCAGCGCGTCGCCATATTGTAATGAACGCAGGCCTGGGGTATTGGGTGAAGAAATATTCACCGCAATATAACCGGCATAGGCATAGACTTTTTCCATACAAATCAGATAGTCATCTTTGCCCTGCTCTACCGGCGTGTCTTTATTTTTACCAATATTGATGCCTAATACGCCATCAAAATGGGATTTTTTAACGTTCTCCACCAGATGATCGACACCAAGGTTGTTGAAGCCCATACGGTTGATCAGACCCTCAGCTTCTACCAGGCGGAACAGACGCGGCTTGTCGTTACCCGACTGCGGACGCGGCGTAACGGTACCGATTTCGATGGAGCCAAACCCCATCGCGCCCAGGGCATCAATACATTCGCCATTTTTATCCAGACCGGCCGCCAGGCCCAGCGGATTCTTAAAGGTCAGGCCCATGCATTGGACAGGTTTTTCCGGCACATTTTGACGCACCAAAGCAGCCAGAGGCGTGCCTGTAATACGACGTAATTGCTGGAATGTAAATTCATGAGCGCGCTCAGGATCGAGCTGGAAAAGGGCTTTACGAACGAAGGGGTAGTACATGAACTCTCCTGGATTCCCGGTGTGCAAACCGGGAGGGGATTATGTGCGATCCCGCCCGGAAAGGGAATTGACCTGCGGCAAAAAAGTCGCGCAAAACGCAAACGTTTACTTCCACGCCGATTTCTTATGCACTTTTTCGCATTTAAATTGCAGATAAATCATTTAGTGGAATAACCCGGCGATGTCACACTCCTTAAAATTGTTATGAATGTTAGATAAAAGCAAACAATTAGTTATAAGGAGCAAACATGCGCGTCATCACCCTGGCCGGTAGTCCACGGTTCCCCTCGCGTTCCAGCGCTCTGCTGGAATATGCCCGTGAAAAACTCACTGCTCTGGATGTGGAAGTGTGCCACTGGAATCTGCATAACTTCGAACCTGAAGATTTGCTCTATGCCCGTTTCGACAGCCCCGCGCTTAAAACCCTGATCGAGCAACTCAAGGGGGCAGATGGCTTAATTGTGGCGACTCCCATTTATAAAGCCTCTTTTTCTGGCGCACTGAAAACCCTGCTCGACCTGCTTCCGGAGCGCGCGCTGGACGGCAAAGTGGTGCTGCCGCTGGCTACGGGCGGTACGGTTGCCCATTTACTGGCCGTGGATTACGCCCTGAAACCGGTGCTGAATGCCCTGAAAGCGCAGGAGATCCTGCATGGCGTTTTCGCAGATGATTCACAGGTCATCGACTATCAACACAAACCCCACTTTACGCCGAATCTGCAAACCCGCCTTGATGCCGCACTGGAAACGTTCTGGCATGCGCTGCATCGTCGGGATATCCAGGTTCCCGCTTTTAATCCGTCGCAAGGAGTCGCTCATGTTTAAGACACTGACACGCATCGGGCTGGCAGGGCTGATGGCTCTGTCGTCGCTGGCTTATGCGGCGGAAACCGCACCGGAAAGCCTGCGCATCGGCTATCAGAAAGGCAGCGTCAGCATGGTGCTGGCGAAAAGCCACCAGCTTCTGGAAAAACGCTTCCCGAACACCACATTCTCCTGGGTGGAGTTCCCTGCAGGCCCACAGATGCTGGAGGCGTTGAACGTCGGGAGTATCGATTTGGGCAGCACGGGTGATATTCCGCCTATCTTTGCTCAGGCTGCCGGGGCCGATCTGGTCTATGTGGGCGTCGAACCCGCTAAACCGAAAGCCGAGGTCATTCTGGTACCTGAAAATAGCGACATTAAAAGCGTTGCCGATCTTAAAGGCCATAAAGTAGCTTTCCAGAAAGGTTCCAGCTCACACAACCTGCTGCTGCGCGCCCTGCAAGAGGCCGGGCTTAAGTTCACCGACATTCAGCCCGTTTACCTGACGCCTGCCGACGCGCGCGCCGCATTCCAGCAGAAGAACGTGGATGCCTGGGCCATCTGGGATCCTTATTACTCCGCAGCCTTACTGCAGGGTGGCGTGCGGGTGCTGAAAGATGGCACCACGCTGAAACAAACCGGTTCGTTCTATCTCGCTGCACGTCCTTACGCGGAGAAAAACGGCGCATTCATTCAGGGCGTTCTGGATACCTTTACCCAGGCCGATGCCCTGACCCAGAGCCAGCGTCAGGAAAGCATTACCCTGCTGGCAAAAACCATGGGTCTACCGGAGCCGGTTATCGCGAGCTATCTCAACCATCGTCCGCCGACCACCATTACACCGGTTGACGCGCACGTCGCGGCCCTTCAGCAACAAACCGCTGACCTCTTCTATCAAAATCGTCTGGTACCCAAAAAGGTCGATATTCGTGACCGCATCTGGCAACCCGCTGGCAAAGAAGGAGCTAAATCATGAGTCTGAATCTTTTCTGGTTTTTACCCACCCACGGTGATGGGCACTATCTTGGTACAGAAGAGGGCTCACGCCCGGTAGACCATGGCTATCTGCAGCAGATTGCGCAGGCGGCGGACCGAATCGGTTTCACCGGCGTGCTGATCCCAACCGGACGTTCGTGCGAGGATGCATGGCTGGTCGCCGCATCGATGATCCCGGTCACTCAACGTCTGAAGTTCCTGGTCGCCTTACGTCCAAGCGTGGTTTCCCCCACCGTTGCGGCGCGTCAGGCGGCAACGCTGGACAGACTGTCCAACGGTCGCGCCCTGTTTAACCTTGTCACCGGTAGCGATCCGCAGGAGCTGGCGGGCGATGGCGTGTTCCTCGATCACACGGAGCGCTACGAAGCCTCCGCCGAATTCACCCGCGTCTGGCGACGCCTGCTGGAAGGTGAAACCGTCACCTTCGAAGGCAAGCATATTCACGTTCGCGATGCGAAACTCTACTTCCCGCCAGTGCAACAGCCGCGCCCTCCCCTCTATTTCGGCGGATCGTCGGATGTGGCCCAGGATCTGGCCGCCGAGCAGGTCGATCTCTACCTGACCTGGGGCGAGCCGCCTGAGCTGGTGAAAGAAAAAATTGCCCAGGTCCGCGCCAAAGCGGCAGCCCACGGTCGCAAGGTGCGTTTCGGTATTCGCCTTCATGTGATTGTCCGCGAAACCAATGAAGAAGCCTGGCAGGCTGCCGACCGTCTGATCTCGCATCTGGACGATGAGACCATCGCGAAGGCGCAGGCCGCGTTTGCTAAAACCGACTCCGTCGGGCAGCACCGGATGGCGTCTCTGCACAACGGCAAGCGCGAGAACCTGGAGATCAGCCCGAACCTGTGGGCGGGTGTCGGTCTGGTACGCGGCGGCGCAGGTACAGCGCTGGTCGGCGATGGCCCAACGGTGGCCGCGCGGATTAATGAATACGCTGACCTGGGCATCGACAGCTTTATCCTCTCCGGTTACCCGCATCTGGAAGAAGCCTACAAAGTGGGCGAACTGCTGTTCCCTCATCTGGATGTCGCCATCCCGGAAATTCCGCAGCCGCAGCAACTCCAGCTTCAGGGCGAAGCCGTGGCGAACGAATTTATTCCACGCAAAGCCGCGCAGAGCTAAGGAGTGACCATGTCTGCCACCTCACAAAAATGGCTGCTGCGCGCCGCGCCGTGGTTTTTACCCGTCGGCATTGTGGCCCTCTGGCAGCTCGCGTCGTCCACCGGCTGGCTGTCGAGCCGCATTCTGCCCTCTCCGGAGGGCGTCGTAGAAGCGTTCTGGTCGCTGAGCGTGAGCGGAGAGCTTTGGCAACATCTGGCGATCAGTTCCTGGCGCGCCGTGATTGGGTTTTCCATCGGCGGCAGCATCGGTCTGGTTCTGGGTCTGATCAGCGGCCTTTCGCGCTGGGGTGAGCGGCTGCTGGATACGTCTATACAGATGCTGCGCAACGTGCCGCATCTGGCGCTGATCCCGCTGGTTATCCTGTGGTTTGGGATTGATGAGAGCGCCAAGATCTTCCTCGTGGCGCTGGGCACGCTGTTCCCGATTTACATCAACACCTGGCACGGCATCCGCAATATCGATCGCGGTCTGGTCGAGATGGCGCGAAGTTATGGCTTGTCCGGTTTTTCTCTCTTTATACACGTGATCCTGCCGGGCGCCCTGCCCTCGATTATGGTTGGGGTGCGTTTTGCGCTCGGTCTGATGTGGCTGACGCTGATTGTGGCGGAAACCATTTCAGCTAACTCCGGTATCGGCTACCTGGCGATGAACGCCCGTGAATTCCTGCAAACCGACGTGGTGGTGGTGGCCATCATCCTTTACGCCCTGCTCGGCAAACTCGCCGACGTCAGCGCCCAGTGGCTGGAGCGCAGCTGGCTACGCTGGAACCCGGCCTATACCCTTCAGGAGGCAAAAGCATGAATACTGCACGACTGAACCAGGGGACGCCGTTACTGCTTAACGGCGTCACCAAACGCTACGGCGAAAATACTATTCTCAACGGGCTGGATCTGCATATTCCCGCCGGACAATTTGTGGCCGTTGTCGGACGCAGCGGCGGCGGCAAGAGTACGCTGCTACGCCTTCTGGCTGGGCTGGAAGCTCCCAACGGCGGTGAAATTTTGGCAGGGACAACGCCGCTGGCCAATATTCAGGACGATACGCGCATGATGTTTCAGGACGCGCGCCTGCTGCCGTGGAAAACGGTTATCGACAACGTCGGTCTCGGTCTGAAGGGCAACTGGCGGGATAACGCACGTCAGGCGCTGGCCGCCGTCGGGCTGGAAAACCGCGCAGGCGAGTGGCCTGCTGCGCTGTCAGGGGGACAGAAACAGCGCGTGGCGCTGGCGCGCGCGTTGATTCACCGTCCCGGCCTGCTGTTGCTTGATGAACCGCTCGGCGCGCTTGATGCGCTGACGCGGATTGAAATGCAGGATTTGATTGAGTCCCTGTGGCAGGAGCATGGCTTTACGGTACTGCTGGTGACGCATGACGTGAGCGAGGCCGTCGCGATGGCGGACCGGGTGCTGCTGATAGAAGACGGGAAGATTGGTCTGGATTTGACGGTGGATATCCCGCGCCCTCGCCGCGTGGGCTCGGCAAAACTTGCGGAGCTGGAGGCGGAAGTGTTGGATCGGGTGATGAAGCGCGGGGGTACAGAGTTACAGCGAGCCAAGGCTAATGCCTGATGCCCTCACCCCGGCCCTCTCCCACAGGGAGAGGGAGGGTAAAGCTTTCTGTCAGGCCAGCGCCTTAGCTATCTTCTCGTACAAATCCCCGGACAGGTTTTCCAGCCCTTTCAGCTGCTCAAGCGCGGCGCGCATCTTCGCCTGGCGCTTCGCATCGTAGCGTTTCAGGCGGATCAGCGGCTCAATCAGACGTGACGCCACCTGCGGGTTACGGCTGTTCAGTTCGGCCAGCATTTCCACCATAAACTGATAACCGCTGCCGTCTTCGGCGTGGAACGCGGCCGGGTTGCTGCTGGCAAACGCGCCAATCAGAGAGCGGACGCGGTTCGGGTTGCTCATGGTGAACGAGCGGTGTTTCAGCAGGCGACGTACGGTGCTCAGCACATCGGCAGACGGGCTGGTGGACTGCAAAATGAACCATTTGTCCATCACCAGACCATCCTGATGCCATTTGTCGTCGTACTCCTGCATTAGCGCATCACGGCACGGCAACTCGGCGGCAACGCTTGCGGCGAGCGCAGCCAGCGCGTCGGTCATGTTATCGGCTTCGTGATACTGCTTGCTGACCAGCGTGTTCGCCAGTTCCACCTCACCAAAGGCCAGATAGCGCAGACAGGTATTGCGCAAGGAACGTTTGCCGATATCTGCATGCTCAACACGGTACGCATCCAGCTTGTTGACGTTGTAAATGGCCAGCAACTCATCCGCCAGTTCGGCAGCCAGCGTCCGGGTTAGCGCTTCACGGACTGCGACAATCGCAATCGGGTCGATAATCTCGAACAGCTCGGCGATTTCAGTCGCGGACGGTAAGGTCAGAATTTCAGCCGCCAGTGCCGGGTCAATTTTCTCGTCCAGCAGGATCGCGCGGAAGGCATCCGCAACATGAACCGGCAGCGTCAGCGGCTGGCCCTGCTGATAACGGTTCACGTTCAGCTTGATATAGGTTGCCAGCAGGCTCTGCGCTGCATCCCAGCGAGAGAAGTCATTGCGCGCGTGACGCATCAGGAACGTCAGCTGCTGATCGCTCCACTTGTACTCCAGTTTTACCGGCGCAGAGAATTCGCACAGCAGCGCAGGTACCGGCTGGAAGTAAACATTATCGAAAATAAACGTCTGCTCCGCCTGGGTGACGTTAAGCACGCTGTGTACCGGGTGACCGCCCTTCTTCAGGGGGATCACTTTGCCTTCGTTATCGTACAGCTCAATGCTGAACGGAATGTGCAGCGGCTGTTTCTCTGCCTGCTCGGCCGTTGGCGGTGTGCGCTGGCTGATGGTCAGGGTGTACTGCTCGGTTTCCGGGTTGTAGTCGTCTTTGACGGTCACAACAGGCGTACCGGCCTGGCTGTACCAGAGGCGGAAATGGGACAGATCCACGTTGGACGCGTCTTCCATCGCCTGGACGAAGTCGTCGCAGGTGGCGGCGCTGCCGTCGTGACGCTCGAAGTAGAGCTGCATCCCTTTCTGGAAATTCTCTTCGCCCAGCAGGGTGTGGATCATACGAATGATTTCTGCCCCTTTTTCATACACCGTCAGGGTGTAGAAGTTGTTCATCTCGATGACTTTATCCGGACGAATCGGGTGCGCCATTGGGCTGGCATCTTCCGCAAACTGCAGGCCGCGCATGGTGCGCACGTTGTTGATGCGGTTCACAGCGCGGGAGCCCAGATCGGAGCTGAACTCCTGGTCGCGGAAGACGGTTAAGCCCTCTTTCAGGCTCAGCTGGAACCAGTCGCGGCAGGTGACGCGGTTACCGGTCCAGTTATGGAAATATTCGTGCCCGATGACGCGTTCGATATCAAGGTAGTCTTTGTCGGTGGCGGTATCGGTACGCGCTAGCACGTATTTGGAGTTAAAGACGTTAAGACCTTTGTTCTCCATCGCGCCCATATTGAAGAAGTCGACGGCGACGATCATATAAATGTCGAGATCGTATTCGAGGCCGAAGCGCTCTTCGTCCCACTTCATGGAGTTGATGAGCGAGGTCATCGCCCACGGCGCGCGGTCAAGGTTGCCGCGGTCAACAAACAATTCCAGCGCCACGTCGCGACCAGAACGGGTTTTGTAGGTGTCGCGCAGGACATCGAAATCACCCGCTACCAGCGCAAACAGGTAGCACGGTTTCGGGAACGGATCCTGCCACTGCACCCAGTGACGGCCATTCTCCAGTTCGCCTTCCCCCACGCGGTTACCGTTGGAGAGCAGGAACGGATATAAGGTTTTATCGGCAATGATTTTGGTGGTAAAGCGCGCCAGTACGTCCGGACGATCCAGATACCAGGTAATGTGGCGGAAGCCTTCTGCTTCACACTGGGTACACAGGGCTACGCCTGACTGGTAGAGCCCTTCCAGCGCCGTGTTGGCGGCTGGGCTGATTTCATTCACGATGCGCAGCGTAAAGCGTTCCGGCAGGTTGTCGATGACCAGCTGGTTGCCTTCTTCTTTATAGTCTGACCAGGGTTCATCATTAATATGTAAGGAAACCAGCGTCAGGTCTTCACCATCCAGACGCAGCGGTACGGCCGTCGCGCTGTGGCGCGTCACCTGGCTTACCGCCGTCACAACGGTTTTTGTGGCATCCAGGTCAAAAGTCAGATCGATATCGCTAATCAGGTATTCCGGCGCACGGTAGTCGTGGCGGTATTTGGCTTGTGGCTGTTGTGTCATAGAAAACCTTATGCATCGTTTGTCGAGTAACGTTTCAATATATTCCTGTTGTGTAAAACGCGCTATGCAGAATGTTCATCTTTTCAGGCAGAAACGCTTTTTTCGCTACATTTGTATAACACGGGGCACGAAATGCTCTCGACCATAAAGAGCGCTTATGTTGTGATCGGGGTTCAATAAATCACTAAAACAGGTATACTCCGGAGTTGTTTATTGTACTAAACGCTCCCGTGAGAGGATGCTACAGCGCACCTATGACTCAATTCGCTTCTCCGGTTCTGCATACGTTGCTGGATACCGACGCGTATAAACTGCATATGCAGCAAGCCGTTTTCCACCATTACCATGACGTTCATGTTGCGGCGGAGTTTCGCTGCCGGGGCGACGACTTGCTGGGTATCTACGCGGATTCCATTCGTGAACAGGTCGATGCTATGCAGCATCTGGCGCTGCAGGACGACGAATATCACTGGCTTTCCGGCCTGCCCTTCTTTAAAGCTGACTACCTTACCTGGCTGCGCGACTTCCGCTACAAGCCAGAGCAGGTCACGGTGACTAATGATAATGGCAAGCTGAATATCCGCCTTGCAGGTCCGTGGCGTGAAGTGATCATGTGGGAAGTGCCGCTGCTGGCCGTGATCAGCGAGTTAGCCCACCGCTACCGTTCGCCGGAAACCGGCGTCGAGCAGGCGGTTGCCTCACTGGAAAATAAGCTGGTTGAATTTTCCCACCTGACCGAAGGTATGGATATGTCCCGCTTCCGCCTGATGGACTTTGGCACTCGCCGCCGTTTTTCTCGCGAAGTACAGCAGGCTATCGTTAAACGTCTTCAGCAGGAGCCGTGGTTTGTGGGCACCAGTAATTACGACCTTGCGCGTCGTCTGGACCTGACGCCAATGGGCACTCAGGCACACGAGTGGTTCCAGGCGCATCAGCAGATCAGCCCTGACCTTGCCAATAGCCAGCGCGCGGCTCTGGCCGCATGGCTGGATGAGTATCCGAATCAACTGGGGATCGCCCTCACCGACTGCATCACGATGGATGCCTTCCTGCGCGACTTCGGTCCTGAATTTGCTGAGCGTTATCAGGGTTTACGCCATGACTCCGGAGACCCGGTGGAATGGGGTGAAAAGGCCATTGCCCATTACGAGAAGCTGGGCATTGACCCGATGACGAAAGTCCTGGTCTTCTCTGATAACCTTGATTTAGCCAAAGCGGTTGATCTTTACCGCCACTTCTCCTCCAGAGTGAATCTGAGCTTTGGTATTGGCACCCGTTTGACCTGCGATATTCCACAGGTAAAACCTCTGAACATCGTCATAAAGCTGGTGGAATGTAACGGCAAGCCGGTGGCAAAACTCTCTGATAGTCCGGGCAAAACCATCTGTCATGACAAGGCCTTTGTCCGCGCATTGCGCAAAGCCTTCGATCTGCCTCAGGTTAAAAAAGCCAGTTAACCGCTTTCGGGAGCCGTAAAGGCTCCCCACTTCTTATTTATTTCTTATTTCTTCTCTTAAGACTGCGAAATCTGCTTGTCTGATGGCGGATGCCAGGTAACATAGATATCCCCCCATAAGGGCGGACAAGTGTTTATCATTTCCGACAATTAACAGAGAGAATATTATGAGCGTTGTGCCTGTAGCCGACGTACTCCAGGGCCGTGTCGCCGTTGACCAAGAAGTCACCGTGCGCGGATGGGTGCGTACCCGCCGAGATTCTAAAGCTGGCATCTCCTTCCTCGCCGTCTATGACGGTTCCTGCTTTGATCCTGTACAGGCCGTCATTAATAATTCTCTGCCCAATTACAATGATGAGGTTCTGCACCTGACAACGGGCTGTTCCGTCATCGTCACTGGCGTGGTTGTCGCATCGCCGGGTCAGGGACAGAGCTTCGAAATTCAGGCTTCTGCGATTGAAGTCACCGGCTGGGTGGAAGATCCAGATACCTACCCGATGGCAGCAAAACGCCACAGCATTGAGTACCTTCGCGAAGTGGCACACCTGCGTCCACGCACCAACCTGATCGGTGCGGTGGCCCGCGTTCGTCACACGCTGGCGCAGGCGCTGCATCGTTTCTTCGATGAGCAGGGTTACTTCTGGGTATCCACGCCGCTGATCACCGCGTCCGACACTGAAGGTGCGGGTGAGATGTTCCGCGTTTCCACGCTGGATATGGAAAACCTGCCGCGTACGCCGGAAGGTAAAGTGGATTACGACAAAGACTTCTTTGGTAAAGAAGCCTTCCTGACGGTATCCGGCCAGCTTAACGGTGAAACCTATGCCTGTGCGCTGTCGAAGATCTACACTTTTGGCCCAACCTTCCGCGCAGAAAACTCCAACACCAGCCGCCACCTGGCGGAATTCTGGATGCTGGAGCCAGAAGTGGCCTTTGCCGATCTCAATGATGTGGCAGGCCTGGCGGAAGCCATGCTGAAATACGTGTTTAAAGCCGTTCTGGAAGAACGTGCAGACGACATGAAATTCTTCGCTGAGCGCGTGGATAACGACGCGATTGCCCGTCTGGAGCGCTTTGTTTCCGCTGACTTCGCGCAGGTGGATTACACCGATGCGGTTGCCATCCTCGAGAAGTGCGGCGAGAAGTTCGAGAACCCGGTTTACTGGGGCGTGGATCTTTCTTCTGAGCACGAGCGCTATCTGGCAGAGAAACACTTCAAAGCACCGGTTGTCGTGAAAAACTACCCGAAAGACATTAAGGCTTTCTATATGCGCCTTAACGAAGACGGTAAAACCGTTGCCGCAATGGATGTCCTGGCACCAGGCATCGGTGAGATCATCGGGGGTTCGCAACGTGAAGAGCGTCTGGACGTCCTGGATTCCCGTATGGAAGAGATGGGTCTCAACCCGGCTGACTACAGCTGGTATCGCGATCTGCGCCGTTACGGTACTGTTCCGCATTCAGGCTTCGGCCTGGGCTTTGAGCGTCTGATTGCTTACGTAACCGGTGTTCAGAACGTCCGTGATGTGATTCCGTTCCCACGTACGCCGCGTAACGCAAGCTTCTAACCCGCATCAATGATAATGGCCAGCACATGCTGGCCATTATTTTATTCTGCAATGTCAGTTTATGTCAGCGCAAAGTCAGCCTCTTTAAAAGACAACCCCGTCAAAAGCACTAGCTGTTACGTTTTGTTTCCATGAAATATCTATGAATAAAAAATACCCCACAGTCTTATTGTGATTATTTAATTCTCAAGCAATAGCATATTTTTTATTCAATTTCACAGCCATCCAGAAGTCCTTTCGCGGTCATAAGAAAAGATGAGCCGTTTAATTGCTGTTTATATGAATTGCCTTTAGCCAAATTAAATATAAGCAATTCATATATATAGGAATAAAACCGCCTCTTAATTAACCAAGCCTCTCTGAAATTTGAGATGGTTCACAAAGTCCCCAAAAACACACATTTAGTTACACATTATTTCTTTTTGTAACTCAATCTTGAGAATTGTAGCACTTTCAGGCTAGCGAAACGGTTCTATGAATGGAAAGATGCCTGTCAGATACATAAAGACACCTAACTCTCATCAATAGTTCCGGAAATATTTATTGACAGAATTTATTGACGGCAGTGGCGAGTGTCATAAAAAAACCAATGAGGGTAATAAATAATGATGAAGCGCAATATCCTGGCAGTGGTTATCCCTGCCCTGCTGGTAGCCGGTGCAGCAAACGCTGCAGAAATCTATAACAAAGACGGCAACAAATTAGATCTTTACGGGAAAGCTGTTGGTCTGCATTACTTCTCTGATAATGACGGCAACAATGGCGACATGACTTATGCTCGTCTGGGCTTCAAAGGCGAAACCCAGATCAACGACCAGCTGGCTGGCTACGGTCAGTGGGAATACAACTTCCAGGGTAACAACTCTGAAGGCGCTGATGCACAGTCCGGTAACAAAACCCGTCTGGCATTCGCAGGTCTGAAATTCGGTGACGCAGGCTCCTTCGACTACGGTCGTAACTACGGTCTGGTCTATGATGCAATCGGTATCACCGATATGCTGCCAGAATTCGGTGGCGACACTGGCGCAAGCGACAACTTCTTCTCTGGTCGTACCGGTGGTCTGGCGACTTACCGTAACAGCGGCTTCTTCGGCCTGGTTGACGGTCTGAACTTTGGCGTTCAGTACCTGGGCAAAAATGAGCGCACTGACGCAGTACGTTCTAACGGTGACGGCTGGGCAACCTCTCTGAGCTATGAGTTCGACGGCTTCGGCATCGTCGGTGCTTACGGCGCGGCTGACCGTACCAACAACCAGCAGACCCTGCAGTGGGGCGAAGGCGATAAAGCTGAGCAGTGGGCAACCGGTCTGAAATACGATGCGAACAACATCTACCTGGCAGCGCTGTACGGCGAAATGCGTAACGCGGCTCGTCTGGGCAGCAACGGCTTCGCTAACAAATCTCAGGACTTCTCTGTTGTCGCTCAGTACCAGTTCGACTTCGGCCTGCGTCCATCCATCGCTTACTACAAATCTAAAGCGAAAGACGTAGAAGGTATCGGTGACGAAGACTACATCAACTACATCGACATCGGTGCGACTTACTACTTCAACAAAAACATGTCCACCTATGTTGACTACCAGATCAACCAGCTGAAAAACGACAACAAGCTGGGCATCAACAGCGATGATACCGTTGCTGTAGGTCTGGTTTACCAGTTCTAATCAGTACACCACTTTGTTATATGCTTAATGAACAGGGCTTCGGCCCTGTTTTTTTATGCCCGACAGAAAATAATGGCGTCTTTTGAAAAGCCGCACGCTTTTCGTCGCAAACGGTTGGCATTTTGTAAATCTACCGTTAACCTGATAGCGGATTTCACTTCTGTAATCACAATGGAACTTCGTCATGTTTGAGAACATTACCGCCGCTCCTGCCGACCCTATTCTGGGCCTGGCCGATCTGTTTCGTGCCGACGACCGCCCTGGCAAAATCAACCTGGGTATTGGTGTATATAAAGATGAAACCGGCAAAACCCCGGTCCTGACCAGCGTTAAAAAAGCTGAACAGTATCTGCTGGAAAACGAAACCACCAAAAACTACCTCGGTATTGATGGTATCCCTGAATTTGGTCGCTGCACTCAGGAACTGCTGTTCGGTAAAGGCAGCGAAATTGTGAGCAGCAAACGCGCTCGCACAGCACAAACCCCTGGCGGTACCGGCGCGCTGCGCGTTGCGGCGGATTTCCTGGCGAAAAACACCTCTGTTAAGCGCGTATGGGTGAGCAACCCAAGCTGGCCAAACCACAAGAGCGTCTTTAACTCTGCGGGTCTGGAAGTGCGTGAATATGCTTACTACGACGCGGCAAACCACGCTCTCGACTTTGACGGCCTGCTGGCAAGCCTGAGCGAAGCGCAGGCAGGTGACGTGGTGCTGTTCCACGGTTGCTGCCATAACCCAACCGGTATCGACCCGACGCTGGAACAGTGGGAACACCTGGCTAAGCTGTCCGTGGAGAAAGGCTGGCTGCCGCTGTTTGACTTCGCCTATCAGGGCTTTGCCCGTGGTCTGGAAGAAGATGCGGAAGGCCTGCGCGCGTTCGCAGCCGTGCATCAGGAACTGATCGTGGCGAGTTCCTATTCCAAGAACTTCGGCCTGTACAATGAGCGCGTAGGTGCCTGTACGCTGGTCGCGGCAAACGAAGAGACCGTCGATCGTGCGTTCAGCCAGATGAAGTCCGTGATCCGCGCTAACTACTCTAACCCACCGGCACACGGTGCGTCTGTTGTTGCCACCATCCTGAGCAACGATGCCCTGCGCGCGATCTGGGAACAAGAGCTGAACGATATGCGCCAGCGCATTCAGCGCATGCGCCTGCTGTTCGTGAATACTCTGGCTGAGAAAGGCGCGGACCGCGACTTCAGCTTTATCATCAAACAGAACGGCATGTTCTCGTTTAGCGGCCTGACTAAAGAGCAGGTTCTGCGTCTGCGTGAAGAGTTTGGCGTGTACGCCGTAGCATCTGGCCGCGTGAACGTTGCAGGCATGACGCCTGACAACATGGCGCCACTGTGCGAAGCGATTGTCGCCGTACTGTAATTTGCGCCCATAAAAAAAGCCTGCATAATGCAGGCTTTTTTTTATTCTGGTTACCAGACAGGCATTTCATCCTGAAGGAACGGGTTATGGAGCCGTTCATAGCCCAGCGTCGACATCGGACCGTGTCCTGCGATAAACGTTACGTCATCACCCAGCGGCAATAACTTTTGTTTAATCGACTGAATCAGCTGTCCGTGATCGCCGCGCGGGAAATCGCTGCGTCCTACGCCACCTTTGAAAATGACATCGCCGGAAATCAGCAGACGTGACTGGTCATCAAAGAAGACGATATGGCCTGGCGTATGCCCAGGACAATGCAACACCTGTAAAGTCACATTCCCTACGGTAACGCGATCTCCTTCGTTTAACCAACGATCGGGCGTCAATGGCAGACACTCATCAAGGCCAAACATGCGGCTTTGTGCGGGTAATCCCTGCAGCCAGAACTCATCTTCTTTTTCCGGGCCGATCACCGGCACACCGTAGTGTTCAGCCAGTTCAGCCGCAGCACCTACATGGTCAAGATGACCATGAGTGAGCAAAATCTGCATCAGCGTGACGCCGCTTGCTGCGACCTCCTGCTTGATTTTCTCAGCGTCACCGCCGGGATCAACAAGCGCGGCCAGTTTGGTTTGCTCGCACCAGATCAATGAACAGTTCTGGGAGAACGCGGTAACCGGAATAATACGATAGTTCATACTGCTCCTGTGTTTCGTTATTACCAGTGCCGAACCGGCCCGGTATCAATATGCACAAAGTTGCTACGTGGGTAATATCCTACACCACCTGCGCGCATAGATAACGCGGCTTTGCGAATATTGGCTAACGAAACGCCTTCAATGTGGAAATCCATTGCCTGCCCTTTAGTGTGATAGCTTTTTTTCGCTACCCCACGGCTGTGGGCGCGCAGTTCATTGTTGGTATCGAGTGAACGGTATCCTGAAATGAGCTGCACCGGCTTGCTGGTTCCCAGCAGGCCCTGAAGGCGGAATAACTGATCAAATAGTCCAGGATCGATGGCTTTTATTTTATTCGCGCGGAAATCACGGAAAAAATGGTTAAGTTTTGCTAATTCATCCTGAATATAGCCTCTGCCATCGAAAAACTCCGCTTTAAGCGACTCACCGGTATGAAGATTGTTGAGCGTTAATATACGCGGACGTGGTGTCGAGAGGGTGGCAAATGCTGGCGTCGGAAGGATGGCCGCTGCGCCGAGCGCAACACCACCTAACGCCAGCAATTTGCGGCGATTAGCGTCAAATTTGTCCATGATAATCAGGTCTACAGGTCAATGAAATCGTAAATATGCTTAGCGCACGAAGGGCACCTTAACTGTCAAAACAGCTTACGTCAAGGCGCCCAACCCCAGTGAATACGCGGCTTACAGCCAGATCGCCCCGTATTCACCATAACTTACGACAATCAATTTGCCCGAACTACTTCATTTACCTGATTAATTGTTCAGCTTTTGGCAAAATTTGTGCGCCGGATCGCGCAGTGAGATCATAATTGTAAATATCTGTACGGTACTGGGTGCGCCCGTCCTCGCCGACAAACGCCGTCAGATAGTAAAGATTGACCGGAATGTTGTGTCGAATATTAACGTAACGGGTATCACCTTGTTTCAACGCATCTGAAATCCGCGTATCGTTCCAGCCCGCATCCTGCAGCAGCATATTCGCCAGCTCAGAGGCCTTATTCACACGAACGCAACCTGAACTGAGCGCGCGCGTATCTTTCTGGAACAGGTTGTGGTTCGGCGTATCATGCAGATAGATTGCATCTGAACTTGGCATGTTGAATTTATAGCGCCCCAGCGAGTTATGGGCGCCCGGAGCCTGCTGGAAGCGGAACGGTAAATTCGACGCCGTTATCGTTGACCAGTCGACCATCCAGGGATCTATCGCCTCTTTACTGTTCCAGCCGCGCATCACGGTATACCCGTGGCGTTCCAGATACCCTGGATCGTTCCAGACCTTAGGCAGGATATCCTTACGAGCCAGCGTTGGCGGGACGTTCCACGGCGGGTTAACCACCACATTATTCAGCGCGCTGCTCATCATTGGCGTTTTACGATCGGGACGCCCGACAATCACACGCGAAGCCAGCACTTCGCTCCCGTTCTGGTAGTAGACCAGCGAATACGCCGGTATATTCACCATGATGCCGGTAGACAGCGTGCCTGGCAGCAAGCGCAAACGCTGGATATTCAGCGCCAGTACGCCCGCCCGTTGTGCCGGAGAAACATTCAGCCAGTCGCGTGTTGACGGACCAATTACGCCATCGGCACCCAGCCCCTGAATAGACTGGAACTGCTTAACTGCCGCAACCAGCTCGCGGTCATACGCGGCAGGCTTTGAGCTTAGCGGAGCTACGCTGGTCTCTTTTACCGGTGCCGACGGGCTCACGGCCACGCTTTGACCGTCATCGCCAGGAAGCGCAATTTTTGGCCCATTATCCAGAATGCCGGAACGTTTGAGAATTTCGCGCAGTGCAGGAACATCACTGCTCCACTGCCCCGGACGCAGCGTCGCGGTCGCCCGGAGTTGCGGCCACGGACGCGAATCCGCAACCAGCTCAAGCAGCGACTGGTGCATTGTGGCGTATTGCGGATGTGCAGGCGCAAGGCTTGCGATAAAGCGCGGCAGGTCGCCATTATCCAGTGACAGTTGCCATTGGTTTATGACCGACAGGGCTGGCGTCGCCAGTTTGTACGGTTTTTCGCTGTATAACCAACGATTGCCATTTACCGGAATACCCGCCACAAACTGGAGATACCCCATCATGGCATCTGAGAGAACCACGTCACGCGCCTGCCCGGTCACGGAAGGATCGGTCAGAAGTTCAACCCACGTTGTAAACTGCGGCTGAATACCAGCAATCGCCACCTCTGCCAGCTGCTGCTGGAAAGCACGCACCGCATCACGGTTTTCCCACATCGGCTTCATATCACGCGCGGCATAAAGCAGCGTGAGCTGATTAATGTAGGCAGGTGTATATCCTGACGGCAGCCCGGACTGCAGCTGCTGACGAACAGACTCTGTGTCGATACCTTCAGGTAGCGGCGTAATACCGGCCATAATGGCCGTTGCTGGAGACTGCTCCAGCGGCTGTGACAACGACGTCGGCTGAGAACCCATTGTTGCAGAGCTGTCAGTCGGTACAACCTCAGGCTCATCAGCCTGCGCGGTGAACAGTGGAGCAAACGTCATTGCCAGACACAAACTTAGCACTGACAGCTGACGACCACGATTTTTCTTTAGCAACATCCCTTGCCCCCTGTTTTCACGACACGCCCATCACATTGGGGCTTTCTTTCATTATAGGTAGGCACAATTGCTGTTGGCTTACCTTATGTAAAGAAGTTTAAAGATAACGCAGCCGTAAGCACAAGCTAAGAGTAAAAAAAAAGCGGCGCTACTGCGCCGCGCTTTGTAACAAAACACCTCAGGAGGCGTCTGCCGTACCCGGTAATGACTCTGGTGGTTGCGGTGCAAAACCGCGTAACCCGACAACGTGTACGTGTTCGCTGTTCTGGAATACTTTACGTACCAGTTTGTAAGTCGTCCCTTTTTCCGGGCTGATGTTTTCCGGTGCTGCGATGATGAGCTGCATATCAAGGCGATCGCAAAGTTCAAACAACGTAGCGATGGAGCGGGCATCAAGACGCGCCGCTTCATCAAGGAACAGCAGGCGACATGGCGAGATGTCTTTACCGCGCAGACGACGCGCTTCATCTTCCCAACTCTGGACAACCATCACCAGAATCGACATACCGGTACCGATAGCCTCACCCGTCGACAGCGCACCCGATTCCGCACGCAGCCAGCCGTCGGAACCCCGGTTAACCTCAACTTCCATCTCCAGATAGTTACGGTAATCCAGCAGCTCTTCACCAATGGTTTGCGGCGTACGCTGGCCCATATCGATCTGCGGGTTCAGGCGCTGATACAGCTTCGCCAGCGCTTCAGAGAAGGTCAGACGGTTGCTGTTGAACAGATCCTGGTGCTGTTCGTGTTGTTCAGACAGCACGTCCAGCAGCGTAGAGTGAGCCTCACGTACGTTCACGTTCAGACGCACGCTGTTAACCTGACCAAACGACACGCTCTGCAGGCCCTGGTTCAGCTGGCGGATACGGTTCTGTTCGCGCTGAATGGTCTTACGGATGATGTTCGCCACGCTGCGGGAGCTGATAGCCAGCTTCTGCTCGCGGGAGGTCAACTCTTCCGTCAGGCGACCCAGCTCGATTTCCATTTGTTCGATGGCTTCGACCGGATCGTCGGTACGGATGATATCCTGACGAATACGTTCGCGCAGGTGCTGATAAACGGCCACGAAGAACTGGATTTTGCGCTCAGGACGCTTCGGATCTTCCGACATACGCAGCACGTCGCGCAGGTGTTCGTTATCCGCCACCGCCAGACGCAGTGCACCCAACGCTTTATCCGACATGGAACGCAGTTCGTCCCCGGAAAGATAGGCCAGCTCGCGACGGTGTAGACGACGTTCAACGTTATTGTCTTTCACCATGCGCATCACCGCACACCAGCCCGCCTTCGCGGTGACAACCTGCTCACGCATTTCGTGATAGTCGCGCTCCAGCTTGCGCAGGCGACGCGTCAGGTTGTCCATCTCCGCTTCGCAGAAGGTCAGCGCTTTTTCGAGCTGATTGCGGCGAGCTCGGTTGTTGCTCAGTTGGCTGTGCAGTTCATCGCGACGAATGCGCGCACGTTCTTCCGCACCGCTGTCGGCACGAACGCCAATATCCTGCAGCTCTTTGTGCAGATCGTTCAACAGCTCTTTCTTGGTATCGAAGGAGCTTTTCAGCGAGGCCATGACCTGACTGTACTGGCTCAGCTGTGCGGCATGCGTACGCATGGCTTCACGCGCGCGGGTACGCTCGGCTTCAGCCTGCTCCAGGCGCTGACGCAGCTTTTCATTCAGATCGCTGTTTCCGCTCAGCATTTCTGCTGAATCGGAGTAGCCGAAGTGGGCGCGACGCTGTACCACTTCCGTCAGGGCAAACGCCTGCTGACGCGCTTCACGCTGCACCTGCTGTGACCAGGCGTAATCTTCTTTTAACTGCTCGAACTGCTCCGGGTCGCTTTGAAGAACGGAGATGACCGGCTCCAGCTTCGCCAGCTGATTACCGTGCTGTTGTACAAAACGCGCGGCTTCCTGCGCTTCATCCAGACGTTCCTGGATTTCATCTACGCGGTCAGCCAGCGTGTCATCAGCCAGCAGATTCAGGCGCGGCAGGATGCGGTTAAGGGCGGCGACGCCCTCTTTCGCCTGTTCAAACTGGACGCGGCTCTGCTGGTTGTCACTTTCATGATTAGCAATCGCGCGCTCAAGTTCACCACGACGGGTATTGAGCTTGCGAATTTCTGCTTCCGGATCCGCGTCAAAGGCCACGGCAAGATGGCTACCGATAAAGCGGCTGAATGCCTGGTGCAAACGCTGGGTTTTCTGCACGTCAAACGACAGCGTTGCAAAGCGTTCAGAGAGCGTTTCACGCTCGGCGTGCAGGCTTTCAATACGGTTTTCACGCGCGGCGCGGCCAAACAGCGGCAGTTCCGGGAAGCGAGAATAGCGCCACTGACGGTCAGCGATTTTCACCACCACCGCTTTTTCCAGCTCGTCGACGCTGAATACGCTGTCATCAAACGACTGCGGATCGCCTTCGATCAGGTAGAGATCTTCCGGGCAATCTTCCAGTCCTGCCAGCTGCTCAGAAATCAGCGACAGATCCGGGACGACAATTGCATTACGCGACGGGCCATACAGCGCGGAGAAGTACGGCGCATCATCCAGGCCAACATCGTCATAAATTTCGGACAGCAGTACACCGCCGAAACGCTCTGCCAGGGTATTCAGGCGCGCATCTTCCGCACCGCCCGGCTGGCTTAAGCGTTCAATCTCTTCATCGACGTCGCGCTTGCGGGCACCCACTTCGTCACGCTCAACAATCGCTTCGCGTTCGCGCTCCAGTAGCTGCTGGAGGTATTCTGTCACTTCCTGACTGGACTCAAACTCTTCGCCGCACTGTTCGCTAAGCTGGCTCAGGCTGCTTTGAGCTGCCAGCCAGACCGGCGCACGCTGCAACAGTTTTTGCGAGCGGGACTGAAGCTGCTCCATCTCCTGGCGCAGCGTCATACGCTGTTCGCTGGCGTTGGATACACTGTCTGAAAGTGCCGCAATACGCGCTTCAAGCTCCTGATGCAAAGCCTCAAGCTCGTCGAAATCGTAATTTTTCCCCTGACGCTTGCAGAATTCCGCCAGCAGACGCTCGGCTTCCTGCTGCTCGCGCAGGCGCTGCTCCAGCTCGTTGAGGCGCATACGCAGCGGCTGAACCTGCTCAGCCAGATGGCGCTGGTTCACCCCGTCGCGCAACAGTTCGCGGGCGACGTCCCAGGCTTCATTACGCGCCAGCGGACCGTTAATCGCCACCACCAGCTGGTAAGCCTGTTCAAACTGGCTGTGCGCCGTTTGTGCGACGCTCATTTTCTGATCGAGTGACAGGAGTTTCTCAGTGGCTTCCTGCTCTTTTGCCTGGAAAGTATCCAGCCATTCATCGGCGCTTTCTGGCGTTAAGTCAGGCAAATGACACAGCTCTTTGGCGCGCTGTAACGCCTGCAGGGCCTGATTGTATTGAATAGCACGCGTCTGCTGCACGTCCAGCGCCTGCTGGTAATCGGCAAGCTGGCTTTTTAGCTCATCCACTTCCAGCTCGGCGGCTTCGGCACGGGCTTCGTTCTCTTCCTGCATGTCGGCGGCTTCAGCCACCACTTCGTTTTGCTCTTCAAGGCGAATTTGCAGCTCATCGAGGTCTGCTTCATAGCGCTCGATTTTTTCCTGCTGACGCAGTGCGGTCTGCACCAGGTTCAGGTGATCGCTGGCGGCCTGGTAATCCGCTTCCAGGTCACCCTCGGCACCGTTGTGCTCACCCAGCTCGCGCGCCATTTCGACGTGCTTGTACTGCTCGGCCACCAGCTGTTTACGCGAGGTAAACAGCTCACGACGGTACTCTAATGCCTGATCGAGATGAATGCGGCGCTCGTTGGCGTGACGCATATAGTCCGCCGCCACGTAGTTAGTGGCTTCGCTAATAAGGTGTTTAAACAGGTCGCGGTCAGACTGGGTAACGCGAATGGCTTCCAGCGTCATGCGGTTTTCACGCAACGCGGCTTCCATATCCTGGAAGGCCTTACGCACGCCGCTGTTTTCCGGCAGCAGGTAGTCGCGCAGGGAGCGGGTAATCGCGCTGGAGATACCGCCGTACAGAGACGCTTCGATCAGGCGGTAGTATTTGCTACGGTCTGATGCCGTGCGCAGACGTCGCGCCACCACGCCCAGGTCGAACATCAGGGAGTGGTAATCGGTAATGGAGTTGAACTGTTTGAACTGCACGCCTTCGATGGCTTCGAGCTTGTCTTTCAGCTCCTGCAGCGTCAGTACGCGCGCCTGGCGTTCGTTCAGGGTTTCCGTCAGCAGCGCCGTCGGCTGCACGGACGTTGGCAGCCCCTGGATGGCGAACGGTTTGATATCCACTTTACGGTCGCGACCGGCAACCTGCTGCAGACGCACGCCCACCACAACGCGCTGGTGACGGGAGTTGATGACGTCCAGCACCGAATAACAGACACCGGCCTTCAGCTTACCGTGCAGACCCTTATCACGAGAGCCGCTTGTCGCGCCCGCTTCGGTGGTGTTACGGAAGTGCAGCAGCGTCAAATCGGGGATCAGCGCCGTCACAAATGCCGCCATGGTGGTGGATTTACCCGCACCGTTACCGCCGGAGAGCGTCGTCACCAGCTCATCCAGATCGAAGGTTCGGGCAAAGAAGCCGTTCCAGTTAATCAGCGTTAGTGAGCGAAATTTACCGCGTTCAATCATTACTCTTCCTCCCCGCTATCCGGCTGATTCTCTTCATGCTCATCATTGAGCTGCAAATGGTTTTCCACCGGCATCGCTTCACCGTCGCGGATCATGCGCAGCTGCGCTTCACGGGCGTCGTCACCCGCGCGCACGTCGGCGCCAAAGCGGAAGACGGATTCCGTAATGCGGAATTTGCTGCTGTCATGGCCCATAAACCAGACCATGCCCAAACGACGCAGACGGTTCAGGGAAGAGCGAACTTTTTCCTGTAATTTCTGACGGTCAAGATCGGAACCTGTCGAACGGTTGTTCACCAGCTTCAGTAGTTTGCTTTCATCTGCCAGCGACAGCAGTTCATCGTAGAGTTCCTGCTGAGTGAAAATCCCTTCATTCGCCAGACGTTCCGGGCTGAGGTAGAGGTAGCAGAGAATTTTGCCGACCATCATATCCAGCTCGGAGAGCACGGAACGCGGGATCAGCGTGGTTGAGCGCGGGCGCAGGTAGAAAAACCCTTCCGGCGCGCGAATCAGCTCCACGTTGTAGCGCGCGTAAAACTCTTCCAGGTATTCCTGGAAGTCCATCAAAAAAGCGTGATTATCCAGCTCGTCAAGACCAATGTGACGACCGGCACGCAGCTGGCTGTCCAGCGCCGGAAATAACGGATTCGCCAGCGCCTGTGCCAGCTTCACTGGCATCACTTGTTCAATATTTGTCAATGACATGCGCCTGTACCTTGGCTCCGTAATCGTTGATCGGCTGCCACTTCGGCGGCAGTCCGGTGAAATCTGCTTGCGCGATGCCCAGGCGCACCGCCTGGTCTACTACGATGCGGGCAACGTCAAAGTGCCGCGCACGAGGATATTGCGCCAGATAGTCGCGCACCACGAGACCAAGATCCAGCGGTGCTTGTCTGGTTTTGTAGACAGCGAGCTGTTCTTCGATCATCGCCGCAAGTTGTTCGCGAATTTCGTTAAATTCTTCGTATTCCAGATCCGGTGGCAATTCACCGGTAACCTCTTCATCACGCAGCGCCATCTCTTCGTCGCGCATATCCAGCAGACGGTCGGCATTCGCGTAGGTCAGCGCCCACGGGGCATCGAAATAGGTTTGTACCGACTGACGCAGACGCTGAGCGAAGACGCGGTTTTTATCCATATCGATCGCGGTACGGATAAATTTATGCACGTGTCGGTCGTAGCCGATCCACAGGTCGATCGACTGCTGGCCCCAGCTAATAATACGATCGAGTTTGCTTTGCAGATCGAAGACCAGACGGTCGACAAAGTGTAGGTCGTCGTGCGCCATGGTCGCATCCTGGATGCGGAGCAGATTGGCCTGAAGCTTGTCGCCTGCGGCTTCCAGCGTATCCTGCAGCTCACGCAGCGTACCGGAGGTTTCTGACAATAAAAGTTCACAGCTGGAGATGGCTGCACGCCAGTCTTTATTCAGCAATTGAGCGATATCGTCTTTCACCTGCTGCTGCTGTTCATCCATCAGACGCTGGGTCAGATCGATGCTGTCGAAAATCTCAGCCACCGAGTACTTCAGCGGCGCGTAAACGTTGCGGTGCCAGTGGAATTCGTCACCGTTTTCATCTGCCGCGTCGGCGGCGCGCTTAAGCTCGCCCGCCACGATCGAGAGCTGCATGGAGAGACGCAGCGTCGAAAACTCGCGCTGGCGAATGTAGTAATCGGTAATGCCGATCCCCAGAGGCGTCAGACGATAAATGGCGTTTCCTTCCGCCTGCTCGCTGGTAAAGCGGTTCAGCAGACGTTGACGCACCATATCGTTGATTGCGTTGTTGGCACGCACGCTAATGGTTTCGCTGGTTTGCTCAAACGCATCACTGACATGGCGGAACGCATCCACCAGTTCACCCTCGCTCATTTCACCATCCAGCCGTTCGCCGTTCAGCGTGGCAACCGCCAGCAGGAAGGAGAGTCTGTCTACCGGCAGCGAGATGGAGAAATCGTTTTTCCTGGCCCAGGCAACCAGTTCGGGGACTGTCTGGGAAAATTCACTCATAGATTATCCTTGCTTCTGCGGCTTGCGCGCGGTGACGTGTATATAGCGACCAAGGCTCAGATAAGGCTCCTGGCGGCAATACCGCGTTTCTATTTCTGTTAAGGCGTCTAAACAGTCATGCTGTTTTTGTTTATCACGCAGATAATCATGAAACACCCTCACGCCTGTTTTACCGGTGATCTCCCAACCAATCTCCTCCAGCCAGCCATAGACCTGCTGCGGTTCACGTGGGAAATCCGGCGATAGCGTGCGCCGTTTCTTTTTATACATCCCCTGCTGCACGTAGCCAAAATTGCCCACCAGCACGTTTCGCATCAGCAGACCGTTTGCATTGTAGAACATTAGCGATAACGCACCGCCCGGACGCAACATCGACCACAGCGTTTTTAACATGGCTTGCGGTTCCGCGACCCATTCGAGTACAGCATGAAACAATATCAGATCAACCTGCGTTTCCAAATGCTGGGGAATGTCCTGAGCGGCGCAATGTATAAAATGCATGTTGTCGCTCACACCTTTCTCTTCTGCCGCGCGTTCGGCGCGAGTAACCATCTCGGCAGAAAGATCGCAAAGCGTGACGTGGTGCCCCCGCTGCGCCATCAGAATTGCAGTCTGACCTTCCCCGCCACCGGCATCAAGCACGCGCAACCGTCGGTCACCCATCTCCGCCAACAGCTTGTCCAGATCCTGCCAGAGGATCGTCTGACGAAGCTGACCTTTGGTGGTGCCATAAATGTTGCGCGAAAACTTTTCCGCGATGTCATCAAAATTGCGATCCCGCATTGGGAAGGTTCCACTCGCTCACTGCAAAACCGCTATTTTGTCACACCCGCGCGGAGAATGAACCACTCTGGTGTAATATCACGGGTAATCGCCTGCTGTATGGTTAAAAAAGGAACCAAAAAGGATGCTTTTTACCCTAAAAAAATACATCGGAGGCATGATGCTTCCCCTTCCCCTGCTGCTGCTTCTCATCGCGCTGGGGCTGGCACTGGTGTGGTTCAGTCGCTTTCAGAAAAGTGGCAAAACGCTTATCACGCTCGGCTGGCTGATGCTGCTGCTGCTGAGCCTGCAGCCGGTCGCGGATGGTCTGTTACGCCCTATCGAAAATAAGTACCCGACCTGGCAGGGAAATCAGAAAGTGGAGTACATCGTGGTATTGGGTGGTGGGTATACCTGGGATCCGAACTGGGCACCCAGCTCTAATCTGATCAACAACAGCCTGCCGCGCCTGAACGAAGGTATCCGCCTGTGGCTTGCTAATCCGGGATCGAAAATGATCTTCACCGGAGCCGCCGCACAAACAAACCCGGTGAGTACGGCGGAGGCCGGCGCACGCGTCGCTGAATCACTGGGCGTGCCGCGTTCGTCTATCATCACCCTGGACAGCCCAAAAGACACCGAAGAGGAAGCCGCCGCGGTGAAGCAGGCCATCGGCGATGTGCCGTTCCTGCTCGTGACATCGGCGTCGCATTTACCGAGGGCAATGATATTCTTCGAGAAACAGGGATTACATCCCCTACCCGCACCGGCTAACCAGATAGCGATCAACGCGCCGCTTAACCCGTGGGAACGAGCAATCCCGTCCCCGGTCTGGTTGATGCACAGCGACCGTGTCGGTTACGAGACGCTCGGACGCCTCTGGCAATGGCTGAAAGGCGCGTCATGCGAGCCAGGGCAAGAGTGATTTTGTCGCCAGGTCGAAGTTGGCGCGATTGAACCGTCCGGTATTCACCAGTTGCGCCACTTCATCCCAGAGCAAATAGAGCCAGCGCCGCCAGAGAAATGCCTCCGCGACAGGTGCCCGTTGCAGATAGTGCCAGAGCAAACCTTCCGCAGAGGCGCTGTCGCAGAGTCTGAACAGTTCGTACTCGCGCGGTGCCCAGAGCATAATGCCCGGCCCAACCATCGCCAACAGCTGGTCGCTGCGGGGATCTTTCAGCATGCTGCGCAGGGTAAAATTGCCGTGTATCAGCACGCAGTTGTCGTTAAAGCCCTCAAACAGCGCAGGCAAGCACTCGCGGGTGCGAAACAGAATGCGTTTGTCCTGCATGGTTAAACCGGTGTTGTTGAACTGGTTAAGCGTTCCCCACAGCACTTCGACCCGCTGACGATACCAGAGCGGCCACAGGTTTTCCTGGGTGCTGTCGACCGGGCCGACGAGCCCGCGGCTATCCTGCCGGTGCCAGGCCAGTAACGCTTCGACGATCTGATCTTTCAGCTGTTCCCAGCGGTCCGGCGTGCGCGCCGGGGCTTCCACAGAGACGCCGCGCAGGCGCTCAATGAGCAGGACATCCGGGCCGGGGTGTTCCTCATGCGTCATGACACCGTAAACCGTCGGCATTCGCACCGTACCCTCCCTTGCCAGCATCGACATTTTCCATGCCAACTGTCTGGCGACGCCGGGTGAAGTAAAGCTTCTGGCCATGAGAGGCATTGGGTTTCCATGACTGTCATACAGCGCCCAAAGTGCGGTATCCGCCTTTTCATTCACACACTCGACTCGGCTCAACGTCTCGCCAAGCAGATGGCTCAGTTCGGCACGCAGCTGTTCCATATGAGATTACCCCCATTAAGTCTACTGCTTTTATAATGAGCGCGTGAGCAACGTATGTCACCCGGAAGAGATCAATAATGGGTAAGAAAGGAAAAATTGTGGGGTGAGAACATCCCCCCGAAAGGAGGGATGGAGGCAAGAAGATTAATGCAATTCGGCGCGAACGCGCTCAAGATCTTCCGGCGTATCAACGCCCGTTCCGGGGACTTCTTTGGCAACGGCTACGTGGATTTTTTCGCCATACCAGAGCACGCGGAGCTGCTCCAGCATTTCAATATGCTCCAGCGGGCTCGGTGACCAGTTGACATAGCGGCGAATGAAGCCCGCACGGTAGCCGTAGATCCCAATGTGGCGCAGGAATGAATCACCGATGGTCTCATTTGATACCGCAAAGCGATCGCGATCCCAGGGGATGGTCGCGCGTGAGAAATAGAGCGCATAGCCCTCGGCATCCATGACCACCTTCACTGCATTCGGGTTAAATGCTTCTTCAGCATGATGAATGGGTACCGCGAGGGTGGCCATGCCAACCTGACGCTGCGCCAGATTTTCCGCCACCTGGCGAATAATAACCGCCGGGATCATCGGCTCGTCGCCTTGCACGTTGACGATGACCGTATCATCGCTGAAACCACATTTCTCAACCACTTCCGCCAGACGCTCAGTGCCGGACTGGTGATCGGCGCGAGTCATGCACACTTCACCGCCCGCCGCTTCAACCGCTTGTGCCACGTCCGGATGATCGGTTGCCACGATGACGCGGTCAGCACCCGATTCACGCGCACGCTCCAGGACATGCACAATCATTGGCTTGCCGTTGATATCTACCAACGGTTTACCCGGCAGACGCGTTGATGCATAGCGCGCTGGAATAATGACAACGAAACTCATAGCTTGCTCTCTTCTGCCACCAGGGAACGGGCTTCATTTTCCAGCAGGACCGGAATACCGTCCCGCAGCGGAAAAGCCAGACTGTCCAGCTTGCAAATCAGTTCTTGTTTATCCTGGCTGTAGTAGAGTTTGCCGTTGCACACCGGGCAGGCAATAATTTCAAGTAAACGGTGATCCATAGTTCCTCCGTATGGGTTATCGCTAAAGCTTAACACATTCCCTTTTCAGGGAGTGTCTGTTTCCCAACCACTTCGGCAGGTCGTAAACAGCCCGTCCGGCATACGGCCCAGCGTCACGCTGCTCGCCCCTTGCCAGCGCGCAAATTCGCTAATGGCGGATGATAATCCTTTCTCCAGGGTCGCCGTCGCCTTAACCCCGTCTTCAAGATACAGCGCGATGATTTCAAGCGTCCCGGTTTTGCGGTGCATTTTGGCATCCATGCGTCCCACCAGTTGCCCTTTATGCAGCAAAGGCAAAACGAAGTAGCCGTATTGGCGTTTTGGCGCGGGGGTGTAACACTCCAGCCGGTAGCTGAAATTAAACAGCTGCTCGGCCCGCTTTCTGTCCCAGACGACCGGGTCGAAAGGTGACAGTACCGCGCTGTGTGTGGCCTGGAGCTTACCTTCCTGCGCCTGAGGTAAAAGCGGGAGCAAATCGGCATGCAGCCACATCTCGCCCAGCGTTTCGACAGTGACAGGTATGACGCGCTGCTCGCGCTGCCACACCTCCAGCAAGGGTTTTAGCGCGGGCTGACGGAGTCGGTAGTAGTCTGCCAGCCATTGCGGGCGAAAAATCCCCAGACTGCGGGCGCTGTTCTCCAGCATGATGGCTTCGGCCGCTTCCTGCGTAAGCAGGTCACGCTCGTCGTCCCAGTGCGGCATCACGCGGTGCGTCAGGTCGTATACGCGCTGAAAGTTACGCCGCTCAATCACCATGACTTTTCCAGAGGTGAACAGCCCTTCGAGATGACGTTTGTGCGGCTTCCACTCCCACCAGCCGCTGGTGCCTTTGCGCGGGTGTTCAAAATCAGCCGAACGCACTGGACCGTTTTCCTGAATATGCGCGATAAGCTGCTCAATTTCAGCGGCGTGTTCATGCATCCACTCCTGACGATATTTCCAGCCCATCTTATCCGGAGAGAGCATGCGGTGACGAATCAGCGCGAAATCACTGCGGGGCAGGAAACAGGCTTCATGTGCCCAGTATTCCATTAGCTCACCCTGGCTAAGCGCATTGTCCAGCCACTGCGGCTGATAATTTCCCAGGCGGCTGAAGAGCACCAGGTAAGGGCTTCGTGCCACGATGTTGATGGTATCGATTTGCAGCAACGACATGCGCTGCACGGTGGAGAGAATGTCAGAGGGTAGTGCGCGACGGCGAGGCTTTTTAAGCAGCCCCTGCGCGGCAAGGTGTAAATGACGTGCAGCTGTTAGCGAGAGTTGCGGTAAAGACATGCGTTTTCCTGTCAGTCAAAGCACCACCAGAACCGCGTAAGCCTTTACTGCACCAACGCAATCAGTTCCTTGAGCAAGTGTTCCGGCTGCTCGCCGCTGAGTTCAGCGTCAACCGGCAGATACCACCAGTTATCTTTCGCAAAGGCGCGGCATTTCACCGCATCTTTTTCGGTCATGATCAGCGACTGCCCGGGGACGGTCAGGGCGTCTACCTGACCTTCCACCAGCGCCTGGTGGTCGGCCAGCGGAACGCGTTTTTCCAGCCGGGCACCGCACTGCTCCAGCGTCGCAAAGAAGCGCGGAGGGTGGCCAATACCCGCCATCGCCACCAGCGCAGGCAGTTGTTCAACCGCCTTACGCTCGCCCGTTAACAGGTTAACCGCCCTGCCAGGCTGAAGATGCATAGGGATTTCCCCAGGCTTTGCCTGGCCACCGTTAACAATGATCGCATCAACGGACTGAAGGCGCGACGCGCGTTCACGCATCGGCCCGGCGGGCAGCCACCAGCCGTTGCCAAAACGGCGCACACCGTCGATGACCACAATCTCTTTATCACGCGCTAGCGCGTAATGCTGAAGGCCATCGTCGGTGATAATGATGTCCACCGCGTGCCCGGCAAGAAGCGCCTGAACGGCGTCGCTGCGCACCGGTGAGACCGCAACCGGCACACCTGTCCGCTGAGAGATCAGGACAGGTTCATCACCCGCTTCGGCAGTTGTTGTATCCGCCGTAAGCAGAAGGGGATAGTGCGTCGCTTTACCACCATAGCCGCGCGATACAACCCCTGGGCGAATACCGCGTTTTTGCAACTGCTCCACCAGCCAGATCACCACCGGCGTTTTGCCGTTCCCACCTGCGGTCAGGTTACCGACCACCACAACCGGAACCGGTGCGCGCCAGGCGCGCTTCAGCCCCAGGCGGTACATCAGACGAATGGCACCGCTCACCAGACCATACAGCCAGGAGAGCGGCAGAAGCAGTCGCCACAGTGGTGATTCACCGGACCAGATGCGCGCAATCATTGTTGACCGAACTGCATCTTATGAAGCTGAGCGTAGACGCCACGATGGGCGAGCAGATCGGCATGGCTACCCCGCTCGACAATCACGCCGTCTTCAACAACCACGATTTCATCAGCCTGTTCAATGGTCGACAGACGGTGCGCAATCACCAGAGAGGTACGGTTCTTCTGCAGTTCGTCCAGCGCTGACTGAATAGCGCGTTCAGATTCAGTATCCAGCGCGGACGTCGCTTCATCCAGAATCAGGATTGGGCTATCGCGCAGCAGCGCACGCGCAATGGCGATACGCTGACGCTGACCACCGGAAAGGAGCACGCCGTTTTCACCAATGATGGTATCCAGACCGTTATCCATCTTGTTGATGAAGTCCATCGCATACGCCATGCGTGCGGCATTCTCGATCTGCTCACGGCTGTACTCTTCAGTACGCGCATAGGCGATGTTGTTGGCAACCGTATCGTTGAACAGATGCACGTTCTGAGAAACCAGTGCAACCTGGTTACGCAGCGACTGCAGGGTATACTCCCGCAGGTCATGTCCATCTAACAGGATTTCGCCTTCATCAATGTCGTAGAAACGCGTCATCAGGCTGGCAATGGTTGATTTACCCGAGCCGGAACGGCCCACCAGCGCAACGGTTTTACCTGCTGGAATCCTCAGGTTGATATTACGCAGCGCAGCCACTTCGCGGCCTGGATAGGTAAAGGTCACGTTGCGGAATTCAACGTCTCCGTTTGCACGCTCAATCACGCGCGTACCTTCATCTTTTTCCTGCTCGGAGTCCAGAATGCTGAACAACGTCTGGCATGCTGCCATCCCGCGCTGGAACTGCGCGTTCACGTTGGTCAGGGATTTCAGCGGGCGCATCAGCGCAATCATGGACGAGAATACAACGGTGATGGTCCCTGCTGTCAGGGTCTCCATTACGCTCGGGAAGCTCGCTGCATACAGAACAAATGCCAGTGCCAGTGAGGCAATCAGCTGAATGATAGGGTCGGAGATAGAGGAGGCCGACACCATTTTCATTCCCTGCAGACGCATTTTATTGCTGACCTTATCAAAGCGCTTGGTTTCAACTTCCTGACCACCAAAGATCAACACTTCTTTATGGCCTTTCAGCATCTGTTCAGCGCTGGTCGTGACCTGCCCCATCGTATTCTGCATATTCTTACTGATATTGCGGAAACGCCTGGAGACGACGCGGATAGCAATGGAGACAATCGGTGCCAGCACGATCAGGATAAGCGACAGCTGCCAGCTGTAATAGAACATCATGATAAACAGGCCGATAATCGATGCGCCTTCACGGACCACGGTAATCAGCGCGCTGGAGGACGATGATGCCACCTGCTCTGAATCGTAGGTAATACGTGACAGCAGCGTGCCCGTAGACTGTTTATCAAAGAATGAGACCGGCATGCCCATCATGTGACCGAAGAGTCGGCGACGCATGGCCATGACCACTTTTCCTGATACCCAGGAGATACAGTAGCTGGAGATATAGCTGGAAATACCGCGTAAGATCATCAGCCCAATAACCACCAGCGGCATCCATAGCAGCACTGAGCGATCCGTTTTACCAAAACCGTCATCCAGTAACGGTTTGAGGAGCGATAGCATAAAAGTATCGCTGGCCGCGTTGAGGATTAACGCTACGCCCGCCACGATCAAGCCTGCTTTGAAAGGGGCAATCATCGGCCAGAGTCGGCGGAACGTTTGCCACGTGGAGAGATCTTTGTCGTTATGCATTCAAAAAACCAGCATTTGTTGAAATAGCCGCATATTCTACCCGTTATCTACGGGCGCGCCAAACCACTGATGATACCAACGCGGTAAATTGTGTTCTCGCAGGCGTCGGATCTGCCTGTTATGTTGTGAAAATGTCACCGATATTTGTCCAGAATGAGGGGTGTCTAGCCAGGTATATCCCTCTTTACCGTAGCGTCGCACCACTTTCGCGGATGGAAAATGCCACGCGTTATAGCGGGCTGCAGAGGCCAGCGCTATTTTCCCTTCGGCACGCTGCACCAACGGCATGGAAGACGAGGTGTTGCTGCCATGATGAGGTACCTGAATGAGTGTAGACGCAAGATAGCGCCAGCGGTGGCTCAGCATTGTCATTTCAGCCTGTGCTTCAATATCCCCGGTCAGCAGGATGCTCTGCTCACCGTCGTCGATCTTAACCACGCAGGAGCGGTTGTTTCCTTTGGCGTGCCCTTCTTCAGGCGGCCAGTGAACGCTGAACGTTAGCCCCTGCCACTGCCACCGCTGCCCTCGAAAACAAGGAAGATGTCCATCCTGGTACAGCGGACTCCTGACCCACATTTCGGGCCAGGCTTTTTGCAGCGATGTCAGCCCCCCCGCGTGGTCGAGATGCTCATGACTCAGGATCACCCCTTCTGGCTTAAGGTGATGCCAGCGTAACCATGGAATGATCAACTGCTGCCCGCTATCGCCCCCCGGCCAGGCCAGCCCGGTATCGTACAAAATAGCCCTCCCCTGACGTTCAATCACCATTGCCAGCCCCTGCCCGACATCCAGCATGTGCAGCGTCCAGCTGTCAGTTTTATCCGTTCGCCACAAGGGAAGTGCGAGCATAATACTTGCTGTCAGACAAACAGCTGGTAGAACTTTCCAGCTTCGAAAACGCCAGCCGATAATGGCAAGCCAGGGTAGCAGCGTCAGATATTGCCAACGTTCATCGACATCCTGCCAGCCGTCCGGCAAGCGAGTCAGCAACCCGAATAACCCTGCCAGAGACTTATCGGCCGCATACCAGACAGCGTTCTCCAGTAACGCCAGCGGGAAAAGATGGAGCAGCATACCGAGAAGGATCAGCGGCACGGAAACAAACGTGACCAGCGGAACAGCAAACAGATTCGCGAGGAATGAAGACAGGCTGAAACCATGAAATATCAGCACCTGCAGCGGAAGCAGCAGGCACAGCATCCCTGTTTGCAGATGGATGAGATTTGCCAGAGGTTTTATTCGTCGGCTCCAGTGCCCGTTCGGAAGCGGTAGCCACTGGTACCAAAAAATTAATGCAGCGACCGCAAACGCCGACAACGCAAAACTTTGCGACAGAACAGCAACAGGATCAAAAATCAGAATTGCCGCCACGCAGGCTAACCAGATCTGCCAGGGAGACCATTGACGGCCGCTAATCCGCAGCGCAGCCACCACCGAGAGAGAGACAACCGTGCGCATTGCGGGCGGTTGCATCCCCGTTAACCATGCATAAAAAGCAGCAAAACACAGACCTGCAAACATGGGGAACTGCCAATGGATAGCGTGGCTCGGCAGGAAATATTGCAGTCCTCTTGCCAGTAACCAGACGATGGACGCCGCCAGCGCGATGTGCAGACCCGAAATCGCCATCAGGTGTATTGTTCCTGTCTCGCGCATGAGATTTTTTATCTCGTGCGGTACATTCAGGCGCTCCCCCATCCCCAGCCCAAGGATCACCGGCCCCCACTGGTATGCTGTAAGTGCGTTTTGCAGTGAGCCCAGATACCGTGAACGCAGGCTACAGCGTGCGTCAACAACCTCAGCATGCGTAAAACGCCCGCTCAGCGTTTGATGTCGGGCAAAAGAATTTTTTTGCGAATCGTAGCCACCGTCGTTTAATTCACCATGTACCGCTCTAAGACGCAGCGTCATAGCCCAGCGTTGACCGGCACACACCTTTTGGGGCAGGTAATTGCCATACAGCGTCACCCCAGTGACGCCCCACCAGCGTTTTCCGTTGAGGCTGACAATGTTTCCCTGATGCATTGTTGCGCCGTCGGTTGCTGTAATGACCACCTCCGCATGCTGCGGCCCTGTCGTGAGATGATTCAAGGGCCAAACGCTCTCCTGCGCCGCTAATACGCCCCAGCAGAAAAAGAGCAACCCGATGCCTGAGAACGTTAGCCATCTTCTTTGCTGCGCGGCTAACGCGATCCCTGCGGCAATCATCATTCGGACGCTCTCTGGCTCCGGTAAAACAGGTAACCAATAGAGCTGAATAATGGCCAGAATGGCGCAAGCACTGACAATGTGGATCCCCATTTATACCTCCCTGTTTCGGGCAGTATGCCGTGAGAGTGGCGTGTCGTCAGAGAGGGAAATATGGCGTTACGGCGGACGCTGCAACGTTTTTAGCGGTTTGCAGAAAAGCCAGAATGGAAATGCGTGGCGTATTCAAAAACACAGACGAGAGGCACAAAAAAAGCACCCGCAGGTGCTTTCTTTTAAACCCAGTTTAGCCACGATGGCTAAAACTCAGTTGCCGTAAATATTGGCGCGATCGCGCAGTTCTTTGCCCGGCTTAAAGTGCGGAACGTACTTGCCTTCCAGCTCAACTTTATCGCCAGTCTTCGGGTTACGCCCGGTACGTGGAGCACGATAGTGCAGAGAAAAACTACCGAAACCGCGGATTTCAATGCGCTCGCCCTGGGCAAGAGTGGTGGCCATATGCTCCAGCATCTCTTTAACAGCATCTTCCACAGCCTTTGCAGGGATGTGCGGTTGCTGACTGGCAAGTCTTTCAATCAATTCTGACTTGGTCATGATTCCTCCGGTTCCTTTCAAACCAATTAGCTGAACAGCTCATTAAACAAGGGCGGCCGTAGCCGCCCTTTGTTATTGATTACAGGACGAATCCTGCAATCTGTCAAGTCTGCTCCTCATCCTTCTCGCTGTAAATGTGTTACAGCGTAAATGATGGTGAGAACTTGATATTACTCGCCTTTAGCTGCTTTGAAAGCTTCAGCCATTGCGTTGTTAGAGAAGTTTGCATCTTCCTGTTTGTTAACAGTTGCGATTGCATCTTTCTCATCAGCTTCGTCTTTAGCACGAACAGACAGGCTGATTGCGCGGTTCTTACGGTCAACACCGGTGAACTTAGCTTCAACGTCGTCGCCAACGCTCAGAACCAGAGTGGCATCTTCAACGCGGTCACGTGAAGCTTCGGAAGCGCGCAGGTAACCTTCAACGCCGTCAGCCAGCTCTACGGTTGCGCCTTTAGCGTCAACTGCAGTCACTTTACCGTTTACGATTGCGCCTTTCTTGTTCAGTGCAACCCAGTTGTTGAACGGATCTTCTGCGAGCTGTTTAACGCCCAGGGAGATACGCTCACGCTCTGCGTCAACCTGCAGAACAACTGCAGCGATTTCGTCGCCTTTTTTGTATTCACGTACTGCTTCTTCGCCTGCAACGTTCCAGGAGATGTCAGACAGGTGAACCAGGCCATCGATGCCGCCGTCCAGGCCGATGAAGATACCGAAGTCAGTGATAGACTTGATTTTACCTTCAACACGGTCGCCCTTGTTGTGGGTTTCCGCGAACTGCTGCCATGGGTTGTTTTTGCACTGTTTCAGGCCCAGGGAGATACGACGACGTTCTTCGTCGATATCCAGAACCATCACTTCCACTACATCACCAACGTTAACAACTTTGGATGGGTGGATGTTTTTGTTGGTCCAGTCCATTTCGGAAACGTGCACCAGGCCTTCAACGCCTTCTTCGATTTCAACGAAGCAGCCGTAGTCAGTCAGGTTGGTAACGCGACCAGTCAGTTTAGTACCTTCTGGGTAACGCTTAGCGATAGCTACCCATGGATCTTCGCCCAGCTGTTTCAGGCCGAGGGATACACGAGTACGCTCGCGGTCGAACTTCAGCACTTTAACAGTGATTTCGTCGCCCACGTTCACGATTTCGCTTGGGTGCTTAACGCGTTTCCACGCCATGTCGGTGATGTGCAGCAGGCCATCAACGCCGCCCAGGTCAACGAATGCGCCGTAGTCAGTGAGGTTCTTAACGATACCTTTGACTTCCATGCCTTCCTGCAGGTTTTCCAGCAGCTGATCGCGTTCTGCGCTGTTTTCGGATTCGATAACGGCACGACGGGATACAACAACGTTGTTACGCTTCTGGTCCAGCTTGATTACTTTGAACTCAAGCTCTTTGCCTTCGAGGTGCAGGGTGTCACGGACTGGACGAACGTCTACCAGTGAACCTGGCAGGAACGCACGAATACCATTCAGCTCAACAGTGAAGCCGCCTTTAACTTTGCCGTTGATAACACCGACCACAGTTTCAGCTTCTTCGTAAGCTTTTTCCAGCGTGATCCAAGCTTCGTGACGTTTAGCTTTCTCACGGGACAGCAGGGTTTCACCGAAGCCGTCTTCTACTGCATCCAGAGCAACGTCAACTTCGTCACCAACCTGGATTTCCAGCTCGCCCTGGGCGTTTTTGAACTGCTCTGCCGGAATGGCGGACTCAGATTTCAGACCGGCGTCAACCAGTACTACGTCTTTGTCGATAGCAACAACAACACCACGAACGATGGAACCCGGACGGGTTTCGATTGTTTTTAAGGATTCTTCAAATAGTTGAGCAAAAGATTCAGTCATGTTTAATCTTCAGGTTAATATTAACGTCCACCTGGCTCCGTGCCGGATGGGGTTGTTTCACATACCCGCCGTCAATCCATTGCAGCGGGGGTACTGCTAAATCGGTCGCGATTACGCGAGTGCCAGTTTTTGGCGCGCATATTGTAGCGCTTTTTCAATCACTTGCTCAATAGTTAAACTGGTTGAATCCAGCACTAATGCATCTTCTGCAGGAACAAGTGGGGCGACGGCGCGGTTACGATCGCGGTCATCGCGCTCTTTTATCTCGGATAAAAGGCGATCAAAGTTAACACTAAACCCCTTTTCCTGCAACTGAAGCATGCGGCGTTGCGCACGTTCTTCCGAAGAGGCGTCGAGGAAAATTTTCACTGGCGCATCAGGGAATACCACCGTTCCCATATCGCGTCCGTCGGCGATCAGACCTGGGGCTTCACGGAAACCACGCTGGCGGCGCAGCAAGGCTTCGCGAACGCGCGGGAAGGCCGCGACCTGGGAGGCCGCGTTAGCGACTTCCTGAGTACGAATTTCCCCGCTGACGTCCTCTCCTTCCAGGATCACTTCAAGGTTGCCATCAGTCGAAACAAAACGCACATCCAGATGCGCAGCCAGCGGTACCAGCGCTTCTTCAGAGGCTACATCCACATGATGATGCAGCGCAGCCAGAGCCAGCACGCGATAGATTGCTCCCGAATCTAAAAGATGCCATTGCAATGCTTCTGCCATCGCTTTGCACAGAGTACCTTTCCCTGCGCCACTAGGCCCATCAATGGTGATTACCGGGGCAAGTGCCGTCATCTTTTTCTCCTTAAATAAGGCATACCGTTTACATGAACGCCGCGCATTATACGCGCCAACGTGCACAACTGTTACCTTTGCGTGCAAATTACAGAACGATAGAAGCAGAGTGTAGAAGAAATGAGCGGGAATGTTCGTCAGGAAGCGTAAGGAAATGCCGCATCGGATGATGCGGCATGAGGGTATCAGGCAAGTGTGCTAATGCGCGCCAGCTGTTCGAAGTAGTCCGGGAACGTTTTCGCCGTACATTTCGGATCAAGAATGGTCACAGGCGTGTCGGACAACGCCACCAGCGAGAAGCACATCGCCATACGGTGGTCGTTATAGGTGCCGATTTCCGCAAACTGCAGTTTTGCCGGCGGGGTCACGCGAATGTAGTCTTCGCCCTCTTCCACCTCCGCGCCGACTTTACGCAACTCGGTCGCCATCGCGAACAGGCGGTCCGTCTCTTTTACGCGCCAGTTGTAGATATTACGCAGCGTGGTGGTCCCTGTGGCAAACAGCGCCGCCGTGGCGATGGTCATCGCCGCATCCGGGATATGGTTCATGTCCATGTCGATGGCGTTCAGCTCGCCGTGTGTACAGGAGATGAAGTCATCACCCCAGGTGACAACCGCGCCCATTTTTTCCAGCACGTCAGCGAAACGGATGTCGCCCTGCACGCTGTTGCGCCCAATGCCGGTCACTTTTACCGTACCGCCTTTAATCGCCCCCGCGGCAAGGAAATAGGACGCGGATGACGCATCCCCCTCAACCAGGTAGTTGCCCGGAGACTGGTACTGCTGCGCGCCGCGCACCACGAAGCGCTGATAAGACTGGTTTTCCACCTCAACGCCGAAGGTTTTCATCAGGTGCAGCGTGATATCAATGTACGGTTTAGAAACCAGGTCGCCCTTGATGCTAATAACCGTATCCTGCGGTGCCAGCGGCGCGGTCATCAGCAGTGCCGTCAGGAATTGGCTGGAAACGCTGCCGTCCACCTCGACGTTACCGCCGGTAAAACCTCCGCGCAGACGCAGTGGTGGATAATTTTCCTGCTCAAGATAGTCAATCTGCGCGCCGCCCTGTCGCAGGGCATCGACCAGATGGCCAATCGGACGCTCTTTCATACGCGGTTCGCCGGTCAGCACAATATTGTTGCTGCCCAGACACAGGGCTGCCGCCAGCGGACGCATCGCGGTACCCGCATTACCCAGAAACAGCTCAAGCTCTTCAGCGGAACGTAATGCGCCACCGTTGCCGGTGACTTCACAACGGGTACGATCGTCAGAGAGAGTGTAATGAACGCCCAACGCTTTCAGCGCATTGAGCATATGGCGTACGTCATCGCTGTCCAGCAGGTTTGTGAGGACGGTGGTGCCGTTTGCCAGAGCTGCCAGCAGCAGAGCGCGGTTCGAGACACTTTTTGAACCAGGCAGATTGATGGTGCCATCTACCCGCGCGATAGGTTGTAACGTCAGGGATTCCATGAAACTAAACTCTCAACTCAACATAATAAAAACCCCGCAGGGATGCTGCGGGGGTGAATAACAGCAAATTAACCGTGACGACGTTCGAAGTCGATCATGAAATCGGTCAGCGCTTTGACGCCTTCAAGCGGCATAGCGTTATAGATGGAGGCACGCATGCCGCCCACCACACGGTGGCCTTTCAGCGCGTGCAGACCCGCAGCGAAGGACTCATCCAGGAAGATTTTATCCAAATTGCTGTCGGCCAGCTGGAACGGCACGTTCATACGGGAACGGTTAGCGATGGCCACATCGTTACGGTAGAAATCGCTCTTGTCGATCACGCCATACAGCAGTTCAGCCTTCTGCTGGTTAACCTTATCCATCTGCGCCACGCCGCCGTTTTGCTTCAGCCATTTGAAGACCAGGCCGGAAAGGTACCAGGCAAACGTGGGTGGCGTGTTGAACATAGAATCGTTATCGTTCAACACGGTGTAATCGAGAATCGACGGGCAGGATTTGTGTGCTTTGCCCAGCAGGTCTTCACGCACAATTACGATAGTCAGCCCTGCAGGGCCGATATTTTTCTGTGCGCCGGCGTAGATCACACCGTAACGGCTAACATCCAGCGGCGTGGAAAGAATGGTCGAAGAGAAGTCCGCGGTAACAACCACGTTTTCACCAAAGTTTGGCTCTTCGTGGATGGCGATACCGTCAATGGTTTCATTCGGACAGTAGTGGAGATAGGCTGCGTTATCAGAAACTTGCCACTCTCTCATCGGCTTAACGCCGCGCAGGCCGTCAACGGTCACTTTGGCGTCGATGACATTTGGCGTGCAGTACTTATGCGCTTCTTTGACAGCGCTGGCCGCCCAGTAGCCCGCGTCCACATAATCAGCGGTAGTTTTGTCTCCAAGCAGGTTGAGCGGGATACCGGCAAACTGACCGCGCCCACCGCCGTGGCAGAACAATACTTTGTAGTTCGAGGGAATGTTCAGCAGATCGCGAAAATCCTTTTCTGCCTCTTCAGCCACCTGAATAAACTCTTTACCACGGTGGCTAACTTCCATCACCGACGTACCCAGACCGTTCCAGTCACACAGCTCCTGTTGAGCCTGTTTAAGCACGTCTGCCGGTAACATTGCCGGACCTGAACTGAAATTAAAGACTTGAGCCATTTCCCCTCACCACGCTAAAAGCCATAAGTTATAACTGTGGATATCGGTTTTATCATTCAGTGACACGCGCCGCAATGTCTAAAACTTTTGACCGGGAAAATGTGCTCATCGTCACACAATACAATCTACCACCTCGCCGTCACAAAACCGACAAAATGGCTGTCAGGTGATACGTTTGGCTCGGCTAACCTTCGTCCATTCCGGATTTGCACAGCGGGGGCACAATTGACGATCGCCCGCATGCATTCCCACAACATGACTACATTTTATGCAAGCATACTCCCCTGTTTCAGGTACAACCTTGAACCTCTCTATCAACATATCCGGCAGGATACACAGGCCGGGCTTAACGTCATCGTCAGCATAGTAATAGACGCTGATCTGCCCGTTGGTTTCCATGATCGCCAGCCGCACCTGACCGAGCTGTTCAACGCTATTCAGACGCAGCTCCATAAAGAACTCAAATTCGGTCATATTGGCGCTTTGCACGTTTTCCCAGGCTAGCTGCCCGTCTTCCACAATGACCACCGGCTTTCCTTCGAAAAAATCTTCCAGCTTTTCGCTTTTCGACATCAGCCACATCACAAGACGGTAAAGAAGCGCCAGTGAGACAAAAACGATAAACACCGGCACCATCGGCACATCGTCGTAAAACGCGACATCTCCCGCCGCCGATCCCAGCGTCAGGATAATCAACACTTCAAAGAGCGACATCTGCCTCACGCCGCGACGGCCGGTTATCTTGAGAAACAGGAAGACCAGTACAAAGGTATACAGGCTGCGCAGCGCGACTTCGCCTAAAAACTCGGGAGGGACTTTATCAAACGCCATCCGCTGGAGATCGAAAGCTTTCATTTTTCTATGCCTTAACAGTAGGTTACTGGCTATAAGCATAGCTCAGGCTTTTATTTTCGCCGGAGATAGCACCCGTCACGCAAAACCCGTATCATTGCGCGCTTTACGTACGATAAAAGTGAACGCCATGACTCAAACGTTTATCCCCGGCAAAGACGCCGCACTGGAAGATTCCATCGCTCGCTTCCAGCAGAAACTGACCGACCTGGGCTTTAATATCGAAGAAGCCTCCTGGCTCAATCCGGTGCCGCATGTCTGGTCCGTGCATATTCGCGATAAAGACTGTGCCCTGTGCTTCACCAACGGTAAAGGCGCAACAAAAAAAGCGGCACTGGCCTCTGCGCTGGGTGAGTATTTTGAGCGTCTGTCCACTAACTATTTCTTCGCTGACTTCTGGCTGGGCGAAACCATCGCTAATGGCCCGTTCGTTCACTATCCGAACGAAAAATGGTTCCCGCTGACCGAAGATGACGAACTGCCGGAAGGCATTCTCGACGCACGCCTGCGTGCGTTCTACGATCCAGATAACGAACTGACTGCCAGCATGCTGATCGATCTGCAGTCCGGTAATGAGGATCGCGGTATCTGCGCCCTGCCGTTTACCCGCCAGTCTGACGAAAAGACCGTTTACATCCCGATGAACATCGTCGGTAACCTGTATGTGTCTAACGGTATGTCCGCCGGTAACACCCGCAATGAAGCGCGCGTGCAGGGTCTGTCTGAAGTCTTCGAACGTCACATCAAAAACCGCATCATCGCCGAATCCATTAGCCTGCCTGAAATTCCGGCAGACGTGCTGGCGCGCTATCCGGGCGTGGTGGAATCCATCGCTAAGCTGGAAGCAGAAGGTTTCCCAATCTTTGCCTATGACGGCTCGCTGGGCGGCAAATATCCCGTTATCTGCGTGGTGCTGTTTAACCCAACCAACGGTACCTGCTTCGCCTCCTTCGGCGCGCACCCGGACTTCGGCGTGGCGCTGGAGCGTACCGTCACCGAGCTGCTGCAGGGCCGTAGCCTGAAAGATCTCGACGTGTTCACCCCACCAACCTTTGACGATGAAGAAGTGGCCGAGCATACCAACCTCGAAACCCACTTCATCGACTCCAGCGGTTTGATCTCCTGGGACATGTTTAAGCAGGATGCAGACTATCCGTTCGTGGACTGGAGTTTTGCCGGTACCACGGAAGAAGAGTTCGCCACGCTGATGGCAATCTTCAAAGCGGAAGACCAGGACGTCTATATTGCTGACTACGAACACCTCGGCGTCTACGCGTGCCGCATTATTGTTCCGGGCATGTCCGACATCTACCCGGCTGAAGATCTGTGGCTGGCAAATAACAGCATGGGCGCGCACCTGCGCGAAACGCTGCTGGCTCTGCCGGGCAGCGAGTGGGAAAAAGAAGATTATCTGAACCTGATCGCCCAACTGGATGAGGAAGGTCACGATGACTTCACCCGCGTGCGTGAACTGCTGGGTCTGGCGACCGGTAAAGACAACGGCTGGTACACCCTGCGTATTGGTGAGTTGAAAGCGATGCTGGCTCTCGCGGGTGGCGATCTGGATCAGGCCCTGGCCTGGACCGAGTGGACCATGGAGTTCAACCAGTCCGTCTTCTCAGCCGAGCGCACCAACTACTACCGCTGTCTTCAGACGCTGTTGCTGCTCGCGCAGGAAGAGGATCGTGAACCTCTGCAGTACCTGAATGCCTTTGTTCGTATGTACGGTGCAGACGCGGTCGAAGCAGCCAGCGCGGCGCTGAGCGGCGAAGCGCCATTCTATGGCCTGCAGGCTGTTGATAGCGATCTGAAAGCCTTCCCGGCGCATCAGTCGCTGCTGAAAGCGTATGAAAAATTACAGAAGGCGAAAGCCGCTTACTGGTCAAAATAAGCGCACATAACATTACCAGATGTAGGCGTATTCAATCGTCTGGGCTATATTACGGGGCAATTTCATTGCCCCGTTTTTTATTTTTTCGGCAATGACTGTTGATTGTAATAATAAAGTTAAATATGGGTGAATATAATAATATTTACCCACGCTTTATTGTTACTTTTTATGGTAAATACTCCATATTAATTAACTGTTTTCGGGAGGCCAAACGAAATAATTCAACTCTTTTCATAACTTTTAAAATTTATTTTTATACGGATAATCAAATACTTACTCCGCATTCGCTGTAAATCCATACACACTGCGGGCCTATAAGCCAGGCGAGATATGATCTATATCAATTTCTCTTCTATAATGCTTTGTTAGTATCTCGTCGCCGACTTAATAAAGAGAGAGTTAGTGTGAAAGCTGACAACCCTTTTGATCTTTTACTCCCAGCTGCAATGGCAAAAGTTGCCGAAGAAGCAGGTGTCTATAAAGCAACGAAACACCCGATGAAGACGTTCTATCTGGCGATCACGGCCGGTGTGTTCATCTCAATCGCTTTCGTCTTCTACATCACTGCCACCACCGGTACTGCCGGGATGCCTTTCGGCATGGCCAAACTGATTGGCGGCATTTGCTTCTCGCTGGGTCTGATTCTTTGCGTCATCTGCGGCGCCGACCTCTTCACCTCTACGGTGCTGATTGTTGTGGCGAAAGCCAGCGGAAGAATTACCTGGGGTCAACTGGCGCGCAACTGGCTAAACGTCTATGTTGGTAACCTGATTGGCTGTCTGCTCTTTGTTCTGTTGATGTGGCTCTCTGGCGAGTACATGACCGCCAACGGTGGCTGGGGGCTAAACGTCCTGCAAACCGCTGACCACAAAATGCATCATACATTTATCGAAGCTGTTGCTCTCGGCATCCTCGCAAACCTGATGGTCTGCCTGGCCGTCTGGATGAGCTACTCGGGTCGTAGCCTGATGGACAAAGCCATGATTATGGTTCTGCCGGTTGCGATGTTTGTTGCCAGCGGCTTCGAGCACAGTATTGCGAATATGTTCATGATCCCAATGGGGATTGTTATCCGCAACTTTGCGAGCCCGGAGTTCTGGACTGCGATTGGTTCAAATCCGGAAAGTTTCTCTCACTTGACTATCATGAACTTCATTACTGATAACCTGATCCCTGTCACTATCGGGAACATTATCGGTGGGGGTCTGTTAGTTGGGTTGACATACTGGGTCATTTACCTGCGTGGCGACGACCATCATTAAGGGTTGTCTCAGGCAGTAAATAAAAAATCCACTTAAGAAGGTAGGTGTTACATGTCCGAGCTTAATGAAAAGTTAGCCACAGCCTGGGAAGGTTTTGCGAAAGGTGACTGGCAGAATGAAGTAAACGTACGTGACTTCATTCAGAAAAACTATACCCCGTATGAAGGTGACGAATCCTTCCTGGCTGGCGCAACTGACGCGACCACCAAGCTGTGGGACAGCGTAATGGAAGGCGTTAAACTGGAAAACCGCACTCACGCGCCAGTTGATTTTGACACCTCCGTTGCTTCCACCATCACTTCTCACGATGCTGGCTACATCAACAAAGCCCTTGAGAAAATCGTTGGTCTGCAGACTGAAGCACCACTGAAACGCGCAATCATCCCGTTCGGTGGCATCAAAATGGTTGAAGGTTCCTGCAAAGCGTATAACCGCGAGCTGGACCCAATGCTGAAAAAAATCTTCACCGAATACCGCAAAACCCACAACCAGGGTGTATTCGATGTTTACACCAAAGACATTCTGAACTGCCGTAAATCTGGCGTTCTGACCGGTCTGCCAGATGCGTATGGCCGTGGCCGTATCATCGGTGACTACCGTCGCGTTGCGCTGTACGGTATCGACTTCCTGCTGAAAGACAAATACGCACAGTTCGTTTCCCTGCAGTCTGACCTGGAAAACGGCGTAAACCTGGAAGCGACTATCCGTCTGCGCGAAGAAATCGCTGAACAGCACCGCGCACTGGGCCAGATCAAAGAGATGGCTGCTAAATATGGCTGCGATATCTCTGGTCCTGCTACCAACGCTCAGGAAGCTATCCAGTGGACCTACTTCGGCTACCTGGCCGCGGTTAAGTCTCAGAACGGTGCAGCAATGTCCTTCGGTCGCGTATCCACCTTCCTGGATGCGTACATCGAACGTGATATCAAAGCAGGCAAAATCACCGAGCAAGACGCTCAGGAAATGATTGACCATCTGGTCATGAAACTGCGTATGGTTCGCTTCCTGCGTACCCCTGAATACGATGAGCTGTTCTCCGGTGACCCAATCTGGGCAACAGAATCAATCGGCGGTATGGGCGTTGACGGCCGTACTCTGGTAACCAAAAACAGCTTCCGCTTCCTGAATACCCTGTACACCATGGGTCCTTCTCCGGAGCCGAACATCACCGTTCTGTGGTCTGAAAAACTGCCTCTGAACTTCAAGAAATTCGCCGCTAAAGTGTCCATCGACACTTCTTCTCTGCAGTACGAGAACGATGACCTGATGCGTCCGGACTTCAACAACGACGATTACGCTATCGCTTGCTGCGTAAGCCCAATGGTTGTTGGTAAACAAATGCAGTTCTTCGGTGCGCGTGCAAACCTGGCGAAAACCATGCTGTACGCAATCAACGGCGGCGTTGATGAAAAACTGAAAATGCAGGTTGGTCCTAAGTCTGAGCCGATCAAAGGCGACGTTCTGAACTTCGACGAAGTGATGGACCGCATGGATCACTTCATGGACTGGCTGGCTAAACAGTACGTCACTGCACTGAACGTTATCCACTACATGCACGACAAGTACAGCTACGAAGCCTCTCTGATGGCGCTGCACGACCGTGACGTTGTCCGCACTATGGCGTGTGGTATCGCTGGTCTGTCCGTTGCTGCTGACTCCCTGTCTGCAATCAAATATGCGAAAGTTAAACCAATTCGTGACGAAGACGGCCTGGCTGTAGACTTCGAAATCGAAGGTGAATACCCGCAGTTTGGTAACAACGACTCTCGCGTTGATGACATGGCGGTTGACCTGGTAGAACGTTTCATGAAGAAAATTCAGAAACTGACCACTTACCGTAACGCTATCCCGACTCAGTCTGTTCTGACCATCACCTCTAACGTTGTGTATGGTAAGAAAACCGGTAACACCCCAGATGGTCGTCGTGCTGGCGCGCCATTCGGCCCAGGTGCTAACCCAATGCACGGTCGTGACCAGAAAGGTGCTGTTGCCTCTCTGACCTCCGTTGCTAAACTGCCGTTTGCTTACGCGAAAGATGGTATTTCTTACACCTTCTCTATCGTGCCAAACGCGCTGGGTAAAGACGACGAAGTGCGTAAAACTAACCTCGCGGGTCTGATGGATGGTTACTTCCACCACGAAGCGTCCATCGAAGGTGGTCAGCACCTGAACGTGAACGTGATGAACCGTGAAATGCTGCTCGACGCGATGGAACACCCTGAGAAATATCCTCAGCTGACCATCCGCGTATCTGGCTACGCAGTACGTTTTAACTCCCTGACTAAAGAACAGCAGCAGGACGTTATCACCCGTACTTTCACTCAGTCCATTTAACTGGAATTGACTGAAATAACGCGTTAAAAAGCGTACAATAAAGGCTCCACGCAAGTGGGGCCTTTTTAGCACCCTCTCCGCCTCAGTCTCTTTTGTCCGCTATCTATACTTGATGGATAACAGCCAAAACAGACTTAACACAGCCGGTTTTGAGCTGTGCATACTCAGGTCCCGGACGGGCCGATGCTGGAGATATCACCGCAATGTCAATTATTGGTCGCATTCACTCCTTTGAATCCTGTGGCACCGTCGATGGCCCGGGTATCCGCTTTATCACCTTTTTCCAGGGCTGCCTGATGCGCTGCCTCTACTGCCATAACCGTGACACCTGGGATACCCACGGCGGTAAAGAAGTGACCGTTGAAGATCTGATGAAAGAGGTGGTGACCTACCGCCACTTTATGAACGCGTCCGGCGGCGGCGTGACGGCGTCCGGCGGTGAAGCCATTCTGCAGGCTGAATTTGTCCGGGACTGGTTCCGTGCCTGCCGCAAGGAAGGCATCCATACCTGTCTCGACACTAATGGCTTTGTACGCCGCTACGATCCGGTTATTGATGAACTGCTCGAAGTGACCGATCTGGTCATGCTCGATCTCAAACAGATGAATGATGAGATCCACCAGAACCTGGTTGGCGTCTCCAACCATCGCACGCTGGAATTTGCCAAATACATTGCCGATAAAGGCATCAAAACCTGGATCCGCTACGTGGTAGTGCCGGGTTGGTCAGATGATGATGATTCTGCGCACCGCCTGGGGGAATTCACCCGCGATATGGGCAACGTCGAGAAAATTGAGCTTCTGCCCTATCACGAACTCGGTAAACATAAGTGGGTGGCGATGGGCGAAGAATATAAGCTTGATGGCGTGAAGCCGCCGAAAAAAGAGACCATGGAACGCGTCAAAGGTATTCTTGAACAGTACGGCCACAAGGTGATGTATTAAAGAAAGGCCCGGTTTCACCGGGCCTTTTCTATATTCTATTTGAAGACGCCGTTAATAACGGAGGTCACAATCGCAGTACTCAATGCGATTAAGACCAGGTCATCCCCCACCACCCGCCATTCATAGCCCGGATAAGAAGGAAGTTGACCCAGCATAGACGCTGGAACGGTTTTCTTCGCAATACCCGGAGGCAGCGGTTTACCGCGCGCCAGGTTTTTTGCAATCCCTGGAGGCAGAGAATCATAGCCCGTTAAGCCGTAGTTCAGTGCCAGATGGCGGGCATGATCGAAGCTCACGCGAGCGTAGACATCATTACCGACATCTTTGCTGTTTTTGAAGCTCTTATCCGATTTTCCTGGATTATCCTTACCGCTATTTTGCTTATTACCATGGTCACCAGAATTCCCGTTGCCATGATTGCCGCCATCACCTTGTCCGCCACCGTTTCCGTGACCACCGCCGTTCCCGTTGCCAGGATTAGCCATGACCGGAGCAGTTGCAAACGTTAAAGACAACACTACGGCAAGCACAGTAGTGGAAAAACGACGTAGTGACATGATTGCTGCCTTATTGTGGTAGGACTCCTGTGAATTATCACCTGGCGCAATAAACAAACAATAAGTAAAACTCTTAGTTGTGATGGGGACAAAAAAGCCTGTCGATGACAGGCTTTTATTTAATCAGGCATGTGCCACTGGTGTTGGGTGCTCGCCCGCTTTGCGAAGCAGCATGAGTAAATAAATAAACGACACGCTGGCAATCATAATAAACAGCAGGTTATCGGAATAATTCTGCATTAACACAGAGGTAAACGTTGGCCCCAGCAGGCTGCCGATAGTGTAGCTCAACAACAGTGCCTGGTTCATCGCCACGAGCTGATGATGTTCCACTTTCTCACAGGCCCAGGCCATCGCAACAGGATAGAGCGTAAAGCCCGCAGCCCCCAGAATAAACAGGGCGGGAGCCATTGCGGCGTTGCTGAGCATCGCAAGACAACCCATGATCACCACGAAGACCTGAACGCGCAGCACCAGCAGGCGTCCAAAACGATCCGCCAGGCGACCAATTGGCCACTGCCCGACAATACCGGCGCTGACCATTACCGCCATCCAGAAACCAATCCCGGAATCGCTCACGCCCTGATGGTTCAAATAGAGCGGCATCAGGCCATAGAGAGAGCCGAGTACAATCCCTGAGATAATGCAGCCGTTAACCCCCAGACGCGCCTGACGCAGTCTCAGCATCGGCCAGACGTGCGTTGCTTCCTGATGTTCACTGTTCTGGTTCACAATGCGCGTAAAGAGCAGCGGCAGGATCGCGGCCAGCACCATGCCCGTTACCCACGGCAGAACGCTCATCAGATCGGTTGGCAGCTTGCTGACCATCAGTTGACCCAGCACGGTACCAATGTAGTAAACCATCATATAGGCTGCCAGCAGGCGTCCGCGGTTGCGGGAGGTACCGCTGCACATCAGCGCACTTTCAACCACCACCCAAATCATTGCGCAGCCAACGCCAGCGATAAAGCGCCATGCCATCCAGCTCCAGAAACCAACCATCAGGCCCAGTCCGGCACAGCCGGCGGCAAAAATCAGCGAAGCCAGATAATAGCTGCGATTAAATCCAAAACGCTTAATCAGGCTACCGGTTAATAATGTGCCCAGCAGGTTCCCGGTAAAAAAGGACGAGCTCACCATACCCACCTGCCAGGTCGGTAAGTTTTCATGGGCGAGCCACAGCGGGACGAGCGTATTTAACACTGCGATCGCCAGGGTCAACAGAAGCAGGCCACAGAGCAACAGAAGCACTGGCCGGGTATAGGTGGTCATGGATTAAAAACCGTGAGGAAGTTCAGATTTCGTGCGCATCATGCCACTGGCAAAAACAAAGTCAATCCACTGATTTACGCGCCACGCACAATATGATCCCTGTCGATTTAAAAAACTTATCCTGCTAATGCCACGCCTGCTATAGATATTAATTATGTATCTGTTTTTATTTATTAATGCCCAAAATTAAAACAAAACGACAGTCGAAAAATTTCATGATTGAAAAAGAAAAGCCGGGCGCTCAGGCCCGGCTCGATAGAACTAAAAACAACGCTAACTGGCGATAGCCATACCAACGGTCATATGCAAGCCGTAGAACACACCACGGCCAATCAGTTCACCCGCCAGTACCAGCACAAAGGCCAGTGACAGCAGCGGCAGCGCGGGCTGATAACCTTTAAGCTGAGGGGCGATCCAGAATACCAACGCCGCGACCAGCAGAACGATGCGCCAGGCCATCAGAGAACCGTAATCCGGGACCAGGGCAGATGCCTGCTGAATCGAACTGTGAATCGTTGCCAGCTCCGCCCCTTGCATCAGCGCAACCACAACGCTCACGACCAAAGCCAGTAGCGAAACGGCAGGCAGCAACCGCATTGCCCAGCCATCCACACCTGCCACACGCAGCAGCAGGTAGCCCAGCAGCGGACCGCCAATAAACATCGTCAGGAAGAAGCTCATCGGTGTCCAGACGCTGTACCAGGTTGGGACAGTATCAATGGTGTTATAGACACGCACCATCATCCACACGAACACTACGCCCAGCACCATCGTCACAATCAACCACAGGTTGCGCAGAGCCGCAGGCAATTTATTCAGCGCAGCCAGCAGCCAGCCCAGCCCGCCAACAGCAAAGAAAATCGCCCCACTGGCAATCTCGTTACTAAGGGACGATGCGCCTACGCGGTTCAGTGAGTTGAACGCGCGCATTGGTGAACCGAGGTGCAGCGTAGAAGCAATAAAGCCAAGCCCCATCAGTACCCACAGGCTAAACATGCTCAGCACCAGACGCTGCTGCTGTTCAGCGTTGAGATTACCCTTTAACAGCGCCAGCGCGAGCACAATAAAGCCACCCGCAACACACTGCCCAAAGACCGTGAAGATCATCAGCGGCCATTCATGCCATCCACTTCCCATCTCACACCTCCTTCGGGTTTGCCAGATAGCCGGTGGTATCACCTGTAGGACGGCTGTTGGCGTTAGGTTTAATGACAATACTCGGTTTGGTGAAGTGTGCGGACGGCAGCGGCGCGACGGCAGCAAGCTGGCCGTGTTTTTTACGCAGCTCTTCAATCGGGCCAAAGTCCAGCGCGCGCAGCGGGCAGGATTCCACGCAGATCGGCTTTTTACCGTCGGCCACGCGGGAGTGGCAGCCGTCGCACTTGGTCATATGACCTTTTGCTTCGTTGTACTGCGGCGCACCGTACGGACACGCCATGTGGCAATAGCGGCAGCCGATGCAGACATCTTCGTCCACTACCACAAAGCCGTCTTCACGCTTGTGCATCGCACCGCTCGGACAGACTTTGGTACAAGCCGGATCTTCGCAGTGGTTGCACGCAATCGACAGGTAGTAGGCAAAGACGTTTTGATGCCAGACGCCGTTATCTTCCTGCCAGTCGCCACCGGCGTATTCGTAAATACGGCGGAAGCTCACGTCCGGTGTCAGGTCTTTGTAATCTTTGCAGGCCAGCTCGCAGGTTTTACACCCTGTGCAGCGGCTGGAATCAATAAAAAATCCATACTGGGTTGTCATCGGTTACTCCTTACACCTTTTCAACCTGAACAAGGTTCGTGTGGGACGGGTTGCCCTTCGCCAGTGGCGACGGCCGCTGTGTGGTCAGTACGTTAATACTGCCCGCCTGGTCAATACGGTTTGCATCCGGGTTATACCAGGCCCCTTCCCCCAGCGCGACAACGCCAGGCATCATGCGCGGAGTGACTTTGGCTTCGATATGTACCTCACCACGACCATTGAAGATACGCACGCGGTCACCATTGTTTATTCCACGTGCTTTGGCATCCATCGGGTTGATCCACATCTCCTGGCGGCACGCGGCTTTCAGTACGTCGACGTTGCCGTAGGTTGAGTGGACGCGGGCCTTGTAATGGAAACCGGTCAGCTGCAGCGGGAATTTCGCGGTAAGCGGATCGTTGTAGTTTTCGAAACCCGGCGTGTAGATTGGCAGTGGATCGATAACATCCCCTTCCGGCAGCTCCCAGGTGGAGGCAATTTTTGCCAGCTCTTCGGAGTAAATTTCGATTTTGCCCGATGGCGTGGTCAGCGGGTTAGCCTGTGGATCTTCGCGGAAGGCTTTGTACGCCACGTGGTGCCCTTCCGGATCGCGCTGTTTGTACATACCCTGCTTGCGGAAGGTATCGAAATCCGGCAGGTCAGGGATAGCGTTACGAGAGAGCTCGTGCAGATGGCGCATCCACCCTTCCTGAGTCCGTCCCTCGGTAAACTGCTGCTCAACGCCAAGACGTTTCGCCAGCTCAGAGGTCATCTCATAGATGGTTTTGCACTCGAAGCGCGGTTTAATTGCCTGGTCGGTAAAGATCACGTAGGACATGTTGCCGCAGGAGGCGTCCAGCGCGAAATCCATCTGCTCGGAGGCGGTGCAGTCCGGCAGCAGGATATCGGCATATTTCGCCGACGACGTCATGTGGCAGTCGATCACCACAATCATCTCGCACTTCTTGTCATCCTGCAGGATTTCATGGGTACGGTTGATTTCGGAGTGCTGGTTGATGAGACAGTTACCGGCATAGTTCCAGATCATCTTGATCGGCACGTCCAGCTTGTCCTTGCCACGCACGCCGTCGCGCAGGGCGGTCATTTCCGGACCACGTTCAATCGCATCCGTCCACATAAACATGGAGATGCTGGTCTGAACAGGGTTATCCAGGGTTGGCATCCGTTCAAACGGCACTTCATATGAACCTTCACGCGCGCCGGTGTTACCGCCGTGAATGCCGACGTTGCCGGTCAGAATGGAGAGCATGGAGATGGCGCGGGTCGCAATTTCACCGTTTGCATGACGCTGCGGTCCCCAGCCCTGGCTGATGTAGGCCGGTTTAGCTGAGCCAATCTCACGCGCCAGCTGGACAATACGCTCCACCGGGATCCCGGTGATGGTGGACGCCCACTCTGGCGTTTTCGCTACGCCGTCGCTGCCCTGTCCGAGAATATAAGCCTTGTAGTGACCGTTAGCAGGCGCACTGGCGGGCAGCGTTTTCTCGTCATAACCGACGCAGTATTTATCCAGGAAAGGCTGATCGACGAGGTTTTCGGTGATCATCACCCACGCCAGCGCGGAGACCAGCGCCGCATCGGTACCCGGACGGATTGGGATCCACTCATCCTCACGCCCTGCACCGGTGTCGGTGTAGCGCGGATCGATGATGATCATGCGTGCATTGGATTTGGCGCGCGCCTGTTCGAGGTAGTAAGTCACCCCGCCGCCGCTCATGCGGGTTTCGCCCGGATTGTTACCGAACAGGACGACCAGCTTACTGTTTTCGATATCGGACGGGCTATTGCCGTCGGCCCACCCACCGTAGGTGTAGTTGAGACCCGCAGCAATCTGCGCGGAAGAGTAGTCACCGTAGTGGTTGAGATAACCGCCGCAGCAGTTCATCAGGCGCGCCACCAGCGTTTTTCCCGGTGGCCAGGAGCGAGTCAGCGTGCCGCCGAGCGTCCCGGTGCCGTAGTTCAGGTAGATGGACTCGTTGCCATACTCCTTGATCAGACGCTGCATGTTGGTCGCGATAATATCGTAGGCTTCGTCCCAGCTAATGCGCTCGAACTTCCCTTCCCCACGCTTACCGACACGCTTCATCGGGTATTTAAGACGATCCGGGTTATAGACGCGGCGACGCATGGAGCGCCCGCGCAGGCAGGCGCGAACCTGATGTAACCCTTCATAGTTATCGTCCCCGGTATTATCGGTTTCGACATATTTAATTTCGCCGTCCACCACATGCATGCGTAATGGACAACGACTACCGCAGTTTACGGTACAGGCACTCCACACTACTTTTTCCGGTGCTGTAGCCGGGGATAACGCATCCGCAGCCGAAGCCAGCCGTGTAAAAGGGAGCGTGAAGGCGCTGCTGGCTACAGCCAGGCCGCCAATTGCCGTGGTTTTCATCAACCCACGGCGAGTGACCTCGGCAGCCATTAACGCTTCAGGCGCTTTGATTTTCATAAAGACTCACTTTGGTTGCTCACAAAGAAAAGAGAGGCGGCGTAGACCGCTATATAGTTTTATATATAACGAATTTCTTCGTTATCAGCTTTTTATGCTGACTTTCATTCGGAGGAGTATTACTACTTTAGAGGGAGAGATTATTGAGTCGTGTCAATTAGCAGGCATAAAAAAAGCGCCCTGAGGCGCTTTCTTGTTTTAAGACAAATTATTAGCCGATGAACTGCTGGCCCTTCATGTAGGGACGCAGCACTTCCGGGATCTCAATACGTCCGTCTGCCTGCTGATAGTTTTCCAGCACGGCAACCAGCGTACGACCCACAGCCAGACCAGAACCGTTCAGGGTGTGCACCAGACGGGTTTTCTTGTCGGACTTGCTGCGGCAACGAGCCTGCATACGACGCGCCTGGAAATCCCAGACGTTAGAGCAGGAGGAGATTTCACGGTAGGTGTTCTGTGCAGGCACCCAGACTTCCAGGTCGAAGGTTTTGCAGGCACCAAAGCCCATGTCGCCAGTGCACAGCGCCATACGGCGGTACGGCAGACCCAGCAGCTCCAGCACTTTCTCAGCGTGGCCGGTCATCTCTTCCAGCGCGTCCATAGACTCTTCCGGACGGACGATCTGCACCATCTCAACCTTGTCGAACTGGTGCATACGGATCAGACCGCGCGTGTCGCGACCGTAGGAGCCTGCTTCAGAACGGAAGCACGGAGAGTGCGCCGTCAGTTTGATTGGCAGGTCGTCTTCGTCGATGATCTCATCACGAACGAGGTTAGTCAGCGGCACTTCCGCGGTTGGGATAAGCGCATAGTTGCTGCTGTCTGCTTCCTCGTCCAGCGGACGGGTATGGAACAGATCGCCAGCAAATTTCGGCAGTTGGCCCGTACCGTACAGCGTATCGTGGTTAACCAGATACGGTACGTAGGTTTCGCTGTAACCATGCTGCTCGGTGTGCAGATCCAGCATGAACTGTGCCAGCGCGCGGTGCAGATGGGCAATCTGGCCTTTCATTACCACGAAGCGAGAACCGGTCAGCTTAACCGCCGCCGCAAAGTCCAGGCCCGCGTGCATTTCGCCCAGGGTCACGTGATCGCGAACCTCGAAGTCGAACTCGCGAGGCGTACCCCAGCGTTTCACTTCAACGTTATCGTTTTCATCTTTACCGACAGGCACGCTGTCGTCAGGAATATTCGGGATAGCCAGGGCAATATCACGAATTTCGGTCTGAAGGACGTCCAGTTCAGCTTTCGCCTGATCCAGCTCTTCACCCAGTTTGTTCACTTCCAGGCGTAATGGCTCAATATCTTCCCCGCGCGCTTTCGCCTGGCCGATGGATTTCGATCGAGAATTACGCTCTGCCTGCAGATTTTCAGTTTGTACCTGCAGAACTTTACGACGCTCTTCAAGAGCGCGCAGCTTATCTACATCCAGCTTATAGCCCCGGCGTGCCAGTTTTTCAGCGACTGCGTCTGGCTCATTACGCAGCAGATTGGGATCGAGCATGCTTATCCTGTGCTTATCGAATTAAAATAGGAAAATGTGACCACAGCCTGCGGCCACAAGGATACTATGCCAACATTACCGCAACGATTGAACTAACGGTAGCGTTTTATAGGGCTATTTTGATCCTGTCCGGCAAGCCAGGCGAGCTTTTCGCCAATCTTACCCTCAAGACCTCTGTTTGTAGGGTGATAATAGCGGGTTTGTGCCATCTCCTGCGGGAAATAGTCCTCTCCGGCGGCGTAGGCATTGGGTTCGTCGTGGGCGTAACGATACTCCTGCCCGTACCCCATCTCTTTCATTAACTTTGTTGGTGCGTTACGCAGATGAACCGGCACATCATAGTCCGGACGCTCACGTGCATCAGACATCGCTGCTTTGAAGGCCGTATAAACCGCATTACTTTTCGGCGCACAGGCCAGATAGACAATCGCCTGCGCAATCGCACGCTCGCCTTCTGCAGGCCCGACGCGGGTGAAACAATCCCAGGCGGAGATAGCCACCTGCATGGCGCGCGGGTCGGCATTACCGACATCTTCTGATGCAATCGCCAGACAGCGACGTGCAACATACAGCGGATCACCACCTGCGGTAATAATGCGCGCGTACCAGTAGAGCGCCGCATCGGGGGCACTACCGCGCACAGACTTATGCAGCGCCGAAATCAGGTCGTAAAAACGATCGCCTTTATTATCAAAACGCGCGCTGCGTTCACCGGCTATTTCGGTGAGCAATTCAGGTTTCAGCACCCGCTTGCCGGAATCATCCATTTCGGCCATATCGGCCATCATTTCCAGCGTATTCAATGCCCGACGCGCATCGCCATTAACCAACTGAGCAATCGCGAGACGCGTCTCATCCGGTAGAACGATGTCTTGTCCACCGTACCCCCGCGCTTTGTCGTCCATCGCCTGCGTGAGCACCTTTTCGATATCTTCGGTCGTCAGCGATTTGAGCAGGTAAACGCGCGCACGGGACAGCAGCGCTGAGTTGAGTTCAAACGACGGGTTTTCCGTGGTGGCACCAATGAAGAAAATCGTACCGTCTTCAATATGCGGCAGGAAGGCATCCTGCTGGCTCTTGTTGAAGCGGTGAACTTCGTCCACGAAGAGGATAGTCCGACGTCCTGCATTGCGGTTCTGCCGCGCACGCTCGATTGCTTCGCGGATCTCCTTCACGCCGGAGGTCACGGCAGAAATCCGCTCAACGTCCGCGTTTGCATATCGGGCGATCACTTCAGCGAGGGTCGTTTTACCGGTGCCTGGTGGCCCCCAGAGGATCATCGAGTGCAGATGCCCGGCCTCAATGGCGCGTGGCAACGGTTTCCCGGCAGCCAGCAGATGCTGCTGGCCGATGTACTGCGCTAAATTTTCTGGCCGCATACGAGCGGCCAGAGGTTGAAACGCATTATCTGAAAAATCGAGCGACAGGTTGCCCACTCATGCCTCTTACTTATTGCGTTGGTCATCCACCGTTACGCCCTGCGGCGGGGTAAAGGTGAATTTCGATGCATCAACAGCGCCGTTTTGCTGCGTTTTCAGCTGGTAGCTGCTGCGCTGGTCATCTTGCTCAACCGCACCGAACTGATTGATCGTACCGTTGCTGCTCACGTTAATGGTGAACTGCTTCAGGTTGCCGTTGCTGCCTTTCGGCGTCAGAACAAACTCATCACCATTTTGTTTGATGTTGTATTGTTGCCAGTCGCTGGACTGGTTGCGGGCAATCAGCATAAATGGCGTATTGCTGGTCGCGTCTTTCAGCCAGGTCGCCGTGGCTTGTTCAACAAACGGGTTGAAGAACCACAGGGTTTTACCGTCGGACACCAGGATGCTCTCATCCGGTTGGGTCATGTGCCAGTTGAAGAGATTTGGGCGTTTTACCCACAAATCTCCCTGGCCTTCCTGCACCGCGTTGCCGCTGCCGTCCGTCACTTTTTGCATGAAGCTGGCGTGGAAGCTGCTCACTTTATCCAGTCGGCTTTTAAGGTCGCTGGCTGCATCAGCCCAGACGCTGCTGGCGACAAAACTGGTGAGTAATGCACAGGCGATGGCGATTTTTTTCATTGTTATTCCTTAAAATACGTCTTCCCGATATGGGGTTTCCGTCTTCCATTCTGGACCTGCCCGCAGGCAGGCGACAGAAGAAAATGCTTAATTTTGGCTGATTTACCCTTCTTTGCAATCGCTGAAGGTTAATCAAACGGCGGCGGAGCCAGCACCTCGCGGTTACCGTTATGCCCCTGCTCGCTCACAATGCCCTGCGCTTCCATCTGCTCGATGATACGCGCCGCGCGGTTGTAGCCGATGCGGAACTGACGCTGCACGCCAGAAATAGACGCCTTACGTTTTTCGGTCACGAAGTTAACCGCCTGGTCGAACAACGGATCCAGCTCTTCACCGCCGTCAAAGCCACCGCCGCCGCCTTCGCTCTCGCTGTCAGAGGTGATCCCGTCCACATATTGTGGACGACCGCGCGCTTTCCAGTCCTGCACCACAGCGTGAACTTCCTCATCGCGGACAAACGCACCGTGGACACGCACTGGCGAGGTGGAGTTCGGGCCTGAGTAAAGCATATCACCCATACCCAGCAGCGACTCAGCGCCGCCCTGGTCAAGAATGGTACGGGAGTCAATTTTACTTGATACGGTAAACGCAATACGCGTCGGAATGTTCGCTTTGATTAACCCGGTAATAACGTCTACGGAAGGACGCTGTGTCGCCAGCACAAGGTGAATACCCGCCGCACGCGCTTTCTGCGCCAGACGAGCAATCAGCTCTTCCACTTTCTTACCGACGGTCATCATCAGGTCAGCGAACTCATCAACCAGCACGACGATATAAGGCAGTTTTTCCAGCACCGGATGCTGGGCATCCATGCTGTCACCCGGCTTCCAGTAAGGATCCGGAATAGGACGTCCCATGCGCACAGCCTGGGCGATTTTCTCGTTATAACCGGCCAGGTTACGCACGCCCAGCGCTGACATCAGCTTGTAGCGACGTTCCATCTCATTGACGCTCCAGCGCAGGGCATTGGCGGCGTCTTTCATATCCGTCACCACTTCAGTGAGCAGATGCGGAATACCTTCGTAGACCGACAGTTCGAGCATTTTCGGGTCGATCATGATGAAACGCACATCTTCCGGCTGCGCTTTGTACAGCATGCTGAGGATCATGGCGTTCACGCCGACTGACTTACCGGAACCGGTGGTACCGGCAACCAGCAGGTGAGGCATTTTCGCGAGATCTGCCACCACCGGATCGCCCGCGATATCTTTACCCAGCACCACGGTCAGCGGGGACGGATTATCGCGGAACTTGGTGTTATCCAGCACTTCACGCAGGTAAACCGTCTGACGTTTCTTGTTCGGCAGTTCAAGACCAACGTACGGCTTGCCTGGGATGACTTCCACCACACGTACCGCAACGGTCGACAGAGAACGCGCCAGGTCGCGGGACAGGTTAGAAATACGCGCCGCTTTTACGCCTGGCGCCAGATTCAGTTCGAATCGAGTGATCACCGGACCCGGTGAGTAGTTCACCACATCCGCCTTGATGCGGAAATCAGCCAGACGGGCTTCTACAAGACGCGCCATTTGTTCGAGCGCAAAGGTATCGACCGGCTCCACTTCTGACGGCGGCGGCGTTAACAGATCCAGCGACGGCAGCGGCGTGCTTGGACGCTGCAGCGGACGGCTATCACCGTTACGCATTAGCAGCGGATGAATAAGGCTTTCCTGCTGCTGAGGCGCAGGCTGCTGGAACTGCGGCGGCTGCTGTTGCTGCTGCGGTTGCGCATACGGCTGCTGAGCAGGTTGTTGCGGCTGCGCGTAGGTCTGAGCTGCTGGCTGCTGGCGCACGGGCTCAGCGTCCGGCATTACGCTCGGCGTAAACAACGGTTCGCTTGGGCCATCATCCACCAGATCTTTCATCGGTGAGAATTCAAAATCCGTCAGCGAGAACGGGTTCGCGCCCGAAGGCTGTTCACCCGAATAACGCTGCTGCTGCGTAGCGGCGAACTGGCGGGCTAATTCCGCTTCTGCCGCATCGTCTTCATCTTCCTGAATTTGCTCGTCGTGCTGATATTCTTCACCGTAACGCTGATTTTGCTGCGCGGCGAACTGACGCGCCAGCTCATCCTGATGACGTTCATCGGCGTCGTCTTCATAGTCCGATTCACGCGCTTTTTCCTCAGCCATACGCTGGGAAGGCAGCTTGATACCGTAGGAAGCCAGCTCGCGGCGCGTGGGCACACGCACGCGATTAGGACGAGGCAATTGCGGGCCAATGCCCTCTTTCACCTGAGGACGAGGCGCGCCGCCTGTCGCCAGGCTAAAGACCGGTGCCGCAGCGGCGGCAGCGACAGAGGCTTGCTTCACGCTCTCTGCCACAGGCGTTGGATCTACTGGCGGTACGGAAACGGATGGCGCTTTTGTGACAGGCTCTTGCACCGGCTCCGGCACAGGTTGATACCAGGCAGCCAGCTGCTCCCGCTCACGGGCGCGGCGCTCTTCCACTTCTTCAAAGTAGTACATTGGTGGACGAGACGGTTTCGCCTCTTCCGCCACGTCAGGCTCAGGTTGTACGTATGGCTGCGCAGGTTCAACCGGTTCCGGTACATAGGGCTGTGCGACCGGCTGCTCATATTCCGGGTAACCCTGTGGTTCATACACAGGCTCCGGCTGATAAGGCTGCTGCCATTGTTCCTGCTGCACAGGAACATAGCTCTCCGGTTCCGGCGCAATAACAGGTTCCGGGGTGTGAACACCCGGCGCAGTCTGCCAGTCAACCTGAGGTTGCTGGATAACCGACTCCGGAGCAGGAACGGGCGCAGACGGCATTACGGCTTCCGCTGGCGCAGTAAAAGCCTGCGCTGCCGTGGTTGCGGCAGCGGCGGCTGCGACCGGCTCTGTAACTGAATGACCATTCAGCAGCGGATCGTATTCGTCAAAATCGCCAGGCATCGCACGGTTGCCGGAGAAGAGCACATCATCAGGATCGACGGCGGCACCCGCCGCACGGTACTCAACCTGCTCGCCTTCATCCATGCGTTTACCGGAGAAGAGCGCCGCATCGGTTTTACGCCCAAGCGGATTGGCAAATTTTTCAGCGACGCGCTGACGACGCGCGAGCGCGCCGCGAAGAATACGGGCACGACGAGATTCACGACGCTGTACCGGTGCCTCGTCTTCCTCTTCGTACTCATCTTCATATTCGTCTTCATCGACCCACGTATCGTCACGACGGGTACGGTTACTGGCGAAAGTAAGGATAGTGAGAATAAAGCTGCCGATCTTCTCGGCGATGTTCACCCACGACCAGCCAGTAAACAGGGTCAACCCTGCGGCCCAGATGCAAAGCAGCGTCAGGGTGCCGCCACTGCTGTGAAGCATCGGCTGCAGGGCGGAACTCAGCAGGCTACCGATGACGCCACCGGAAGCGAAGTACCAGATATCGTCGGCATTTATAGCCGCCAGCCCGCATGAAGTGAGGATCAGCGCCAGCGCGCCAATCAGGCGCAGCGACACCGCGAAGTAGTCGATGTAATCATCATTCTGACGATGACGCCAGGCAAACCAGCATCCGCCAATGATAATGACGGGAAGGGTATAGGCCATTACACCGAAAATGAAAAACAGCGTATCCGCAAGCCAGGCACCCGGTACACCGCCTAAATTATGGATAGGCTCATGCCATGCGGTTTGCGACCAGCTGGGATCGGAGGGATTGAAACTGAGTAAGGCTGCCATCAGCCAGACGGCGAAAAGGGCAATAAGCAACAGCAAAGCCTCGAGGAGACGACGTCCGCTGCTTAGCTTCGATAGTGTGACTTCTTTGTCTTCAGTGTATTCCTGGCTCAAGAAAGGCTCTCCAGGTATCAGGCATATCCTGCCTGTTTGCTAAAACGGACAACAGCGCCGGGGACTCCCCGGCACTGTTGCTGTATGGATTAACAGGAGTGTAATCAAACTACGCTGATTTTGCACCTGTTCCGTGTTAGCGCGTCTTAATAACCAGACGATTGCTCTGTTTAACCTCTTCCATCACCACATACGTACGGGTGTCGTTCACGCCCGGCAGACGCAGCAAGGTTTCACCCAGCAGCTTACGGTAGGCGGACATATCAGGCACACGGGTTTTCAACAGGTAGTCGAAATCACCGGAAACCAGATGACACTCTTGAATTTCTTCAAGTTTTTGTACAGCGGAGTTGAATTGTTCAAACACATCCGGCGCACCACGATTCAGAGTAATCTCAACAAATACCAGAAGTGAGGCATCCAGATAATGCGGGTTCAGCAGAGCCGTATAGCCCTGAATAAAACCCTGTCTTTCCAGTCGGCGCACACGCTCAAGGCACGGCGTCGGGGAAAGTCCCACACGTTTTGAAAGCTCGACGTTGGAAATACGCCCATCCTTTTGCAATTCATTAAGAATGTTACGATCGATACGGTCGAGATCTTTGCCAGGGCGCTTCTTGCTATCTACCATTATTATTGTCTCTCTGTATTCCTTCCCTACTCCTGCCTGGACCCTGTGCACATCACTGTTCAGAGCCTGTACCCGTTAGTCATCACATCGCCTGGTTATGTATTAGACGCGATGCGGATTCGGGTTCTGTTGGTAAGAAAACCGTTGCCCGAAGGCAGTCACCGACATCACGTATGGCGTCTGTCCACGCCATGCGTAGATTTCACTGACACGGTAAAAATGGCATTTACGTGCATGCCTATGCGGCACACGGTTAACGCGGTTTTTTTTCTTCCTTGAATGTTTTCGCAAAAGCGCAGGGGATTGTCAAAGCAAAACATCGATTTTTAGTACAACATGCCGGATATTCATTACGGCAGGGTATTAATCGTCATTTTATTGCCTTATAAACGACCGGTTTTCAGGAGAAATAGTGATGTTATAGCGCATCATTCATCGTCCGTGGCTATTACACAGATTGATATCAAAATTGCTGCGCTCTTTTTTTACGACAACAAATTCCCTACAATCCAGCCAAATGTCTGCAAACAACAATGGGGATCTCATGGGCACGGCCAAACACAGTAAGCTGCTAATCCTTGGTTCTGGACCTGCGGGATATACCGCAGCGGTCTATGCTGCACGCGCTAACCTGCACCCGGTACTCATCACCGGTATGGAAAAAGGCGGTCAGCTGACCACCACCACCGAAGTGGAAAACTGGCCAGGGGATCCAAACGACCTGACCGGGCCGCTGCTGATGGAACGTATGCACGAGCATGCCGCTAAATTCGAAACTGAAATTCTGTTCGACCACATCAATAAGGTCGATCTGCAGAACCGTCCGTTCCGCCTGACGGGCGACAGCGGCGAATACACCTGTGACGCGCTGATCATCGCCACCGGCGCCTCTGCCCGTTACCTTGGTCTGCCGTCTGAAGAAGCGTTCAAGGGCCGCGGCGTCTCTGCCTGCGCCACCTGCGACGGCTTCTTCTATCGCAACCAGAAAGTTGCAGTGATCGGCGGCGGTAACACCGCGGTGGAAGAAGCGCTCTACCTGGCAAACATCGCCTCTGAAGTGCACCTGATCCACCGTCGCGACACCTTCCGCGCGGAGAAGATCCTGATCAAACGCCTGATGGATAAAGTGGCAAGCGGCAACATCGTGCTGCACACCCACCGAACCCTGGAAGAGGTGACGGGCGATCAAATGGGCGTTGCCGGTCTGCGTCTGCGCGATACCCAGAACACCGATAACATCGAGACGCTTGAAGTGGCGGGTCTGTTTGTGGCTATCGGTCACAGCCCGAACACCGCGATCTTCGACGGTCAGCTGGAGCTGGAAAACGGCTACATCAAAGTGCAGTCCGGCATTCATGGTAACGCGACCCAGACCAGCATCCCGGGCGTGTTCGCGGCAGGCGACGTGATGGACCATATTTACCGTCAGGCGATTACCTCTGCTGGCACCGGCTGTATGGCCGCGCTTGACGCCGAACGCTACCTCGACGGACTGGCTGAACAAGGTAAATAATCTTTACAAGTCAGTAACAAACGTAAATAAAGGCGGCCACAGGTCGCCTTTATTTTTCCCCACGTGTAACATGCAGTGGTCTAATTTCTTATAACGTCACCTGCAAAGTACGCAATGGAAAAAACCCGTCAACAAGAGTTAACACGCTGGCTGAAACAGCAAAGCGTTCTTTCCCGCCGCTGGCTCATGATTTCCCGTCTTCTGGGACTCGTCAGTGGTTTGTTGATTGTTGCCCAGGCATGGCTGCTGGCCCGCATTCTTAATCATATGATCATGGAGAACATTCCGCGTGAAGCGCTCCTGTTGCCCTTTATTGTCCTGATTCTGGTTTTTGTTCTTCGTGCGTGGGTAGTCTGGCTGCGTGAACGTGTTGGTTTTCATGCCGGGCAGCATATCCGCTACGAGATCCGCCGTAAGGTCCTGGATCGTCTTCAGGAGGCCGGGCCGGCCTGGATCCAGGGTAAACCGGCAGGAAGCTGGGCGACGCTGATCCTTGAGCAGATCGACGATATGCACGACTACTACGCCCGCTACCTGCCGCAGATGGCGCTGGCCGTTTGCGTACCGCTACTGATACTGATTGCGATTTTCCCGACCAACTGGGTAGCGGCGCTGATCCTGCTGGGTACCGCCCCGCTGATCCCGCTGTTTATGGCGATGGTCGGGATGGGTGCGGCGGATGCTAACCGTCGTAACTTCCTCGCGCTGGGCCGCCTGAGCGGCCATTTCCTTGACCGGCTGCGCGGAATGGAAACCCTGCGTATTTTTGGCCGGGGTGAAGCGGAAACGGAAAATATTCGCCTGGCGTCTCAGGATTTCCGTCAGCGCACCATGGAGGTGCTGCGTCTCGCATTCCTCTCCTCTGGCGTGCTTGAATTCTTCACCTCGCTGTCGATTGCCCTTGTAGCGGTCTACTTCGGGTTCTCGTATCTCGGTGCGCTGGATTTCGGCCACTACGGCACAGCCGTAACGCTTTCAGCAGGTTTCCTGGCACTGATCCTGGCTCCGGAGTTTTTCCAGCCGCTGCGCGATCTCGGTACCTTTTATCATGCCAAAGCACAGGCGGTTGGCGCTGCCGATAGCCTGAAAACCTTCCTTGAAACACCGCTGGCGCATCCCGAGCGTGGTGACATCGTTCTGAACGCCAAAGAGCCCGTGACGATTGAGGCGAAAGATTTTTCTGTGTTGTCACCAGAAGGCAAAGTGCTGGCAGGTCCGCTCAACTTTACCCTGCCTGCCGGGCAGCGCGTGGTGCTGGTCGGAACCAGTGGCTCCGGGAAAAGCTCGTTGTTAAACGCACTCTCCGGCTTTATGGCTTACACCGGTTCGCTGTGCATTAATAAAACTGAGTTGCGCGATTTGGAGCCTGATGCCTGGCGCAAACAGCTGAGCTGGGTGGGGCAAAATCCGCAGCTTCCGGCTTCCACGCTACGTGAAAACGTGCTTCTGGCTCGCCCGAACGCGCGGGAAGATGAGTTGCAATCGGTCCTCGATCGCGCCTGGGTTAGCGAGTTTCTGCCGCTGCTCCCGCAGGGCGTGGATACGGTCGTTGGCGATCAGTCTGCCGGGCTGTCCGTAGGGCAAGCGCAGCGTGTGGCTGTTGCCCGTGCGTTGTTGAATCCTTGCCAGCTAATGTTGCTGGATGAGCCAGCCGCCAGCCTGGACGCGCACAGCGAACAACGCGTGATGGAAGCGCTTAACGCCGCCTCACAGCAGCAGACGACGCTGATGGTCACCCACCAGCTTGAAGGCATCGCCGACTGGGACCAGATTTGGGTGATGGAAAACGGTCAACTCGTTGAGCAAGGCAATTATGCCTCACTCGTTGCCGCGCAGGGGCCTTTTGCGGCCCTTCTCGCAAATCGCCAGGAGGACATCTGATGCGTGCCCTGCTTCCTTATCTTGCCCTGTATAAGCGTCACAGATGGATGCTGGCGCTGGGGATCGTTCTGGCGATTATTACCCTGCTTGCCAGCATAGGCCTGCTCACCCTTTCCGGCTGGTTCTTGTCTGCCTCTGCCGTTGCAGGTTTCGCCGGGCTCTACAGCTTTAACTACATGCTCCCGGCAGCAGGCGTGCGTGGCACCGCCATTACCCGTACCGCTGGGCGTTACTTCGAGCGTCTGGTCAGCCATGACGCTACGTTCCGCGTGCTCCAGCACCTGCGCATTTACACTTTCAGCAAGCTGCTCCCGCTCTCCCCTGCCGGGCTGGCGCGTTTTCGTCAGGGAGAATTGCTCAACCGCGTGGTTGCGGATGTCGATACGCTGGATCACCTCTATCTGCGCGTGATTTCACCGATAGTCGGCGCGTTTGTGGTGATTGTTGTCGTCACGCTGGGTCTGTGTGTTCTGGACGTACCGATCGCGCTGACGCTAGGCGGCATTATGCTGCTGACGTTGATTATCCTGCCGCCGCTGTTCTATCGAGCCGGTAAATCCACTGGCGAAAGCCTGACGCGCCTGCGGGGAGAATATCGTCAGCAGCTGACCTCCTGGCTGCAGGGACAGGCAGAACTGACCATTTTCGGTGCCAGCAAGCGTTACCGTGCGCGTATGGAAAGTACGGAGTTGAACTGGCATGAAGCCCAGCGTCGACAGTCTGAACTCACGGCCTTTTCCCAGGCGCTGATGATGCTCATCGGTGGCGTGGCTGTTATCGCGATGCTGTGGATGGCCTCCGGCGGCGTGGGTGGAAATCTGCAGCCAGGCCCGCTAATTGCGCTCTTTGTTTTCTGTGCCCTGGCAGCCTTCGAAGCGCTGGCACCCGTGACGGGGGCCTTCCAGCATCTTGGACAGGTTATCGCCTCTGCCCTGCGCATCACGGAAATTGCCGAGCAGGAACCAGAGGTGAAATTCACTGCTGAACAGAGTGCGGTCCCCGCGCAGGTTGCGCTGACGCTGAATAACGTCACCTTCGCCTATGACACACAGGCGCAGAATGCACTTGAAGATATCAATCTCTCCGTTAACCCGGGCCAGCGCATTGCAATCCTGGGTCGTACCGGCTGCGGTAAGTCAACGCTGCTGCAGCTGTTGACGCGCGCCTGGGATCCGCAGCACGGTCAGATCCTGTTTAACGAGGTGCCGCTGGTTGATTTCAGCGAGCAGACCTTACGCAAGACCGTCAGCGTTGTCCCACAGCGCGTGCATCTGTTTAGCGCTACGCTGCGCGACAACCTGCTGCTGGCAGCGCCGGACGCATCTGACGATGCACTTCGTACCACGCTCGAACAGGTCGGGCTGCATAAGTTGCTTGAAGACGAAGGGCTAAACAGCTGGCTGGGTGAAGGGGGTCGCCAGCTCTCCGGCGGCGAACTGCGCCGACTGGCGATTGCGCGGGCGCTGCTTCACGATGCGCCGCTGATGTTGCTCGACGAACCGACCGAAGGGCTTGATGCGACGACTGAGAGTCAAATCCTTGATTTACTGGCTACCGTCATGGCGGGTAAAACGGTGTTGATGGTCACGCATCGCCTGCGTGGGCTGGCGAGTTTCGATCGGATAATTGTGATGGACAACGGACACATTATTGAGCAAGGTAATCACGCAGAACTGTTGGCAAAACAGGGTCGCTACTACCAGTTTAAACAGCGTCTGTAGACTATATTTTTACCGATCCTCACTCGCGTATTGGAGTTCTGCTGTCATGCGCCTGGTCCAGCTGTCTCGTCATAATATTGCGTTCCCTTCTCCGGAAGGCGCGCTACGTGAACCCAACGGGTTGCTGGCACTGGGCGGCGATCTCAGCCCTGCTCGCCTGTTGATGGCTTATCAGCGCGGGATTTTTCCGTGGTTTTCCCCAGGCGACCCGATTTTATGGTGGTCGCCCGATCCCCGAGCCGTATTGTGGCCAGCACAGTTTCACATTAGCCGCAGCATGAAGCGCTTTCACGCGAAGTCGCCGTATCGCGTTACCCTGAATCACGCCTTTGGTCAGGTCATTGAAGGCTGTGCTGAAGACCGGCACGAAGGCACATGGATCACTCGCGATATCATCACCGCCTATCATCAGTTGCATGAGCTGGGTTACGCGCATTCTATTGAAGTATGGGATGGGGGTGAGCTGATGGGCGGCATGTACGGCGTAGCGCAGGGAACGCTGTTTTGTGGGGAGTCGATGTTCTCGCGTGCGGTTAATGCGTCAAAAACGGCACTGCTGGTGTTCTGCGAGGAGTTTGCCCAACGTGGGGGACGACTGATGGATTGCCAGGTGCTTAACGAGCACACCGCCTCGCTCGGCGCAGTCGAAATCTCCCGCCGCCACTACATTGAACATCTCGATAATTGTCGTCAGGAGAAGCTCCCGCGCGACTTCTGGGTACCGCGTACACTCTTTCTGCCCAATGCCTAAATGTTTTCCGCATATTTTTTATGAGGGTGTTATAATTATGCCGCAGAGTAGCTTCTGCCTGTTGCCCCGCCGCCGTTTGGGACCCTCGCTTCAGATAACGTCCTGACGTTTATCCTGTCGTTTCCCCTTTACGAATGCGCTTTCCGTTCGGTTGTACCGTGACGCTTGGGCAATGCGCTGAAACTGTTTTGCTGCGTTTTAAACGCGCAATTCTTTACTTAATTGATGAATTTCGGCATTATCTTGCCGGTTCAAAACTTGGTAGTGATACCCCAGAGGATTAGATGGCCAAAGAAGACAATATTGAAATGCAGGGTACCGTACTTGATACGTTGCCTAATACCATGTTTCGCGTAGAGCTGGAAAACGGTCACGTGGTAACTGCGCACATCTCCGGTAAAATGCGCAAAAACTACATCCGCATTTTAACGGGCGACAAAGTGACTGTTGAACTGACCCCGTACGACCTGAGCAAAGGCCGCATTGTCTTCCGTAGTCGCTAATTGTTTTCGCCTGTAATGGCAGATGAATATTTAAAAGGTCGGGATAATCCCGGCCTTTTTTATTTATGGCTTTAGTGTTGCTGCGTCGGAAGATGTATTGTCATCCACGGTTGTGCAGGAGCGATTAAATCCCCTGCCATAGAATGAGCCATGTCGTGGAGTAATCCCGTCAGATGCGGCAACATATCGCGGTCAAAATGCGATACCAGCAGTACATGATTCAACGCCCGGCAGTAGTCACATTTCGTTTCGGTATCTTCCAGCAGCCACTCTTTTTGTCGCGGTTGTTCCGCTTCATCCTCAAATTCCACTATCTGAAAATCACGCATTGATTCTGTGAGACCGGTTTTTACCTCTTCCAGGTAGGCTCCGAGACAGCGGCAAACGGGCTGCGTTTGCGGGAGTGATTTGCAGTCGAGGAGGATTTCGGTGAGCAGTTTGCAGCGCTCGGCCAGGGTGGGGAGATCGGGGTTGAGGGAGAGTTCGGTGTAAAGTTGGGCGAAATTATTAATATCAGTCATATGTGATCCTTTATGCACGTAAGATTGTTTGTGCACACTTTCAGGACGCCAATCCCGGCACCTGATTTTGCAGGTGCGCCGCCATTTTATTACTGTGGATTTATCCAGCAACTAACTTCGAAAGAAACTGGAAAGCGCCTCGCAAAATTCCTCTGCGGCCTGATGCCCTCACCCCAACCCTCTCCCACAGGGAGAGGGAGAAAACACTAAAAACGACAACCCTGTTGCCGTTTTGCTTTTACCTTGGCCTGATGCCTCACCCCAGCCCTCTCCTACAGGGCTGAGGGATCCCCACAAAATAATACCAGCACGGACGACCCCCTCTCCCTTGAGGGAGAGGGCTGGGGTGAGGGGGAACATACGGCTCTGGTGGTCATTCCGTTCACTTTATGTTCCTTGCTACTCTGTAATGACATGACCTGTGAACGTGCCAGGGCGGCTCAATCGCCGCTTCGCGGTGCCTTCGGCTTATTCCTTCCGGCTTGTCGGGGATGAGCGGAAGGCAAACGCCTCAGCGATTTACAGCCGGACCAGGACATCGCTGTAAGTTATTCATTTCTCTGAAGCAATGTTCATCGGTTCAGGAAAAAATTTACTGGGGATTCCTCAGCCCACAGGGAGAGGGAGAAAACACTAAAAAAGACAACACTGTTGTCGTTTTGCTTTTACCTTGGCAGGCATAAAAAAACCGGGCATTCGCCCGGTTTTTACGTTTAACGTTTAACTCAGTGAGCCGCTTCCGGCTTGTGCTTCGCCGCACTCTGGAAATCGTACGTCAGCTCGTTCTTCGCCTGATCCAGCGCCACGGTCACCTGGCCGCCGTCCACCAGCGAGCCAAACAGCAGCTCGTTCGCCAGCGGTTTCTTCAGGTTGTCCTGAATCACGCGCGCCATCGGACGGGCACCCATCGCACGGTCGTAGCCTTTCTCGGCCAGCCAGTTGCGGGCTTCCTGGCTCACTTCCAGCGACACGCCTTTCTGATCCAGCTGAACCTGCAGCTCGACGATGAACTTGTCCACCACCTGATGGATCACCTCGGTAGACAGGTGATCAAACCAGATAATGTTGTCCAGACGGTTACGGAACTCCGGTGTGAAGATCTTCTTGATCTCCTCCATCGCATCGGTGCTGTTGTCCTGGTGGATCAGGCCGATGGATTTGCGCTCGGTTTCACGCACCCCGGCGTTGGTGGTCATCACCAGCACCACGTTGCGGAAGTCCGCCTTGCGCCCGTTGTTGTCGGTCAGCGTCCCGTTATCCATCACCTGCAGCAGGATGTTGAACACGTCCGGGTGCGCTTTCTCGATTTCATCAAGCAGCAGAACCGCGTGCGGATGCTTGATCACCGCGTCGGTGAGCAGGCCGCCCTGGTCAAAGCCCACGTATCCCGGAGGTGCACCAATCAGACGACTGACGGTGTGACGCTCCATATATTCGGACATATCAAAGCGCAGCAGCTCAATGCCCAGCGCTTTGGAGAGCTGAACCGTCACCTCGGTTTTCCCCACGCCGGTCGGGCCTGCGAACAGGAAGGAACCGACAGGCTTGTGGTCATGCCCCAGTCCGGCACGGGCCATCTTGATCGCTTCGGTTAAGGCCTCAATGGCTTTATCCTGACCAAAGACCAGCATTTTCAGGCGATTGCCGAGGGTGCGCAGCGTGTCGCGGTCGCTCTGAGAAACGCTCTTCTCAGGGATACGCGCGATGCGGGCCACCACGGACTCAATATCCGCCACGTTAACGGTTTTCTTACGCTTGCTGGCCGGCATCAGGCGCGCACGCGCCCCTGCTTCATCAATCACGTCAATCGCCTTATCCGGCAGATGACGGTCATTGATGTATTTCACCGCCAGCTCCACCGCCGCACGTACCGCTTTCGCGGTGTAACGCACGTCGTGGTGCGCTTCGTACTTGGTTTTCAGGCCGTTGATGATCTGCACCGTTTCGTCAACAGACGGCTCGGTAACGTCGATTTTCTGGAAGCGACGCGCCAGCGCACGGTCTTTCTCAAAGATGTTGCTGAACTCCTGGTAGGTCGTGGAGCCCATCACGCGGATCTTGCCGCTGGAGAGCAGCGGTTTGATCAGGTTAGCCGCATCCACCTGGCCACCGGAGGCCGCACCCGCGCCGATGATGGTGTGGATCTCATCAATGAACAGGATGCTGTTGGTATCCTGCTCCAGCTGTTTCAGCAGCGCCTTGAAGCGTTTTTCAAAATCACCGCGGTATTTGGTGCCCGCCAGCAGCGAACCGATATCCAGCGAGTAGATGGTGCAGTCGGCAATCACTTCCGGCACGTCGCCCTGCACAATACGCCAGGCAAGGCCTTCGGCAATCGCGGTTTTACCCACGCCTGACTCACCCACCAGCAGCGGGTTGTTCTTGCGGCGACGGCACAGCACCTGGATCGCACGTTCCAGCTCTTTATCGCGGCCAATCAGCGGGTCGATACCGCCAACGCGAGCAAGCTGATTAAGGTTGGTGGTGAAGTTTTCCATACGATCCTCCCCGCCTGCTTGCTCTTCATTGTTATTGACCTGATTGCCGGGATCCGATGCCTGGTTAGGCTCGTCTTTGCGCGTTCCGTGAGAAATAAAGTTAACCACGTCGAGGCGGCTGACTTCGTGTTTACGCAGCAGGTAGGCAGCCTGTGACTCCTGCTCGCTGAAGATGGCGACTAAGACATTTGCGCCAGTCACTTCACTACGCCCGGAAGACTGGACGTGGAATACCGCGCGCTGCAGCACGCGCTGGAAGCTGAGCGTCGGCTGCGTGTCGCGCTCTTCTTCACTGGCTGGCAGCACCGGTGTGGTTTGTTCGATGAAGGCTTCGAGTTCCTGACGTAGCGCCACCAGATCCACGGAGCAGGCTTCCAGCGCTTCGCGGGCAGATGGGTTGCTGAGCAGTGCGAGCAGTAAATGCTCGACGGTCATAAACTCATGTCGGTGCTCACGCGCTCTGGCGAAAGCCATGTTTAAACTGAGTTCCAGTTCTTGATTGAGCATAGGCACCTCCCCCAATTTTATGCCTTATCAGGCCTTTTCCAGCGTACACAGCAACGGATGCTCGTTCTCCCTCGCATAGTCGTTCACCATCGCCACTTTGGTTTCCGCGACTTCGGCAGTAAAGATGCCGCAGATCGCTTTGCCTCGATAATGAACGGTAAGCATCAGTTGCGTTGCACGTTCTACATCATAAGAAAAGAACTTTTGTAGCACGTCAATAACAAATTCCATCGGCGTGTAATCATCGTTCATTAACATAACTTTATACATAGATGGCGGTTTTAGCGCGTCGCGCACCTTATCTTCCGCCAGCTGGTCAAAATCCAGCCAATCGTTGGTCTTACCCATTATGCATAACCACTTTGAATCTACCTCAGATGTTAGATAACAATCATCTATTACTGTCATCCGCGATGTCTGTCACAAACTGTTGCAATAGCGTTAACTGCCTCAAATTTTGGTTGATTATTGTCCCAACTCCAGCGCCAAACGCTTGACGGCTTCTTCCGTTTCTCTAAATTGTACAAGCGTGAGATGGCGAGGTTTTGAACAGCCCCCACTCCACCACCGGTTCATTCCATCTTAATTTATAAGATTTACGAAGGATGTCGAAGCATGGAAATGGGTACTGTTAAGTGGTTCAACAACGCCAAAGGGTTTGGTTTCATCTGCCCTGAAGGCGGCGGCGAGGATATCTTCGCTCACTATTCCACCATTCAGATGGATGGTTACAGGACGCTCAAAGCCGGGCAATCCGTCCGGTTCGATGTACACCAGGGGCCAAAAGGCAATCATGCCAGTCTTATCGTGCCCGTTGAAGCTGAAACGGCCGCATAGCTCTCTGATTTATTGTGTACACCACGCAGGCAAAATGCCAGCCCGATCGGCTGGCATTTTTATTTTCGGGTTATTCCCGCGCCAGCGCATCCACCGGATCCAGCCGCGCCGCATTGCGTGCCGGTAACCAGCCAAACAAAATACCCGTGAAGGTCGAGCATAAGAACGCCGTGAGGATCGCCACGGGGGAAAAGCCAATCTCCCAACCGGGTAAAAAGAGCTGGAGCGCAAACGCGATCATCATCGAAAGCGCAATCCCCATCGCGCCGCCCACCAGACACACCAGCACCGCTTCAATCAGAAACTGCTGGAGCACGTCGCTGGCTCTGGCCCCAACCGCCATGCGGATGCCAATCTCCCGCGTGCGCTCCGTGACCGACACCAGCATGATATTCATCACCCCGATACCGCCGACGACCAGCGAAATCACCGCCACCAGCGTCAGGAACATCTGAAGAGTACGTGTGGTCTTTTCCGCCGTTTTCAAGAGGCCGTCCATGTTCCAGGTGAAGAAATCCTTCTTCCCGTGGCGCAGGGTGAGCAATCGCTCAAGCTGCTGTTCGGCCATAGCGCTGTCGTAGCCCTCCTTCACGCGAACGGTGATAGAGTTAAGCCAGGACTGTCCCATAATGCGCCCGGAAATCGTCGTGTAGGGCAGCCAGACGCGCAGGATCTTGCTGCTGCCGAACATCGACTGCTTCTCTTCCGCCACGCCGATCACCGTGGCAGGCATGTTGCCGACGAGGATCACTTCCCCCACCACGTTTGTTTTATTCGGGAACAGCTGCCTGCGGGAGTTGGCGTCTAATACCACCACCTGCGCCCTGCCCGCCAGCTGCTCGGCGTTGAAGGTCGCCCCTTCGCTGAAGGTCATGCCGTAGACGTTGAAGTAGTCACCGCTGACGCCGTTGGCGCTGGCCGCTACGTCAATGTTGCCGTAGCGCAGGCGCAGGTTTTGCGAGACGGCAGGCGTGGCGGAGTTCACCCACGGCTGCTTCTGGATCGCCGCCAGATCGTCATACTTCAGCGCCTGCTGATACTGCGGCTCGTCGTCGCCAAAGTCTTTGCCGGGATAAACGTCAATGGTATTGGTGCCGATGGCGCGAATATCCGCCAGAACAAGCTGCTTGGCCGCGTCGCCCACCACCACAATCGACACCACCGAGGCGATACCGATAATGATGCCGAGCATCGTCAACAGGGTACGCATTTTGTTGGCCGCCATCGCCAGCCAGGCCATGGTCAGCGCCTCGCGAAAACCGCTGGAGAACTGCCCCCAGCCGGTTGATGCCGGTAGCACTTCTTTCGGTGCCGCCGCCCGGGACTCACGCGGCGGCGGGTTGCTGACCAGCTCGCCGTCGTGGATCTCAATAATGCGTTCCGCCTGCGCCGCCACCAGCGGATCGTGGGTAACGATAATCACCGTGTGCCCCTGATCGCGAAGCTGATGGAGGATCGCCATCACCTCTTCGCCGGAATGGCTGTCGAGCGCTCCCGTCGGTTCATCCGCGAGGATCACCTGCCCGCCGTTCATCAGGGCGCGCGCGATACTCACGCGCTGCTGCTGGCCGCCGGAAAGCTGCGACGGCTGATACTCCACGCGTTCCGCCAGCCCCAGACGCGTTAACAGCGCCCTGGCGCGCTCAAGCCGTTTCTTCCGCTCGACGCCCGCATAGACCGCAGGAACCTCAACGTTCTGTGCCGCGCTCAGGTGAGAAAGCAGATGGTAACGCTGGAAGATAAAGCCAAAGTGTTCCCGGCGCAGCTTCGCCAGCGCGTCGCCGTCGAGCGTGGAGACATCCGTTCCGGCCACCCGGTACGTACCGCTGGTGGGTTTATCCAGACAGCCGAGAATGTTCATCAGCGTTGATTTACCCGAACCGGACGCGCCGACAATCGCCACCATCTCGCCCGCTTCCACACGCAGCGAGATCCCTTTCAGCACCTCCACCGGGCCGTCACCGGACGGATAGCTGCGGCGAATATCCTTCAGCTCAAGCAGCGCGGTCATTTAGCGGCTCCGGGCAGGCTTTCGCTGGTGACAACCTCCTCACCCTCTTCCAGCCCTTTTACCACCACCACGTCGGTATCGTTGCGCGCGCCAATCACCACTTCCCGCTCGCGCGTTTCGCCGTTGCGCAGCACCTTCACCTTGTAGCGGCTATCCCCGGCGGATTCACCCAGCGCAGAGAGCGGCACGGTCAGCACGTTTTTCACGCCGGTCAGCTGGATATGCACCTGAGCGGTCATGTCCAGACGCAGCACGCCCTGCGGGTTAGGCACCTCAAAGCGGGCATAGTAGAAGATGGCATCGTTCACTTTTTCCGGCGTCGGCAGAATGTCTTTCAGCACCCCTTCGTAGCGAGTTTGCGGATCGCCAAGCACCGTAAACCAGGCGTTCTGCCCCGGCTTAAGATGGATCACATCCGCCTCGGAAACCTGGGCTTTGACCAGCATGGTGCCCATGTCCGCCAGCGTCAGGATATTTGGCGCCTGCTGCGCCGCAATCACCGTCTGGCCCTGCAGCGTGGTGATTTGCGTCACTTCTCCGGCCATCGGCGCGACAATTTTGGTGTAGTCGAGGTTGGTTTTCGCCGTATCCAGCGAGGCCTGATTGCGTTTGATTTGCGCATCGATAGCGCCGATCTGCGCCTGCTTTACCGCCAGTTCAGTCACGGCGGTGTCTAAATCCTGTTTTGAGATAACCTGAGTTTTCGCGAGCGCCTGCTGACGGGTCAGCGTCACCTGAGCCAGGTTACGCTCTGCCAGCGACTGCGCACGCTGCGCGCGCAGCTCCATCAGCGTCGCTTCCACTTCGCGGATCTGGTTTTCGGCCTGTTCAGGATCGATAACGCCAAGCAGCTGGCCTTTTTTGACCTTGTCGCCAATCTCGACGGACAGCGTTTTCAACTGGCCGCTCACCTGCGCGCCAACATCGACTTTACGCAGGGCATCCAGTTTGCCGGTCGCCAGCACGTTTTGCTGCAGCTCGCCGGGGCGAACGATCAGCGTTTGATACTGGGGTACAGGCGCATTGAGGACCTGCCAAAGCCAGAATCCACCGACCACCAGCACGACCGCCAGCAGCAGAAACAGTTTTCTGCGTTTTCCCTTAAGGTTCATAAATATTCCAAATAATTATTCTGGCTAACATCACCGTTGATTCTATCTAAACCACTCCTCAACGAAACCCCTGTTTTCTGGAAATGGCCGTATTTGTTTACATGACGTTGACAAAACGCCTGCTGAAATAGCGTTCTTCCCCCAAGAAGCAGGATCTAACATGTCTTCCATCGTCGATACACCTTATTCCTCTCTGCCGCAGCCTACATCCGGCTGGGCGCTTTTTAAAAGTCTGGCAACCGGTGCCATCACGCCTGGTCTGGCGTGGCAGAATTCCTCATATCGACGCAAATTTATGTTACGTTCCCTGGCTTCCCCCTTCAGCACCGCTCGCCTGCTGGCAAGCCTGGCAAAGCAACCGCGTCTGATGCAAATCTTGCAGGTTCAGCCCGGGTTGCCGTGCCGCCTGCATCGTCCGTGGCTGACAGTCAGTATGAACCGCCGGAACGCGCTGGAGGCGCTAAACGGGCACTATCAGACGATGAGCCAACACCTTCCCACGGCGCTGCTCAATGGCTATCTTTCAAGGCAGGGGATGACGCTGCTGACGCTAACCGGTAAGGACGAGCAGCAATTCACGATTCGCCTGTGCGCCGATGCCTTTATGGACAAAGAGGGTGAAGCGACTCTCACCTTCTGTGACCATCAGAACACCGTGCTGGCCGAAATGACCTTTACGCTGTGCCCGTTTGAGGGAAAATCCACGCTGTTCATCGGCGGGTTACAGGGCGCAAAAGCGCACGTTCCGCATGAGTTGATTCAGGGCGCAACCAAAGCGTGCCACGGCCTGTTCCCGAAACGTCTGCTGGTTGAAGCTGCGATGACGCTGGGCACCACGTTCCCGGTTGAACAGATCTTCGCCGTGAGCAATGCCACCCACATTTACCGTAGCTGGCGTTACCGCAAGAAAAAAGAGGGGAAACTGCTGGCGGATTACGACAGTTTCTGGTTCTCCCTGGGCGGTCAGCGCCAGGAAAGCGGTCATTTCGCGCTGCCGTTAACCATGCCGCGTAAACCGATGGAAGAGATTGCGAGTAAGAAACGTGCTGAATACCGCCGCCGCTACGGACTGCTGGATAGCCTGATCCTACAAATGACGCAGGCGACCCGACGTTAATCCGCTCTCCCTCGTGCCAGCCAAAGCACGCGGGAGAACATTTTACGCAGCAGCGTGGGCACGGACTCCACGCCTCGCCTTCCCGCCTCCGTCGCCACTTCGATGGCCAGGTCCGGTTTTGACGATCGATGAATCGCTTTGGCGATCACCCGCCGCATGTTCATCGGAACATCCACCGGGATCATCGCCACGCGGTGAAAAACATCGTCAAACCCCTGGCGATACATAAAATGTTCCATGTCCATCGCGGGCAGCATAGTCAGGTGATCACGCTCTTCTTCACGATCGTTATTCAACAAACCGCGCACGGTTGCGGCATACTTTTTACCTGCTTCATCGCCATCGACCAAAACGTGCCATTCAATCCCCATCCTGCGAGCAAATTTGATCAGCGGTTTTAATCCCGACTGGGCAAACTCTATGACCTTAATACCTTCCGCATCGAAGTGGTGACCGCACTGACGTGCCAGTTCGTTGATAACCCAGGTCTCGGTTTCACCTTCCACCAACAGCCAGCAGCGGGCAAACAGCGATGACGCACGATTAAAGCGTATATGGAACGCAATGCGGCGACCGTCTTCCGCATTCAGGCCACCCGGCCCCAGCCGGTATGCGGATACGCGTGAGGATTCACGCACCAGACGGCAAACATATTCCACGGGCGTTAGCGAGAGCAACTCACCGGAGTTGGTGGTGGTCACGCGTTGCAGCGGCAGCAGGTTCAACAAGTGCCACGCAACGGAGAGCATGATCGGATGCAGGCGCGTCTCAGGATCTTCTACCAGCAGCAACGGGCGGGCGTCCCGATCTAACCGGACGGTGCCTTTCGCCTGCAAAAGCGTTGAGAATAACCCCAGCAGGATCACCCGATGGGTACGTCCACCGGGCCGGTCTATCATCCGGTTAATGATATCAAGATAACGCCAACTGCGTTGTTCATCGTGCGAACGGCGACGCATCAGGCGATGGCGTGACTGTGACGTCCCCTGCTCGGAAAAATAGTGCTCCAGCAGCTGCACCATGGCCGAAAGCCCCTGGCGGATTTGACCGTCGGTGAGGTTCTGCGGGCGAGAGACCAGCTCACGCGCCAGGAAATCCAGCTCGCGGGCGGTAACTTCCACCTCCGGCATATTGGGTACGGTACCGTTGCGGATCCGGCGCATAAAGCGTGCATCGCGCAGGCGCAGCACCGGCGTCAAGCGGATCAGGTGGCGCGCCAGGTCGTCGATATTCTCCAGCGGGATGGGATTACCTTTCTCATCGAGAAATTCACGCAGGGTGAGTACCCCCTCGTTTTCCGCCATTTCACCTTCCAGCCGATAGAAAATCCGGTGATAGTCATCATCGCATGGCACCCAACATGGCGACATCGGGCGGAAACGACGCACACGATGCCGTCCCGGCTCGGACTCGCGGAACGTCAGGATGATATGCAGGTGCTTCTCGCGCCCCGTTACGTCGCCCGGCGGAAACCAGAAGTCATCATGAACGAAGTGGTACAAGTCATTTTCAGGGGAAAGCAGCAGGGTCAGCGCATCCAGCAGGCTGGATTTACCCCAGGCGTTTTCACCGATCAGGACGTTGTTCTGTTCCAGCTGCAGCGACAGGCGGTTAATACCGCGAAACCCGACAATTTCCACACGTTCGAGAAGCATAAATCCCCCGCGGAATGATCACTTTTTCCTTTAAGTTATCAGCAGTATAGCGGCAGCGGCGCCGACTGGACACTGCCAGATACCTCCGTTATTCCGATGACGCACGAAAAATTCAGAATTTACCCGTCAAATTTCATTTGAAAAGGTGCTTCCAGAACAAGATACTCCCGTTCGAAAATTGGACTATGCTCTATTTACCTCCAGTTTGAACAAGGATTGACATCACATTGCCTTAAATCAAATTATCCGAATTTATTTAAGTGGCGAAGGGGTGTTGTTGCTTTCTAAAATAAAGGCTCTTTGAGTCGTCATCCCTTTATGGCGATATATCCCGTGCGCAGGATAGTGTGCGGAAATTTATTATTGAGGTGGTTATGTTCAGAAAATTAGCAGCAGAATGCTTTGGTACATTCTGGCTGGTGTTTGGTGGCTGCGGTAGTGCAGTGCTGGCAGCGGCATTCCCGGAATTAGGAATTGGTTTTGTCGGTGTCGCACTGGCATTCGGCTTAACGGTCTTAACCATGGCATTCGCGGTAGGGCATATTTCCGGCGGTCATTTTAACCCTGCTGTCACGCTGGGTTTATGGGCGGGCGGTCGTTTCCCGTTGAAAGACGTATTAGGCTATATTATTGCCCAGGTTATTGGCGGCATTATTGCAGCCGCAGTCCTGTACGTAATTGCCAGCGGCAAAGCAGGCTTTGACGCCGCAGCCAGTGGTTTCGCCTCTAACGGTTTCGGTGAACACTCACCAGGCGGCTACTCAATGCTGTCTGCCATCGTGATTGAAATCGTACTGACCGCAGGCTTCCTGCTGGTCATTCACGGCGCTACGGACAAATATGCACCTGCAGGCTTCGCGCCAATCGCCATTGGTCTGGCGCTGACGCTGATTCACCTGATCTCAATCCCGGTGACCAACACCTCCGTTAACCCGGCGCGCAGCACCGCGGTTGCCATCTTCCAGGGCGGCTGGGCGCTTGAACAGCTGTGGCTGTTCTGGGTGATGCCAATTATCGGCGGTATTCTGGGCGGCGTGCTGTATCGCACCCTGCTGGAAAAACGCGATTAATTACGTGCGGCCTGTGGTGTCGGGTGGCGCTAACGCTTACCCGACCTACGTGAGTGTGCACTTGTAGATACTGTTATGCCACGCAAGCATTTTCCTGATGCAACGTGACATCGAACGGGCGTCCTGACTTCAGGACGCCATACGCCACCTGCGCCAGCTTACGCATCATCGCTCCGATTATCAGCTTCGCTCCCTTACCGTTCTTTTCCAGACGCGCCCTGAATCCTTTTCCCCACTCCGTTTTGTACAGCGCCACCATCGCGGGCATATACAGCGCCCGGCGAAGCGAGACATGGCCAGCCTTACTCATCCTGCTTGCCCTGTTTACGCTGCTTCCGGATTCATGTTGCCGCGGTGTCAGCCCTGCGAACGCCGCGAACTGCCGCGCCTGCCCGAACCTGTCCTTCAGTCCCACATACGCCAGCAGCACGGCGGACGTCTTTTCACCGATACCCGGTATGCTGTCCAGCAGTTTTCGCCGGTGCTTCAGGTCCGGGTCGTCATCCGTCAGGTCCTTTATCTGTTTCTCCAGCCGCTTCAGCTCCGCTTCCAGCCACAGAAGGTGCGCATCAATGCTCGGCATCTGCACCTCCCGCGCCGTCTCACGGCGGTTCAGCTCCTGCGTGTGCATGTCCGTCAGGGACTGATGCCGCAGTACCAGCGCCCGCAACGCGCGCTCCACCGGATGCGGTGCCTCCCAGGCTGCCGGACGCTTCTGCCGGCAGAACTCTGCCAGCATACGGGCATCCACGGCATCGGTTTTACTGCGCAGGCCTTCGCTCTGCGCAAAGGCTTTACCCAGAGCCGGGTTGATGATGGATACGGTGAAACCGGCATCGCTGAGGGAAGCCGCGACGTCTTCCATATAGGTGCTGGTCGCCTCCATGCAGATGTGGGCCGGAGCCACATTATGGCTGCGGAGCCACCTGAGCAGCTCCTCGTGACCTTTAGGGGTGTTAGTAAACTTTTTGCTGCGGTGACGGCCATCAGGTCGCAACACATCGACATCCAGCTTAGCTTTGGAGACATCGATACCAATAAAGTGAAGTTCCTGTTCCATAGTGAAACCAACCTTGTGAATGCGGATTACCGGGAAAACCGGTCCATGATACTGTCCGGTTTGTCACTTGTGGAGAAGGGGCAGTCCACTGCAGGGATCTACAACACAGGCTCGAGGCCTAAGGCCGGGTACGGCATGTGGACTGCCTGACAGAAAGAACTGGCCGGTTCTTTCTGTACGGGAGGATAATACAAGGCCGGGTAAGGCGCAGCCGCCACCCGGCTTTCTTTTGCCGCTTTACTGAACAGCCTTTATTGGGTAGTGTCTCTGGCGCTTAACAGATACCTAAAAGGACCGGCTGTTCATGTTTTCAGGACTCCTCATTATTCTGCTGCCCCTGATTGTGGGCTACCTTATTCCGCTGCATCAGGCATCCGCATTACGGCTTATCAACCGTTTTCTCAGCTGGATTGTTTACGTTATTCTTTTCTTTATGGGGATAAGCCTGGCATTCCTGGATAATCTGTCAGCGAATTTACTCTCCATCCTCCATTATTCCGCCGTCACTGTGGTGGTTATTTTGCTGTGCAATATTGCCGCACTCTTCTGGCTGGAACGCACTATTCCCTGGAAAAATAACCATCAACAGGAAAAACTCCCTTCCCGTATTGCGATGGCGCTGGAATCATTAAAACTCTGCGGCGTCGTGGTACTCGGTTTTCTTCTGGGCCTTACCGGATGGTCATTTTTACAGCACGCCACGGAGGCCAGCGAATATACCCTGATCTTCCTGCTGTTCCTGATCGGTATTCAACTGCGAAATAATGGCATGACGCTGAAACAGATTGTCCTCAACCGCCGGGGAATGATAGTGGCCATTGTCGTCGTCGCCAGTTCAATGGTCGCAGGCGTGATTAATGCCGTTATTCTCGACCTGCCGCTGAAAACCGGCCTGGCGATGGCGTCAGGTTTTGGCTGGTACTCCCTCTCCGGTATTCTTCTGACCGAATCGTTCGGTCCGGTCATTGGCAGCGCCGCTTTCTTCAATGACCTTGCGCGCGAATTGATTGCCATTATGCTGATCCCAGGTCTGGTACGCCGCAGCCGCTCAACCGCGCTGGGGCTGTGTGGCGCGACCTCGATGGACTTTACCCTGCCGGTTTTACAACGATCGGGAGGGCTGGAGCTGGTGCCTGCCGCCATCGTACACGGCTTTATTTTAAGTCTGCTGGTCCCCATTCTGATGGCCTTCTTCTCGGCCTGATACTTCTTTGGCGGTAGGTTCCCTGCCGCCAAAATTGCGCTAAATCAATCTCCCTCTATTTTGTAGCAGAAAGCCCTTTTCACCGTTCTGGCACAGGCATAACCTTAAACATGTATATCAAATATAACTTTAACAGGTGTGATTATGTTTTGTGTGCAATGTGAACAAACCATCCGTACCCCGGCAGGCAATGGCTGCTCCTACGCACAGGGTATGTGCGGCAAAACCGCAGAAACATCTGACCTGCAGGATCTGCTGATTGCTGCCCTGCAAGGCCTTTCCGCCTGGGCGTTCAAGGCCCGTGAATACGGCATTGTCGACCACTATGTAGACAACTTCGCCCCTCGCGCTTTCTTCTCCACGCTGACCAACGTTAACTTCGACTCTCCGCGCATTGTAGGTTATGCCCGCGAAGCGATTGCCCTGCGTGAAGCGCTGAAAGCGCAGTGCCTGAAGGCTGATGCCAGCGCCCGCGTGGAAAACCCGATGTCTGAACTGCAGCTGGTGAGCGACGATCTGGGCGACCTCCAGCGTCAGGCAGCAGAATTCACCCCGAATAAAGACAAAGCGGCGATTGGCGAGAACATTCTCGGCCTGCGCCTGCTGTGCCTGTACGGCCTGAAAGGCGCTGCGGCCTATATGGAACACGCGCATGTGCTCGGTCAGTACGACAACGACATCTACGCCCAGTACCACAAAATCATGGCGTGGCTGGGCACCTGGCCTGCCGATATGAACGCGCTGCTGGAATGCGCGATGGAAATCGGCCAGATGAACTTCCGCGTGATGAGCATTCTGGATGCCGGTGAAACCAGCACCTACGGCCACCCAACGCCAACGCAGGTCAACGTCAAGGCGACCGAAGGTAAGTGCATCCTGATTTCCGGTCACGACCTGAAAGATCTCTTCAACCTGCTGAAGCAGACCGAAGGCACCGGCGTTAACGTCTATACCCACGGCGAAATGCTGCCGGCGCACGGCTACCCGGAGCTGCGTAAATTTAAGCATCTGATCGGTAACTACGGCAGCGGCTGGCAGAACCAGCAGGTGGAGTTCGCTCGCTTCCCGGGCCCTATCGTGATGACCTCAAACTGCATCATCGACCCTACCGTGGGCGCGTATGACGACCGCATCTGGACCCGCAGCATCGTCGGCTGGCCGGGCGTGAGCCATCTTGAAGGTGACGATTTCGGTCCGGTTATCGCCCAGGCACAGCAGATGGCGGGCTTCCCGTACAGCGAAATTCCACACCTGATCACCGTCGGCTTTGGTCGCGAGACCCTGCTGGGCGCCGCTGATTCGCTGATCGATCTCGTCAGCCGTGAAAAGCTGCGCCACATCTTCCTCGTTGGCGGCTGCGACGGCGCGCGCGGCGAGCGTAACTACTTCACCGATTTCGCCACCCGCGTGCCGGAAGACTGCCTGATCCTGACGCTTGCGTGCGGCAAATACCGTTTCAACAAGCTGGACTTCGGCGACATCGAAGGTCTGCCGCGCCTGATCGATGCGGGCCAGTGTAACGATGCTTACTCGGCCATCATTCTGGCGGTCACCCTGGCGGAGAAACTGGGCTGCGGCGTGAACGATCTGCCGCTGTCGCTGGTGCTCTCCTGGTTCGAGCAGAAAGCGATTGTCATCCTGCTGACCCTGCTTTCATTGGGCGTGACCAACATCGTGACCGGCCCAACCGCGCCTGGCTTCCTGACGCCGGACCTGCTGGCGGTGCTGAACGAGAAATTCGGTCTGCGTTCCGTGACCAACGTTGAAGATGACATGAAGCAGCTGCTGAGCGCGTAAGGAGTAATTCATGACCATGCCAACCTCACAATGTCCGTGGCGGATGCAGGTTCATCACATCCATCAGGAGACGCCGGATGTGTGGACGCTGTCACTGCTGTGCCATGACTATTATCCGTACCGTGCAGGCCAGTATGCGCTGGTCAGCGTTCGCCATTCCGCGGACACCCTGCGCGCCTACACGATCTCCTCAACGCCAGGCGTGAGCGAGTACATTACGCTCACCGTCCGCCGCATTGACGACGGCGCGGGCTCGCAGTGGCTGACGCGGGACGTGAAGCGCGGGGATTATATCTGGCTGTCTGACGCGCAGGGGGATTTCACCTGTGACGATAAAGCAGACGATAAGTTCCTGCTGCTGGCGGCGGGGTGTGGCGTAACGCCGATTATGTCGATGCGCCGCTGGCTGGCGAAGAACCGCCCACAGGCCGACGTGCAGGTGATCTTCAGCGTGCGTTCACCGGAAGATGTCATTTTTGCCGAGGAGTGGCGTAATTATCCGGTGACGCTGGTGGCTGAGCACAACGCGACCCACGGCTTTGTGCCCGGTCGCCTGAGCCGCGAGCTGCTGCAAAGCGTGCCGGATATGGCGAACCGCACCGTGATGACCTGCGGCCCGGCGCCTTACATGGATATCGTCGAAAAAGAGGTGAAAGCGCTTGGCGTGACCCGCTTCTTCAAAGAGCAGTTCTTCACGCCGGTGGCGGAAGCGGCAACCAGCGGCGTTAAGTTCACCAAACTGCAGCCTGCGCAGACCTTCTTTGGCCGCGTGGGCACCACGCTGCTGGAGGCGCTGGAAAGCAACAAGGTGCCGGTAGTGGCGGCCTGTCGTGCGGGCGTGTGCGGCTGCTGTAAGACGAAGGTGATTTCCGGGGAGTATAGCGTCACCAGCACCATGACGCTGACCGACGCGGAAATTGCCGAGGGCTATGTGCTGGCATGTTCCTGTCATCCGCAGGGGGATCTGGTGCTGGCGTAATCCGCTGCGGTGCCCCCTTCTTTGCCGGGTGGCACTGCGTTTACCCGGCCTACTTTGTACAGGTTTGCTCTTCGTAGGCCCGGTAAGCGCTAGCGCCACCGGGCTTTTGTTATCCTCACCGCCACGCCGGCGCTTTCCCTACCGCAAACCGCCCTGCCCCTAAAAACGCGACTGCCAGCGAGCCAATAAAGAAGTACACCAGGCTTTCAATCGCCCATGCCCCAACCTTATCGAGAGCGAACGTTTCACTCGTTCCCACCATCAGCCACGCCACAATCATCGTAAACGCCAGCACCAGCGCGGCCGGGCGTGTGAAGAGCCCGACAATAATCAGGATCGGGGCCACCACTTCGCCAATCAATACGCCGTAGGCGATAAACCCCGGCAACCCCTTTTCCACCAGCATGCCGCTGATGAACCCCACGCCACCAAAAAGCTTATGCAACCCGTGAAACAGCATCAGCCCGCCGACGGCAAGTCGTAACAAGAGTTTGCCAAGATCGTCGCACGATAGCTTTTCATTAACAGCAATTAACAATGATTTAACCATTTGAAATGATTCCTGTTTTCACTGAGGTATCACCAGATTATGCCGAAGCGTTGCGCATGAAAAGCACCTTTTAATTGGGGGGATTGGACGGGCAATACGGAGACTTTCTTCTAAGCTTGTAAGCGATATCACAAAAAGGAGAAGGACACCCATGAAACAAACCGTGGCTGCATACATAGCGAAAACCCTCGAACAGGCTGGCGTAAAGCGTATCTGGGGCGTAACAGGCGATTCCCTAAACGGGCTTAGCGACAGCCTCAACAAGATGAAGACCATCGAATGGATGCCCACCCGCCATGAAGAGGTTGCCGCCTTCGCCGCAGGCGCGGAAGCACAGCTTACGGGGGAACTGGCCGTCTGCGCCGGATCCTGCGGACCAGGTAACCTGCACTTGATCAATGGTCTCTTCGACTGCCACCGCAATCACGTACCGGTGCTGGCCATCGCCGCCCATATCCCCTCTTCCGAAATCGGCAGCGGCTATTTTCAGGAAACGCATCCGCAGGAGCTGTTCCGTGAATGCAGCCACTACTGCGAGCTGGTTTCATCCCCGGAGCAGATCCCGCAGGTGCTGGCGATTGCCATGCGTAAAGCCGTGCTGAACCGCGGGGTTTCTGTGGTCGTTATCCCGGGCGATGTGGCCCTCAAGGCCGCGCCTGAAGGGGCCAGCACCCACTGGTATCATGCCCCACAGCCCGTGGTAACGCCTGCTGAAGAGGAGCTGAAAAAGCTGGCGCAGCTGCTGCGTTACTCCAGCAATATCGCCCTGATGTGCGGCAGCGGCTGCGCGGGCGCGCATAAAGAGCTGCTCGAATTTGCCGGGAAGCTGAAAGCGCCGATTGTCCACGCCCTGCGCGGCAAAGAGCACGTCGAGTACGACAACCCTTACGACGTGGGAATGACCGGTCTGATCGGTTTCTCCAGCGGTTTCCACACCATGATGAATGCCGACACGCTGATCCTGCTCGGCACCCAGTTCCCGTATCGTCCGTTCTACCCGGCGGATGCGAAAATTATTCAGATTGATATCAACCCGGCCAGCATCGGCGCGCACAGCAAGGTCGATATGGCGCTGGTGGGCGACATCAAATCGACCCTTGCCGCCCTGCTGCCGCTGCTGGAAGAGAAAACCGATCGCAAGTTCCTTGATAAGGCGTTGAGCGACTATCGCGATGCCCGCAAGGGGCTGGATGACCTCGCCAAACCGAGCGACAAAGCCATTCACCCGCAGTATCTGGCTCAGCAGATCAGTCATTTCGCGGACGACGACGCCATCTTTACCTGCGATGTCGGCACGCCCACCGTCTGGGCGGCCCGCTACCTGAAGATGAACGGCAAACGCCGCCTGCTTGGCTCGTTCAACCACGGCTCGATGGCCAACGCCATGCCGCAGGCGCTGGGCGCAAAAGCGACAGCGCCGGAGCGTCAGGTGGTGGCGATGTGCGGCGACGGCGGGTTCAGCATGCTGATGGGGGATTTCCTGTCGGTGGTGCAGATGAAGCTCCCGCTGAAAATCGTGGTCTTTAACAATAGCGTGCTGGGCTTTGTGGCGATGGAGATGAAGGCCGGAGGCTACCTCACGGACGGCACCGAGCTGCACGACACCAACTTCGCGCGCATCGCCGAGGCCTGCGGCATCACCGGTATTCGCGTGGAGAAAGCCTCAGAGGTGGATGAAGCCCTGCAGCGCGCCTTCTCCATTGACGGTCCGGTGCTGGTGGATGTCGTCGTCGCCAAAGAGGAGCTGGCGATCCCGCCGCAGATCAAGCTGGAACAGGCCAAAGGCTTTAGCCTGTATATGCTGCGCGCGATCATCAGCGGGCGCGGCGACGAAGTGATCGAACTGGCAAAAACCAACTGGCTCAGGTAAAACATCTGGCATCGCCTTTTAAATAATAAGGACATGCCATGATCGATTTACGCAGTGATACCGTAACCCGCCCGAGCCGCGCCATGCTCGAAGAGATGATGGCCGCCCCGGTCGGGGACGACGTCTACGGCGATGACCCGACGGTCAACGAACTGCAGCGCTACGCGGCTGAGCTGAGCGGTAAGGAGGCCGCCCTGTTCCTGCCCACCGGAACGCAGGCTAACCTGGTGGCGCTGCTCAGCCACTGCGAGCGCGGTGAAGAGTATATCGTCGGCCAGGGCGCGCATAACTATCTCTACGAAGCCGGCGGCGCAGCGGTGCTCGGCAGCATTCAGCCGCAGCCGATTGACGCCGCGCCGGACGGCTCCCTGCCGCTCGATAAGGTCGCCGCGAAAATCAAAGCTGACGATATTCACTTCGCCCGCACCAGGCTGCTCAGCCTCGAAAACACCCATAACGGTAAAGTGCTGCCGCGCGAATACCTGAAAGCAGCGTGGGAATTCACCCGTGAACGTAAGCTGGGCCTGCACGTGGACGGCGCGCGTATCTTTAACGCCGTGGTGGCATACGGCTGCGAGCTGAAAGAGATTACGCAATATTGCGACTCGTTCACCATTTGCCTCTCTAAAGGTCTGGGCACGCCGGTGGGTTCTCTGCTGGTCGGCAATGCGGACTACATTAAGCGCGCCAACCGCTGGCGTAAAATGACCGGCGGCGGCATGCGTCAGGCGGGTATTCTGGCGGCGGCCGGGCTGTATGCCCTGAAAAACAACGTGGCGCGCCTGAAGGACGATCACGACAACGCCGCGTGGATGGCGGCGCAGCTGCGCGAAATTGGCGCCGACGTGATGCGCCACGACACCAACATGCTGTTCGTGCGCGTCGGTGACGAGCACGCCGCCGCGTTGGGCGACTTTATGAAATCCCGTGGCGTGCTGATCAACGCCTCACCTGTCGTGCGTCTGGTGATGCACCTCGACGTGAGCCGCGAACAGCTGGCGGACGTGGTGAAACACTGGCAGGCGTTTTTACAGCGCTAAGGAGCAGCACGTGCCGCAACGCATTCTGGTGCTCGGCGCCAGCGGGTATATCGGTCAGCATCTCACCGCGGCGCTAAGCCAGCAGGGACACCAGGTGCTGGCTGCGGCACGCAACACCGAACGCCTGCAAAAGCTCAGCTTGCCTGGCGTCACCTGCCATAGCGTTGACCTCAACTGGCCGAAGGAACTTCCCGCGCTGCTGGAAGGGGTCGACACGCTTTACTACCTGGTGCACAGCATGGGCGAAGGCGGAGATTTTATCGCCCACGAGCGGCAGGTGGCGATGAACGTCCGCGATGCCCTGCTGCAAACGCCGGTGAAGCAGGTGATTTTTTTAAGCTCGCTCCAGGCCCCCGAAAGCGAGCAGTCCGATCATCTGCGTGCCCGCCAGCTGACGGCCGATACGCTGCGCGGTGCCAATATCCCCGTCACCGAACTGCGCGCCGGGATCATCGTTGGCGCGGGTTCAGCCGCCTTCGAAGTGATGCGCGATATGGTCTACAACCTGCCGGTACTCACGCCGCCGCGCTGGGTCCGTTCGCGCACCACGCCGATTGCGCTGGAGAACCTGCTGCATTACCTGGTGGCGCTGCTGGATCACCCGGCGGAGCAACACCGCGTGCTGGAAGCGGCTGGCCCGGAAGTGCTGAGCTATCAGGAGCAGTTCGAACATTTTATGCGCGTCAGCGGACGCCGCCGCTGGCTCATCCCCATTCCCTTCCCGACCCGCTGGATTTCGGTGTGGTTTTTGAATGTGATCACTTCCGTGCCGCCGACGACCGCCAGGGCGCTGATCCAGGGACTCAAACACGATCTGCTGGCGGACGATCGCGCGCTGCGGGCGATCATTCCCCAGGATTTGATCCGCTTTGACGATGCCGTGCGTAATACGCTGAAAGAGGAAGAGCAGCTGGTGAACTCCAGCGACTGGGGCTACGACGCGCAGGCCTTTGCCCGCTGGCGGCCGGAGTATGGCTATTACCCGAAACAGGCGGGCTGCACGGTGAAGTCTTCCGCCAGCCTTGCAGCGCTGTGGGAGGTCGTGAACCAGATTGGCGGCAAAGAACGCTATTTCTTCGGTAATCTCCTCTGGCAAACGCGCGGGGCGATGGATCTGCTGGTGGGGCACAGGCTGGCGAAAGGCCGTCCGGCGCATCCGTATCTGGCGGTGGGCGATACGGTAGACAGCTGGAAGGTAATTATCGTCGAGCCGGAAAAACAGCTGGCGCTGCTGTTTGGGATGAAAGCGCCAGGGCTGGGCCGGCTCTGCTTTACGCTGAAGGACAAAGGCGACCACCGGGAACTGGACGTCCGCGCCTGGTGGCATCCGCACGGAATGCCGGGTCTGTTCTACTGGCTGTTGATGATCCCCGCACACCTGTTTATCTTCCGCGGAATGGCAAAACGTATTGCGCAACTGGCAGAACAAAAAACGAAAACAACTTAATAAAACTCTTATTCTTTCACCTTTCCCATTGCATAGCGTCGTAATTCACGAAAGAATGCGCACGAAATTCTTTTTCGACACAGTGGATTGATATGAAGGTACTGGTTACCGGGGCGACCAGCGGCTTAGGCCGAAATGCGGTCGAGTTTCTGCGCAACAAAGGCATCAGCGTCAGGGCTACCGGTCGCAACGAGGCGATGGGTAAGCTGCTGCAAAAAATGGGCGCAGAGTTTGTCCATGCCGACCTGACGGAGCTGGTCTCCTCTCAGGCGAAAGTGATGCTCGCCGGTATCGACACACTGTGGCACTGCTCCAGTTTTACCTCCCCGTGGGGCACCCAGGAAGCCTTCGATCTCGCCAACGTGCGCGCCACGCGCCGCCTGGGCGAATGGGCCGTTGCCTGGGGCGTGCGTAATTTCATTCATATCTCCTCTCCGTCACTCTATTTTGACTATCACCACCATCGCGATGTGCAGGAAGATTTCCGCCCGGCTCGCTTTGCCTGTGAGTTTGCCCGCAGCAAGGCGGCCAGCGAAGAGGTGATCGACCTGCTGGCGCAGTCGAACCCGCATACCCGTTTTACGGTGCTGCGCCCGCAGAGCCTGTTCGGGCCACACGACAAAGTGTTTATTCCGCGTCTGGCGCAGATGATGCACCACTACGGCAGCGTGCTGCTGCCGCGCGGCGGCGATGCGCTGGTGGATATGACCTACTACGAAAATGCCGTTCACGCCATGTGGCTGGCAAGCCAGCCGGACTGCGATAAGCTGATCTCCGGTCGCGCCTACAACATCACCAACGGCGAACCGTGCACGCTTCGCAGCATTGTGCAAAGGCTGATTGACGAGCTGCAGATCGACTGCCGTATCCGTTCTGTGCCCTACCCGATGCTGGACATGATTGCCCGCAGCATGGAGCGTTTTGGCAGTAAATCGGCCAAAGAGCCCGCGCTGACGCATTACGGTGTGTCGAAGCTTAACTTTGATTTTACGCTGGATATTTCGCGGGCAGAGAACGAGCTAGGGTATAAACCGGTTGTGACGCTGGATGAAGGGATTGTGCGCACGGCGGCGTGGCTGCGGGATCACGGGAAATTGCACCGATAAGCGATTCAGGCTCACGTAGGCCGGGTAAGCGCAGCGCCACCCGGAAAAAGACAGGGAGTGCGGCCTGATGCCCTCACCCCGTCCCTCTCCCACAGGGAGAGGGTGCAAACACTAAAACGGCAACCTTTCGGTTGCCGTTTGCTGTTTATAATGCCGTCCAGGCATCAGACCATGCCAGACCTGCGCCCGGTTCATAGTATGCCGGGGCGTTGTTACACCAGCCGCTGTACGGGAACGGTTTGCACTGGAACAGTTTACCGTGGTTGTTCACGATATCACCTGCGTTGTACTTGCTGTTCGCGCTCCATGCCGGGTAAGCACCGTCATCCTGTGCAGGCGTTGATGCTTTCGCTTTCACGTTCAGGAGATAGGACGTGGTGCTGCTCAGTTCGCCATCGCTAACAGTCAGGCTGACTTCAATTTGCTGAGCCGTTGCCGCTTCTGGTGCCTTGAAAGTCACAACCGCTTTATCCTGACCGGTGACGGTCTGACCATCCTGTGAACGCCAGGTGTAGGTCAGCTTGTTGCCATCCGCATCGGTAGACCCTTCCGCGCTCAGAGAAACCTGCGCACCGGCGTCAACCGCACCGATTGGACCCGCAATATGCGCGACCGGAGCGTGGTTCACAGTAGCAGGTTCAGCCGGGGTTTCATCCGGCGTCGGCGCTGGCGCTGGAGCCGGTGTTTCATCTTCTGCTGGCGTCGGCGCTGGCGTGACCGGGGTTTCGTCCGGGGTGGTGGCAGAGCCATCGTCGTTAACGATGTTCACGTTATAGAACTTCTGCACACACTTGCTGTAGTCACCCTCTTTAAAGGCGCTGAAAGGCGTCTGGTAGCCCACCAGTTGGCAAGAGTAGGTCTTTCCGTCTGGCGTATCGGCGCTCCATCCCCAGTCCTGCTCCCAGTAAATCTTCAGCGCACCTGCGCCGCCTTCGTCGAACTGCTTCATGTTGGCGCAGCCCAGCACCTCGTTCGCCGGAACGGGCACTTTCAGGTAATTCGCGAACTCTTTGTAATACTTGATACGGTTCTGAGACTGGGCAATTTCAGTCGGGCCGCCGCACTCAACGCCGCCGTTGATGATCTGGGTGGTCACGCCAAAGCCCGGCACCAGACCGCTGGCTTTATCGTGATCGTTCGGCTGCCACGTACCGTCGATAACCTGCAGCATGCTTGGTTTTGGCGGCTGCGGATAGGCGAAGAAGAAGATCGCGCTCGCCAGGTTCAGCCAGGTGTCTGCCACCAGCTCAGGCTTGTCGAGCAGGGTACGCACGTCACCGTACATTGCTTCAGAGAACGGACCGTAGTTGTAGTTATAGGACAACTGCTTCGCACCGCGACCGAAGTAGCTCAGGAAGTCACCGTCTTTATCTTTACCACAAGGCCAGGTCTGCCCCTGCCAGATATCCGGGTTACATTCGCCGTTATAGCCACCCTTCTGGCCTTCGGTCCAGCCCATTTCCCGCACGTGAACCAGGGCCTGACGCCATTCGGCTTCCGGACGCCAGCTTTCATGGCCGCCGGTTTCCTGAGCAAAGTGGGCAAACATGGTTGCCAGCTCTTTACGGCAGATGGCATCGCTGTCGCGACCGTCGTTGTAGGTCTTACACAGCGCCGGGAATTTGCCCACCGCTTTCAGGAAGTTGCTGTAGGTGTAAGACTGCGCGCGCATCGGGAACAGGTATTCCCAGTCGCTGGCCTTTACGATCCCTTCCACACGCTTCACGTTGTCAGGGTTTGCCGCGCGGCCTGGCTCAATCATTTCTACCTGAGCATTGTCCAACGTTTTGATGGTCTCTTTCACGGAGGCCATCAGGGGGAAGCTGGTCAGCTCTTTTTCTTTCTTCGCCAGATCGCTGGCTTTCATGGTGTATGGTTCACTGGTGGTCGCCTGCAGAGAGGCAGCCTGCGCCATAAACGGTGCTACGCATGCGCCGGCAACGAGTACACTCAGTAACGTCCTTTTATTCATTTCAGTATTCCTGTTAATTGAAGTTAAAGTTAAATCCCGGCTTATGTATTAATCCATTAATAAATAAACCATAGACAGCTGTTTTCACTTTTCGAAGAACACCCTCAGGAATTCTTCAAAAATAAAAAACATTACTAACGTGCCGCTAATTTCAACTGCTGATATTTCGCCCAGACCTTATGGGCATATTTCATTCGCTGCGAATAATTCTCTTTCTTCAATCCGGCGTTATAGGCACCTACCGCTTCCCAGTTATAGCCATACACCTTGATCATCCCGGAAAGGATGGACGCGCCGACCATAATGGAGGTACAGGGCTCGGTCATCAGCCGGTATTCGTCGATTCCCCGACTTTCCAGCGCGGTAAAGTGGGAGCTGTTAATTTGCATTAGCCCGACATCACGCGTGCCATCATGATTTTTCCCAACCGCATACGGATTCATACCGGATTCAACGTTGGCTATGGCATACAATAAATAAGGATCGACATGATAATAGTGTGCGGCTCTGTCCCAACAGTTTGCCAGTGCGCTTTGGCTTATTATCAATAACAACAACATTAACTTTTTCATTTTTACCTGCTGTAAGCGTCGGTTATTTCTCCTTAGCAACATCCTGTAAAATGAATTTTTAATCCCCTCCTCAATGAGGAGGGGAAGTGCTTATTGGGCTCGATTATTTACAGTCTGTTGACGGACCTTCTTTCACCCAGACATCGCTGTTAGCCGGGTTATCACCGCGGGTCCACCATTTGGCACGGTAAACGTTGCCCTGGTAAGTGGTGGTTTCGCCGCCGTTGTAAACCAGGTCTGAACGCCAGTTCATCTTGACGTTGCTGACCAGCTCCCAGGCATCCACACCGAAGCCAGGCTGGTTGCCCTGCGTCCAGTACTTCGCTTTCCACACCAGATGGTCAGCGCTCACGGTATCGCCATTGTTGTAGATTTTGCTGGCATCCCACGCGGCATATTTGCTGGCGTTAGCATCGACAGGCGCGTCGCAGCTTCCGGTGGCAGAGCCTTCGTCAGAAGGTGGGGTCACCTCGTCAGACGGCGGTGTCACTTCATCGGCTGGAGGCGTAACCTCGTCAGCCGGTGGCGTAACGTCAGCCGGTTTCGGATTCACGGTAACCTGCACGTTAGACTGCACGCTGGTTTTCCCATCGCCGACCACCACGCTCAGGGTGTAAGTAGACGTAGAAGTCACCTCTGGCGCAGTGATGGTCACGTTCGCGGTATCGGTACCGGTGGCGTGCATATCCGCCGGGACGCTCCAGGCATAAGTCAGCGTATCACCGTCAGGATCCGCAGCCTGCGCGTGCAGAGCGTAGGTTTCACCGGCCTGCAGCGTCACCGCTTCCATGGCGTTCACCACGGGTGCCTGGTTCGCTTTCGGCGCTTTGTTCACAACCTGCACGTCAATCGCGTTGCTCAGCCCTTTTGTATCCGTTACCGTCAGGCGGAACGCCATGGTCTGGTCGCTGGTGGCTGCCGCAACGTTGAAGGTTGCTTTCGCTTTGGTGCTGTTGGTGAGGGTCACCGATGGGCCAGAGATCTGGGTCCATTTGTAGGTGATTGCATCACCGTCTGGATCGCTGGAAGCAGAACCATCGAGCGTGACGGTTGCCGGGCCAGAGACGTTTTGATCCGCAGATGACGCGATTGGCGCATGGTTGGTGACAACCGGCTCAACCGGGGTAGAGCCGCCCCCCAGCAGGCTTTCGTTCATCGCATTCAGAATGTCGCCGTTGTCAGAGTCAATAGACCAGGAGAACAGACCGCCCAGTTTGTTGGCCAGAACGTATTTGCCTTTTGCCGCAGCGGAACGCGCATCTTCATAAGAGATCAGGTCGCCGGTTGACTTGTTGAAGACGTAAGGCGCTTCTGCGTCAGCGTCATAACCGTATTCCCAGCCAGGCTTGCCTTTGTACTCGTTCACAATCTGACGGTAATCCACCACGCCCGGTTCCCAGGTACCTTTAACCGGACCCGTTGCGGTACCGGTGAACGGGTTGTTGCCCGTCTGGCCGTGTACGCCGGTCCAGCCGCGACCGTACATGCCCGCACCCACCACAATTTTGCCCGGCTGTACGCCCTGCTGCAGCAGCGCGTTTACGCCGTTTTCGGTGGTGTAGTCCGTGTCAGGACGCCATGCCGGCGCGTGCAGCGCCGCCTGATGGCCCAGCACGGTGTTGCTCCACGCGCCGTAGAAGTCGTAGCTCATCAGGAAGATATGATCGAGGTACTGCTGCGCCGTGGTGTAGTCCACATCTTCAATCTTATCTTTACCGGAACCAATCGCAGTGGTCAGTTCGTAGGTGCGGCCCGTCTGCGCAGACAGTTCGTTCATCATGGTGCGCAGGTCGTGCATCAGCGCGGTGTAGGTTGCCTTGTCCTGCTGCGGGTTACCCAGCGCCGCGTTCTCGCCGCCGCCGCCCGGGAATTCCCAGTCGATATCCACACCGTCAAAGAATTTCCAGGTCTGCAGGAACTCTTTCACGGAGGAGACGAAGCGTGCGCGAATGGCCGGATCGTTCATCTGATAGAACGGGTCAGACAGGGTCCAGCCGCCGATGGACGGCAGAACTTTCAGACCCGGATGTGCTTTTTTCAGCGCCATCAGTTGGCCAAAGTTACCTTTGTACGGGTCGTCCCAGTTAGAGACGCCAGACTGGGGTTTTTGCAGGGCAGCCCACGGATCGTGGATCGCCACGGTGTAGTCCTGACGGCCGTTACAGGCGCGCTTCAGGGCTTCAAAGCTGTTACCGCCCTCAATGGATTTCAGGCTGTCGTTGATGCCGTCACCGCCGCAGATGGGAATGAAGCCGTACAGAATATGGTTCAGGTTAGCCGCAGGGATTTTATCCACCGGGAAGTTGCGGCCATACACGCCCCACTCAGGGAAGTAGGCGCCGACCACTTTATCGGTATGCTGCGCGAAGGTTTTGTTGTTTTCCTGCATCGGCGCGTTCAGCGGCAGCAGGTGGCTACCGTCGGTGTCCGCTACGATAATCAGCTTGCTGGCGCTTTTGGTGCAGCCGCTGGCATTACAGAGTTCCACCTGCTCCTGGTAGCGTCCGCCTTTTTTCACTTTGAAGGTCGCAGAGCCAGAGGCGCTGCCCGCGCCGGACCAGACGGTCTGGCCGTCCAGCAAGACTTTGGCAGAGGTTGGCGCGTCGCCGCTCCAGACGTTCCACTCAACCTTCACATCCACACCGTCAGGGTGAACTTTAACGAGGCTGTTATAGTCCTGTGCCGCCTGATCGACCTCTACCAGCGCAAATTTATCATTACCGCTGCTAATAGACGGAGTGCCTGGCGCCGCTGCAAATGCAGAGCTGGTAGCCGCTGCAATAAAGAGCGCCAGATATTTAGGCTTCATAAATTTCATTTTTATTTCCTGATAAATTTATTCGTAACGTTAATAAACCATGCCTTCCTTGAGAACATGGATTTGCTTTGCATAATGCGTATTAAACCAACCTGACAACCGTGAAAAAAACGTTTTGCTGCGCTGTATTCCTCCATAAAAAGATACAAGCCCAAATTCCGTGTAGCTTATATCCCTTACGATACACTGAGCGTAAAGAGACGTCCTTCTCTTCCACCGTCAAAAAGAATTATAAAAAAACTTGACCTGTATATTTAAAATGTGAAAGCAAACTGCTGACCAATAAACACCACTATTCCAGCAAATGAGAGATAAGGTCCGAAAGAAATAGTGAGGTTATTTTTATTTGAATGAGTTAAAGCGAAATAACCGATAATACCGCCCAGCGCGGCGATTAATTCAATCATGGGCAACGCCTGCCAGCCGCACCAGGCGCCCAGAGCCGCCAGCAGCTTAAAATCACCATATCCCAGCCCCTCCCGTCCGGTGGTCAGGCGAAACGCCCAGTACAACAGCCAGAGCGACAGATAGCCCGCCACGGCACCGAACAGCGCATCTCGAAGCGGCAGCGTATGAGCAAAGGCATGGAGCAGTAATCCCGCCCACAGCAGGGGTTGCGTCAGGCAGTCCGGCAGCAGCTGGTGCCGCCAGTCGATCATGGCCAGGGGCAATAAAAACGCCGCCAGCAGCCACAGAGAGAACAAAGCCTGGACGTCCGGCATACACCAGGCGGTGATGCCAAAAAACAGCGCGGAAAAAAGCTCGAACAAAAATATCCGCAACGGGATAGCGGTGCCGCAGCGGCTACAGCGTCCGTGTAAAACAAGCCAGCTGACCAGCGGGATATTCTCCCAGGCGGCCAGCGCGTGCTGACACGCCGGGCAGTGCGACGCCGGAAAGAGCAAATTACCGCCGCTCTCCTCTTCCATCACCATGTTCGGCACGCGCTCGGCGACAACGCCCAGAAAGCTCCCCACAATGCCGCCCAGGATCGCACTCATCACCGGGAACCCCACCGGGTAAACCTCCCGCATCAGCGCGAAGGTGTTCATGCGATTTTGCTCCAGGTGAGCTGTACTTCCGCTTTTACATCACTGAGGTGATCGACCGGCGTGAGGTTCATTTTTTGCAGCCTGACGCCGGAGGTCTGGTTAATTTCCCGCAGCCAGTTCTTTAATTCATACACGTTTACGCGATTAACGACGAACGATAACGTTTGTCCATCCTGACGCATATCCGTCAGGGGCAGATGAATTTCCTGCGCGCTACTCTCTACCACCGCACGCGGGTTATCCGTTTTGATAATCTGAACCTGGAGATGGTTTTTATCTATTTCACTGCGCATCCAGTTCAGCGACTCTTTTTGTCGGGTCAGCGTGGATTTGCTGTTCTGAATCATATTATCCAGCGGGATTATGCCCCCGTAATATACTGCCGCCACCAGAAGGGCGATGGCGCATATTTTCAGAATAACTTTTTCCCTGGCGCTGTAATTCTGATAACGAGACTTAAGCTGCGCAATTCGCTCTTTCATTTGTATTTCCCTGCGATCATGGCGGTATAAGGTGCAGAGGTGGAAACAGGCTGCAGGATGAAATCAAAATTCTCACCGGCCTGATTCACAAACGTCTGCAACGCGGTTGGGCTTTGCGCACTGACGCTCAGCGTCAGCGTGTTCTGTTGGGCGTCGTACTCCAGCAGATCGATTTCCATTGCCGGCACGGCCTGCCTGGCTTTCTCCAGCGCCTCAAGCTGCAAAAAGACGCCTTTGGTTTGCTTCTTAAGGTTTTGACCAAAGTGGTATTTGATGTTGGTCTGCTGGCGCATACTCGGAAAATGGTGCTGATAAACCTGAGCGATCTCCTGCTGAACCTGGTTTTCCTGCTGCACGAGCATCCAGGCCATGGCGACGCGCGGTCCCAGCAACAGGCCGAGAGAGAGCAGGCCCGCCGCGGCTATTGCCGCCTTGATGCCCTTCGAGGCTTTACCCGAGGCCGCTTTCGCGCTGAATTCGCCGTGCAGGAGCGTGACGCGGCAGGCGTGCCACTGCGGCTGGATCAGAACCAGCGGATGCTGCCAGGGGTGCCCGACGTCAATATCGACGCCAGCAGGCACGTCACCGTAGCAGCACACGCTCCCCTCTCCGGCTTTCTGCATCAGCAGCGGCAGCAGGCTCGCCTCCATTTCACCCGCGACATGGGGCGATAAGCGCAGCCAGTAGCCGTCGTCCTGGGCAACAAGCGTGCTTCCGCCCGCCGTCACGGGCAACAGCCACGCATCCGGCAGCGCCTGAATGACCTTTAATCCGGCCTCCTGACAGCGGGTTAACCACCCGCGCAGGCAATCGGCGTCGATGGCCACCGCGTCAACCTCGGCGCCCTTTTTGTTGAGCACCGTCCAGTGGAGATTATCCACGTCGCCAATCAGCGTCTCTTCCGCCATCCACGAGAATGCCGTCGCCTGCGAGGCGACTTTTTTTGGCAGCGTGAAGTGGCGGAAGATCATCTTGCTGGCAGGCAGAAGTAAACAGACGCGTGCAGCAAGTGGGTGGTCTGCCAGCGCGTCCAGGCTCTTCAGCACCTCAACCTGCTCGCTGCCGGAGACACACCACATTATTTTCCCGCCCTCGCGGCTGTCGGGACGAACAAAAAGGACCTGTTTCATAGCGTTCTACTTTTCTTATTCAATCATTCGGTAACGACGTTGCCACGTCACGATCTCACCGGCTTCGTTATTCACCTGAAGCTGGCTCACCACGCGAAGCGTTAATTCATCGGTATTGCCGGTCGAGTTCACGCGGAAATACCGGCTGTTAATGGAGAGCTGCTCAGCCACCTGCGGGAGATCGTCTTTTAACTGCGGGAAGGTCTGCTCCAGCGCTTTGCTGAAGGTTTCCCAATTTTCCCAGCCGGTTTCAGGACGCGATTCAATCAGGCGAACGGCATCATCTTCATTGAGTTTTCCGGGAAACAGGGCGGCCAGTAAGGCAGCCTGCTCCGGTTTAAGGGTGTTCACATCCACCTTGCTGGCAGAGTCCGGCAGCGCGCACAGCAGCTTGCTTACCTTCGGGTAAGCGGCAGCCGGGAACGCAGGCAGCAGCCTGATCTCGGCAATGGTGCGCATCATCTGGTTCGCCGGTTGGCGAGCGGGCACCACGCCTGCCCAGGCATCGGACTCGGCGCCCTCTTTGGCCGTTGTCGTGTCGCCATCGAGATAGTCCACCAGCTGCAGATACACCTCTTCCGCGTTGGTCTGGCTCAGGCCGCTCTGCGTCAGAAGCTGTTCCACAATCTGCTCCCGGCGCGGCTTTTCCGGCACCTCCGGGGTATTTTTCCCCTGCGCAATTTTTTCGACCGCCAGCAGGTTGTTAACGTTAAAGCAGTCCTGCGCGTCTTCCACCTGGCTGACCACCGTGTAGTCTTCACCCCGGGTTTCCAGCGGCTGATGCCAGTCGCCGTCGAGGGAGAGCGGTTTGCTTTCCCCGCTGGCGTCGGCCAGCAGCCGGTCTTTCACCACCTTTTCCTGGGCCTGCATTGCCCAGCGCAGCTGCTGCTGGCTCACCTGGTAATGCGTTTTTTGCAGGTTGCGGCAGAACTGCTGGCTGATTTTGGCGGCCAGCGCCGACATCATCACCAGCAGGATCAGCACCACCAGCAGCGCCACCCCTTTCTGTTTGCGTAATGCACTCATGATTTTGCTTCCGGTGCCGGTTGTGGCGAAGGCGCGGGTGTGGCCGCTTCAGGCAAATCGCCCGGGGTCGTAAAGACCCAGCGCCAGGTATCGCCGTTTTCCATGGTCAGCGTCAGCTCCACGCCGTCCGGCAGATGCGCCGGGTCGTTCCAGCTTTTCTGCCAGCCCTGACGGTAAAAGCGCCACTGGAGTGATTTCACCTCGCTGACAATCGGCACCTCGTCGGGTTTGGCGTCCGCCGGGCCGTCAATCACCGGCCAGACGTCGCGATACAATCGCCCCGCTTCGAGCCGCCAGCGCACGCGCTCCAGCTGGACCGTTCCGCTCACGCCGTTCAGCGTGGTCAGCTCAAGCGCATCATCAGCCGGACGAAACCGTTCCGGCTCGTTGCGCGGCGCGCGCGCCTGCAGCTGGTAGAAATCGCGCTCCATCAGGCTCCAGGCACGCTGCAGCTGATTGAGCTTCGCCGCGCTGGCATCGGTGGCCGAACTGGTGCGCATCGCCCCGTCCAGAATTTGCCAGGCCAGAGTGCCGATCACCGCAAAGATGGTCAGCGCAATCATGATCTCCAGCAGGGTAAAACCGCGCTGGCGTCGGGTTCTCTTCACTGGCTCTCTCCCGGCGGAATAATATGTAGCGAAATAACCGGCTGGCTGTCGTCGCCTTCCGCATACACGCGGATGGCGTTAGCCCAGACGCCGTCGGCGGTTTTGACCCGCTGCTTGCGCCAGTTCCAGCTGCGTCCGCCCATGGTTTCCGTTCCCTGCTGCTCAGCATCCGGGAAGTCAGTTTTCGCGAGCTGCGCTTCTGCCAGCTGATTCTCGGCCACCCAGCTCGCCTGCAGCGTGTCGGCCAGACCGTGGGTAAAACGCACGTTCAGGGAGACCGAGTTCATCAGCGCCAGCGCGGCGGTGGAGAAGATCACCAGCGCGACCATGACCTCCAGCAGCGTCATTCCCGTTTGCTTTTTCTTTGCGTTAGTCATCGTTTTCTACCGATACCGGAGCCGCGCCCTGCGACACCACGCGGAAATGGTGCTGCTTGTCGTAGCTTTGCAGCGTCAGGGTGAAGCGGCTGATTTCGCCGTCCGGTAAAAAAAGCACCTGCGGGTCGGACGATACCGTGGCGGCAAGACGCTGCGGCGAGAGCGAAACGTGCATCTCCTCCGGGAAATCGCCTTTGGTGGTAATTCGCCCCGCAGATAACGGCACCCAGCGGCGCTCGCCGTTTTTATCGTCGAGCGTCACCAGCTGATAGTTATTCGTGGTCATTACCAGCCCAACGATATTTCCATCCATCACCGCGCGGTCAGAACCATAATCAACGAGCGCTTTTAATTGCTGGCCAAATATATCCGCACCGCTGCGCGAGGGTATTGTGGACACCACCATCATGGCGCAGCTGGCAAATATCACCAGCGCCAGAATAATTTCCAGCAACGTAAAGCCGCGTTGATTTCTCATTATTTCTCTTTCTTATCCAGAGACCAGTTCGTAATATCGTCGGCGGTATTGGCTTCACCGTCCGGACCGGCCGAGAAGACGTCAACCGCGCCGTGTTCACCCGGGCTCACGAGAATATAATCCCCGCCCCACGGATCCTGCGGCAGGCGACGGATATAGCCATCGGCGCGGTAGCCGTTCGGGATTGGCGCGATTTCAGGTTTGGTGACCAGCGCCTGCAGTCCCTGCTCTGTGGTCGGATAACGGTGGTTATCCAGCTTATACATATCCAGCGAGCCTTCGAGCGCGACAATATCGCTCGTCGCTTTTTGCGTATCCGCTTTTTCCTTATTACCCATTAAGTTTGGCACCACCATACTCGCCAGAACGCCGAGAATAACAATGACCACCATTAATTCGAGCAACGTGAAGCCCGCCTGGCGCGCCAGGTTTTTACGTTTTAAAGCCATGATTTAACCTACCATATTATTAAGTTGCAGAAGCGGCTGTAATATTGACAGCACGATGAATAAAACAATCGTCGCCATGGAGACCACCAGCGCCGGTTCAAATACCGACAGCGTTAATGTAATGCGATGCTGTAGTGCCGATTCCTGGTTTTCCGCGGCGCGGTCCATTAAATTGCCTAATTCGCCGCTCTCCTCACCGGAGGCGATCATATACAGCATGGTCGGTGGAAAGAGCTTCGCCTGTTCCAGCGCGGCATACAGGGATGCCCCCTGGCGCACGGTATCGGCGGCCTGCTCCAGCACCTGTCGGGCGTAGAGGTTTTCAATACCGTCCATGGCGATATACATCCCCTCCAGCAGCGGCACGCTGCTGGCCTGCAGGATGCTCAGGGTGCGGATATAGCGGGCGCTGTTGATGGCGCAGACCAGCTTTTTAATCGGTGAACCGTTCACCAGCCAGCGGTTCCAGCGAAAGCGGTTTTTGGCATTTCTGAGCCAGGTTTTAAAACCGACAAACCCACCGCCCAGGATCCCGACGATATAGATGCCGTAGGCCTGCAGGAAATCGCTCACCGCAATCAGCGTGCGGGTGGTGATCGGCAGCTGCTGCTTCATGTGGGTGAACTGCTCGATTACCTGCGGCACCACCGCCACCAGCAGTATGCTGATAACCGCGATGGCAACCACCGTCAGGGTAATCGGGTAGACCATCGCCTGCGTCAGCTTGCTTTTCATCTTCTGACGCTGTTCGTTGTACTCCGCCAGCTTCTCCAGCACGTCCCCCAGGTGGCCGGTCTTTTCCCCGGCCATCACCAGGGTGCAGTAGAGCTTGTCGAAGGTGCGCGGGAACTGGCTGAAGGCGTCAAACAGGGTATGACCTTCCACCACCTTCTCGCGGATCTCCACCACCATCGCCGCCAGCTTTTTGTCTTCCGTCTGCTTCGAGATCGCTTTCAGCGCGCTCTCCAGCGGCAGCGCGGCGTTGACCAGCGTCGAAAGCTGACGGGTAAACATCGACAGCACCGGGGTGGAGAGCTTCGCCCCGGTTTTTACTTTCCCGCCTGCCGTTGCCTCGCGGGTTTCAGTGATGCTGACGGGCATCAGCTTTTGCTCGCGCAACATCTGGCGAACCTGCTTCTGCCCCTCGGCCTGTAGCGTCCCGCGCTGGGTTTTCCCCGCGGCATTCGTCGCCGTCCAGGCGTAGAAGGCCATTACGCATCCCCCCCACGCTCGGCGGTGACGCGCATCACCTCTTCCAGCGAGGTCACACCGTTAATCACCTTCAGCAGCCCGTTTTCGCGCAGGCTGTAGGCCTGCTTAAACAGCTGCGTTTCGATGGTCATTTCGTCCTTATCTTCATGGATGGCGCGGCGCATGGCGCTGTCCACCACCAGGAATTCATGTATACCAGCGCGGCCCTGATAGCCGCTCTGACGGCAGTGTTCGCACCCCACCGCGCGGTAAATCACTTTTGGCGGCGCGTCCATAAAGCTGAACAGCGCTTTTTCATTGGCGTCCAGCGGACTGGTGGTCCGGCAGTGGGTACACAGCCGACGCACCAGACGCTGGGCAATGACACCGAGCAACGATGATCCGATTAAAAATGACTCCAGCCCCATGTCCCGCAGGCGAGTAATCGCCCCTGCGGCGCTGTTGGTGTGCAGCGTCGACATGACCAGGTGACCGGTGAGCGAGGCCTGCACCGCAATTTGCGCGGTTTCGCCGTCACGAATTTCCCCGATCATCACCACGTCCGGGTCCTGACGCAGAATGGCGCGCAGCCCGCGGGCAAAGGTCATGTCCACGCGCGGGTTAACCTGCGTCTGCCCCACCCCTTCCAGCTCGTATTCAATCGGGTCTTCAACGGTCAGGATGTTGCGTTCATGGCCGTTCAGCGCCGAGAGAATGGCGTACAGGGTGGTACTTTTACCGGAGCCCGTTGGCCCGGTGACCAGGATAATGCCGTGCGGGCGGTCAATCAGCCCTTTTAACTTATCCAGCTCTTCATCGATCAGGCCCAGCCTGTTGATGTCGGGCTTCAGGTTGCTTTTGTCGAGCAGACGCATCACCACGCGCTCGCCGTACTGGGACGGAATGGTCGAGACGCGCACGTCGATGGCCTTGCGGCCAATGCGCAGGGAGATACGGCCATCCTGCGGCAGGCGCTTCTCGGCGATGTCGAGTTTCGACATGACCTTGATGCGCGACACCAGCAGCGGCGCGAGCTTACGCGCAGGCTGCAGCACCGGGCGCAGCACGCCGTCAACGCGAAAGCGAATGCTCAGCGTGCGCTCGAAGGTTTCGATATGAATATCCGACGCACCGTCTTTCACCGCCTCGCCGAGAATGGCGTTAATCAGGCGGATCACCGGGGAGTTTTCGTCGTTATCGAGCAGATCCTCGTTATCCGGGATCTCCTCGGTTAACGCCATCAGATCGATATCCGCGTCCATGTCGTCCACCAGCTGCTGAGAGACGCCGCTGCTCTGCTGCCAGATTTTGGCCAGCAGCTCATCAAAGGCTTCTGATGTCAGGGTCACCGGAACGAACGCGCGTTCCAGCACCCGGCGCACCTCCAGCAGTGCAAACGCCGGGGTGTCTTCACGGATATAGACGTCGTTGTTGTAAAACAGAACGCCGTTATCTTTTGCGTAGCTGCTGCTACACAGGGTTTTAGTCAGTTCGTCCACGGTGCCCTCTCCGCCTTAGTGTTTAAACGGATTACGCGATGCGCTGGTTTTCACCGGCGCGGCGCTGGCGTCGACGGGAAACGCGGGCAGTACCGCGTTATCCGCTGGCTCAATAATCCCGAGCTTTTTCTCTTCTACGCGCTGCTGCTGACGGGCCCGGATCTGGTCATATTTCTCTTTTGACGCCGCGCTGTAGTTGTCGTCGTCGCGCAGGACGGTGGTATGGATAAACACCATCAGGTTACGCTTGGACGAATCCTGCGAGGTGTAGCGGAACAGCTGACCGACCAGCGGGATATCGCCCAGCAGCGGCACTTTAGAGACCGACTGTTTGGTCACGTTCTCCATCAGACCGCCGAGCACCACCGTTTGGCCGCTGTGGACCATCACTTCGTTGTTAATCGTGCGCGTATTGAAGGTTGGGCCGAGGCTGGAATCCTCCGTCGCGCTGTTGTCGACGCTGGAGACTTCCTGCTCAATCTTCAGATGGATCATGTCGCCATCGTTGATTTGCGGCACAATTTTTAGCTTGGTACCCACCGTCTTACGCTCAACGGAGTTAAAGACGTTGTCGCCGCTGGTGGTCTGGGAGCCTGAGAGTACAGGCACGTCCTGGCCGACGTTGAACGACGCCTCTTTGTTATCCAGCGTCACGACGCTTGGCGTGGAGAGAATGTCGTTTTTGCCGTCGGTGGAGAGCGCGGTCATCAGCGCCCCGAAATCGCCGTTAAAGAAGCCGGTCGCAAGGCCGGTGAAGCTCGCCCCCTTCATGGTGCCGTTCTTAATCTGGCCGATCGGCAGGCCGGTGGAGCCAAACTGCACGCCGCCGTGCTTGCTGGTCCACTGCACGCCAAGATCCAGACCGTTGCCGTCCTGCACTTCAGCAATGATCGCTTCCACCAGCACCTGCGGACGGCGGATGTCGAGCTTGTCGATCACCTTCTCCAGGGAGTTCATCACGTTAGGCTGCGCGGTGATCACCAGCGAGTTGGTTGATTCGTCGGCGGTAATATTCAGGTCGGTTGCGGCGCTCGCGGTCTTCGCTTTGGCCGCGCCCGGCTTGTCTTTCAGCTGCTCGCCAATCCCGGTCAGCACCGGTACCACTTTGGTGGCGCTGGCATATTTGAGGTAGAAGACGCGGGTATTCCCCTCGTTGTTCTGCTCGCGATCCAGCTGTTGGATCAGAGAGCGGGTACGCATGCGCGCATCTTCCGAGCCGCTGATCACCAGGCTATTGGTTTCGTCATCTGCCACCACTTTGGTCGCCAGCTGCGGCGCGTTCTGCCCCTTTTGCTCTTCGTTGTTGAGGTTGTTCAACATGTCTGAGAGATCTTTAGCGGAGGCAAAGCGCAGCGGCACAATCTCGCGGCGCTGGATACCGTCTTTATCGACGCGCTGCACCAGATCCACCAGGCGGTTTACCACCGAGGCTTTACCGGTCAACAGCAGCACGTTGGAGGGTTCAAAATGCACCACGTTACCGATGCCGGTGGCATCGTTGAGCTGACGCAGCAGCGGGGCCAGCTCGCGTACCGGCACGTTTTCCATGCGCACCACGCGGGTGATGATCTCATCGCCTTTGCCCGGGTTTTTGCTGTCTGCCAGCGGCGCGCCGGCGGTGCGGGCTACGCTTGAGCGCACCACTTTCACCATCCCGTTGTCCATCGGGATCACCGACAGGCCGTACAGATCCAGCACGCTCAGGAAGAACTGGTAATACTCATCTTCCGTCAGCACGTTGTAGGTTCGCACCGACACCGAGCCCTGAACGGACGGGTCGACGAGAATGGTTTTATTCAGATTGCGGCCTACCGTATCGATAAACTCGCGGATATCGGTATTTTTAAAGCTCGCGCTAAAGTTGGCTGCAAGCAGCGAACTGGAATATAACGACAATGCGGTCAGCGCCACGCACGCCCAAGGAAATTTCTTCATGTCTGTACACTTGTTAATTGTTTAGAACATTGACCCGAATATTTTCAAGGTGAGCGTGACGTCTGACGACGACCTCCGCTTCTTTCATTTTCGACCAGTTGGCAATAATACTTTTTGCCTTAGCTTCGTCGGTCATATCGACAGAGTTGACTTTTACTGCCACGTCCCCCTTTTTCAGCCCTGAATGGCTGTAGAAGGAAGAGGCATTCCTTGGATTAATGTTGTAGCCTTCCAGCTGGCCCTTATCGATTAACGGCTTTAACACCAGATAATCATCCAGATGCACGCTGTCCGCGCCTGCATCTTTCGTCGATTTGCTTACCGGGCCGCTGTCAACGCCGCCCTTAAAATAATCAGGTTTATTTAACGCCAGTACCTGCGAAGCACCTTCGTAATTAACCACCACATTGTCTTTATTAATTTCCTGTATAAAGGCCTCGTTGAAGCCGGTCAGCGCCTCACCTTCACGGTAGCTCTTTTGACCACCCGGCGTTTTGATGACTGCGAAGGAGAGCCAGGCGTCATCACTGCTCACGATCCCTTCGATTTCCGCTGCCAGCGGGGCTTTCACCGCCGTCGGAACGTTATCCTGACGAGCGGCTGCGGTAAAAAGCGTGAATGTCTTTTCATCACGGCGGTTTTTAAGCGGCTGCGCATCTAAATTAGCCAACTTATTCGTAATTTTTTTATACTCTTTAAACGTGAGATAACCTTGTTGGCCGCAAAAAATTAACAGCACAAACATAATGCAAGGCGTTATCCACCGTGACAGAAATGAGAACCTCATTTTTCATCTGGCCTTTAGCAAAGCGAAAATAAGCAGCGTCGTACTGCGCCAATATGTGGGAAAATAGTAATTATCTGGTGCTAATACGACCACCGGCTTCGCCACTAACTTTCATAAAGAAAAATATTGACCGTATAAAATCCAGATGTTAGGCCTCACAGGCAGGATATTTTTACCCTGTACGTAAATTGACCCTTCCGTGGCGTTCCCTTACTTTCTCGTCCTGTTGCTATTCCTAATCAGAGACGGTAAGTCGTTATGTATCAGAGCCACTTCAATTTTAAACATCCGCCCTTTCGGAAAATCGTCCGGTTATCCGGTGATTTTCTGGTGCCTTATCATCAGGACGTGTTCAACCTTCTGAAAGAGAAAGCCCAACAGGCGGGAATTAGCTGCCTCTTTTCAGACGACACCCAGCTGTTGAGCCAGTTCAGCAATGCGCTGAAATGCACGACTCCCGGCGTGCTTGCCATCAATGCGTTTCCCAAACTGAGTGCCAGTAGCCTGCTGTACAAGCTCAGTCCGGGGACGAAAGAGAGCAAGAACCGTATTCAGGCGGTGGATGCCGTGCTGCGTCAGTGGCAGGAAGGGAAAGCGAAAGCCAAAGTGCTGGTAATCGCCCATACCGAAGCGATGAAGGACAACTGCCGGGAAGTCCTGGCGATGCTGCTCACCCGCGCTCAGGAGCTGGATTTCCGGTTGTCCGTGGTGTTGATGGGCGCGGCGGATCAGGAAGCCGTTCTGAAGCAGCAACCTGAACTGCGCGAATATACGCACACACATCATGCCTTGCGTCCCCTGACCTGCCGCGAATTCCTTAGCTATGTTCAGGCGCAGTGTGAAGAGCACGGGTGCGATACTTCGCCGTTTACGCCGGCGCGCGTGCGCAAGATGCATGCCCTGACCAGGGGGAATATCAGCAGGCTGAACGAGCTGGCACACCTGTCGCTGCTGGCCGCCTGGACCGAACGTGCAGCCCAGGTCAGCCCGCGTCATTTACGCCTGGCGGCGGGCGAGACGCTGCCCGCGAAAAAACACGGTAAGCACCTGGCAACCGTGGGCCTGTTCGCGTCCGTGCTGTTCGCCGCCTGCGGCTGGTATTTAACTTCCTCTATTAGTGCAAGACTGCCGGTTCAACTGCCCGTTCCCGTCAGCTGGCAACACCAGACGCCGAAAGTACCGGCACCCGTGGTGCCGGTTATCGACAACGAAGTCGTTAATCAGCCGGACGCCATGCATCAGCTTTATCAGATGTGGGGGTATGACGCCTCGGCGGACGATGCCCTGTGCCAAAACGCCGCGAAGGTGAACCTGATGTGTAAACAGGGGAACGCCTCGCCGGATGCGCTGGCGCAGGAAGGCTATCCGTGGGTCAGTGAACTGAAAACCGGCAACCACCTCAACTATGCCGTGGTCGCACGCGTCGGGGATACCTCTCTCGATCTACTGATGAATAACCGTACCTGGCAAGTGAGCCGCAGCTGGTTTACTCAGCATGCGACCGGCAATTACACCCAGCTGCACCGCCTGACGCCGGATGGCAAAGACGCCATCAGCGCCGCCAGCGATGCAAAAGACGTGGATTGGCTTGATCAGCAGCTGAGCGTGGCCCTTAACCAGCCGGAAACCCATGCCCAGACCTGGACGGCAGAACTGATGAAACGCACCCGAGAGTTCCAGCAAAAAATGCATCTGCACGTGGATGGGATCCCTGGTGAAGATACGCTGATGCAGTTAATGCGAGAAACCGATACCACACCGAGCGTATTAATTCAGGCCTCGCGTTTCACACCGGACGCGAAAACGCAGGAGAAACATTCCTGATGTCTACCATCTGTCTTGCGGCCCAGCGCAGCTACACTACCGGGGAGGCGGTCTGGTTTTCGTACCGCCTCCCCAGCCTGAAAAAAGCGTTTGGCAACGCCTTTCTCTGGATGCTGGGCCTTTGCGCCATGCTAATGACGGGGCTGTACGCGCATATTTACTGGAACCTGCGCCACCCTGCGCCAGAACCGGTAAAAGTGAGCGTCGCCAAACCGGAAACACAGCTTTCGGATATGCATTATGTGTATGTGAGCAAACCGTTCCCGCATCCGCAGCCGAAACCCGCCCCCGAGCATACCGATGTCCCGGCCATGCAGGATTTGCCCATTAACAGCGATGATGCCGACTGGCAGCAGGCACCCGATGGCGCCGAACCGCACGATACGTCGCGGGATACGTTACCCGGCACCGAAGCTCCCGCCAGCGCAGACAGCGATGATTCATCATTAACGGAGTTATTTAAGCAGGCGTTAAAAGAACAAGAGCAGGATTATTCCCAAGGCAAAATTCCCGCACCGCCGGTAGACGAAACGCAGGAAAATCCTCAAAGCAGTATGCTAAACGGAGATAAAGCGCGATCTCCCTTAAGTATTAAAGGAGACCGGCTGGAGTAATTAATATTTTTCTGGCAGAGCGGTGAGATTAAGAAGTCGACCTTTTTCCACCACGATATATTGACCTTTCTTCAGATCGGAGAGGATTTTAATGATGGTGCTGCGTGCCAGGTTGGTGTATTCCTGAATATAATCATAAATGTTGATATCACGCTGATGATGAACAATAAGCTCATTAATCTCGTATAAAAATTCACGCACCACTGAGTAAGCGCTGCGGGCAACCAGCACATCGTCACGTTTGCTCAGCATGCAGATGTACCAGGAGAGCACTTTGGTCAGTTCAGGCCATAAATTGTTATCCGTCATCAGCTGGGCGAAGGTCTCTTTCTTGATCGAGCGTATTACGGTGTTGGCGCGAACGAGGCCATACATATGGGTTGCGTTGTAGTACATAGACGAGAGGCCAAAAATGCACTGGCCCGTCACCGTGAACATACACAGTTCGTCGGATTCGCGACGGAATTCAACCTCACCGCTGACGATAATATGAATATATTGTGAATCAGAGGTAGAAATTTTCTGCCATTTCTTTAAAGTTTTTTCTTCAAAACCTGACGTTGCAGAAATAATGGCTTCCATTTCATGTTGCGGACGTAATTTTTTTGCATAGATGCTTAACATTGTTATACCCAATTTAAGATGTGAAATTTAAAAACGCAGGCGCAAGGCAAAAAAACCTTACCCCTCGAATATTTTCCTGATGACGTTCTCAAGGAGAAAAATAAAGAATAAGTGCGATAGATTTATTTTCTAAATTACTTAGCAAGCTATGTGTCTATCTTAAATCCGGATAATTTTAAGTCAATTAACTAAAAATGAATTGAGTTTGTACTTAAGATTAATCTGAAGGAGTTCGGGATGAGTTAAGGCATTCGGGGGGCGTCCGAAGGATTACCCCTGTCCGTATTTCTCCAGAAGGGCTTCAGCAATGGCCATCGTTTCGACGTCCGCGACGCCGTTCCACAGGTCAGGCCGGAAATGCATCTGGAACGCCGTGATGATGCGCTTTTGCTGCGCCGGGGTGCTGTCAACCGGCACCTCATAGCCATACCGCGCGAGGAGATCGAGTAATGCCCCGGTATCCACCTGCTGATAGCGCGGACGCCCGTTTATATAGAACGCGACGCGCGCCGGATCGGGCCATGCACCAATGCCCTGCTGTGCCAGCTGCCGCCACGGAAAGAGCGGACCGGGATCGTCTTTACGCTGCGGGGCGATGTCCGAATGGGCCACCACATTTTCAGGCCTGATGTTGTAGCGGGTGATAATGTCTTTGGCGAGCGGCACCAGCGCCGCAATTTGTGCTGGCTCAAAAGGGGTAAAGTGCTTAACGCCAGATGTTTTTTGCCAGCCACGGTTCTCCAGCTCAATCCCCACGGACGTATCATTGATACGGTTGGTGCCGCGCCAGAAGCTTATCCCTGCATGCCACGCCAGTTCGCTTTCAGGCACCAGTTGCCAGATACGCGGTTTGCCATCAGGAGCAGGAGGAATTGCCGGAATGAGATAGTGGGAACTGACATTTTTGTCCGTTAAGGTCGCCAGCGAGCTGTCAAAATCATCAGCGGTATAGTGGATCACCAGCACCTTGATACGCGGGTAGGCCGCCTGCGCCTGGTGGCGGGTATCCAGCTCGTAGGCACCTTTATCAATAATGCCCTTTTCCGTGGCGCACCCTGCCAGCAAAAGCGCCAGCAGGAGTGTTGAAAGCGAACGCTTCATCGACGGGTTTTCACCGCCGTGCCGCTTACGCTCACCATCAGCATACTGGCATCTTTACCGACCGTTTCGTAGTCGATATCAATGCCCACAACGGCATCGGCGCCCAGCGCTTTTGCCTGCTCGCCCAGCTCTTTAAAAGCAATTTCGCGGGCCTTGCGCAGCTCTTTCTCGTAAGCACCTGAGCGTCCGCCGACGATGTCGCGAATACCGGCAAAAAAGTCGCGGAAGATGTTGGCGCCCAGAATCGCTTCGCCGGTCACAACGCCGCAATACTCGGTAATCGGCTGCCCTTCCAGGGTTGGGGTGGTTGAAAACTGCATACTTTCTCTCCTTCTTTAGCGTTCAATGCCTTACCACCAGCATTATCGGTTCGTTACGCTATGATTGAAAGGATAGTTAATAAATAAGGAAATCAACATGCGCTACTCTGCTTTAACGCTTTTAGTGCCTTGCGCGCTGGTGCTCAGCGCGTGCACCACCCCGGTCACGCCAGCCTTTAAGGATATCGGTACCCGCAGCGGCCCCTGCATTGACGGTGGCCCGGATACCGTGGCGCAACAGTTCTATGATTATCGTATTCAGCACCGCGGTAACGATCTTACTGCCCTTCGGCCGTATTTGAGCGACGGTCTGGCCAAACTGCTGAACGATGCGACCCGCGATCCGCAGCATAATGCGCTGCTTCAATCGGACCCGTTCTCCAGCCGCGCAACGCTGCCCGACAGCGCCGAGGTCGCGAGTGCTTCCACTATCCCAAACACCGATGCGCGAAATATCCCGCTGCGCGTGAAGCTGACGCAGGGCACCCAGTCCTGGCAGGATGAAGTGCTGATGATCCGTGAAGGCCAGTGCTGGGCCGTCGACGACGTACGTTACATCGGCGGCAGCGTTCATGCCCCGGCAGGCACGCTGCGCCAGTCGATTGAGAACCGCTAACTCATCAGTAAAAAATTGTTAACCCCGTAAAATGTCCGGCATTTCTCGCGGAATGCCGACATTTATACTCGCCCCCCTTTCCGTTCGCTATTTTGTGCTATGTTTAAGAGGAAACACGGGTTATATTTAACTTTTAACGCAGAAATATTGCATAACTATTCTGTCAACGGTACTATCTGCGGCCTCAATTGCTATAGATTGCCTGGATGAGTAAAGACTGCCCCGATGAGTATTAAACTAAACGGCATTAACTGCTTCTACGGCGCACACCAGGCGCTGTTCGACATCACGCTGAACTGCCCGGAGGGCGAAACACTGGTTTTGCTCGGCCCAAGCGGCGCAGGCAAAAGTTCCCTTCTGCGTGTTCTTAATCTGCTTGAAATGCCCCGCTCAGGTACGCTGGCGATTGCCGGTAACCATTTTGATTTTGCGAAAACGCCTTCTGATAAAGCGATTCGTGAACTGCGTCAAAATGTCGGCATGGTCTTTCAGCAATATAATCTCTGGCCGCACCTGACCGTTCTGCAAAACCTGATTGAAGCGCCCTGCCGCGTGCTCGGTTTAAGCAAGGACCAGGCGATGTCGCGTGCCGAAAAGCTGCTGGAACGTCTGCGTCTTAAGCCATACAGCGATCGCTATCCTTTACACCTCTCCGGCGGTCAGCAGCAGCGCGTAGCGATTGCACGCGCGCTCATGATGGAGCCAGCGGTTCTGCTGTTTGACGAACCGACTGCGGCGCTGGACCCGGAAATCACCGCCCAGATCGTGAGCATTATTCGCGAGCTGGCGGAAACCAACATTACCCAGGTCATCGTGACCCACGAAGTGGAAGTGGCGCGCAAAACCGCCAGCCGTGTGGTTTACATGGAAAACGGGTATATCGTCGAGCAAGGTGACGCGAGCTGCTTTACTAACCCGCAAACCGATGCCTTCAAAAATTACTTATCTCACTGATGTGTTAGGGAAAATGATAATGAAAAAAGTATTGATTGCCGCGCTGCTTGCTAGCGTCAGCCTTTCCGCTACCGCAGCCCAGACCATTCGTTTCGCCACCGAGGCGTCTTATCCTCCGTTTGAGTCCATCGATGCGAACAACAAGATTGTTGGCTTCGACGTAGACCTGGCTAACGCCCTGTGTAAAGAGATCGACGCGACCTGTACCTTCAGCAACCAGGCGTTCGACAGCCTGATCCCGAGCCTGAAGTTCCGCCGTATCGACGCCGTAATGGCCGGTATGGACATCACCCCTGAGCGTGAAAAGCAGGTGCTGTTCTCTACCCCTTACTACGATAACTCCGCCCTGTTTATTGGTCAGAAAGGCAAGTTCACTTCCATCGACCAGTTGAAAGGCAAGAAAGTGGGCGTGCAGAACGGCACCACCCACCAGAAATTCATCATGGATAAGCACCCGGAAATCACCACCGTTCCGTATGACAGCTACCAGAACGCGAAGCTGGATCTGCAGAACGGCCGTATCGACGGCGTATTTGGTGATACCGCGGTGGTCACTGAATGGCTGAAAGCCAACGACAAGCTGGCGCCAGTCGGCGACAAAGTGACCGATAAAGCCTATTTCGGTACCGGTCTGGGCATCGCCGTGCGTCAGGGCAACACTGAGCTGCAGCAGAAATTCAACGCTGCGCTGGAAAAAGTGAAGAAAGACGGCACCTACGAAACCATCTACCAAAAATGGTTCCAGAAGTAATTCCTGATGAATGAAATTCTTCCATTAGCAAGCGCCGCCGGGATGACCGTCGGCCTTGCCGTTTGCGCACTGATTATCGGCCTTGTGCTGGCAATGTTCTTTGCGGTGTGGGAATCAGCAAAATGGTTCCCCGTCGCCTGGACGGGTTCCGCACTGGTGACCGTGCTGCGCGGGCTGCCGGAAATTCTGGTGGTCCTGTTTATCTATTTCGGCTCCTCACAGCTGCTGCTGACGCTCTCGGACGGCTTTACCCTTAATCTCGGCTTTGCGCAGATCCCGGTGCAGATGCAGATTGAAAACTTTGACGTCAGCCCGTTCCTGTGCGGCGTGATTGCCCTTTCTCTTCTCTACTCTGCCTATGCGTCACAAACGCTGCGCGGGGCGCTGAAGGCGGTTCCGCAAGGACAGTGGGAATCCGGTCAGGCGCTCGGCATGTCGAAAGCGGCGATCTTTTTCCGCCTGGTGATGCCGCAGATGTGGCGTCATGCCCTGCCGGGACTGGGTAACCAGTGGCTGGTGTTGCTGAAAGATACCGCGTTGGTGAGCCTCATCAGCGTGAACGATTTAATGCTGCAGACCAAAAGTATCGCCACCCGTACCCAGGAGCCGTTTACCTGGTACATCGTGGCGGCGGCGATCTACCTGGTGATCACGTTGCTGAGTCAGTACATCCTCAAGCGCATCGACCTGCGTGCAACGCGTTTTGAACGGAGACCGGGCTGATGCTTGACTACTTACCCGAGCTGATGAAGGGGCTGCACACCAGCCTGACGCTGACCGTGGCGTCCATCGTCGTGGCGCTGATCCTGGCGCTGATCTTTACCATCATCCTGACGCTGAAAACGCCGGTGCTGGTGTGGATCGTGCGCGCCTACATCACCCTGTTTACCGGCACGCCGCTGCTGGTGCAGATCTTCCTGATTTACTATGGCCCGGGCCAGTTCCCGTCGCTGCAGGAGTATCCGGTTATCTGGCATCTGCTCTCTGAGCCGTGGCTGTGTGCCTTGATTGCGCTCTCACTGAACAGTGCGGCCTATACTACCCAACTGTTCTACGGGGCGATCCGCGCTATCCCGGAAGGACAATGGCAGTCATGCGGGGCGCTTGGCATGAGCAAGAAAGACACGCTGGCGATCCTGCTGCCGTACGCCTTCAAGCGCGCACTCTCTTCCTATTCCAACGAAGTGGTGCTGGTGTTCAAGAGTACTTCTCTGGCCTACACCATCACGCTGATGGAAGTGATGGGCCACGGACAGCTGCTGTACGGACGCACCTACGACGTCATGGTGTTTGGTGCGGCGGGGCTGGTGTATCTGGTGGTCAACGGTCTGCTGACGCTGATGATGCGCCTGATCGAGCGTAAAGCGCTGGCTTTTGAGCGCAGAAATTAACCTGGCAAATGCATAAATCTGTATATCAAAGGCGGGTAACCCGATGGGTTATCCGCTTTTTTTTGTGTGAGATACAATATTTAATCATATTTATTGCATATAAATTCATTAACTGGCATTGTACATCCATGCCGCAGACACGGCGCATAATGACAAGATAGACAGACGGGAGCATTACAATGAAAAAGTTAGTTCTGGCCGCATTACTGGCAACCTTCGCCGCTGGCGCATCCGCCGCAGACAAAATCAATTTCGGCGTTTCCGCCACCTATCCGCCGTTTGAATCGCTGGATGCCAGCAACCAGATCGTCGGTTTTGACATCGATCTGGCGAAAGCGCTGTGCAAACAAATGCAGGCCGACTGCACCTTTACCAACCATGCCTTCGACAGCCTGATCCCGTCGCTGAAATTCAAGAAATACGACGCGGTGATCTCCGGGATGGACATCACGCCAGAGCGCAGCAAGCAGGTCTCCTTCACCGACCCGTACTACGCGAACTCTGCGGTGGTGATTGCGAAGAAAGGCGCGTACACCTCATTCGACCAGCTGAAAGGCAAACGCATCGGGATGGAAAACGGCACCACGCACCAGAAATACCTGCAGGACAAACATCCTGAAGTGAAAACCGTGGCCTATGACAGTTACCAGAATGCGATTATCGACCTGAAAAACGGCCGCATCGACGGTGTGTTCGGCGATACCGCCGTGGTGAACGAATGGCTGAAAACCAATCCGCAGCTGGGGACCGCAACCGAGAAGGTGACCGATCCACAGTACTTTGGTACAGGCTTGGGTATCGCGGTACGTCCTGATAACAAGGCCCTGCTGGAAAAACTGAACGGTGCGCTGAAAGCGATTAAAGCCGACGGTACGTATCAGAAAATCAGCGACCAGTGGTTCCCGCAGTAATGGTTTTTGCCGGGTGACGGCTGCGCCTTACCCGGCCTACGGGGGGAGTTCCAGGCCGGGTAAGCGCAGCGCCACCCGGCACTCCCTCACAGCGGCACAAAGAACCTGAACCGCGCCCCGCTCGCCGACTCCATCAGCCTGATCCCGCCGCCGTGCAATTCCAGCATTCGATTAACAATCAGCAGCCCTAATCCACCGCGATCCTCTCGCGATGCCTGGGTCGTCAATGCCGACGGCCGCTGGAACAGATCGTCTCGCAGCGCGGCATCGACGCCCGTTCCGCTGTCTGCCACTTCGACCTGAAGCTGTTCATTCTCCTGCCAGACCGCCAGACGAATTTCCCCGCCGGTCGGCGTATGGCGCATTGCGTTATCGAGCAGGTTGGTCACCACACGCTCGATCATCGACACATCGGCAAACACCTGCGGCAGCGGTCCCGGCACGTCAATATGCAGATTCACCTCGCGCGTGCGGGCGGTGAGCTCAAACTTCTGCGCCACGTCGGAAATCAGCTCCGCCATCGCGAACCGCTCGCGCTGCGGTTTAATGCCGCCGTGCTCGAGGCGCGCCAGCTCAAACAGCTGCTGTGAAAGATGGCGTACCTTTTGCCCCTGTCGGAGCGCGGTAGAGAGATACTGCTGGTGCTCCTGCGGCGTCAGGGTCGCGGATTTTAGCGACAGGGTTTCCAGGTAGCCCAGCAGCGAGGTGAGCGGCGTGCGAAGGTCGTGCGAAATGTTGGCGATAAACTCCCGGCGCTGGCGATCGCTGTCGGCCAGCTGGTCCCACTGGCGGGTGATTTTGCGCGCCAGCTCGATAAAGCTGTTGCGCAGGATCGCCACTTCATCCTTTGCCGCCGCGTCCGACGGCTGCGCCGCCAGCTGCCTGATTGCGCTGATGCTGTCCTGCTCCAGCCCGGCAACCTCCACCGTCAGCTGTTTTACCGGCCGTGTGACCCAGTACCAGACCAGCAACCCCGCCAGCAGGCCAAACAGCGCGACCCACAGCAATGACCACAGCACCGTGCTCCACAGCGCCTTATGCCAGGCCATCTCCGCCAGCGCGTTCGACTCCTCGCCCTGCAAAATAATGTACAGATAGCCTTTTAGCTCGCCGTCCTGCCGCAGCGGCGTGGCGCTAAAGACCTTTTTATTTTGGCTGCGCGGATCGTCGCCCAGGACCGGTATGGCAGTCCCGCTCAGGAAGGTCTGAACCGGCGCCAGGTCGATTTTTTGCCGCTGAATGTGGCCCGGCGGTGCGGCATCGGCCAGGATATCGCCGTCCGGGGAGACGACGTACAGCTCAACGCTCGGATTAAAGGTCATCAGCCGATCGAACAGCGGCTTGAGTGCCGTTCGGTCGACCCTGCCCTGCGCGTCCAGAATAGGTTCGCGCTGAACAATCTGCTGCGCCAGTCCTCCCGACAGCCGCTGCACCATCGCGTTACCGTACTGCATGCTGGTGTAGAGCTGTACCGCGCAGGTAACGGTGGCGCAGAGCATCATCAGCAGAATAAACAGCAGCGTCAGGCGCTGGCTCAGGCTAAAGCGGCGCATCATGATGTGGCTCCGCAAATTTATAGCCCTTGCCCCAGACGGTGCGAATAATCTCCGGCTCGGCGGCGTCCTTCTCAATCTTGATGCGCAGGCGGTTAATATGGGTGTTAACGGTGTGCTCGTAACCTTCGTGCTGATAGCCCCAAACCTGCTCCAGCAGGGCGAGACGCGAAAACACCTCACCGGGATGGCGGGCAAAGAAGTACAGCAGTTCGAATTCGCGCGGGGTGAGATCAACCACCTGGCCGTGAAGCAGCACGCTGCGCGCCAGCGGATCGATGGTCAGGCCGTGAGCCTGAATTTGACCATCGGTTTGCGCCTGCCCCATCGCCTGCTGGCGGCGGAACAGTGCTTTGATGCGCGCAATCAGCTCCTGCACCGAGAAAGGTTTGGCGAGGTAGTCATCAGCACCGGTTTCCAGCCCGGTGATGCGGTCAGTTTCGCTGCTGCGGGCGCTGATGATGATCACCGGCAGGTAGCGCGTCATCTGACGGATGCGGCGGCAAATCTCCAGACCGTCAACGTTGGGCAGCATCAGGTCGAGGATCACCGCATCCCACGGCTGTTTTTCAAGACGCTGAAGGGCGTTGCCCCCGTCGGGCTCGTGGGTGATGGCGTAGCCTTCGTCTTCTAAATTGAGTCGCAGAAGCGCCGCGATATCGTGGTCGTCTTCCACCAGCAGGATCTGCTTCATGGGTAAGCCTTCAATCATTTCTTATGACGTAAGCTTACCTGATTTCGCAGGGAGGAAGAGTTCACATTTTGTTGAACATTATGCGGGATTCATGCCGGGTGGCGGCTACGCCTTACCCGGCCTACGGGTTAACAACGTCAACACTTCATAATGCGCGGTATGCGGGAACATATCGAAAAGCTGAATGCGCTCAATATGGTAGCCAGGCAGATTAGCGATGTCTTTCGCCATGGTCTGCGCGTTGCAGCTAGAGTAAACGATAAAATCGGGCGCCATCTGGCTCAGGTAGTCGCACAGCGCTTTTCCGATGCCACGACGCGGCGGGTTCACCAGCACCAGTTCCGGCACGTTGCCCTGGCCGGTGGCGAACTGCGTGGAGTCCAGCGCCTGGAAGTGCAGATTCGTTAACCCCAGTTCAGAGGCAGACTGCTTCGCGCAGGCAATCGCTTCGGCTGAGATCTCAATCCCGGTGAGCTGCATCTCTGGCGTCGCGCAGTGCAGCCCAAAGCCGCCCACGCCGCAGAAGAGATCCCACATATGATGGATGCCTAACGCGCGCACCCAGTCGCGGGCGGTGGCGTACAGGCTGCTTGCCACGGTCGGGTTAGTCTGGAAGAAACTTTGCGGGCGGATCCACAGCGGCACGCCGTTGAAATTCTCGGCCAGCGCGTGCTGTTCGGTAAAGAAAATCTCTTTCTCCCCTTCCATGATCGCCATATGCACCGGCTGAATATTTGCGGTAATGACCTTAAGCTGCACAAGCTGTTCCTGCAGCCACGGCAGCGCCGCGCGCAGCTGCTCCAGCTTGGATTCGGAGCGCAGAACGAAGCGCAGCATCATGCCGCCGTCAATCTGGCTTTCGGTCAGCAGAAGGTATTTCAGCTCGCCGCGCTTGCGGGCGACGTTGTAAGGCGTTAAGCCCGCACGCGCGATAAACGGTTTCAGCGCGGCAAAGACGGGCTCAAACGAGGCAGGATACAGCGGACAGTCGGTTAAATCTTCCGGCGTGCCGTCGCGGTGCAGCATTCCCAGCAGCGGTTTTTCAACGCTGCCGCTGACGACCATTTTGGCTTTATTGCGAAAGCCCTGCTCCGGGCCGCTGACGGGTGCGCACCACTCGCCCACCGCGTGTGCTGCCAGCAGCTGTTGCAGGTCGGCCATTTTGGCGGTGAGTTGTTGAGGAACCGGCTGTTCTATCCACTGACAAGAGCGGCAGCGTCCGGCGTCAAAGAGTGCGCACTGCATATGAAAACCTTAAGGAAAACGAGGGCTGAGATTATACACATTATTGCAGGCGGAAGAACCGCCGGCTGGAGGCGGGAACAAACAGCAGGAACAGGACCAGCATGTCCGGCAGTTTTTGCATGACCAGCGCATGGAAAATCTCACGTCGCGACTCGCCGGGAATGCTGAACAGTTCCGGATAACCATATCCCAGCGAGGCGGCCCACAGATAGCTGGCCGCGGTAATTTGCGTCAGCAAATAGACCCAGCGCGCCCAGTTACGCCCTTTGACCAGCGAGAATGCACAGTAGATTTCAATAAACACCAGCACCAGGCTGCTAAAAAAAACCAGCGTCAGATTCCACGTCTGTACGCTGCGGTGAATGAATTCACCGATGCCGCGGGCGCCTAAGGTGTTCAGAATCATCAGCACGTCCAGACAGCGGATCATAATAATGGCGAGCGCCGCCACCTGCACCAGCGCAGGAACGTTCGGACGAGCATGCGTATGACGTGTTTTTTGAAAGAATCCCAATGTTTTACTTCCCTGAAAAACAGTGCCGCGTCATGCGCGGCACTTCACTGGAAATTTTAAATGCTTCAGCCGCGTCTTGCACGCTGGATATCACGCACCCGCTGCTTTTCCGCGCGCGCCATCAAATACCAGGCGATAAATCCGACAATTCCGACTACGCCGAGGATAATTGACGCCAGGGCGTTGATCTCCGGATTCACCCCCATACGCACGCTGGAGAAGACCAGCATCGGCAGCGTCGTCGCGCCCGGCCCGGAAACAAAGCTGGCGATAACCAGATCGTCGAGCGAGAGCGTAAACGCCAGCAGCCAGCCGGAGATCACCGCCGGCATAATCATCGGCAGCGTGATGATGAAAAAGACCTTCAGCGGCGTGGCGCCGAGATCCATCGCCGCCTCTTCAATGGAGCGATCCAGCTCGCGCAGGCGCGAGGAGATCACCACCGCCACGTAGGCGGTACAGAAGGTGACGTGGGCCAGCCAGATGGTGAGCATGCCGCGATCCGCCGGCCAGCCGATGGCGTGCGCCAGGGCAACAAACAGCAGCAGCAGCGACAGGCCGGTGATCACATCCGGCATCACCAGCGGCGCGGTGATCATAAAGGCAAAGCCGTTCGAACCGCGAAAACGCCCGAAGCGCACCATCACCAGCGCGGCGATGGTGCCCAGAACACAGGCCATCGTGGCCGCGAGTGCGGCTATGGTCAGGCTCAGCCCCACCGCGCTCATCATCGCATCGTCGTGGAACAGCTCGCTGTACCAGCGCGTCGACCAGCCCGCCCAGACCGTTACCAGCTTAGAGCTGTTGAAGGAGTAGATCACCAGCATCAGCATCGGCGCATACAGGAAGGTAAAGCCAATCACCAGAATCGCGATTCGCCACGGGGAGCGCACTACCGGTAAGTTGTTCATCCGTGGTCTCCCATCTGTTTCTGCTGATGCTTGTGGAACCACATGATCGGCACGATCAGCAGCAACAGCATCACGATCGCCACCGCCGAGGCCACCGGCCAGTCGCGGTTATTGAAGAACTCCTGCCACAGCACGCGGCCAATCATGATGCTGTCCGGGCCGCCGAGCAGTTCCGGGATCACAAACTCCCCTACCGCCGGGATAAAGACCAGCATTGACCCGGCAATAATCCCGCCTTTGGTCAGCGGGACAATCACGCTGAAGAAGGTTTTTAACGGGCGCGCGCCGAGATCGAGCGACGCTTCCACCAGCGAGTAATCTATACGCGTCAGGGCCGTATAGATCGGCAGTACCATAAACGGCAGATAGGCGTAAACAATCCCGATATAGACCGCGAGGTTGGTGTGCAGGATGGTCAATGGCTGGTCGATCACCCCAAGCCACATCAGAAAGTTGTTCAGTATGCCGTTGTTTTTCAGGATCCCCATCCACGCGTAAACGCGGATCAGGAACGAGGTCCACGACGGCAAAATCACCAGCAGCAGCAGAATATTACGCGTCGACGGCTTGCTGTGCGCGACCGCCCAGGCCAGCGGATAGCCCATGAGAAGGCAACAGATCGTCGAGATCGCCGCCACCTGCAGCGACTGCAAATACGCTTCGAAATAGAGCGGATCGTCGGTGAGCTGCAGGAAATTGCCCAGGTTTAAGGTCAGCGTCAGCTGTCCGTCGGCCCAGTCCAGCAGGTTGGTATACGGCGGGATCGCCCGCGCCATTTCCGCCAGGCTGATCTTGAAAACAATCAGGAACGGCAGCAGGAACAGCAGGATCAGCCAGATATACGGCATGGCGATCACCAGCTTGCGGCCATGGTTCATCTGCATACGCGCCAGCCAGTGGGCAAAACCGCCCGGTTTTTTGACGCGGGCTGGAGGTTCAAGTGTACTCATGATCGCTCCTTATACCGTCAGTACAACGCAGCTGTCCGCATCCCAGCACAGGCGCACTTCGTCACCCCAGGTCGGCTGCCCCTTGCGATAGCGGTGTTCGTTCTGCAACTGGGCGCTGAGCATTTGTCCGCTTTTCAGACGCACATGGTAAATAGACAGGTCGCCCAGATAGGCAATGTGCACCACTTCGCCCACGGCAAAGTTATAGCCATCGGCAGGCGGATCCTCACAGAGCATGATTTTCTCCGGACGTAGCGCGACGTAAACCGGCACGTTATCCACCACGGAGTTATCCGGATCGACCTTCAGCGGATGCTGCAGCCCCGGCGATTCGATGACCAGTCCATCTTCCTGACGATCTTTCAGCAGCCCTTCGAAGACGTTCACCGAGCCGATGAACTCCGCGCTGTAGCGGGTGGTTGGGTGCTCGTAAATCTCTTCCGGCTCGCCGATCTGCACGAACTTACCGCGGTTCATGATCGCGATACGTCCGGCCATGGTCATCGCCTCTTCCTGGTCGTGGGTCACCATCACGCAGGTCACCCCCACGCGCTCGAGGATGTCCACCACTTCTAACTGCATACGGTCGCGCAGTTTTTTATCCAGGGCACCCATCGGCTCATCGAGCAGCAATAATTTCGGGCGTTTTGCCAGACTGCGGGCCAGCGCCACGCGCTGACGCTGGCCGCCGGAGAGCTGGTGAGGCTTGCGCTTCGCGAACTCCTGCATGTGCACCAGGCTCAGCATTTCGGCCACGCGCGCGGTAATTTCGGCCTTCGGCAGTTTGTCCTGCTTCAGGCCAAAGGCGATGTTCTGCTCCACCGTCATGTGTGGAAACAGCGCGTAGGACTGGAACATCATGTTAATCGGACGCTGATACGGCGGCACGCTGGAGAGATCCACGCCATCAAGCATGATTTGCCCGGCGGTAGGCTGTTCAAAGCCCGCCAACATACGCAGCAGGGTGGATTTTCCACAGCCGGATGCGCCCAGCAGCGCGAATATTTCGCCTTTGTAGATCGTCAGGCTGACGTCGTCCACGGCATGCTGGCCGTCGAAAGATTTGGTGAGGTTACGAATTTCAAGCAGCGGGGTCAGCGCTTTACGGACTTTCGCCTGCGGGCGGGGGATCGCGTCATTCACGGGGTGTTCTCCGGTAGAGATCAAATCATGGTGCAGGCGCACCAGAACGGTGCGCCTGTTGCCGGGGGCGCTAACGCTTGCCCGGCCTACGACTCACGGTAACTTATTTACCGCTCTTCACCTTGGTCCACGCGCGGGTACGCACGCGGTCAATTTTTGGATCCTGAACTTTCAGGGTGAACAGCTTGGCAAACACATCCGCCGGTGGATAAATCGCCGGGTTATTGCGGATCTCTTCGCTCACCAGCGGTACGGAGGCCTTGTTACCGTTCGCGTAGTAAACGTGGTCGCTGATGTGGGCAATCACGTCAGGACGCATCAGATAGTTGAGGAACTGATAGGCTTCGTCTTTGTTCTTCGCATCAGCAGGCATCGCAAAGACATCGAAGAACGCCAGCGCCCCCTCTTTTGGAATGAAGTAAGAGACGTTCACGCCGTTTTTCGCCTCTTTCGCGCGGTTAGCCGCCTGCCACACGTCCCCAGCCCAACCAATCGCCACGCAGATGTCGCCGTTTGCCAGGTCGTTGATGTACTGGGAAGAGTGGAAGTAGCGAATATTTGGACGCAGCTTCAGCAGCAGATCGGTCGCTGGCCCGGTGTAGTCATTGGCCTTGTTGCTGTTCGGGTCTTTGCCCAGATAGTTCAGCACGGTCGCGAAAATCTCCTCCGGCGCATCGAGGAAGGAGACGCCGCAGCTTTTCAGCTTCTCAAGGTTTTCCGGCTTCAGCACCACGTCCCAGCTGTCCAGCTTGACGTCCGGGCCGAGCGCCGCTTTCACCTTATCGACGTTGTAGCCGATACCGGTGGTCGCCCACAGATAAGGCATCGCGTATTTGTTGTCCGGGTCGTGCTTCGCCACCAGCTTCAGCACTTCCGGGTCGAGGTTTTTCCAGTTCGGTAATTTGCTCTTATCCAGCGGCTGGAAAACGCCTGCGGTCAGCTGACGCTCAAGGAAGCTCGCAGAGGGCACCACCAGGTCAAAACCGGTGCTGCCCGCCATCAGCTTTCCTTCCAGCACTTCGTTGGAATCAAACACATCGTAGACCACTTTAATGCCGGTCTCTTTTTCAAAATTCGCGACCGTATCCGGCGCGATATAGTCAGACCAGTTATAAACGTGCAGCGTTTTTTGTTCCGCAGCGAGCGTGCCGGCAGAGACGGCCATCAGAGCACCCGCAACCAGACCCGATAACCATTTTTTATTCAAGGCGATCATAGTGTTATTCCTTCTGAAAGCTCGTTAACAAACGAACCAAAACTGTGCAATCTGGATATATGCAAAAATCATGCATAGTTTGTCGTTCTGCCCGAAATAAAAATAAACCCCTTTCCTGGCAGGTTCCGCTCGCTTTTTTGTAAGCATCGCAAGAATAACTGTAGCCCGTGTCTCCGGCTATAGCCCAGACGAAAAAACGCCTTTTATCAATTTTTTATGCAGGTTATGTCTACGTGATAAGCCGAAACAGCCTTCAGGGAGGTGAAAAATTCTTTAATGAAAGGTTAAAAGCAGCAGAAAAATTGGCGTTATGCAGCCGCTCTGGCAGCGACTGCGCAAAAGTCAGACAGGCTTAGTGGAGAAAATTGGGAGATGCATCATTATTCTCTGCGTCATCTTCCGCGCTATACAGCAGATGATGTGCATTGGCTTCCATCATGACCATCGAAATTTGCTCTTCACTCAAGCGCATAAACCAGGCGAACTGCTTAAAGGATAAGCCAGCACCGGAGAATAAAGACTGGCAAACGACCAGCTTTGGCAGATTATCATCCTGTATGTCGAGAAATGCTTTCACCGTCAAGGAACTGGCGTTGATGGCCGAAAGATCGGAGGCCAGCGCCAGCAGCGCGGACGGCTTCACTTCCGCCAGCGCGGAGAAAAGAATAACGTCGTTAATCAGATCGACTTTAGCATCGAAAATGCCATCGAAATTTTGCATATGAGGCAGATGCAGCGCCTGGCAGGAATCGCATTCAAAGAACGTAATCCCGGCATCATCAAGCCATTGACGTAACGTATCCAGTGTAGGAACGACCTGTAAATCCATCGCTGTGCAGCCTCTTATATAAAAACTTTGCATAGATTACGCAAAAAGCGTGCTCAATACCATTTAACCGCCCGTTTTCAGACAGTAACCCGGCGTGGCATGACGCTCGATCCATGCGATCATTTTACCCGCAATATCGACACCTGTGGTTTTTTCCACGCCTTCCAGCCCCGGCGAGGCATTCACCTCCATGACCAGCGGCCCGCGCGTCGCCCGCAGAAGATCCACACCGGCCACGTCCAGCCCGAGAGTTTGCGCCGCTTTCACGGCAATTTCCCGCTCGCGCTCGCTGATATCCGCGATTCTGGCAATGCCGCCGCGGTGTAAATTAGAGCGGAAATCGCCCTCTTTCGCCTGGCGCTCAATGGCCGCCACCACTTCATTACCCACGACGAAGCAGCGTATATCGCGCCCTTTGGCTTCTTCGATATACTCCTGGACCAGGATATGCGCATTCAGACCGCGAAAGGCGTCAATCACGCTCTCCGCCGCCTGACGCGTCTCCGCCAGCACCACGCCAATGCCCTGCGTGCCCTCCACCAGCTTGATCACCAAAGGCGCGCCGCCCACCATGTCGATCAGATCGCTGGTGTCGTCCGGGGAATGGGCAATCCCGGTGACGGGAAGATCGATCCCCTGACGGGCGAGCAGCTGCAGCGAACGCAGCTTGTCGCGGGCGCGGGATATAGCGACGGATTCGTTGAGCGGATAGCTGCCCAGCATCTCGAACTGGCGCAGCGCGGCGGTACCGTAATAGGTGATTTGGGAGCCGATGCGGGGGATCACCGCATCAAAGTGCGGCAACTTGCGGCCTTTGTAGTGAATCGACGACGCTGCCGGGTCGATGTTCATATAGCAGGACATCGGGTCGAGGATCTCAACCTGATGCCCGCGTTTCGCCGCCGCCTCACGCAGGCGTTTACATGAATAGAGCGTTCCATCCCGGGACAATATGGCAATTTTCACCCTGCACCTCTCTGAAGTCATGGAAAAAGCCTGCGTATCATATACGCAGGCAGGCGCAGGATAAATGGACTATCGCGTCGCCCAGCCCTGTTTGTGCAGATAATCAAGAATAAACGGGCGATTTTCTTTAATAATGGTGCGACGAATATGGTCAGTCCAGGTATCGCGACGGTTATTGCTGCCGCGCGTCAGGTAGTAGTTCGCCAGCTCTTCATCGTAGTGATTCAGGACGTCCTGATCGACCGGCTGGTAGTGGTTTTCGTGCACCAGCATAGCGGCAGGAATGCGCGGCTTCAGATCCGGGTTATCCGCAGGCCAGCCGAGGCACAGGCCGAAGAGTGGCAGCACATGTTTTGGCAGCTTCAGCAGCTCGGTCACGCTTTCGATGTTGTTACGCAGACCGCCGATGTAGACGCCGCCTAACCCCAGAGACTCCGCCGCCGTAAAGGCGTTTTGCGCCATCAGCGCAGTATCCACCACGCCCAGCAGCAGCTGTTCGGCCAGCCCCAGTTCGGCTTCAGGGCAGATCTGCAGGTGGCGGTTAAAGTCGGCGCAGAACACCCAGAACTCCGCCGCCTGCGCGACGTGCTTCTGCCCGCCGGTCAGCGTGACCAACTGCTCGCGCATAGCCGGGTCTGTAATGCGGATAATCGAGGTGCACTGCAGGAAGCTGGAGCTGGAGGTGGCTCTTGCGCTGTCAATAATCGCGGCACGCTGCGCCTCGGTAATCGGCTCATCGGTGAAGTGGCGAATGGAGCGGTGGGACTGGAGCAGGTCAATCGTTGGTGTCATCTTGTCTCTCTTTGTCTTGCTAAATACGTATGGCAGCCAGTATAGGCAATGATTTGCGCGGTGTAATTGGCGAAACATAGCCTGACTGTATCAAAGCGACAGGCGAAACCTTCTTTAATGGCGGCAGGTTATCGGGCACTATAGGTGTCATTCGCCGTCAGGCTTGTTTTTGAGGAGAGAGAAATGTTTGCAGTAATTTTTGGTCGTCCAGGGTGCCCTTACTGTGTGCGCGCGAAAGAGCTGGCTGAGAAACTGACCGAAGAGCGCGATGACTTCAACTTCCGCTACGTGGATATCCACGCGGAAGGCATCACCAAAGCGGATCTCGAAAAAACCGTCGGCAAGCCGGTTGAAACCGTACCGCAGATCTTCCTCGATCAGAAACACATTGGCGGCTGCACTGACTTTGAAGCCTACGCCAAAGAAAACCTGGGCCTGTTTGCCGCTCAGTAATGCGAAGACGCCCTCACCGCGAGGGCGTTTTTATTGCGGATGTTTGCGCCGGTGAAGCAGGCTGCGCACAAACAGATAGCAAAGCGCTCCCAGCGCACACCAGAACACCCCGCTCAGTAACCACGCCAGCTCCTGCCATAAACTTCTTGTCGGAACATACATCAGTCGCATCATCAGCAGACACAGCGGTGCTGCCAGCATGGCCCCGAGTAGAGGCTTGATCACCTCTCCTTTACGCGAAAGAAAACTGGCTGCGGCACCCGGCAGGATGAAAAAGAGCAAACCCAGTTCCGGATGACCGGACGCCCTGAATGCCCCCTTCACATTAAAAGCGAGCGACATGCAAACGACCGTAAACAGCAAAAAGCAGCTGACCACGCCCGCCCAGTTTCGTTTAATGTTCAAACTATCCTCCTGACTTATCTCTATCAAATACAACTTCGTCCAGTGGACGCCCAGTCAGATAAAGCAGTACGGCAATCCTTGCCAAAGCACGCACAGGCTGATGCGATAATAGGTGGCTGTCGGTAGCTAATACGATTAAACTAACCGCCAGCGCATGTTTTAGGGAATTTATTAGGAAGCAGGGAGTCGTAAAGTCTTTCCCTGACCCTGAAAACAGTAGCCCAAATAGTCCTTTCATTCAACAACTTACTGGTAAACAAGAAGTTAGCCTCCGTGAATATAAACGTCGCAGACTTGTTAAATGGGAATTACATCCTGTTATTATTTGTGGTACTGGCGTTGGGCCTTTGCCTGGGTAAATTGCGCCTGGGTTCAGTTCAACTGGGTAATTCCATTGGCGTTTTAGTCGTCTCTTTATTATTAGGTCAGCAGCATTTCAGTATTAACACGGATGCGCTCAACTTAGGCTTCATGCTGTTTATTTTTTGTGTTGGCGTGGAAGCGGGGCCGAACTTTTTTTCAATTTTCTTCCGCGACGGCAAAAATTACCTGATGCTGGCGCTGGTGATGGTCGGCAGCGCGCTGCTGATTGCGTTAGGTCTGGGTAAACTGTTTGGCTGGGATATCGGGTTAACGGCCGGTATGCTGGCAGGCTCCATGACATCCACCCCGGTGCTGGTGGGTGCGGGTGATACCCTGCGTCATTCCGGCATGGAGGGCACACAGCTTTCCACTGCGCTCGACCACCTGAGTCTGGGCTACGCATTGACTTACCTTATTGGCCTGGTGAGCCTGATCGTGGGTGCGCGCTACCTGCCAAAACTGCAGCACCAGGATCTACAGACCAGCGCACAGACAATTGCTCGCGAGCGCGGTCTGGATACGGACACCAAGCGTAAAGTCTATCTGCCGGTGATCCGCGCCTATCGCGTCGGGCCAGAGCTGGTGGCCTGGACCGACGGCAAAAACCTGCGTGAGCTGGGCATTTATCGCCAGACGGGCTGTTACATCGAACGTATTCGACGCAACGGCATTCTGGCAAACCCGGACGGCGACGCGGTGCTGCAGATGGGCGACGACATCGCGCTGGTGGGTTACCCGGACGCCCATGCCCGTCTCGATCCGAGCTTTCGCAACGGCAAAGAGGTGTTCGACCGCGACCTGCTCGACATGCGTATCGTCACCGAAGAGATCGTGGTGAAAAACCATAACGCCGTGGGCCGCCGCCTTGCGCAGCTGAAGCTGACCGACCACGGCTGCTTCCTCAACCGCGTGATCCGCAGCCAGATTGAGATGCCCATCGACGACAACGTCGTGCTCAACAAAGGCGACGTTCTGCAGGTCAGCGGTGACGCACGGCGCGTGAAAACCGTTGCCGACCGCATCGGCTTTATCTCCATTCACAGCCAGGTAACCGACCTGCTGGCCTTCTGCGCCTTCTTTATTGTCGGCCTGATGATCGGGATGATCACCTTCCAGTTCAGCAACTTCAGCTTCGGCATCGGTAACGCCGCCGGGCTGCTGTTCGCCGGGATCATGTTGGGCTTCCTGCGAGCGAACCATCCTACCTTCGGCTACATTCCGCAGGGCGCGCTGAACATGGTGAAAGAGTTCGGTCTGATGGTCTTTATGGCGGGCGTCGGCTTGAGTGCCGGTAGCGGCATCGGCCACAGCCTGGGGGCTGTCGGCTGGCAGATGTTGGTTTCCGGACTAATCGTCAGCCTGGTGCCGGTGGTGATCTGCTTCCTGTTCGGCGCCTACGTGCTGCGCATGAACCGCGCCCTGCTCTTCGGGGCAATGATGGGCGCGCGTACCTGTGCGCCTGCTATGGAAATCATCAGCGATACCGCACGTAGCAACATCCCTGCGCTGGGGTATGCAGGCACCTATGCTATCGCTAACGTGCTGCTCACGCTGGCGGGTACGCTGATCATCATCATCTGGCCAGGACTCGGATAAGTCTCAAGTTTGCGCGTAGTGGAAAATATTTTAGTTACGCGCAGAACTTTTTTATCAGGGGGCAGTCATAACTAGTGCCACTGCTTTTCTTTGATGTCCCCAATTTGTGGAGCCCATCAACCCCGCCGTTTTGGTTCAAGGTTGATGGGTTTTTTGTTGCCTGAAATTCCCGTACTTCTCATCTCTGCTTCTCTCCTGCAATCAAAACATATATGATTAACCATATATAAATCATTAGACCTGCAGGAAACTCCATGCTCCACCCGCTCCAGCTCTTCAAAACCCTCTCCGACGAAACGCGGCTCGCCATCGTCATGCTGCTCCGCGAAGCCGGTGAGCTGTGCGTCTGCGATCTCTGCTCCGCCACCAACGAGCCGCAGCCGAAGGTCTCCCGCCACATGGCGTTGCTGCGCGAGTCCGGGCTGGTTATCGACCGTCGTGAGGGCAAATGGGTCCATTACCGTCTCTCTCCTAACATGCCTGCGTGGGCGGCAACCGTTATCGACAACAGCTGGAACTGCCTGCGGGAAGAGACGCGCATGAAGCTGAAAAACCGACTACCGGGCGCATGCTGATCTCAATACATTCACAAAAACAGATATAAAGGTGTAAACGATGTTTCTGGCAGGAGCTATTTTTCTGTTTACGCTGGTACTGGTCATCTGGCAGCCCAGGGGGCTCAGTATCGGCTGGAGCGCCAGCATTGGCGCCATGCTGGCGCTGGTCAGCGGCGTGATTCATGTTAATGATATTCCGGTCGTGTGGAATATCGTCTGGAACGCCACGGCAACGTTTATTGCCGTCATCATCATCAGCCTGCTGCTGGATGAGTCCGGCTTTTTCGAGTGGGCGGCGCTGCACGTTGCCCGCTGGGGGAACGGTCGCGGGCGATTGCTGTTTACGTATATCGTGCTGCTGGGCGCAGCCGTGGCGGCGCTGTTTGCCAATGACGGTGCGGCACTGATCCTGACCCCTATCGTCATCGCCATGCTGCTGGCGCTGGGGTTCAGCAAGCAGGCCACGCTGGCGTTTGTAATGGCGGCAGGTTTTATCGCCGATACCGCCAGCCTGCCGCTGATTGTGTCCAACCTGGTCAACATCGTGTCGGCAGACTTCTTTAAGCTGGGGTTCAGCGAATACGCCTCGGTGATGATCCCGGTAGATATCGCCGCGATTGCCGCAACGCTGGTGATGCTGCATCTCTTCTTCCGCAAGGAAATTCCCCCAGCATATGACCTGGCAAAACTCCAGGAGCCCGCGCGGGCCATTCACGACCTCCCGACGTTCAGAACGGGTTGGATCGTCCTGCTGCTTCTGCTCGTCGGTTTCTTTGTGCTTGAATCTCTCGGCATTCCGGTCAGCGCCATTGCGACCGTCGGCGCGCTGATTTTATTCGCCGTCGCAAAACGCGGACATGCGATAAACACCGGAAAAGTGCTGCGTGGCGCACCGTGGCAGATCGTCATCTTCTCGCTGGGGATGTATCTGGTGGTGTATGGCCTGCGCAATGCCGGGCTGACGGACTCTCTCACTGGCGTACTGAATAGCCTGGCCGGGCACGGATTGTGGGCCACCACGCTGGGAACCGGTTTTATCACCGCGTTCCTGTCATCCATAATGAACAATATGCCTACGGTGCTGATTGGCGCGCTCTCTATTGATGGCAGTACGGCGACAGGATTGATCAAGGACGCGATGATATATGCCAACGTGATTGGCTGCGATCTGGGGCCGAAAATCACGCCTATCGGTAGCCTCGCCACTCTGCTCTGGCTCCACGTGCTGGCGCAGAAAAACATGACGATCACCTGGGGCTACTATTTCAGGACGGGCATCATTATGACGCTGCCGGTCCTGTTTGTGACGCTCGCCGCGCTGGCGCTACGTCTCTCCTTCACACTGTAATGAGCACTGATATGAGCCACATCACTATCTACCACAACCCCGCCTGCGGCACCTCGCGCAATACGCTGGAGATGATCCGCAACAGCGGCACGGAGCCAGAGATTATCCTCTATCTGGAAACCCCACCGTCGCGCGATAAGTTGACCACCCTGATTGCCGATATGGGCATTTCAGTGCGGGATCTGCTGCGTAAAAACGTGGAGCCCTGGGAACAGCTCGGCCTGGCTGAAGATAACTTCACCGACGACCAGCTTATTGATTTCATGCTGCAATACCCGATCCTGATTAACCGTCCGATCGTGGTGACGCCGCTGGGCACGCGCCTGTGTCGCCCGTCTGAAGTCGTCCTCGACATCCTGCCGGACGCGCAGAAAGGGGCGTTTACCAAAGAAGATGGCGAAGCGGTGGTGGACGCCAGCGGGAAAAAAATCGCCCATAAGTAGACCTCGCAGGGCGAGTGATACCTAAGGGTTCCCCTCGCCCGCAATTCTCCCCACCATCGCCCGAATCTCTTCGCGCGACAGCGGTTGCCTGTCGGTCACATAATGCAGCGTCATCCCTTCAATAAACGCATCCAGCGCGCGGGTGGTAACCGGGTCGAACCACTGCTCCAGCGTGTCCTGGCTCATCTTCATCCAGTCCTGCATCACCGCTTTAAGCGCCGGGTTGCGGTGCATAAAAGCGTACAATTGATACATCAGCGCCATGTTGTGCGGCGTGGTCACCTGCGAGCTGTGGATCAGCGTGGTGATGGATTCACACGCCATTTCCGGCCCGGTCACGCCGGCAAAGAAATCCCGGTACTGCTGCGACATCTGCCGGGTAAACCACGTAAAGGCCTCTTCCAGCAGCGATTCCATACCGTCAAAATAGTAGGTCATCGACCCCAGCGGCACGCCCGCGCAGGAGGCGATTTTACGGTGCGTGACGGCGTGAATACCGTGCTCAGCGATGGTGTCCAGCGTAGCCTGGAGTATTTTTTCCCGCCGGTGCGGATCGTTGGGTGGTCTGCTCATAAATTCCTCATCCGGTTTGTGTACAAATGTACACAAACTTGCTAGTGTTGTCGCTACTGTTGTACTTCTGGTGCTACTCCAATGACGCTGACCTCTCCCCGTAAGGCCCTGCAATTACGCATGTGGGCGCTGTTTATGTTCTTCTTTATTCCCGGGCTGCTGATGGCCTCCTGGGCCACGCGCACTCCAGCCATTCGCGATATTTTGTCCGTCTCTACCGCCGAGATGGGCATCGTGCTGTTCGGCCTGTCGATAGGCTCCATGAGCGGCATTCTCTGCTCCGCGTGGCTGGTTAAACGCTTTGGCACGCGGGCGGTGATCCGCACCACTATGTGCTGCGCGGTGTTCGGGATGATGGTGCTGAGCGTGGCGCTGTGGTTTGCCTCTCCTGTCCTGTTTGCTCTGGGGCTGACGGTCTTTGGCGGCAGCTTCGGCGCGGCGGAAGTGGCGATTAACGTCGAAGGCGCATCTGTCGAACGTGAGATGAACAAAACCGTGCTGCCGATGATGCATGGCTTTTACAGCCTCGGCACGCTGGCGGGTGCGGGCGTGGGGATGGCGCTGACGGCGTTTGGCATGGCGGCCAATCTGCATATTTTACTGGCGGCGCTGGTGTGCATTATTCCGATCCTGACGGGCATCCGGGCGATCCCGGACGGCACCGGTAAGAACTCGTCTGACGAACAGCACTCAGCAGAAAAAGGTCTGCCCTTCTACCGCGACTTCCAGTTGATGCTGATCGGCGTGGTGGTGTTGGCAATGGCGTTCGCGGAAGGCTCTGCCAACGACTGGCTGCCGCTGCTTATGGTGGACGGTCACGGCTTCAGCCCGACCTCCGGCTCGCTGATTTACGCCGGGTTTACGCTAGGGATGACGGTCGGGCGCTTCACCGGCGGCTGGTTTATTGACCGCTACAGCCGCGTGGCGGTGGTGCGCGCCAGCGCCCTGCTCGGCGGATTAGGCATCGCGATGATCATCTTTGTGGACGTGGACTGGATTGCAGGCGTTTCCGTGATCCTGTGGGGACTGGGGGCATCACTTGGCTTCCCGCTGACCATTTCCGCCGCCAGCGACACTGGCCCGGATGCGCCAACGCGCGTCAGCGTAGTGGCGACCACCGGTTACCTCGCCTTCCTGGTGGGACCGCCGCTGCTCGGTTTCCTGGGTGAGCACTACGGCCTGCGCAGCGCCATGCTGGTGGTATTAGGGTTAGTCATTATCGCGGCGCTGGTGGCGCGCGCTGTGGCAAAGCCGGAAGCAGAACAAACGACACTGGAGAAGGGATATGAGCGTTAAACTGATTGCAGTCGACATGGATGGCACCTTCCTGAGCGATGCGAAGACGTACAACCGCGCGCGTTTTCTGGCACAGTACGCGCGCATGAAGGCGCAAGGCATTCGCTTCGTGGTCGCCAGCGGCAACCAATACTACCAGCTGATCTCCTTTTTCCCGGAGATCGCGCATGAGATTGCGTTTGTTGCCGAAAACGGCGGCTGGGTCGTGAGCGAAGGTGAAGATGTCTTTAACGGTGAACTGTCGAAAGCCCATTTCGAAACCGTCGCGAACGTGTTAAATGACGTTCCAGGCATTGAGATTATCGCCTGCGGCAAAGGCAGCGCCTACACCCTTAAAGCCTATGACGAAGCCTTCATTGATATGGCCTTAAAATATTATCACCGCCTCGAAAGGGTCAGTGATTTCGATAACCTGAACGATATTTTCTTCAAGTTTGGGCTTAACGTTTCCGATGATGAAATTCCGCGTATTCAGGCGCTGCTGCATGAAAGACTGGGCGATATTATGGTGCCCGTCACAACCGGCCACGGCAGTATCGACCTGATTATCCCCGGCGTGCACAAAGCTAACGGCTTGCGCATTTTGCAGGCGCGATGGGGCATAGAAAACAGCGAAGTGGTGGCCTTTGGCGACAGCGGCAACGACGTAGAAATGTTGCGCCAGTCAGGGTTTAGCTTTGCGATGGCCAATGCCAAACCGCATATTAAGGCAGTCGCCCGGTTTGAAGCGCAGCATAACAACGATGAAGGCGTTTTAAACGTGATTGAGAAGGTGCTGAACGGGGAGGCACCGTTTAATTAATACCGAGGGGTCTGGTGCCCTGACCCCTCTCCCCTCACCCCAAAGGGGAGAGGGGATAACCAGATCAAGGTTGCAGGGCGCTTCCGACGCGTTTGTCTTTCAGGAACACCACCATTAATCCCACCCACAGCACGCCGTTGGCAAGGTTGAACAGGCTGAACAGCCCGTTGCCGCCAAAAGCGTAAGCGTGCTTGCTCACCTCAATACCGACGGTAAAAATCAACATCTGCAGCATGCCCATCGCCGCTGAGACGGTGCCTTTACTCATTTCGCTGGCAAACAGCGTCAGGCGCACCAGCCCGGCGTTCGCCACGCCGATACCAAAGGCGTAGATGCTCAGCCCGGCCGTCATCCATAAATAAGCGTGAGATGACGCGACGGTTGCCACCGCCGCCAGAATCAGCCCTGCCGCAATCGGCCAGCCGCCCATAATAATCAGCGAGCGAACGGTGCGGCGCGACGTCAGACGTGCCAGCACGAGGTTACCGGCGATCAGCGCGCCAAAGATCGGCACCTGCAGCAAACCGTACTCATAACTGCTGAGCTTCTCACCGCTGATGATAATGACCGGCGACTGAGCAATCCACGCCAGCAACGGCAGGCTGACAAAGCCCGTCGCCAGCGCGCCCGCGACAAAGCGGCCATTCTTCAACACGTCTTTATAGTCACGTCCCAGCTCTTTCAGGGAGAGCTTTTCACCCAGACGCGTAGCCGTTTCCGGCATCGCGCGGTGCAGACCAAAGAAGGAGATGGCAGCAAGGGCGGCGAAGAGTACGAACATCCCCTCCCACGGCGCAACGTGTACCCAGGCAGCACCCACCAGCGGTCCCAGCAGCGGCGCAATCAGCGCCACGTTCGCCATCAGCGCGGTGATTTTGATACACACCGCCTCTTCAAACGACTCCTGAATAGCGGCATACCCCACGGCGCCGATAAAGCACAGGCTCACCCCCTGCAGGAAACGCAGCAGGGTAAATTGTTCAATGTTTTGCGCCAGCAGCGTGGCAAGACAGGTGACGATAAACCACACCACGCCGGTCAGCATCACCGGACGACGATCAATACGGTCCGACAGCGGCCCTAACAGCCACTGTAAAAACATGCCGCCCGCCAGATAGGCGGTCATAGAGGTCGGCACCCACTCGATACCCGCGTTGTACTGTTCTACCACGGCCAGCATACCGGGCTGGATCATATCGTTGCCGATATAGGTAGAGAATTCGTAGAGCACCAGACACAGAGGGAAAAGTAACGCCTGACGTCCCAGACGATTACCGGAAGAAGAACGGTTTAACATGCAATCTCTTTATGATGAAAAAATCGCGATGAGTGTAATGAATTGCCGCAGCCTGAGATAGCAAATTAACGATAATAAACAGAAATAAAGCACTTATCGTCGTCGTTTAAGGTTTCCTTAAGTTGACAGATTTATGATAGCCCTATTTCACGTTACTGACCCCAATTATGCCATACACCTTCAGTGCTTCAGAATTGTCTAAGTTACCGTCAAATAAGACAAAACAGCTTTACCGTTTACCCGCACGCTTTTATGGTTATCAGCTTTTCGTGCTGATTGTCCTCGCCGTCCTGTTTACCTGGCTTTCACGCGACGAAACGCTCGACAGATGGATCACCGGTTTCTGGTATGACGCAGCGACGCATCATTTTCCGTTGCAGCAGAACCCCTTGCTGGACCTGCTCAATCATCGGCTGGCGAAATACGTCTCCATCGCTCTGGCTGCGGTTGCGCTGATTTACGGTGTCGCCAAGCGCAATGCCCGACTGCTCACGGCCGCGCTTCTGATGGGGCTGGGTGCGCTGGTTGTCGGCGTGCTGAAAAGTAGTAGCCACCATAGCTGTCCGTGGGATCTGGTGGAGTATGGCGGAAAGGCGGTTTCTTACCCCCTGTTTAGCGCGGTGCCGGCAGACAGCGGACCGGGCCGTTGCTTCCCGGGCGGCCACTCGTCAAGCGGCTTTATGGTGATGGGGCTGTTTTTTGCCTTCTGGCGCGAACGTCCACGTCTGGCCTGGAGTTTTGTCGTGCTGGGTGCGGTATTGGGGCTGGTGATGGGCTACGGTCAGGTCATGCGCGGGGCGCATTTTTTTTCTCACAACCTGTGGGCTGGGTGGTGGGTATGGTTTTCCCAGGTGGTGGTCTATGGCCTTGTTTCCGCCTGGTTTGCGAAAGAGTGACGACATTATGTTAGAGAATCTGAACTACGGACTGTTTTATTTCATCAACGCCACGCCAGCCTCGCCGGAATGGATGATTGATTTCGCCACCTTTGTTGCCAGAGATCTGATCTCGATTGTTCCTGTACTGGCCGTTGTTCTCTGGTTGTGGGGTCCACGCAAAGAGGTCACTGCACAGCGCCAGCTGGTGATCAAAGTGGCGATGGCCATCGGTGTCAGCGTAGTGACCAGCTATCTGCTGGGACATGCCTTCCCCCACGACCGTCCGTTCGTCGATCATGTTGGCTATAATTTCCTGCACCACGCGCCTGACGACTCCTTCCCAAGCGATCATGGCACCGTGATTTTCACCTTCGCTCTGGCGTTTCTGTTCTGGCATCGCCTGTGGTCTGGCGCAGTTCTGATGGGTATCGCGCTGGCCATCGCCTGGTCCCGCGTTTATCTTGGCGTTCACTGGCCGCTGGATATGGTGGGCGGTTTCCTGGTGGGGCTGATGGGCTGCGTGAGCGCGGCGATCCTGTGGAGCCTCTTTGGCCCGACGCTTTACCGCGGGCTGTCTCAGCTGTATCGCGTGCTGTTTGCCCTCCCGATCCGCAAAGGCTGGATACGTGACTAATCCCGGTCCGGCAGGTTACACTTGAACCCCCGCCCTGCGGGGGTTCACTTTTTCATCCTGAGGATCTATGGAAACACGACGCGATGACCGCATTGCTCAGCTGCTCCAGGCGCTGAAGCGCAGTGATAAACTGCACCTCAAGGAAGCCGCCACGCTGCTCGGCGTCTCTGAGATGACCATTCGTCGGGATCTTAACAGCGACAGCGCCCCCGTTGTGCTGCTGGGCGGATACATCGTCCTCGAGCCGCGTAGCGCCAGCCACTACCTGATCAGCGATCAAAAAACGCGTCTGGTGGAAGAAAAGCGCAAAGCGGCACGGCTCGCAGCCTCTCTGGTGCAGCCGCATCAAACCCTGTTTTTTGACTGCGGCACTACCACACCCTGGATCATCGAAGCCATCGAAAGCAGCCTCCCGTTTACCGCCGTGTGCTACTCACTGAACACCTTTCTGGCGCTGCAGGAGAAACCCGAATGCCGGGTGATCCTTTGCGGCGGTGAGTTCCACGCCAGTAACGCCATTTTCAAGCCGCTGAATCTTCATGACACGCTGAGTAATTTATGCCCGGATATCGCGTTTTATTCTGCAGCAGGGGTGAACGTGCATCAGGGCGCGACCTGCTTTAACCTGGAAGAGTTACCCGTGAAGCACTGGGCGTTAAATGCCGCGCAGTATCATGTGCTGGTGGTGGACCACAGCAAGTTTGGCAAGGTGCGTCCGGCAAGAATGGGCGAGCTGGCGCAATTTGACGCTATTGTGAGCGATTGCCGCCCGGATGACGAGATCGTGGCCCACGCGAAGGCGCAGCAGGTGAAGTTGATGTATTAAACGGGGTGCGGCCTGATGCCCACACCCCGGCCCTCTCCCACAGGGAGAGGGAGAAAATCCACAAGGTTTAGCTAAACCAGCTGCCAAACCACCCGTGGAATTTCATCAGTACGAAATCCCACATCCGGCTGAAGAATCCGCCCTCTTCTACCGCTTCCATCACAATCAGCGGACGCTGTTCAATCGACTTGCCGTTAAGCTGGAAATCAATCGTCCCGACGACCTGGCCTTTTTTCAGCGGAGCCGTGAGCTGCGGGTCGGTCAGGGTGAAGCTGGCTTTCAGGTTTTTCAGCTGACCGCGCGGAATGGTCACTGAACCGGCCTCACCAGCGCCCAGATTCACCTCGCTCTTATCGCCAAACCAGACGCGCTGGCTGACGAACGTGGCATCCGGCTTAATCGGCGTCACGGTTTCAAAGAAGCGGAAGCCCCAGGTCAACAGTTTTTCTGATTCGTTAAAACGGATACGGTCGGTTTTGGTGCCCAGCACCACCGACACCAGGCGCATATCGCCCTGGGTAGCGGAAGCAACCAGATTGTATCCCGCGCCCGCCGTAGTGCCGGTCTTCATCCCGTCCACGTTGACGTTGCTGCTCCACAACAGACGGTTGCGGTTCTGCTGACGGATTTTATTGAAGGTAAACTCTTTCTCTTTATGGATCGCGTATTCGTCCGGTACGTCGTGGATCAACGCTTTCCCCAGCAGCGCCATGTCACGCGCGGTGCTGAACTGTCCCGGCGCATCGAGACCGTGTACCGTTTTAAACGTGGTGTTGGTCAGGCCCAGTTTTTGCGCATAGCCATTCATCAAACCAATAAACGAATCCTGGCTGCCCGCAACGTAATCGGCCAGCGCGATACATGCATCATTTCCCGACTGAATGATCACCCCTTTATTCAGATCGGAAACGGAGACCTGATCCCCGGGCTTCAGGAACATGACCGACGAGCCCCGCAGCGCCGGGTTACCGGTCGCCCAGGCGTCTTTCCCGACGGTGACCATATCATCAAGCTTAATTTTGCCTGCTTTCAGCGCCTGACCCACCACGTAGCTGGTCATGATTTTAGTCAGGCTGGCCGGATCGAGTTTTTCGTCGGCATTCCCTTCCGCCAGCACTTTACCGCTGGCGTAGTCCATTAAGATCCAGGCGCGGGCATCCACCGGTGGCGCTTCGGGCGCCGCCTGTTCCGCCGCGTAGAGCGTTGGGGCAAAAAGGAAGAGGAGTGCAGAGCCTGCCGCCAGGCTGCGCAGAGAAGTCATTTTTCGCGTCATAAATGCCACCCGAGTGTCCATTCAAAAAATTACGTCACATCACCGTGTCGCAAGAAGCGATGAGTAATAGCGCACTAAAACGGTTAAAGAAACCCAACCAGGGTAAAGTTATTAAAGTTTATGCAATAACATTCATTTACGCTTTGATTCAGGCGATTTTTTTGTCTTCTGTTGCGTAATTGTTAGGTTTATCTCACCATGGCGAAAAGCTGACTCGGATTCACATCTCATCGGGAGTAAATATGATTACGCTGTGGGGCAGGAACAACTCAACCAACGTGAAGAAAGTGCTCTGGACGCTGGAGGAACTGGATTTACCCTTTAATCAAATCATGGCTGGCATGTCGTTCGGCGTGAACAAAGAGGCCGACTATCTGGCGATGAACCCGAACGGGCTGGTGCCGCTGCTGCGCGACGATGAGACCGATGCCACGCTGTGGGAGTCCAACACCATTGTCCGTTACCTTGCCGCGCAGTACGGTCAGGGCCGTCTGTGGGTAGAGAGCCCGGCCCAGCGTGCTCAGGGTGAGAAGTGGATGGACTGGGCAAACCAGACGCTCTCTCCCACCCACCGCGTGATCCTGATGGGGCTCATCCGCACGCCTGAACCTGAACGTGACTACCCCGCTATTCATGCCGCCCAGGACGCCTGCGAAAATCTGTTTGCGATGATGGATGACGAGCTGGCGAAGCACACATGGTTCTCAGGCGACGCGTTCGGCGTGGGCGATATTGCGGTTGCGCCATTCGTCTGGAATCTGACCAATATGGGTCTGAAATGGACGCCGCGCCCTCATCTCGACCGCTGGCTTCAGCAGCTCAGCGAACGCCCGGCGTACCGTAACTCGGTGATGATCCCGGTTACCTGATTACGTGCCGGACGGGCTGACTTTCAACAGCTGCCCGTCCGTCTCGTCGGTCAGGACATATAAATAGCCGTCCGGCCCCACCCGCACATCGCGAATACGTCGATCTCTATCACCCAGAATGCGCCCGTCTTCCGTTACCTTATTGCCGTCGATGCTCAGCACGATGACGTCTTTCTCCTTCAGCGCACCGATAAACAGTTTGTTTTTCCACTGCGGGAAGACGTCGCTGTTGTAAAACGCCATGCCGCTCACCGCAGGGGAAACCTTCCAGACAAACAGCGGTTTTTCCGTTCCCTCCGCGTGCTCGCCTTTGGCTTCCGGAATTTTCAGGCCGCTGTAGTTAATGCCGTGAGTCGCCAGCGGCCAACCGTAATTCTTCCCTTTTTCCGGGATGTTGATTTCATCCCCGCCGCGCGGGCCGTGCTCGTTAAGCCACAGCGTGTCGCTCCACGGGTTCATAGCCATCCCCTGCGGGTTACGAATGCCGTAGGACCAGATTTCAGGCCGCGCGCCGGAGGTATTCACAAACGGGTTATCCGGCGGCACCTTCCCGTCTTCCGTCAGGCGCACCACTTTGCCCTGAAGCTTGTCCAGATCCTGCGCCGTCGGGCGCTGGTTGTTTTCACCCAGACCAATAAAGAGATAGCCTTTGCCGTCGAACACCAGCCGACCGCCAAAATGGTTCCCGGTGGAGAGTTTCGGCATCTGGCGGAACACCACCTGGAAAGCTTCAATGCGCGACAGATCGTCGCTCAGCCGACCGTAGCCCACCGCCGTTCCCGCTTTCCCGTCATTACCCACTTCGGCATAGCTCAGCCAGATGCGTCGCGATTGTTCAAAATCAGGTGCCAGCACCACGTCCAGCAAACCGCCCTGGCCGTTTGCCCACACCTTGGGCACGCCAATAATCGGGTCGGACAACCCTTTCCCGGCCTGCCAGCGTTTCAGCTGGCCGCCTCTGAGCGTGATGAGCACACCTTTATCGTCCGGCAAAAAGGCCAGTGACCAGGGGTGATCGAGTCGGTTTTGCAACACCTCGACCTTTACTGCGTCAGGTGCAGCGAGAAGAGAAAAAGGGAAAAATAACGCAGGCAGTAAAATCAGCGAGGATCGATGCATAACGCGCTCCTTTATCGGCATATGGCATAAAGATTAGCCACAACGTTCGGGCGCGTTACCACTTTTACAAAAGCTTAATCAGAAGGGGGAGTTGCCTCCCCCGGGCTCAGTGCTGGGCAAGCTTCGCATGCTCGTTCAGACACATGATGCAAAGAGAGAGCGTTGTCAGGCAGTTTTCAAGCTTCTCCGCGTTAACAGCGATAAAATTCGGGCAGTCGTGGCGTCCGTTCATCAAACATACCCCTGCAATGGAGAGCACCTCAGCGGCGCGGCGCAGCGCCATTAGCTCGCTTTCGTCGTATTCCGCTTTCAGGGTCGGTGCTTTTTCACGCATGAAATTGCAAAGTTCAAACAGATTATCACGCAGATGTTCGCTTTCGCTGACTGACATATAGCCTTTTGCCTTCCTGAGCTGCAGATAGGCGGCCAGGTCGATTCGGGCGTTGATCAGCTTGTTAAGCAGATCGCGTTTCAGTCTGTCAACGGACATGCTATTTCCTCCTCTGTCAGTCATGTTGCACATTCAGAATAAGTTCATTTTTTGTACAGTTTAATGCCTGAGATCAATAATTCTTAACTGATTAACATTCTTTACAATGTTACAACCTCTCCTCGCTGCATCCACCCTATAAAGAGTGTATAAATCCCCCGCGATACGCTGTAAAATCCCGCCCTGATAACTCCATAATTGATGAATTTTTAACCTATGAGCAATGTTACGCACCAGCCGAAAATCGGCTTCGTCTCCCTCGGCTGCCCGAAAAACCTGGTGGATTCCGAACGCATCCTGACCGAACTTCGTACCGAAGGCTATGACGTGGTGCCAAGCTACGACAATGCCGACATGGTGATCGTCAACACCTGCGGTTTTATCGACAGTGCGGTTCAGGAGTCCCTGGAAGCCATCGGTGAAGCCCTGACCGAAAACGGCAAAGTGATTGTCACCGGCTGCCTGGGCGCGAAAGTGGATCAGATCCGCGAAGTGCATCCGAAGGTGCTGGAGATCACCGGCCCGCACAGCTACGAGCAGGTGCTGGAACATGTTCATCACTACGTGCCAAAACCAAAGCACAACCCGTTCCTGAGCCTGGTGCCGGAACAGGGCGTGAAGCTGACGCCGCGCCACTACGCGTACCTGAAAATTTCCGAAGGCTGTAATCATCGCTGCACCTTCTGCATCATACCGTCCATGCGTGGCGATCTGGTGAGCCGTCCGATTGGCGAAGTGCTGGCGGAAGCCAAACGTCTGGCTGACGCGGGCGTGAAGGAGCTGCTGGTCATCTCCCAGGACACCTCAGCCTACGGCGTGGACGTTAAGCACCGTTCCGGTTTCCACAACGGTGAGCCGGTAAAAACCAGCATGGTGGGCCTGTGCGAGCAGCTGTCTAAACTCGGTATCTGGACGCGTCTGCACTACGTCTACCCGTACCCGCACGTTGACGACGTGATCCCGCTGATGGCGGAAGGCAAAATTCTGCCGTACCTGGATATCCCGCTGCAGCACGCCAGCCCGCGTATTCTGAAGCTGATGAAGCGCCCTGGCTCGGTTGACCGTCAGCTGGCGCGCATCAAGCAGTGGCGTGAAATCTGCCCTGACCTGACCCTGCGCTCCACGTTTATCGTCGGCTTCCCGGGTGAAACCGAAGAAGATTTCCAGATGCTGCTCGACTTCCTGAAAGAAGCCCGTCTGGACCGCGTTGGCTGCTTCAAGTACAGCCCGGTAGAAGGCGCAACCGCCAACGAACTGGCGGATCAGGTGCCGGAAGAGGTAAAAGAAGAGCGCTGGAACCGCTTCATGCAGCTGCAGCAGCAGATCTCTGCTGAGCGCCTGCAGGAGAAAGTGGGCCGCGAAATTCTGGTCATCATCGATGAAGTGGACGAAGAAGGCGCGATTGGCCGCAGCATGGCGGATGCCCCTGAAATCGACGGCGCGGTGTACCTGAACGGCGAAACCAGGGTTAAGCCGGGTGATATTATTCGCGTGAAGGTTGAAAACGCGGATGAGTATGACCTGTGGGGTAGCCGGGTTTAATTAACTTCTCCCCCCCTCACCCTAACCCTCTCCCCACAGGGGAGAGGGGACTGCTCGGTGCGGTTTTTCACCCTCGCCCCTTTGGGGAGAGGGCCGGGGTGAGGGGTGCGGAGCCCGCAAAAACCTACCCCTTTATCCTCGGATCCAGCGCGTCGCGCAGCCCGTCACCCAGCAGATTAAACGCCAGCACGGTCAGGAAAATCGCCAGGCTCGGGAAGATCGCCACGTGCGGCGCAATCACCATATCTGCCCTCGCTTCGTTCAGCATCGCACCCCACTCCGGCGTTGGAGGCTGAGCCCCTAACCCCAGAAACGACAGGCTGGCCGCCGAGATAATCGACACGCCGATACGCATGGTGAAATAGACCACGATGGACGACACCGTACCCGGCAGAATATGGCTGAACAAGATCGTGGCATCGCTGGCCCCCATACTGCGGGCGGATTCAATAAAGGTCTGCTGTTTCAGCACCAGCGTATTGCCGCGCACCAGACGGGCAAAGGCCGGAATCGAAAAGACCGCGACCGCAATAATGACGTTCGCCATGCCGCTGCCCATGATCGCCACCACGGCAATCGCCAGCAGAATGCCGGGAAAGGCAAACAGCACGTCGCAGATGCGCATGATGATGCGGTCCCACCAGCCTTCGTAATACCCGGCGACGAGACCCAGCACCGTGCCGATTGCCGCGCCGATTAATACCGCAAAGACCCCGGCAGCAAGTGAGATCTGCGCTCCCACCAGCACGCGGCTGAAGATATCCCGCCCGAGCGAATCCACGCCGAACCAGTGCATCATCGACGGCCCGTCGTTCAGGCGGTCATAGTCAAAATAGTTTTCCGCATCAAACGGCGCGACCCACGGCGCAACGATCGCCACCACAATCAGCAGCAAAACAAACAGCCCCGCCGTCATCGCGACAGGCTGACGGCGAAAACGCCGCCAGAATTCAGACCACGGCGTGCGGATGTGCTCCGGCTTTAGCCCCGGCATAGCGTTTAATACGGCCTGACGACGCCAGTTCAACAATCGCATCTTACTTGTACCTGATGGCCGGGTTAATGGCGGCGTAAAGCACGTCCACCACTAAGTTGATAAGAATAAACTCCAGCGAGAAAAGCAGGACTTCAGCCTGAATAACCGGATAATCGCGCATGTCGACCGAATCGACCAGCAGACGCCCCAGCCCAGGCCAGTTGAAGACCTTCTCCACCACAATAGAGCCGCCCAGCAGGAAGCCAAACTGCAGCCCCATCATGGTTACCACCGGGATCATCGCGTTGCGAAAACCGTGCTTGAGAATGACCCACTTCTCGCTGACTCCTTTCGCCCGCGCGGTGCGGATGTAGTCTTCGCTCAGCACGTCAACAAACGAGGCGCGGGTAAAGCGCGCCATCACCGCCGCCACGGCTGCGCCAAGGGTCATCGATGGGAGAATATAGTGCTTCCAGGTATCCGCGCCCACGGTCGGCAGCCAGCCCAGCTCGACGGAGAAGATCTGCATCAGCAGCATCCCGAGGGCGAATGCCGGGAAGGAGATACCGGTCACGGCCAGCGCCATACCCAGTTTATCCGGCCAGCGGTTGCGCCAGACGGCGGCGACAATCCCCGCACCGAGACCAAACACCACCGCCCAGCCCATGCTGGCAAGGGTTAACCAAAAGGTCGGCATAAAGCGGCTGGCAATCTCTTCCGACACCGGGCGACGCGACACCATTGAGGTGCCAAAATCGCCCTGCAGCACGTTGCCCATATAGTGCAGAAACTGCATATAGAGCGGCCTGTCGAGACCCAGCTGCTTGCGCACCAGTTCAATAACGGTCGCATCCGCTTCAGGCCCGGCAACCAGACGCGCCGGATCCCCCGGCAGCATATGGACAAACAAAAACACCAGCACCGCCACAATCAGCAGCGTCGGGATAAGCCCCAGCAGGCGTTTACAAACATAATTCAGCATGAGTGTTATTTTAAATCCGCGTCGTCAAAGCTAAAGCCCGTATCCGGCATAATATAGAACCCGGTCAGCGCTTTGTTATGGGCGGAGACCAGTTTTTCTACCACCAGCGGCACCCACGGCGACTCTTTCCAGATGATATCCTGAGCATCTTTATACAGCCGCGCTTTCTCCTCCGGTTTGGTGGTTTTCAGCGCGTCAGACAGGTCTTTATCCACCTGCGGGTTGCTGTAGAACGCGGTATTGAACAGCGTTGGCGGCCAGTTCTGTGAGGCAAACAGCGGTGACAGCGCCCAGTCGGCTTCACCGGTAGAGGCGGTCCAGCCGGTGTAGAACATCCGCACGCCGCTCTCTTTCTGCCCTTTGCCCTCCACTTCTGCCGCACGCTGTCCGGCATCCATCGCGGTCACCTGCGCTTTGATGCCGACCTGCGCCAGCTGCTGCTGGGTAAACTGCAGCACCTTCTGAGCGGTACTGTGGTTATGCGACGACCACAGCGTGGTGCTGAAGCCGTTCGGGAAGCCCGCCTCTTTCAGCAGCTCGCGCGCTTTGGCCGGATCGTAAGGCCAGGGCTGGTAGCTTTGCGCATAGGCGATAGCCGGCGGCAGCACGCCGGTCGCCGGGGTGGCATAGCCCGCAAAGGCCACTTTCACCAGCGCCTGACGGTTAATGGCGTAGTTGATGGCTTCACGCACCTTCGGGTTATCGAACGGTTTTTGCGTGACGTTCATGCTGATGTAGCGCTGCATGATTGACGGGCTGGCAACCAGCTCCAGCTTGCTGTTTTTAGCCAGCAGCGCTGCCTGCTCGTACGGGATCGGGAAGGCAAACTGCGCCTCGCCGGTTTGCAGCATCGCCGCGCGGGTGTTGTTATCCGCCACCGGGCGCCAGGTTATGGTGTCGAGCTTCGGCAAGCCCTGCTGCCAGTATCCGGCGAATTTCTTCACCTTCACAAAATCAGTCTGATTCCAGGTAAGCAGTTCATACGGGCCGGTGCCGACCGGGTGGAAGCCGATCTCTTTGCCGTATTTCTTCAGCGCCGCAGGCGAAATCATTGCCGTCGCCGGATGCGCAAGAATATTGATAAATGCGGAGAACGGCTCTTTAAGGGTGATCTTCACGGTTGCTGGGTCGACCGCCTCGGTACTGGCGATGTTTTTATACAGGTTGTAGCGCTTGAGGCTATTTTCCGGGTTGCTGGCGCGGTCGAGGTTCACCTTTACCGCCTCCGCGTTGAAATCCGTGCCGTCCTGGAACTTCACCCCAGAACGCAGCTTGATGGTATACACCAGCCCGTCGTCCGAAACGGTATAGCTCTCCGCCAGCACGTTTTTGAGCTTCATCTCTTTATCCAGGCCAAACAGCCCCTGATAGAACGATTTCGCCACCGCCTGCGACAGCGTGTCGTTAGCATCATACGGATCGAGCGTCGTAAAATTAGAGCCGACCGCCACGACCACGTCTTTGGCAGCGAACGCGGGGGCGACGGCCAGCGCCGCCGTCACGCTCGCGGCTAACAGCCATGTCCGAGCAACAAATTTAACCATTGTGTTCTCCTGCCTGGTGTACGTTATAACCGCGAGAATGCATTGTCCTGACGCGGTGGTGCGACAAAATGACCGGGGCCAACTTCCCGAAGCGTGACGCGCTCCAGGGTTTCGCCCCGTTTACGAATATTGCTCGGCATTTCATCCTGCAGCAGCACGCGCTGGGCGTGGTGATGCGCAGGATCGGCAACCGGCACAGCGGCCATCAGCTTGCGGGTGTAGGGATGCTGCGGGTTTTCAAATACCGCCCGCCGTGGGCCAATCTCAACAATTTGCCCCATATACATCACCGCAACACGGTGGCTGATACGCTCCACCACCGCCATATCATGTGAGATAAACAGGAAGGCAATGCCCATATCCCGCTGTAAATCGAGCAATAAATTGATGATTTGCGCGCGGATAGAGACATCCAGTGCCGAAACGGACTCATCCGCAATCACCACTTTTGGATTCAGCGCCAGCGCCCGCGCAATGCAAATGCGCTGCCGCTGTCCGCCGGAAAACTCATGGGGATAACGCCAGGCATGTTCAGGCTTCAGCCCGACGCGCTCCAGCAGCCAGGCGACGCGACGCTGCGCCGCGTCCCCGTCGAGCAGGTTATGCACCCGCAGCGGCTCCATGATCGAATACCCCACCGTATGACGCGGATCGAGAGAGGCATAGGGATCCTGGAAAATAAACTGAATATCCCGACGCACGGCCTGCAGCTTGCTGTCTGGCAGGGTGTCGATACGTTCCCCGTTAAAGGTAATGGTCCCGGCCTGGGTCTCCACCAGCCTGAGCAGCGCGCGTCCGGTGGTGGATTTACCGCAGCCCGACTCTCCCACCAACGCCAGCGTTTCGCCCGGCCAGAGATCAAAACTGACGTTTTCCACCGCATGGACTTCGCGCTTCACGCGGTTGAACACCCCGCTGCGCAGCGGAAAACGCGTCACCAGATCGCGGACTTCCAGAATGGGCCTGCCCGGCACCACCGTATCTTGCTCGGTTTCGGCCGTCTGCACGCCCACCTCGCCCTGAGCCATCAACGGAAAGCGGCGCGGTAAATCGCTGCCGTTCATCGCTCCAAGGCGCGGCACCGCCGCCAGCAGCGCTTTGGTGTAAGGATGAACAGGCGCATGAAAAATTTGCTCAACCGTGCCCGTCTCCACGGCGTGCCCCTGATGCATCACCAGTACGCGATCGGCGATATCCGCCACCACGCCCATGTCGTGGGTGATAAAAATCACACCCATCTCCATCTCCTGCTGCAGCACTTTGATCAGCTGCAGGATCTGCGCCTGAATCGTCACGTCCAGCGCCGTTGTCGGCTCGTCGGCGATCAGCACCGCCGGACGGCACGAGAGCGCCATCGCAATCATGACGCGCTGGCGCATCCCCCCGGAAAGCTGATGCGGGTAGCGCCCCAGAATGGCCTGCGCTTCAGGAATGCGCACCCTCTCCAGCATCCGCTTCGCTTCGAGGAGCGCTTCATCGCCGCTTAACCCCTGATGCAGGCGGATGGACTCGGCAATCTGCTCGCCCACCGGAAAAACCGGGTTCAGCGAGGTCATCGGCTCCTGGAAAATCATGGCGATATCCGCCCCACGCACGCCCTGCATCTGCGAACCGCTTAGCTCATTCAAATCAATGACCTGACGGTTACGGCGGCGCAGAAGCATTTTCTCGCTGCTGAACTGCCCGCCCGTTTGCTCCAGCAGACGCATCAATGCCAGTGCGGTAACCGATTTACCGGAACCAGACTCACCGACAATGGCCAGCGTTTCGCCGCGATGCAGCGAAAGCGATAAATTCTGTACTGCGGGGATGAACTGCCGCTCCTCCTGAAACGCAATATTCAGCTGATGGACAGCCAGCACCTGCCGGTTGTCCAGCTCTTCACTGTGCGGCACGTTTTGCCCCCTTATTCACGATAGATCCCCGTACTGGGCTCATCACCGGCATAGCCCCAGGCGCGGTACATCCCTTCGCTGTTAAACGGCAGGGCCACGTTGCCCTCACGATCCACCGCAATCAACCCGCCGACGCCGCCAAGCGCGGGGAGTTTTTCCATTACCACGCGTTCGCAGGCCTCGCTCAGGCTTAATCCGCCGTAATCCATCAGCGCGGTGATGTCATAGGCCGCGAGGGCGCGAATAAACACTTCGCCGGTTCCGGTACAGGACACGGCGGCCGTGGCGTTGTTGGCATAGCACCCTGCGCCGGGCAGCGGGCTATCGCCGACGCGCCCGGGCAGCTTGTTGGTCATCCCACCCGTTGACGTCGCCGCCGCGAGGTTTCCGGCTTTATCGAGCGCTACTGCACCGACCGTACCCATTTTGGTGGTTTCATCCAGCGGCGCGACATGGTCAAGCTGCGTCTTGCCTGCCGTACGGGCGTCCAGCAGTTGCTGATAGCGCTCCTCCGTGGAAAAAAGATCGGGCGATACCGGTTCCATCCCGTGTTCGAAGGCAAACGTCTCCGCCCCTTCGCCCGCCAGCAGGACGTGCGGGCTCGCGTCCATCACCAGACGCGCCGCCAGCACCGGGTTGCGCAGACGGCTGACGCCCGCCACGGCGCCCGCTTTGAGGGTAACGCCGTCCATCACGCAAGCATCCAGCTCGTGCGATTCATCCCGGGTAAAGACCGAACCGATCCCCGCATTAAACAACGGGCACTCTTCCAGCAGACGCACCGCCTCGGTGACCACATCCAGCGCGCTCTCGCCCGCTTCCAGCATCCGCTGGCCTGTTTCCACAATGGCGTACAGCGCGTCAATGTAGCGCTTTTCCTGCTCGGGACTGAGCTGTGCACGGGTGATTGCCCCGGCGCCACCATGAATTGCGATTACCGCATTAACCATTTCGCATCACCCGTTAGCCTGATTTGCGGCTTTTTCTATAAATATCATTATCGTCGACGAAACTTCAGATGATTTTTGAATATAGAAAGACGCAACTGTGATGTAAAGCGTACACCCATCGGGTCATACAGTTAGCCGCACTTTTCTGCCATAATGGGCGCTTTCGTTGTTACTCCGCAGGAGCCCACCATGGATTTTACCGCCGGACTGATGCCGCTTGAGACGGCACTCACGCAGATGCTTGACCGCATTACCCCACTGCATGAGGTTGAAACGCTGCCGCTTGTGCGCTGTTTTGGCCGTATTGCCGCGCGCGATATTGTCTCTCCGCTTAACGTACCGGGGTTTGATAACTCTGCAATGGATGGTTACGCGGTGCGCCTGGCGGATCTCCAGACGGGTAACGCCCTGCCTGTGGCAGGTAAAGCCTTTGCGGGTCAGCCGTTTAGCGGGGAATGGCCTGCGGGCACCTGCGTGCGCATCATGACCGGGGCGCCGGTTCCGGCTGGCTGCGACGCCGTGGTGATGCAGGAAGAGACCGTACAGACCGACGACGGCGTGCGTTTTACCGCGAACGTTAAAGCGGGCCAGAACATCCGCCGCACGGGCGAAGATATCACCCTTGGCGCGACGGTCTTTTCTGCCGGGCAGAAGCTGACGGTAGGTGAACTGCCGGTGCTGGCGTCGCTCGGCGTGGCTGAAATCGACGTTATCCGTAAAGTGCGCGTGGCGGTGTTCTCCACCGGCGATGAACTGCAGCTTCCGGGCCAGCCGCTGCAGGACGGCCAGATTTATGATACCAACCGCCTGGCGGTACACCTGATGCTGGAGCAACTGGGCTGCGACGTGATTAACCTCGGCATCATTCCTGACGATCCGGAAAAACTGCGCGCCGCGTTTATCGAGGCGGATAACGCAGCCGACGTGGTCATCAGCTCCGGCGGCGTCTCCGTGGGTGAAGCGGATTACACCAAAACCATCCTCGAAGAGCTGGGCGAAATCGCCTTCTGGAAGCTGGCGATCAAGCCGGGCAAACCGTTCGCCTTTGGGAAACTTCAGCACAGCTGGTTCTGCGGCCTGCCGGGTAACCCGGTCTCGGCGGCACTCACCTTCTACCAGCTGGTGATCCCGCTGCTGGCAAAGCTTTCCGGCAACAAGGCTAACCCGCTGCCGGAACGCCTGCGCGTGCGTGCCGCCACGCGGCTGAAAAAATCACCGGGCCGTCTCGATTTCCAGCGCGGTATTCTGGCGCGCAACGCGGACGGTGAGCTCGAAGTGAGCACTACCGGGCACCAGGGCTCTCACATTTTCAGCTCCTTCAGCCAGGGCAACTGCTTCATCGTGCTGGAGCGCGAGCGCGGCAATGTAGAAGCCGGCGAATGGGTTGAGGTCGAGCGTTTTAACCACCTGTTCGGAGGCTGACATGACGGTGGAGCTGAGCGACCCGGAGATGATGCGCTACAACCGCCAGATTGTGCTGCGCGGGTTTGATTTCGAAGGTCAGGAAGCACTCAAGGCGGCCAGCGTGCTGGTCGTCGGGCTGGGCGGGCTGGGCTGCGCCGCCGCGCAATACCTTGCCGCGGCGGGCGTGGGAAGCATGACGCTGCTGGATTTCGATACCGTGTCGGTGTCCAACCTGCAGCGCCAGACGCTGCACTGCGACGCGACGGTGGGCCAGCCGAAAGTGGAATCCGCCGGAACTACGCTGGCGCGCATCAACCCCAACGTTCAGTTCACTCTGATTGACGCGATGCTGGATGACGACGCGTTGTCGGCGCAGATTGCGCAGCACGACCTGGTGCTGGACTGCACCGATAACGTCGCCGTCCGTAACCAGCTGAACGCAGGCTGTTTTGCTCATAAAACCCCGCTGGTCTCCGGCGCGGCGATCCGCATGGAGGGGCAAATCAGCGTCTTCACGTACGCCGAGGGTGAACCCTGCTACCGCTGCCTGAGCCGTCTGTTCGGTGAGAATGCGCTGACCTGCGTTGAGGCCGGCGTGATGGCGCCGTTAGTCGGCGTGATTGGCGCACTGCAGGCGATGGAAGCGCTCAAAGTGCTGGCGCACTACGGCACGCCTGCTGCAGGGAAGATTGTGATGTATGACGCGATGACCTGCCAGTTCCGCGAGATGAAGCTGATGCGTAATCCGGGGTGTGAGGTGTGTAGTCAGTAAAAAGTCGGGTGGCGGCTTCGCCTTACCCGACCTACGATTTTCTCCTGCTCCCCGTGGGAGAGGGCCGGGGTGAGGGCATCAGCCCGCACATATCAGATCGACGTCCGCCCAAACGCGCCCTGCCAGTCCTGCTCAAACTTCACAATCGCAGCGTCTACCGCAGGAGAAGTAATAAACTGCTGCGCCACGTCCAGCGGCAGCGTGATGGACTCGCAGCCTGCCAGCAGGCAGTCCAGCGCCTGACGCGGCGTTTTGAAGCTCGCGGCCAGCACTTTTGACTGCGGGGCGTGCAGTGTCAGCAGCTGTTGCAGTTCAACCACGGTCTGGATCCCGTCCCCGCCCTGCGCGTCCACGCGGTTAACGTAAGGGGCCACATACTCCGCCCCCGCCAGCGCGGACAATATCCCCTGCGCGGCACCGTAGACCGCCGTGCCCAGCGTCGGGATCCCTTCGACTTTCAGCATCTTAATCGCCGCCAGCCCTTCTGCGGTCACCGGCACTTTCACCACCAGGTCGTTAATAATGGCGCGCAGCTTACGCGCGTCTTCCACCATCCCTTCGGCGGTGGTCGCCATCACCTGGGCGAACAGACGGCCCTTGCCGCCCAGCGCGTCGTGCAGCGCGGGCAGCAGTTCGTCGATCGGCGTTTTACCGGCAGCAACGATGCTTGGGTTGGTGGTCACGCCCGCCAGCGGGAAGATACGAGCCAGCTTTTTAACTGCCGCAACGTCAGATGTGTCGAGATAAAGTTCCATGATGTCACCCTCAAAATTAGCCTGCACTTACCCTATCACGACAAAACCTGCTCAAGAGTTGACCTGCATCAAGATAACTTTCATTCGAAAGTAATTTAATCTTCATATGCAAGATGAGAGGCGGAAATCATGATCTTCAATATTCAGCGTTACTCTACCCACGACGGCCCCGGCATTCGAACCGTGGTGTTCCTGAAAGGCTGCTCGATGGGCTGCCGCTGGTGCCAGAACCCGGAAAGCCGCTCACGCAGCCGGGACGTCCTGTTTGATGCCCGTCTGTGCCTGGAAGGTTGTGACCTGTGTCAGCAGGCGGCGCCGGGGTGTGTTGAACGCGCGCTGAACGGGCTGGTCATTCATCGTGAGAAGCTTGATGACGCCACGCTCAACGCTCTTACCGGCTGCTGCCCGACGCAGGCGCTCACCGTCTGCGGCGAAGAACAGCAGGTCGAGGAGATCATGGCGACCGTACTGCGCGATAAACCCTTCTACGACCGCAGCGGCGGCGGGATCACCCTCTCCGGCGGTGAACCGTTTATGAACCCTGAGCTGGCGCACGCGCTGTTTAAAGCCAGCCACGAACAGGGTATCCACACCGCCGTCGAAACCTGCCTTCACGTGCCGTGGCATTATATCGAACCGTCATTACCCTACGTTGACCTGTTCCTCGCCGACCTGAAGCACGTCGACGGAGAGGTGTTCAAGCAGTGGACGGACGGTTCGGCTAAGCGAATCCTGGACAACCTGAAACGCCTGGCCGCCGCCGGGAAAAACATCACCATCCGCGTGCCGCTGATCCAGGGCTTCAACGCGGATGAAGCCTCCATCACCGCCATTACCAACTTCGCCGCCGACGAGCTCGGCGTCGAGGATATTCATTTTCTGCCGTATCACACGCTGGGCATGAACAAATACACCCTGCTCGGCCAACCTTACTCTGCCCCTGACAAACCGCTGGATAACCCTGCGCTGCTGGACTTCGCGCAGCAGTACGCCTGCCAGAAAGGGTTAACTGCGACCTTACGAGGATAAACTTATGACCACCCTGAATCTCAACACCCTCAGCGAACGTATTAAGGCGCACAAAACGGCCCTGGTGCATATCGTGAAGCCGCCGGTCTGTACCGAGCGCGCCCAGCATTACACCAAAATGTACCAGCAGCACATGGACAAGCCGATCCCGGTGCGCCGCGCCCTGGCGCTGGCGCATCACCTGGCTGAACGAACCATCTGGATCAAACACGACGAACTGATTATCGGTAACCAGGCAAGCGAAGTGCGCGCCGCACCGATCTTCCCGGAATATACCGTCTCCTGGATTGAGAAAGAGATCGACGATCTGGCGGACCGCCCGGGCGCGGGCTTTGCGGTGAGCGAAGAGAACAAGCGCGTGCTGCATGAGATCTGCCCGTGGTGGCGCGGCCAGACCGTGCAGGACCGCTGCTACGGCATGTTCACCGACGAGCAGAAAGGCCTGCTGGAAACCGGCATCATCAAAGCCGAAGGCAACATGACCTCCGGCGACGCGCACCTGGCGGTGAACTTCCCGCTGGTGCTGGAGAAAGGTCTCGACGGCCTGCGCGCCAAAGTGGCCGAGCGCCGCTCGCGCATCAACCTGACGGTGCTGGAAGACCTGCACGGCGATCGGTTCCTGAAGGCGATCGATATCGTGCTGGAAGCGGTAAGCCTGCACATCAAACGCTTCGCCGATCTGGCGCGCGAGATGGCCTCCACTGAAACCCGCGAAAGCCGCCGCGACGAGCTGCTGGCCATGGCAGAAAACTGCGACGTGATTGCCCACGAGCCGCCAAAAACCTTCTGGCAGGCGCTGCAGCTGTGCTACTTCATTCAGCTGATCCTGCAGATTGAGTCCAACGGCCACTCCGTCTCCTTCGCGCGTATGGACCAGTATCTCTATCCGTACTACCGCCGCGACGTGGAGCTGAATCAGAGCCTCGACCGCGAACACGCCATTGAGCTGCTGCACAGCTGCTGGCTGAAATTGCTCGAAGTGAACAAGATCCGCTCCGGCTCGCACTCCAAGGCCTCTGCCGGCAGCCCGCTGTACCAGAACGTTACCATCGGCGGCCAGAAGCTGGTCAACGGTGAGCCGATGGACGCGGTGAACCCGCTCTCGTACGCGATTCTGGAGTCCTGCGGTCGCCTGCGCTCCACCCAGCCGAACCTGAGCGTGCGCTACCACGCGGGCATGAGCAACGACTTTCTCGACGCCTGCGTGCAGGTGATCCGCTGCGGCTTCGGCATGCCTGCGTTCAATAACGATGAAATTGTGATCCCGGAATTCATCAAGCTCGGCGTTGAACGAGACGATGCGTATGACTATGCGGCCATCGGCTGCATCGAAACCGCGGTGGGCGGCAAGTGGGGCTATCGCTGCACCGGCATGAGCTTTATCAACTTCGCCCGGGTGATGCTGGCGGCGCTGGAAGGCGGTCGCGATGCCACCAGCGGCAAGGTGTTCCTGCCGCAGGAAAAAGCGCTCTCTGCCGGTAACTTCGACAACTTCGAGGAGGTAATGGCGGCCTGGGATAGCCAGATCCGCTACTACACCCGCAAATCCATCGAGATTGAGTACGTGGTGGACACCATGCTGGAAGAGAACGTCCACGATATTCTCTGCTCCGCGCTGGTGGACGACTGCATCGAGCGCGCGAAGAGCATCAAGCAGGGCGGCGCGAAGTATGACTGGGTATCCGGCCTGCAGGTGGGGATCGCCAACCTCGGCAACAGCCTGGCGGCGGTGAAGAAGCTGGTGTTTGACCAGGGCGTCATCGGCCAGCAGCAGCTGGCGGCGGCGCTGGCGGATGACTTCGACGGCCTGACCCACGAGCAGCTGCGCCAGCGACTGATCAACGGCGCGCCGAAGTACGGCAACGACGACGACAGCGTGGATATGCTGCTGACACGTGCTTATCAGACCTACATTGAAGAGCTGAAGCAGTACCATAACCCGCGCTACGGCCGCGGCCCGATTGGCGGTAACTACTACGCGGGCACATCGTCCATTTCCGCAAACGTGCCGTTTGGCGCGGCGACGATGGCGACGCCGGACGGACGTAAGGCGCACACCCCGCTGGCGGAAGGGGCGAGCCCGGCTTCCGGTACCGACCACCTTGGTCCGACGGCGGTGATTGGCTCGGTGGGCAAACTGCCGACGGAAGCGATTCTGGGTGGCGTGCTGCTGAACCAGAAGCTGAATCCGTCAACGCTGGAAAACGACAGCGATCGCCAGAAGCTGATGGTGCTGCTGCGCACCTTCTTCGAGGTGCATAAGGGCTGGCATATTCAGTACAACATCGTCTCGCGCGACACGCTGCTGGAGGCGAAGAAACATCCTGACCAGTATCGTGACCTGGTGGTGCGCGTCGCGGGCTACTCGGCGTTCTTCACCGCCCTGTCGCCGGATGCGCAGGACGATATTATCGCCCGTACTGAACATACGCTGTAAGAAAAACGCCCGGTGGCGCTGCGCTTACCGGGCCTACAGAGTCTCCCCGTAGGCCGGGTAAGGCGAAGCCGCCACCCGGCTTTCTGACTTTCATTCGAAATTAAATTTGTGCTCCCCGTCACCTTGTTATTAGAATGTTTCAAAACGCAGTGACCCAGGAGCACAGTATGACCGTTAAAGTTATCGTCACCGATATGGACGGAACTTTCCTTGATGATGCCAAGCAGTACGATCGTGACCGCTTCCAGGCACAGTTTGAACAGCTTAAATCCCGCGACATTGAATTTGTTGTCGCCAGCGGCAACCAGTATTACCAGCTCATCTCCTTCTTTCCGGAGCTCAAAGATCGGATCTCCTTCGTGGCGGAAAACGGCGCGCTGGTGTTCGATCGCGGTGAACAAATTTTTCATGGCGAGCTGACCCGCCATGAATCGCAGATCGTGACTGGCGAACTGCTGAAAGACAAAGGGCTGAACTTCGTGGCCTGCGGGCTGGAGAGCGCGTACGTAAGCGACAAAGCACCTGACGCGTTCGTGGCGCTGATGTCAAAGCACTACCACCGCTTAAAACGCATCAGCGATTACCGCGACATTGACGACGTGCTGTTTAAGTTCTCCCTGAACCTGCCGGACAGCGATATCCCGAATCTGGTGGATAAACTGCACGTCTCCCTGGACGGCATCATGAAGCCGGTCACCAGCGGCTTTGGTTTTGTCGATTTGATCATCCCCGGCCTGCACAAAGCCAACGGCATCAGCCGTCTCCTGAAGCGCTGGAAAATCTCCCCGCAGGAGTGCGTGGCCATTGGCGACAGCGGCAACGATGCCGAGATGCTGAAGCTGGTGAAATATTCCTTTGCGATGGGTAACGCGGCGGAAAGCATCAAAGAGATCAGCCGCTACAGCACCGACGACAACAACCATCACGGCGCGCTGAACGTCATTCAGGCCGTGCTCGACAACCATTCCCCGTTCGACGCCTGATCCTCTCTTCGCCGGAGCGTCGCTCCGGCCTCTCACTCTTTTTCCGTCCTGTGGCTTGCGTCAAGTTTTTAAACTTGCATTAACTTATTTTTAACTTAAAGTATCACTTGTAGATATTTTTACTTTCGAATGAAAGATGCGAGGCAGTCATGACCTTTACCAGTGAAACTTTGCCAGCGGATCACAAAGCGGCGATCCGTCAGTTGAAACGTGAATTACGCGCGCAGATCGGCGACGTACAGGCGGTTTTTAATAAGCTCAGCGATAAAATTGCCACCCGCGTGGCGGAAATCAACGCCCTTAAGAACAAAGGCGAAACCGTCTGGCCGGTGATTCCCTTTTCTGACGTGAAAAACGGCACGATTACCGACGCACAGCGTGAGGCCGTAAAACGCCGCGGCTGCGCGGTGATTAAAGGTCACTTCCCGCGCGAGCAGGCGCTGGCGTGGGATCAGTCGATGCTCGACTACCTCGATCTGAACAAGTTTGACGACGTGTACAAAGGGCCAGGCGATAACTTCTTCGGCACCTTAACGGCTTCTCGTCCGGAGATTTACCCGATCTACTGGTCGCAGGCGCAGATGCAGGCGCGCCAGAGCGAAGAGATGGCGCAGGTGCAGTCGTTCCTGAACCGTTTATGGACGTTCGAGAGCAACGGCAAGCAGTGGTTCGACCCGGACGTGAGCGTGATTTATCCGGATCGTATTCGCCGCCGTCCGCCGGGAACCACCTCGAAAGGGCTGGGCGCGCATACCGACTCCGGCGCGCTGGAGCGCTGGCTGCTGCCGGCCTATCAGCAGGTCTTTGCCCGCGTGTTTGACGGCAATGTCGAGAAATACGATCCGTGGAACGCCGCGCACCGTACCGAAGTGGAAGAGTATACCGTCGATAACACCACCAAATGCTCGGTGTTCCGCACCTTCCAGGGCTGGACCGCGCTGTCGGATATGATCCCCGGCCAGGGGCTGCTGCACGTGGTGCCGATCCCGGAAGCGATGACCTATATTCTGCTGCGCCCGCTGCTGGATGACGTGCCAGAGGATGAGCTGTGCGGCGTAGCGCCGGGGCGCGTGCTGCCGATATCCGAGAAGTGGCACCCGCTGCTCATCGAGGCGCTGACCAGCATTCCGGCACTCGAAGCGGGCGATTCCGTGTGGTGGCACTGCGATGTGATCCACTCCGTCGCACCGGTGGAAAATCAGCAGGGCTGGGGCAACGTGATGTACATTCCTGCTGCGCCGATGTGCGAGAAAAACCTCGCCTACGCGAAGAAGGTCAAGGAAGCGCTGGAAACCGGCGCGTCGCCGGGAGACTTCCCGCGCGAGGATTATGAAAAGAGCTGGCAGGACCGCTTTACCGTGGCCGATCTCAACATCCACGGCAAGCGCGCGCTGGGCATGGTCTAACTGTCGTACAGCCCTTCCCGCTCCACGGCGGTGCGTCGTTTCCCCTGACGTATCCGCCGTACCGATTCCCTTACGGTCAGCGTGCCGTTAAGCAGTAACGTCCCCACCGGTGCGTCCGGGCGCATGAGCCGCTGCTGGAGCATATAAACTGCTTCTGTTCCCAGCTCATCGCGGGGAACGTGCACGGCCGTCAGAGGCACATCCTGGATTGCCGCCAGGTTAAACCCGTCAATGCTCATCACCGACACGTCCTGCGGCACGCGCAGACCGTGGTTTTGTAAGGCGCTAATGGTGCCCGCCGCCATAAAGTCGCCGCCGACCAGGAACGCCGTCGGCAGATCCTTTCCCTTCTGCTGGTTAAGCCACTCGCTGACCAGTTGTTCCGTCTCTTTGGCGCTGAAGCTGGGCACCACCAGCAGATCGCATTTGTCGTTGAACTTCAGGTTATGGGACTGCCACGCATCGCGGATCCCCGACAGGCGCATCTCCATGGTGTAGCGACGCAGGCACAGCACGTTCATCACCTCACGGTGTCCCATCTCGAACAGGTACTCCGCCGCCCGCTCGCCAATCGCACGATGATCCGGCGCGACGGCAGGCAGGCGCATGTGGCGGTCCCTGCAGTTAATCAGCATGCAGGGTTTCCCCACGTCTACTGCCAGATCGTGGATATGCGGATCGTCGATACCAAGAAGGATCGCCGCCTGGGTGTCCACTTCGTTCATCCGCGCCAGAAACAGCTGCGCGTCGCTGTCGTTCTCTTCCAGCGCGCAGTAGCGAAGGCGCACATCGTGGGACGCCAGGCCTTTACTCACGCTCTGGATCACGCGGTAGTAAAAGATGTCGGACCGCTCGTCGAAGGCGCGCTGGGGGGCAAAAACCACCAGGCTATTGAGCAGCAACCGCCCTGCCGCCATACCCTCCATCACGCCCAGCTCTCGGGCGCACGCCAGCACCTTTGCGCGCGCCTTTTCACTGGTATTCGCTTTCCCCGCCAGCACCCGCGAGACGGTGCTGATCGAGAGCTGCGTACGGGCGGCGATTTCGGTGATTTTTAGCCTTTTGTCCATTTTGTGATCTGGCTCCATTTGCGAAATGAAAATTTTTTCATAGCGTATTGGTCAGGCAATAACTGACATAAATACCATCATGCCAGACGCTTTTCGTCAGTTATGAGAAACTTTGCACAAAATCCACTATTGCCTGCTCATTTTCTCCCTTAAGGTGAACTTGTCACACAACTTCCATACTAGTTGTATACCAACTTAAGCCATTTAAACGGATAGAAATCAAAGCCATAAAAATCCGTGTGACACCTGAACCTCCGTCCCCTTACCGTCCGTCTTGTGGAGAGTAAAATGAGTCAGGACATCAATAACACCGTTGCGACAAGCAAAACCCGTCGCGTCATCAAGAACCTGCGCTGGTACGTGCTGGTGCTGTTCTTACTTGGCGTCACCGTTAACTACATCACCCGAAACTCGCTCGGGATCCTCGCCCCGGAGCTGAAAGAGAGCCTCGGGATCACCACCGAGCAATACTCCTGGATCGTCGGCGCGTTCCAGATCGCCTACACCATTTTCCAGCCCCTGTGCGGCTGGCTGATCGACGTTATCGGCCTGAAGATTGGCTTTATGGTCTGCGCCGGGATCTGGGCGCTGATGTGTATTTTCCATGCGGGCGCCGGAAGCTGGCTGCACCTGGCGATTCTGCGCTTCTTTATGGGTGCCTCAGAGGCCGCCGCTACCCCGGCGAACGCCAAAACCATCGGCGAATGGTTCCCGAAATCAGAGCGCCCCGTTGCCGCAGGCTGGGCGGGCGTCGGCTTCTCCATTGGCGCGATGCTGGCTCCGCCTATCATCTACTTTGCTCACGCCTCGTTCGGCTGGCAGGGCGCGTTTATGTTTACCGGCGTGCTGGCGCTGCTGTGGGTGATCCTCTGGTGGGCGTTCTACCACAACCCGGAGCAGCACCCGAACCTGAGCAAGGACGAACTGGCGTTTATCAAGCAGGATAACGAACCGCCTGCCGTCAAGCTGCCCTTCCTGACCGCGCTGAAAACCGTCTCGAAAAACAAACGCTTCTACGGTATCGCCATCCCGGCTTTTATGGCGGAACCGGCCTGGGCAGTGCTGAGCTTCTGGGTGCCGCTGTACCTCGCCAAAGAGCACGGCATGGACCTGAAGCAGATTGCGATGTTTGCCTGGCTGCCGTTCCTCGCCGCCGATCTCGGCAGCGTGGCAAGTGGTTACCTGACGCGTCTGTACACCCGCCTGTTCGGCTGCTCCCGCGTTAACTCGGTCGTTGCCAGCTCCGTGACGGGCGCGTTCCTGATGATCTCTCTGGGCATCGTGGCCGTTACCCGCGACCCGTATATCACCATCGTGTTGATCTCCATCGGCGGCTTCGGGCACCAGATCATCTCCTGCATGCTGAGCGCCCTGGTCGTGGAGTCGTTCGACAAAGGCCAGATGGCCACCGTCAACGGCATGCGCGGCTCGGCGGCGTGGATCGCCAGCTTCCTGTTCTCCCTGTTAATCGGGGTGACCGCCGACAAAATCGGCTTCAACCCGCTCTTTATTGCCATGGGCTTTTTTGACCTGATTGGCGCTCTCTTCCTGGTAGCATTTATTGCTGAACGTCGCGCCAAGCGCGCCTGATAGTGGATGTATTGCATATGAAAACCCTGAAAAACTGGACCGTAGATAAGCAGTCGGCAAATCATCTGGAATTGCTGGTCGATAACCAGCACCGCCTGTGCCTGTATGTGCTGGAAGAGAACCTGTTCCGCGTGCTGATTAAGCGCAAAGGGGAACTGGCGCTGGACCGCACCTGGAGCATTGCGCCGGAACAAGACGTGCCGTGGGAAGGCCGCCGTCGTGACGACATAAGCGGTTTCTCCTGCCCGACCTGGACGCTAACGCAGCAGGGTGAGACGCTAACCGTGGCCACCGCACAGCTGCGCGTTACCGTCCACCAGCCGCTGTGGCTGGAGTGGCACTACCGCAATGACGCGGGGGAATGGCAGCCGCTGGTCAACGACCGCCCTACCAGCGCCTACCTGCTGAACACCCACGGCGACGGCGTGGCGCACTACCTTAGCCGCCGTAAGGACGAGCGTTTCTACGGGCTGGGCGAGAAAGCGGGCGATCTGCAGCGCAACGGCAAACGCTACGAGATGCGTAACCTCGACGCGATGGGCTACAACGCGGCCAGCACCGACCCGCTGTACAAGCACATCCCGTTCACTATCACCCGCCGCGACGACGTCAGCTACGGCCTGTTCTACGACAACCTGAGCAACTGCTGGCTGGATCTGGGTAACGAAATCGACAACTACCACACCGCCTATCGTCGCTGGCAGGCGGAAGCGGGCGATATCGATTACTACATCTTTACCGGCAAGCGCGTGCTGGACGTCACCAAAGCCTTTGTGCGCCTGACCGGGAAAACGCTGTTCGGACCGAAATGGAGCCTGGGCTACAGCGGCTCGACCATGCATTACACCGACGCGCCGGACGCGCAAAACCAGCTGATGAACTTCATCCGCCTGTGCGAAGAGCACGCCATTCCGTGCGACTCGTTCCAGCTCTCGTCCGGCTATACCTCCATCAACGGCAAGCGCTACGTCTTTAACTGGAATTACGACAAGGTGCCGCAGCCGAAGGTAATGAGCCAGGCATTCCACGACGCAGGGTTGAAGCTTGCGGCCAACATCAAGCCGTGCCTGCTGCAGGACCATCCGCGCTATAACGAAGTGGCGGAAAGCGGCCTGTTCATTCGCGATTCAGAAACCGATGCGCCTGAACGTTCCAGCTTCTGGGATGACGAAGGCTCGCACCTCGATTTTACCAACCCGCAGACGGTGCAGTGGTGGCAGAGCGGCGTCACCACGCAGCTGCTGGAGATGGGTATCGACTCTACCTGGAACGACAACAACGAATATGAAGTGTGGGACGGGGAAGCGCGCTGCTTTGGCTTCGGCCAGGAGATTGCCATCAAGCACATTCGCCCGGTGATGCCGCTGCTGATGATGCGCGCCTCGCTGGAAGCGCAGCAGCGCTTTGCGCCGGAAAAGCGCCCGTACCTGATTTCCCGCTCCGGCTGCGCCGGGATGCAGCGCTACGTCCAGACATGGAGCGGCGACAACCGCACCAACTGGGACACCCTGCGCTATAACATCCGCATGGGGCTGGGCATGAGCCTGTCCGGGCTGTTCAACGTCGGTCACGACGTCGGCGGTTTCTCCGGCGACAAACCGGACGCCGAGCTGTTCGTGCGCTGGGTGCAGAACGGCGTGATGCACCCGCGCTTTACCATTCACTCGTGGAATGATGACCACACCGTGAACGAGCCGTGGATGTACCCGGGCGTCACGCCAGCCATTCGCGGCGCGGTTGAGCTGCGCTACCGCCTGCTGCCGTATCTCTACACCCTGCTCTGGCAGGCGCACGCCGACGACGAGCCAATGCTGCGCCCGACCTTCCTCGATCACGAGCACGATACGCAGACGTTTGAGGAGTGCGATGACTTCCTGCTGGGCCGCGACCTGCTGGTGGCCAGCGTCGTCGAAGCCGGGCAGCGCGAGCGCCGCGTCTGGTTGCCGGATAACGACACCGGCTGGTACGATTTTTACACCCACGCGTGGTATGCAGGCGGCCAGTCGATCGTTCTCGACGCGCCGCTGGAAAAACTGCCGCTGCTGGTGCGCGCCGGTGCCGGTCTGCCGCTAAGCGAGCGCATCACGCATGTAAGTGCCGAAAAAGATACGACCCGCGAGCTGAAGCTGTTCCCGCTGAAGGGCGTCGGCACAACCTCGGGCATGCTGTTTGAAGATGACGGGGAAAGTTGGGGCTACCAGAACGGCAATGCGCTGTGGGTGGAATGGGAAATGGTGTGCGATGGCGCAACCATCAACCTGAAGGTGAACGCGCGCGGGGATTACCGTCCGGCGTGGACAGCGCTGAAGGTGTCGTTACCGGCGGGGGAAAAACGTACGCTGCGGGTGAATGGGGTTGAAGGGGGCGAGTGGGTGGTGTAGTGCGGCCTGATGCCCTCACCCTAACCCTCTCCCACTGGGAGAGGGAATAAAGGCACGACGCCTTTCCCTAAGTATTTCGCGCTGCAGGAAGGCGGCAAACCTGTGAATCCCCGGGAGCTTACATAAGTAAGTGACCGGGGTGAACAGGTGAAGCCAACGCATCTGCAGCGTGAAAGACGACGGGAAATTAGCCGTCGATACCTTTACTGCGCAGGTAGTCTTCGTAGTTACCGGTGAAGTCCACCACGCGCTCTGGCGTAATTTCGATCACGCGGGTCGCCAGGGAGCTGACGAACTCACGGTCGTGAGAGACGAAGATCAGCGTTCCCTGATACATCTCCAGCGCCATGTTCAGGGATTCGATAGATTCCATGTCCAGGTGGTTGGTCGGTTCATCCATCACCAGGATATTCGGTTTTTCCATCATCAGTTTGCCGAACAGCATGCGGCCTTTCTCACCACCGGAGAGCACTTTAGCAGGCTTTTTGATGTCGTCCTGGCTGAACAGCAGACGACCCAGAATGCTGCGCACCGCCTGTTCGTCGTCGCCTTCCTGCTTCCACTGGCTCATCCAGTCGAAGACGGTGAGGTCGTTTTCGAACTCGTATTCATGGTCCTGCGCGTAGTAGCCAATCTGCGCGTTTTCAGACCACTTCACGGTGCCGTTGTCCGGCTGCAGTTCGCCCACCAGGGTTTTCAGCATGGTGGATTTACCCACGCCGTTCGCGCCGAGGATGGCAATCTTCTCGCCCACTTCCAGCAGCAGGTTGAATTTTTTAAACAGCGGGCCGTTCTCAAAACCTTTTGCCAGGGCTTCCACTTCCAGCGCGTTACGGAACAGTTTCTTGTCCTGCTCGAAGCGGATGAACGGGTTCTGACGGCTGGAGGCTTTGACTTCGTCCAGCTTGATTTTGTCAATCTGACGAGCACGCGAGGTCGCCTGACGCGACTTAGAGGCGTTGGCGCTAAAGCGGCTGACGAAGGACTGCAGGTCAGCGATCTGCGCTTTCTTCTTGGCGTTATCCGCCAGCAGACGTTCACGCGCCTGGGTGGCCGCCGTCATGTATTCGTCGTAGTTGCCCGGGTAAACGCGCAGCTCGCCGTAATCCAGATCCGCCATGTGGGTACAAACCATGTTCAGGAAGTGACGGTCGTGCGAGATGATGATCATGGTGCTGTCGCGGTCGTTCAGCGTCTGCTCCAGCCAGCGGATGGTGTCGATGTCCAGGTTGTTCGTCGGTTCGTCGAGCAGCAGGATATCCGGGTTAGAGAACAGCGCCTGTGCCAGCAGCACACGCAGCTTCCAGCCTGGCGCAACTTCGCTCATCGGGCCGTAATGCTGTTCAACCGGAATGCCTACGCCCAGCAACAGCTCGCCCGCGCGCGCTTCCGCAGAGTAACCGTCCATCTCGCCGTACTGCGTTTCCAGATCGGCCACTTTATAGCCGTCTTCTTCGCTCATTTCGGCCAGCGCGTAGATGCGATCGCGCTCCTGCTTCACTTCCCACAGCTCCGCGTGCCCCATGATCACGGTGTCGAGCACGGTGAACTCTTCGAAGGCGAACTGATCCTGGCGCAGCTTACCGATACGCTCGTTAGGGTCGAGCGACACGTTGCCGAGCGTCGGCTCCAGGTCACCGCCGAGGATTTTCATAAAGGTGGATTTTCCGCTACCGTTGGCACCAATCAGGCCGTAACGGTTGCCGCCGCCAAATTTGACGGAAATGTTTTCGAACAGCGGCTTACTGCCAAACTGCATAGTGACGTTGCTGGTAACTAACACGGGGAGATTCCTGCGAAAAGTGTGATAAACACGGCATTATGCCACAATTCCGAATTGAGATCCCGTGTTGCGGCAATCCACTAAACTTTAACAAAATCGAAAAAAATGTGATTTCGTACACATCTGAATTCCCTGTTAGCGGGAATGCACATATAATGCGCTCCCATCACAGATTCAGACTTATCAACTCATCGCCTGAATGGCTTAGATACCTCGCACAACATGAACATGAAATTGACAACGCTTTTTGCGGCAGCGTTAGCCGTAGTAGGTTTTTGCAAGACCGCTTCTGCGGTGACGTATCCCCTGCCGACAGACGGTAGCCGTCTGGTTGGGCAAAACCAGGTGGTGATTGTGCCGGAAGGCAACGCTCAGCCGCTGGAATATTTTGCCGCTGAATACCAGCTCGGTCTGTCTAACATGCTGGAAGCAAACCCGGGCGTTGACCCGTATCTGCCAAAAGCAGGTACCGTGCTGAACATCCCTCAGCAGCTGATCCTGCCGGATACTGTTCATGAAGGTATCGTAATCAACAGCGCCGAAATGCGTCTGTATTACTACCCGAAAGGCACTAACACCGTTATCGTGCTGCCAATCGGTATCGGCCAGCTGGGTAAAGATACTCCGCTGAACTGGACCACCAAAGTTGAGCGTAAGAAAGCGGGCCCAACCTGGACCCCGACGGCGAAAATGCACGCTGAGTACATTGCTGCGGGCGAACCGCTGCCAGCCGTTGTGCCAGCAGGCCCGGATAACCCAATGGGTCTTTACGCGCTGTACATTGGCCGCCTGTATGCCATCCACGGTACCAACGCCAACTTCGGCATCGGCCTGCGCGTAAGTCACGGCTGTGTGCGTCTGCGTAACGACGACATTAAGTTCCTGTTCGAAAACGTACCGGTCGGTACCCGCGTGCAGTTCATCAACGAACCGGTGAAAGCGACCTCTGAGCCAGACGGCAGCCGTTACATTGAGGTTCACAACCCGCTGTCCACCAGCGAAGATCAGATCAACAACAACGAAATCGTGCCAATCAACCTGACCAGCGCGGTGCAGTCCGTGACCTCTCAGGCTGACGTGGAAACGACCGTGGTTGACCAGGCGATCCAGAACCGTTCTGGTATGCCAGTGCGTCTGAACTAATAGTTAAGCGAATAAAAAAAGCGGGCCTCGTTGCCCGCTTTTTTTTATCCGTTGTTCACGATGACAATCCCGCCGTGGTCGTAGCGATAGTGGCAGTGGGCGTATTCGAGCGGCGTGCCATCTTCAAGATAAATCACCTGCTCCACCTCCAGCACCGGGTCCGTCTGTTCACAGATTAAGTGCTGCATATCAAGCGCATTTGGCTTCAACGCGCGCACGACGCGATACGAGCCCATTATTTTCAGCCCCAGCGTCTCCTGCACGTACTGGAACACCGAACCTTCAAGATGGTTTTTCGTCAGGCCCGGTACCAGATTCAGCGGCATTACGGTGGAATCCAGCGACATCGGCTCACCGTTCAGCAAACGCAGACGAATAAAGTCATAGATCGGCGCATCGGCGTTAATCATCAGCGACGCCTGCTCTTTCTCGTTCGGGAAGCGCAGTTCGAAGTGCACGACCTGGCTGGTCACCGTCCCCAGATGTTCCCAGGTTTTGGTTGCGCCAAAGTAGTCGCTGCCGGAGAGATCCCATTGCGAGAGCTGGAGGAAGTTCTTGCGGATGAACGTTCCCTGCCCCTGACGGGTATAGACCAGCCCTTCAACAATTAGCTGGCGCATGGCCTGCTGAATGGTCATCCGGCTGGTGCTGAATTCCGCCGCCAGCGCAAACTGGTCCGGCAGCGGTTCATTGGCGGCGTACTGCTGGCTGATAATGCGTTTCTTAATTTCCCGCGCTATGGTGATGTACTTCGCCGCCATCGTCCTTCCTTTCAGTTAGTTTTCTATCCCGCTGTTTTTCAACGCCACTCGCTCGGCAATCTTGAGGAAAGGCAGGTAGAAGAATACACCAAATACAATGATTGCCAACTGCACCACCACCGCCCGCCAGTCCCCCGCCGTCGCCAGCCAGGCGCTGAGAATTGGCGGCGTGGTCCACGGGATCATCACCACGCAGCGCGACATTAACCCCAACGTGGTACAGAGCCAGGCGAAGTAAATGCCGATGGCGGGCAGCAGCACAAACGGGATCATCAGCGGCAGGTTAAAGACAATCGGCAGGCCGAAGATCACCGGCTCGTTGATGTTGAACAGGCCGGGCGCCAGCGACAGACGCGCCACCTGCTTCGCCGATTTTTGTCGGGAGAAGATAAAGATGGCGATCAGCAGCGAGATCGTGCTACCCGTTCCGCCCACCATGCCGAACGTCGGCACGAAGATGTTATTGATGATGTGCGGAATGGGCTGGCCGTTAGCGAAGGCCAGCATGTTCTCGTTGGTGTTGATCAGCAGGAACGGCTCCAGCACCACGCTGTTGACGACAGACTGATGAATACCCAGCGTGAACAGGAAGTTACCGAAGCTGTAAATGAAAATCGTCCCGGGCAGGCTGGTGTTGATCAGCCGCAGGGGCTGCTGGATAAAGGTCGTAATAAGATGGATCAGGTCCGTATGCAGCACGTTTGCCAGTATGGCCGCCAGCACTGCGAACAGGGAGAGCGTGAGGATGGTCGGGATCAGCGCGGTGAAGGATTTGCTCACCGCTGGCGGTACGTTCTCCCCCAGCGAAATGTGTAGCGCCTTAAGCCGCGAGATGGCGATAAACACTTCCGTTGAAAGCAGCCCAATCAGCACCCCGGCGAAAATCCCGGTTGAGCCAATATTGGCAAACGTCAGTACCTGGGTGACGTTCACCGCGGCGTCGCTGCCGACAGGCGTAATCTGCAAGCGCATCGGCATCATGATGATGAAGCTGCTGACGGCGATAACCACTGCCGAGACCGGATTGTCGAAATCTTTGTTGCGCGCCAGCGACCAGGCAATCATCGGGGCCAGCAGCAGCGCGGCGATGTTCAGCGTGCCGTTGATTATCGCCTCGCCCCATACCTTAAACTGCGCGAGCGTATCGCCGTGAAAAATCCACGGAAACACCACGTTGTTCACCAGCACCGCCAGACCGGCGAGGATGAAAATCGGCATCACCGTGGCGAAGGCGTCGCGCAGGGAGCGCAGGTGCACCTGGTTTGCCAGGCGCGCCGAGAACTCGACAAATTTATCGACAAAGGACTGCATGTGCGGTGTTATTTTTGTTTCAGACATAGCGGATAGTTCCCATCAATCAGTCACAAAAACGGCCCGGCAGCGTACGGCTTACATCTCGCGTCCGTTGGTATGAATAACCTGTTTTAACCACGCATAGCTCTTCTTCGGCACGCGCTTCAGGTCTTTCAGGTCGTGGTTTTCACGGTTGACATAGACTACGCCGTAGCGCTTACGCATGTCGCCCTGGGAGCTGAGAATGTCGATTAATCCCCAGCCAAGGTAGCCAATGACTTCCGCCCCGTCCTCGAATATCGCCTCCTTCATGGCCTCGATATGCGCCCGGTGGTAGTCGATGCGGTAGGTGTCTTCAATCGGGTTCACGCCGTCCCAGGATTCAATCACGCCAATGCCGTTTTCAATCGGGAAGACCGGCATCCGCCAGTCGTTGGCGTAGCGGGTGATGATGGTGCGAAAGCCCAGCGGATCGATCTGCCAGTTCCACTCGGTGGCCTTCAGGTACGGGTTATTTTTCTCGCCGTGCAGCAGGTAATCGTTCACCGGCGTGCCTTCCGGGATCGCATCGCTGTCCAGCGTTTTGCTGGCGTAGTAGCTGAAGGCCATAAAGTCGTTCTTCGTGCGGGCGAACAGCGCGAGATCTTCAGCGCGGTAGATATCGCCAAAGCCTTCCTGCTCCACCACCGCCATCACCGCCGGGCTGTAGCCCTGCCCGGCAAAGACGCGCAGCAGGTTCTGGTTGAGGAACTCGTCATACTGCTGAGCGCAGAAGATATCGCGCGGTTTGCAGGTGGCCGGGTAGATAAGCTGGTGTGCCAGCATGCCGCCCATCAGCTGGCCCGGTTTCGTCTGGTGCAGATACTCGGTCAGCGCCATGTGCGCCACCATGGTGTGATGCTGTAATTCGTACAGCTCGCGCAGGGTTTCCTCCCCTTTCATATACCCTGAAATGCGGAAGGCTATCGGCATATGGAAGATGTTCTGCTCGTTGAAGGTCAGCCAGTACTTCACGCGATCGCCAAAGCAGTCGATCATCTTTTTGCCGTAGCGGATAAAGGCGTCCATTACGCGGCGGTCATTGAAGCCGTTGTACTCCTGCGCCAGCGCCAGCGGCATATCGAAGTGGTAGAGACAAACCATCGGCTCAATGCCTCGAGCGATCAGATCGTCGATAAAACGGTCGTAAAATGCGATACCTTCGTCGTTAAAATCGCCGTCACCCTGTGGGCAGACGCGGCTCCAGGAGATCTGGAAGCGGTAGCAGTTCATGCCCAGATCCTGCATCAGGTCGAAATCTTCCCGGTAGCGGTGGTAGGAGTCGGTGGCGACTTTCCAGTCGGAGATATTTTCTCCGGCTTCGCGAATGTCGTAGACCGACATGCCCTTCCCGCCTTCGTTCCAGGCCCCTTCCGTCTGCATGCTGGATACCGAGTTGCCCCATAAAAAGTTGGCCGGCAGTGAATTGTTCATGGTCTCCCCCTATATGACTAGTCATTTAAAATTTCATGACTAGTCATATAGGCGAAGATTAAATTTGGATCAAAGAGGAGGATCGTTTTTTGTGAGCAATGCGGGGAAAAAAACCGAGTAAAGGACAAGTTGGTCTATTAAAAAATGAGCAAACCTCTCTCCAGACCGGGCTTAAATCCTAATTCTCTCCAGATGTGACTATTTTGATACTAAGCATATTTTTCTACCTGCAGACCGGGCGTATAGTTCGCGCACTAAACACACTTTTCATACGGATATGAAATGCCCCACTTTGTCAGTATTGATGCACTCGGACTCGCCCTTGACGGGGATAAAACCACCACCGGCGCCCGCTGTATCAGCTCCCTTCCTGCTAATCAGGACACCGGCAGAGGCATGGTTCGCGTGGGGGATAAAACAACACCCTGCCCCCTCTGTAAAATTCCCGGCACCGTTGTCACCGGCACGCCGGATTTCATCATTGACGGAGCCTGGGCTGCCATTCATGACTCTGAGGTCAAATGTGGCTGTCCGGCAGGAAGCAATCGCATTATCGTCCCTTTGTCTGATGCTGGTGCGATAACCCAGAGCACCGTACGACCCACGGGGCAGCCGTCATTCAGCAGGCAGACAGAAGAACTGCGTACCTCATCCCCGCCATCCTCTACTCCGCCCCTTTCCTCACCGCTTTCCCCGCCATCTGAGTCAGACTCCCCCACGCCGCAAGACGTGACGCTGACCGTCGGCCTGTTTTTTGACGGTACGGGGAATAATGCCGTTAACACGGAGAACATGATTAAAGCCTGTACGGCCAGGCACTTCGACTACACCAGCGTGGAAGCCGAGGTCATTATGGCCCGGTGTGCTCGCGAGGAGTTTGGGGTGTCCGGCACCGGCGCAGGCAGCTACATCGGGTATTACACCAACGTGCACTGGCTGCACACGTTGTATCAGACCGATCTGTTACCCGACAGCACTGAGGTTCAGGCGTCACTGTATATCGACGGTATCGGCACCGAAGCGGGCAAACCCGACAGCCTGATTGGCCAGTCGCTGGGAATTGCGGATACAGGCGTCGTTGCCAAAACGGATAAAGCGGTAGCGGGTCTGATATCTAAAATTGAGCAGACTCTTCGAAATTTAAAGAGCCTTCTTAATAAACAACTATTAATTGTTAAATTAATCCGGTTCGATATTTTCGGGTTCAGCCGCGGTGCCGCAGCGGCACGTCATTTCGCCAACCGCGTCCTGGCGCAGGACAGTGCGATTATCGCCGCCATTCGTCAGGGACTGAACGGCGTCGCCCTTCAGGGGCCGCCGGCCGGAAAGACCCGATTTATTGGCATATTTGACACCGTTGCGGCCATCGGCAGTCCGGTGAATGGCATGAATCCCCACTCAGCCAGTACCGGCGAGGTGAACATCACCCTGCCTCCCGGCATCGCGGAGAAGGTCTTCCACATCACGGCGGGAAATGAGTGCCGGTTCAACTTTGCCCTGAACAGCGTCCGGCCCGTATGGCCCGAACTGGCTCTGCCTGGCGCGCATTCTGACACTGGCGGCGGCTATCTGCCGCAGGTGCGGGAAAACCTGTTCCTGACCCGCCCCGCCACGGAAACGGTCCCCCTCAGCCAGCCGGGAAGCCAGACGCGCAGCTATAAGCGGCTGCTACAGCAACTCCCGCAGCTGGATACCTTTCCCTGTCTCGCTCCCGTTCTGCGGACCAGTCGCATTATGGCCGAAACCTGGTATGACGACCGGCTGCCGCCGGATCGCTACGGGCAGTTTCAGAAACGCAGTTTTTCGGCGCTGACGCTGCGAGACCGGTTAATTCGCAACGACTGGGCAAAGGTGGTACTGCGGGTGATGATTGAGGCGGCTAAAGAGGCGGGAGTGAATTTTAAATCTGTTCAGGATAATGATGCTCTCGTTATCCCGGAAGATTTAAGTCACTTCTGTGACAAGTCCCTGCAGATGGGAAAAGCGGTACGTGATGGCAAAGTGCCACCTGCTTTTACGCCGCAGGAAATGAATATTCTGGCTCGTTCATATATCCACTGCTCTGCAAACTGGAACCCTGTGGTGAGAAATACCCGCGGTGATATTCAGGGCGGTGCCGCACTGGTTGAACTTATCAGCTTTGTTAATCGCCCCGATGAAGACTGGCGGCGTACACGCTATAACATGGATGGAGAATCATTTTGAAACAACGTGGGTTAGGCCTTTTCTTAATTTTAACAGCCCTTACGGGATGCAAGGCAGTAGCGCCCACTACACCCGAAGAGACGGGCGGAATGCCTTACGGGAAATGGGACTTCGCTTTCTTCACCCCGAAAGCGCTGTATGCCGAGGTCACGCAGGCGCTGGTGATTGATGAGAAGGGGGTGGTGTATACCTTCCGGACGCTGGATGCAGTGCAGCCAAGTGCTATCACAGTGGGGGCATGGAATAACGAGGTGCGGCGACATGCCCAGTTTAACAAGGCGCGTCACCCGCCCGTGATGATGCTGTTCTGCTGGGATTCGGTCATCGACAAAAAGACCTATGAGACCCGGATAGTTTTTCCGGCGTCGCTCAGGACCAGAATGCTGACCCCGACCGGAAAGGACTCATACGGCACCACGTGGTACGACACGCTGCTGATTGGCCTGGCCCCGGAAGGAAAAGTGCGAGTCTGGCTGCAGAACAGCGGGATTGGCGGGAACCTGCCGGTAGAGCCACAGCGGCTCACCACGTTGTCCGGTGACAGACTGGATGCCTGTAAGGGAGTAACACAGTTTTCGCATGGTTACAGATATACAGAAGATACGGTGGAGTTCATCAAAGGCAAAACCTACCCGTACGGGCAATGGTGAGGAAAACAATGAAAAGGAGATTCACCGCAGTACTGACCTGCCTCTTTCTGCTGTCCGGTTGCCATACAGGTAAGCCAGCCACCCCCGAAGAGACGGGCGGGATGCCTTACGGGAAATGGGACTTCGCTTTCTTCACCCCGAAAGCACTGTATGCCGAGGTCACGCAGGCGCTGGTGATTGATGAGAAGGGGGTGGTGTATACCTTCCGGACGCTGGACTCCGTGCAGGACAGTGCCGTTACCGTGGGAACATGGAGTAACCGGGTGCGACGGAATGCCCAGTTTAATCAGGCGCGTCACCCGCCCGTGATGATGTTGTTCTGCTGGGATTCGGTCATCGACAAAAAAACCTATGAGACCCGGATAGTCTTTCCGGCCTCGCTCAGGACCAGAATGCTGACCCCGACCGGAAAGGACTCATACGGCACCACGTGGTACGACACGCTGCTGATTGGCCTGGCCCCGGAAGGTAAAGTGCGAGTCTGGCTGCAGAACAGCGGGATTGGTGGGAACCTGCCGGTAGAGCCGCAGCGGCTCACCACGCTGTCCGGTGACAGACTGGATGCCTGTAAGGGAGTAACACAGTTTTCGCATGGTTACAGATATACAGAAGATACGGTGGAGTTTATCAAAGGCAAAACCTACCCATACGGGCAATGGTGAGGAAAACAATGAAAAGGAGATTCACCGCAGTACTGGCCAGCCTCTTTCTGCTGTCCGGCTGCCATACAGGTGAGCCAGCCCCCCCGAAGAGATGCCCCTGGCCTTCAGGCTCAGGGGCGGTAAACTAGCAAAACCCGCTATCCGGTAAATCGCTATGCGCTACCACGGGAAAGGAAGGTTACTGTTGCGCAAGCTGGTTGCGACGATATTCCCCCTGCCGCTCCAGCATCCAGCCGGGATATTCCCGCGGCAGTGCGCTGACGGCATCCAGCTGTTTAAGCTCGTCTTCGCTTAAGCGGATCCCGGTCGCGGCAATATTGTCATCCAGCTGATCGACGCGTTTGGCACCGATAATCACGCTGGTCACGGCCTTTTGATGCAGCAGCCAGGCCAGCGCGATTTGCGCGACGGAGACGCCCTTGCTCTCGGCAATCACGCGCATCACGTCCACGCAGTCGAAGGCGCGATCTTTATCTACCGGCGGGAAGTCGAACGCCAGACGGCGGCCACCGGTTTCGCTCGTCCCGTCGCGGCCATATTTTCCGCTCAGCAGGCCGCCCGCCAGCGGGCTCCAGACCATCAGCCCAACGCCTTCGCTCTGCATCATCGGCACCAGTTCACGCTCCAGATCGCGCCCGGCGATGGTGTAATACGCCTGCAATGACGCAAAACGCACCAGCCCCAGCCGCTCGGAAATACCCAACGCTTTGGCTATCTGCCACGCCGCCCAGTTAGAAACGCCGATGTAGCGCACGTGGCCGTGCTGCACCAGGTTATCCAGCGCGTAGAGCGTCTCTTCAACGGGTGTTGCCGGGTCAAAGCCGTGAAGCTGGTAGAGATCGATATGATCGAGCTGCAGGCGGCGCAGGCTCTCCTTCACGCTGCTGATGATGTGATAGCGCGAGCTGCCGCGCGAGTTCACACCGGCGCTGCCCGTTTCGCCGAACACCTTGGTGGCAACCACCACATTTTCGCGCGGGACGTTGAGGTTTTTCAGCGCCTGCCCGAGGATCGCCTCCGAGCGCCCTTCCGAATAGACGTCGGCGGTATCGATAAAGTTGATGCCCGCGTCCAGCGCGCGGCCCACCAGCTGCTCGGCTTCGTTTTGCTTAAGCTGACCAATCTTGCCCCACATGCCGTCTTCACCGCCGAAGGTCATGGTGCCGAGGCACAGTTCAGAAACAAACAGTCCGGTGTTGCCCAGTTTTTGATAACGCATAAGTTATTCCTCGCATGTCGATTGGGTACCCGATAGTTATACCCGCCCCTCAACCATCGCGAATGTGGCGTTCCTGTCCGTTTCTTGCCCAATCCTCTGAATCTATCCGCGCGGGGCATCGCCAAAGACGTTGTAGTCCGGTAATTGCACCTGCTGATACGGCTCCCAGCCGCCGCCGAGCGCCTTGTAGAGCGCCACCAGGTCGAGGGCGCTTTGCACCTGCGCCTGCGCGCGCTGCTGCTGGGCCTGCGCCAGCTGCCGCTGGGCGTCCAGCACGTCGATAAAGCTGGCGATCCCCTGCCGGTAGCTGTCGCTTGCCAGGTCGAACGCGTTTTGCAGCGCGTCGATAGTTTTCGCCAGACCCGCTTCGCGCTGCTGGTCGGTGCGATAGCTCACCAGCGCGTTTTCCACATCCCCGAGCGCGGTCAGCACCGTCTGGCGATAGTCCAGCACCGCCGCCCCCTGCTGCGCGCGCGCCACCTTGACGCTGGAAACCAGCCGACCGCCCTGGAAGATGGGAATGGAGACCTGCGGGCCAAAGCTGTAGAAGTGGCTGCTCCAGTCGGTCAGCCAGTTAGTTTCGCTGTTGCGCAGGCCAAACTGGCCGGAGAGCGTAAAGCTCGGGAACAGCTCCGCCACCGAGACGCCGATTTGCGCCGTCGCGGCGTGGAGGTTCGCCTCCGCTTCGCGCACGTCCGGACGGCGTCGCGCCAGCGTCGACGGAATGCCCGTTTGCACAATATCCGGCAGGGCAGGCATCGGCTGCACGCTTTGCAATTCCGCATCCAGCGCCCCCGGCGGCTTGCCGAGCAGGATCGCCAGGCCGTTCATCGCCTGCCGCTCCTGCGCCTGATATTGCGGAAGCTGCGCTTCAAGGTTGCCTAACTGCGCCCGGGCGTTTTCCACATCCATCTGCGGAGACAGCCCGCCGCGCTGGCGGCTTTCGGTCAGATCCAGCGTCTGCTGCGCGCTCTCAATCTGGGTGTTCAGCGTGGCGATAATGCTCTGCGCCCCGCGCAGCTGGAGCCACGCCCGCGCCACTTCGGCTTCCAGCGACACGAGCGCGTCGTTACGCTGCTCGATAGCGGCTTTTTGCTGCGCCTCCGCCGCCTCCACCTGACGCCGCACCTTGCCCCACAGGTCGATTTCCCACTGGGCGTCGAAGCTGCCCTGGTAGAGATTGATCGGCTGCGTCAGCGGCCCCAGCGCGCCTCTGAGTTCAGGATCGACGTTATCCAACTGGTCGTACACGCCGTGGGATTTCAGCTCGCCTTCCAATCCGAGCTGCTGGCGCGTCGCCTGCAGATTACCGTTGACCGATGGATAAAACGCGCCGCCCGCCTGATTAATCTGTTCACGCGCCCCGGCAATGCGCAGCACCGTTTGCTGCAGCGTCAGGTTTCCCGCGATGGCGCGTTCAACCAGACTGTCGAGCTGCGCCGAGCCGAAGGTCTTCCACCAGCGCGGGTTGGTCGCGACGGAAGTGGTTTGCGATTTCACCCCGCTGTCGCCCTTGTCGTTCCAGTGCGTAACGGCAGGCGGCGCGGGCGGCTGATAGTCCGGCCCGACGGCACAGCCCACCAGCAGCATCATTATCATCAGAGGGTGTAAACGTCTGTGTATCATCAATGTGCTCCTGCACTCCCCTCGCTCTTAACCGGCGAGAGCAACAAACAAAACGGAATCAGTAAAAAGGCCACCGCGCTCAGGAGGGTGAAAACGTCGATGTAGGCCAAAAAGCGCGACTGCTCGATCATGGTCTGGTACATGCGCCCGGTGGCAATTCCCGTAGGGTCGCCCACCTGGGTGGTGAAGTTTTGAATCGCCTGCGCGCTTTCGCGAATCGCCAGCTGGAACTGTTCGTTAAACGGCGAGGCGTGGTACGCCAGATGGGCGCTGTGCGCCTGCGCGCGTTCGGTGATCGCTGCCGTCGAGAGCGAAATCCCAATCGAACCGGCCACGTTGCGGAACATGGTAAACAGCGCCGCCGCGTCGGCGTTGAGCCGCCTCGGTATCGAGATAAAGGCAATGGTGGTCAGCGGCACAAACAGGAACCCCAGCCCTATCGACTGCGCGCTGCGGAACAGCACCAGCGTTTCGAAATCGATATCCGGCGTCAGCGTGCGCGACCAGAAGAACGACACCGCCAGGCAGGAAAAGCCAAAAGCGATGATCCAGCGCGTCTGCACCACCGGCATCAGCTTCAGCACCAGCGGGATGGTTAACACAATCAACACCGCGCCGGGCGACAGCACCAGCCCGGACCAGGTGGCGGTATAGCCCAGATCCTGCTGGGCCAGCTGCGGGATCACCACCGAGCTGCCGTAGAGGATCATCGCCATCCCCGCCATCAGCAGGCTGGACGTCGCGAAGTTGCGGTCCTTCATGCAGTGCAGATCCACCACCGGCTTTTTGGCATACAGCAGCCAGTAAATAGCACCGATAATGCCGATAAGCGTCAGCACCGCGAAGGTGCGGATAAAGTTCGAGTAGAACCAGTCATCATCCTCGCCCCGGTCGAGCATCACCTGCAGGCAGCCCAGGCCGAGAGCGATCAGGCCGATCCCCGTCCAGTCGACGGTCAGCTTCCCTTTTGATTTGCTCTCCCACGGCGGATCTTCCAGCAGCTGGTAGATCGCCAGCACCGTCACAATCCCCACCGGAATGTTGATAAAGAACACCCAGCGCCAGGAGTAGTTATCGGTGATCCAGCCGCCCAGCGTCGGGCCAAGCACCGGCGCAACGATGATGGCAATGGACGACAGACCAAAGGCCTTGCCCCTGTCCTCCGGTTTGAAGTAGTCGAGCAGCACGGACTGCTGCGTGGGCTGCAGCCCGCCGCCAAAGAAGCCCTGCATCACGCGGAACAGGATGATCTGCCACAGCTCGGTGGCGATGCCGCACAGAAACGAGCAGATGGTGAACATCACGATGCAGATTAAGAAGAACTGCTTGCGACCAAACAGGCGGCTGAGGAAGGCAGAGATGGGCAGCACGATGCCGTTCGCCACCAGGTAGCTGGTTAACACCCAGGTGGATTCGTCATAGCTGGCCGAGAGCGAACCCGCCACGTGCGGCAGCGCCACGTTAACGATGGTGGTATCCAGAATTTCCATAAACACCGCGAGGGTGACGACAATGGCCACCGCCCACGGGTTGCTGGCGGGCTTCCAGCTATCGTGGCTGTGGTCCGTCATTCCACCGTCACCTTCGGCTCAACGGACAGCCCCAGCGGCAGTGGCTTGTTCGGATCCAGCCCTTTATCAATCACGATTTTCACCGGCACGCGCTGAACAATCTTCACAAAGTTACCGGTGGCGTTTTCCGACGGGAACGCGGAGAAGCGCGAACCGCTGCCCTGCTGGATGCTGTCAATGTGGCCTTCAAGTTCCATATCCGGCCATGCATCGACGGAAACGCTGACCTTGTCGCCGGGCCTCATGCGCTCCAGCTGCGACTCTTTGAAGTTCGCCACCACCCACACGTTCGGTGAGACCAGAGAAAACAGCGCCGTACCCGCCTGCACCAGCGTGCCGGGCTGTACGTTGCGTTTGGTGACGAAGCCGTCGAACGGGGCGCGGACTTCGGTGTAAGAGAGGTTCAGGTTCGCGGTTTCCAGCTGCGCTTTAGCCTGATCGACCTGACGTTCGCGAGCTTCAACGTTGGTCTCCTGCTGACGGATCTGCAGCTGTACCTGCTCCGCCACTTCCAGCTGCGCCTGGGCGCTGGCCAGTCCAGCCTGTGCACTGCGCAGTTGGGCATTCGCAGAATCGATACTTTGCTGGGTGGTCGCACGCGGGTCAACGCCGCGCTGACGGCGGTACTCCGCCTGGGCGTTCGCCATATCGGCCTGCGCTTTCAGCACCTGCGCTTTGGCTTCGTCACGCTGGGCGGGATACTGGACTTTTGAAAGCGCCAGCTGTGCCTGCGCCTGATGGAGCTGAGCAAGCGCCAGTCCAAGCTGGGCCTGAGCCTGATCGCGCTGGGCCGTGGTATCGCGAGGATCGATAACCACCAGCAGATCCCCTTTCTTCACGCGCTGGTTATCGCGCACGCGAAGCTCGGTGACGTATCCCGCCGTTTTGGGGGCAATGGTCACCACGTCACCGTCGGTAAAGGCGTCGTCGGTCGTCTCTTCGTTACGGGTTAAAAACCACCAGACCAGCGCCACAATCACCATCACCACCACGACAATGCCGAGGATAATTAACGGTTTTTTGCCCGGGCGCTTGCGCGCATTATTGTTGTTTTCCTGCTCGTCAGCAGGCGGGTTTTGATCTTCAGCCATAGGTCAGCAACGTTCCAGTCAGTGAGCGGCATCACACTATGCCGTTCACTAAAGCTAGGACGTTGCTATACATTTGCCAGGATAAACTGACAAATAGCGCACTATATGAGAAGGAATAGTCCGAAACCGATCGTGGCGGCCCACAACAGCATCGGGACCGACCATAAATGGAAGCGCCACCAGATACGGCGGTCGTTGGCCATGCGCAGGGCAATCAGGTTGGCAAGTGAACCGGGCAATAGCCCAAACCCGCCGATATTTACCGCCCACGCCAGAAGGGTGTCAGGCGGAACATAGTTGAGCAGCAGAATGGTCGACGGCACGTTGCTGATAAACTGCGACAGGCCAATCGCCGTCAGCCACAGTCCCGGCTGCGACAGACCGCTGACGCCGTGAAGCACGTTTTGCAGTGCAGGAAGCTGGATGAGCAGATAGACATCGATAAACATCGCCATAAAGACCAGCAGCAGCGTCCAGTCGACGCTCACCAGCACCCGCCGCGCCAGCACTAAAAACCCGGCGGCAACCAGCAGCACGCCCGCCAGTTCAACCTTCATCTCCAGCGCGACCAAAAAGACGATATACAACGCCAGACAGCACCAGACCAGACGGGGCTGCCACTGCGGGCCCGTCGTCCCGCTGTGGTACTGCAGTTTTTTATCCGGAAAGGCAAACCAGCACACCGCCAGCAGGGATAGCATCATCACCAGCGCCAGCGGGGCCATCTGCCAGGTAAAGGCGGCAAACGACAGGCCGGAACGGCCCCAGAGCAGGATATTTTGTGGGTTCCCGATGGGCGTTAACAGCGAGCCAGCATTCACGGCTAGCGCTTCAAAGATAATCAGACGGCTGACCGGAATTTCACAGAGCTTACGCAGCGTGAGCGTAAGCGGCACGATGATAAACAGTGCGACATCGTTGGTCAGAAACGTCGACAGTACCGCTGCGGAAAAGACCATGAACAGAGACAGACGGCGTTCGGTGGCAAAACGGCGCACCATTTTGCGTCCCAGAACGTCAAAGTAGCCGCTTAGCTCTACGCCTTTGGTGAGCATCATTAAGCCGCTCAGGGTAATAATCGTGCGCCAGTCAATGGCCGCAGGCCAGGCGTGGGGGGTAAAGGGGACAAAGAGGCTTAAGCCTGCACCAATAATCAGTAAGAGATGAAAGAAACGGTCACGCGTCAGGGCTTGCAGGCCGGGGATGTTCATTCAGCAGAAGAACCATATTTGAGTGTAAATTCACGGAACTTCACCAGTGTTTCTTCACTGACATGGTGCTCCATCCCTTCCGCATCCCGGCGGGCAATTTCCGGGCTGACGCCCAGCACCAGTAAAAAGTTCTCCACGATCTGATGACGCTCACGGCTCTCCTGCGCCAGCTTTTCACCCTCTGCCGTCAGAAACACGCCGCGCCACGGGATCATCTCGATCAATCCCACTGACGCCAGACGTTTTAACATTTTGGCTACCGTTGGCTGGGAAACCCCCAGCCGCGCGGCCATATCAACCTGACGTGCTTCGCCAACCTCACGAATCAAATCGGAGATCAGCTCCACATAGTCATCAATCAGCTCCCGGCGATGCGCCTCACGCACCTGACGGAACCCTTCTACGTGCTCTTCAACATTCACCAGTTGCGTCGTTTTTTTTGTAGTTGGCTTACCTGCGCGACGGTTCATTGTGTTTCCTCAATGGGGGTGACGCTTCCAGCGTCCTGTAACGGAGCGCACATTGTAAACCATAGCTCTACAAGCACAAAAAATTAACGAATTAGCCATAGCTATACAATATAGCCTGTGCTATATCTGTATGTAATGCAGTCACCCTTCATGGACCGAAGGGATCAGAAATCAGGAGGTCACATGAATGAATTCAAGAGGTGTATGAACGTGTTTACCCACTCCCCCTTTAAAGTGCGCTTAATGCTGTTGAACATGCTGTGCGATATGTTTAGCAACAAACCGCAGCAGGATGACAAATCTTCTCATTAAGCGGCGTCGCGGTACGCCGCTTCATTTTCCCGTCACAAACCTCTTGTAAACTGGCTTCTGGTCGCCTTAATCCCGATCTTTTTTACGGATTTGCAGTCTTCCTCGCAAAACATCTGTTTAGCAACTGTTGACCTTATTTCACGCTCGCACTATCTTCTTGCAGCCCTGCACTATTTGCGGCTCGCTGAAGCGGACCCTTATTCCCTCTCCACGCACTGTCAGGCAGGCTTTGACCCTTGGCGCCAGGGTGAGCACATGGCGTTTTCATGATAGTGATCTATGAACGTAACCCTGAAAGAAACACTTGTTACCCGCAGCCGGGCCTTAAGCCCGTGGACGGGATTCTACTTTCTGCAATCGCTGCTGATTAACTTTGCGCTTGGCTACCCGTTTAGCCTGCTCTACGCCGTGGCGTTTACCTGCGTGCTCCACGTGCTGTGGCGGAGTGCGCCGCGCGTGCAGAAAGCGTTGGTCGGGGTCTGTTCGCTGGTTGCTGCGATGTATTTCCCGTTTGGCCAGGCTTACGGCGCGCCAAACTTCAATACCCTGCTGGCGCTGCACTCGACCAATATGGAAGAGTCGACGGAGATCTTGACGATCTTCCCGTGGTACAGCTACGTGGTCGGCCTCTTTATCTTTGCGCTGGGCGTGATTGCGGTACGCCGCAAAGCCGAAGAGAAAAAAACGTGGGGAAAAATGGAGAGCCTGTGCCTGGTATTTTGCGTAGGCACCTTTTTTGTCGCCCCGGTGCAAAACCTGGCCTGGGGTGGCGTCTTTAAGCTGAAAGACAGCGGCTACCCGGTGTTTCGCTTTGTTAAGGACGTGGTAGTCAACAACAAGGAAGTGCTCGACGAGCAGGCGCGTATGGCTGAGCTTTCCACCATGAAAGACACCTGGAACGTGCTGGCCGTGAAGCCTAAGTACCATACCTACGTGGTGGTGATTGGTGAAAGCGCGCGCCGCGATGCGCTCGGTGCTTTTGGCGGTCACTGGGATAACACGCCGTTTGCCAGTTCGGTCAACGGTACCCTGTTTACCGATTACGTCGCGGCCAGCGGCTCGACGCAGAAATCACTCGGCCTGACCCTGAACCGTGTGGTCGACGGCAAACCGCAGTATCAGGATAACTTTGTCACGCTGGCAAACCGCGCGGGCTTCCAGACATGGTGGTTCTCCAACCAGGGGCAAATTGGCGAATACGATACCGCCATCGCCAGTATTGCGAAGCGTGCCGATGAGGTTCAGTTCCTGAAAAGCGGTGATTTTGAAGCCGACAAAAACACGAAAGATGAAGCATTGCTGAAAATGACCGCACAGGTCTTTGCCACTCAGCGCACCCAGCCACAGCTGATTGTTCTGCACCTGATGGGGTCACATCCTCAGGCGTGCGATCGTACAAACGGAAAGTACACAGAGTTTGTGCAGTCCAAAGAGACATCGTGTTATCTCTACACCATGACGCAAACCGACGATCTGCTCAGCAAGCTCTATGCCCAGCTGCGCAATACGGGTGACAGTTTCTCAATGGTCTATTTCTCCGATCACGGACTGGCGTTTAAAGAGCGCGGTAAACAGGTGCAGTATCTGGCACACGATGACAAGTTCCAGCAGAACTTCCAGGTACCGTTTATGGTGTTGTCGAGTGACGACAAAAAGCATCGCATCATCACCGCGCGTCGTTCGGCAAATGATTTCCTGTCGTTCTTCTCGCAGTGGACGGGGATTGCAGCAGAGCAGATAAAAAATGCTTATCCGTTTGTCTCTAACAAGAAAGCGCCCCCAGTGTACGTTACCAACTTCAAGTTACAGAAAGTTGACTATAACCATTTGGGTACAGATATTTTTGATATAAAGAGCAAGTAGTTTCTGCCGTCTCGTGCGGTCTAATGTTTTCACCCTGACCCTCTCCCACGGGGCTGAGGGTTCCCCACAAAATAATGCCTGCACGGACGACCCCCTCTCCCTTGAGGGAGAGGGCAGGGGTGAGGGGGAACATACGGGTCTGGTGGTCATTCCGTTCACTTTATGTTGCTTGCTACTCTGTGAGGACATGACCTGTGAACGTGCCAGGGCGGCTCAATCGCCGCCGGACCAGGACATCGCTGTAAGTCATTAATTTTTCTGATGCAACATTCATCGCTTCAGGTAAAAAAAATACAGGGGATCCCTCAGCCCACGGGGAGAGGGAAAAAGACAAAAAAAATCCGCCACAGTGGGCGGATTTTTTATTTAATCACCGAAGTGATTAGAAGCGGTAACCTACGCCCGCGATCCAGGTGCCAACGTCAACGTTGCGGATACGGCTCTGCTCATAGGAGAAGTCCAGAGCAACGTTTTCGATTGGGTTGAACTGCAGACCCGCGCCATAGGAGAAGCCGTAGTCGCTGTTGCTTGCAGTGCGGTTCAGACCTTCGTTTTCGGTCTGCTGGAATTTACCGTAACCAACACCTACAACACCGTAGATGCTAGCCCAGTCGTTCAGGCGGTAAGCAGGACCAGCGGTGATACCGTAGTACTGACCTTTGTTATAGGTGCCGTTTTCAGTGCGATCTTTCTCGGTGTAAGTGAAAGAACCGATCACGCCCAGCGGGTTGTTGTCTTGCTCGTAACGATACTTCAGGTTGAAACCGTTAGTTTTGTTCATCACGCCCTGCATATCGCTCTGAGCGTAACCACCGGTAACGGTAGAAGTAGCAGCTACAGCAGTACCTGCGGAAACAGCCAGAACTGCGGCCAGTGCTGAAAGACATGCAATTTTTTTCATAACCACCTCAAATGTGTTCAAGTAAGTCCGTAAGTTTTAAATATATCAAAAAATTTTGCGAAACTCTTTGTGATTCGTAATGTCTAACGAGGTCTTTCCTGTAACAGAACGTTTCCAGGATCAGCTATCTCATTCAAATTACGTTAAATTTTCGCCGCAAAATAGTTATAGTGCGCGCCATTGCCGTTACATTCATCCAGATTATTCCTAATCTGACAGGCGATAAAACCAGCAACGCTTATCTATTTTACGGATTTTCCCTGGTTTTTTTTCAACAGTAGCTCAACCGTGAGCGCATATTTCCATTACACTGCGGCTTTTACCCTATTTGACATAAATTGACAGGAGAAAGGATGCCAGGGTTATCCCGCACGTCATCGGTCTGGATGCCGGTCGCTGTAATACTGATCGCCATGTTGTCGATTCAGAGTGGCGCGTCGCTTGCAAAATCACTCTTTCCTCTGGTGGGAGCGCCGGGCGTCACGGCCCTGCGTATTGCATTAGGGACTCTGATCCTCGTGGTCATCTTTAAACCCTGGCGTCTGCGTTTCAAAAAAGAGCAGCGACTGCCGCTTCTTTTTTACGGGCTGGCGCTGGGCGCGATGAACTACATGTTCTACCTCTCTATTCAGACCATCCCGCTGGGGATTGCCGTCGCGCTTGAATTTACGGGGCCGCTGGCGGTTGCCCTCTTCTCTTCACGTCGTCCGGTGGATTTCATCTGGGTCGTGTTAGCCGTGCTGGGGCTCTGGTTCCTGCTGCCGCTGGGTCAAAGCGTCGCGCAGATTGATCTGACGGGTGCCGCGCTGGCACTGGGCGCGGGTGCCTGCTGGGCTGTCTATATCCTCACCGGCCAACGCGCCGGGGAGGAGCACGGTCCGGCCACGGTTGCGCTGGGCTCGCTGATTGCCGCCATCATCTTTGTCCCCCTCGGTATGGCGCAAGCCACCGAATCCATATGGCAATGGTCCATTCTGCCCGTGGGGCTGGCGGTCGCTATTCTTTCTACGGCACTCCCCTATTCTCTGGAGATGATAGCCCTGACGCGTTTGCCGACACGCATTTTCGGTACGTTAATGAGCATGGAGCCTGCGCTGGCGGCTATCTCGGGGATGGTCTTCCTTGGAGAAACGCTGACGTTCACCCAGACGCTGGCACTGTGCTCCATTATCGCGGCCTCTATGGGATCAACGCTGACCATGCGCCCTGAACCCAAAGTGAAGAAAGTCGACATCAATTAATGCTCTATATTCTGCATGGCTTTCACGCCATGCAGAATATAGGCGCCTTCCACGCCCATCATATTTCGTTACATGGATTGTCATATTCACGAAATAATCCACAGGGCTACGCACCGTACGTTCAGAATTAAGATTGATCTGTATCAATTTCATAAAAATCCTTTATTTTCAGAATAATATAAACTCAACATCCTTCTTGCTATTAAACCGATAGGCAGAGCCAAACCGCAGGAAAAAAATCCGGTGCTATACTTAGTTCCGTAATTACCTGGGACACAAACATCAAGAGGATATGAGATTATGAGTACCGCTAAACTGGTGAAAACGAAAGCGTCTAATCTGCTTTATACCCGTAACGATGTATCGGATAGCGACAAAAAGGCGACCATTGAGTTGCTGAATCGCCAGGTGATCCAGTTCATCGATCTTTCGCTGATCACCAAACAAGCCCACTGGAATATGCGCGGTGCAAACTTTATTGCCGTTCATGAAATGCTGGATGGCTTCCGCACAGCACTGGTTACCCACCTCGATACGATGGCCGAACGTGCCGTTCAGTTAGGCGGTGTGGCGCTGGGGACCACGCAGGTGATTAACAGCAAAACACCACTGAAAAGCTATCCGCTGGATATTCATACCGTTCAGGATCACCTGAAAGAGCTGGCGGACCGTTATGCAATCGTCGCGAACGACGTGCGTAAAGCCATCGGCGAAGCGAAAGACGAAGACACGGCTGATATCTTCACTGCCGCCTCTCGCGACCTGGATCAATTCCTGTGGTTTATCGAATCTAACATCGAATAAGCCATACGAATTACCAATGACACCCTCGCCTCTGGCGGGGGTTTTGCACATTTATGGTGCACACTTTTGCACTGCACACCTGCAAAAGTGAACGAAATGTAATAATCACCTCACACAACCGTTAACGGAAGATTGTTTTTCCGTCAGAATCTGCGCTAAATATCACCTCGTCAGATACGCCAAATGAGTCGCACCAAAATGGTGCCTCACGCTGGTGCAACACGACATCATTGCTCCATTTTTTGTGCAATGCGTGACATCATCCCCTTTGTAAAACAACAGCTTGTAAAGTTGGCACGATTTTTTCATGGTGCCTGTTGTTCTCGCAGGGGATCGCCCCGTGGTTATAAAAGGAAATGCTATGAAGTCTGTATTAAAAGTTTCACTGGCTGCACTTACCCTGGCTTTTGCAGTGTCCTCTCAGGCTGCCGATAAACTCGTTGTGGCGACCGACACGGCGTTCGTTCCGTTTGAATTCAAACAGGGTGACAAATACGTTGGTTTTGACGTGGATCTGTGGGCTGCGGTCGCAAAAGAACTCAAACTGGACTATACCCTGAAACCGATGGACTTCAGCGGCATCATCCCTGCGCTGCAGACCAAAAACGTTGACCTGGCACTGGCGGGTATCACCATTACCGAAGAGCGTAAAAAAGCGATCGATTTCTCTGACGGCTACTACAAAAGCGGTCTGCTGGTGATGGTGAAAGCCGACAATAACGACGTAAAAAGCGTAAAAGATTTGGACGGTAAAGTGGTGGCAGTGAAGAGCGGCACCGGTTCCGTTGATTACGCGAAAGCGAATATCAAAACCAAAGATCTGCGTCAGTTCCCGAATATCGACAATGCCTACATGGAACTGGGTACCAACCGTGCTGACGCCGTTCTGCACGACACGCCTAACATCCTGTACTTCATCAAAACCGCGGGCAACGGCAAGTTCAAAGCGGTCGGCGATTCTCTGGAAGCACAGCAGTACGGTATTGCATTCCCGAAAGGCAGCGACGACCTGCGCACGAAAGTTAACGGCGCGCTGAAAACCCTGAAAGAGAACGGCACCTATAACGAAATCTACAAAAAATGGTTCGGTACCGAGCCTAAATAATTTCACCTGAATTCAGGTTTGTAACGCCCGGTGGCGCTCACGCTTACCGGGCCTACGTTTTACGTTTTTTACCACGGTATACAGGAATACATCATGCAGTTTGACTGGAGCGCCATCTGGCCTGCCATTCCTCTCTTGCTTGAAGGCGCTAAAATGACCCTGTGGATTTCGGTCCTGGGTCTGGTTGGCGGGTTGATTATCGGTCTTGTCGCCGGTTTCGCCCGCACCTACGGCGGCTGGATTGCAAACCACATCGCACTGGTTTTCATCGAAGTGATCCGCGGCACCCCGATTGTCGTGCAGGTCATGTTTATCTACTTCGCCCTGCCAATGGCTTTCAACGACCTGCGTATCGACCCGTTCAGCGCAGCCGTCGTCACCATTATGATCAACTCAGGTGCTTACATCGCGGAAATCACCCGCGGTGCGGTGCTGTCGATTCATAAAGGTTTCAGTGAAGCGGGTCTGGCACTGGGACTTTCCCGTCGCGAAACGATCCGCCACGTGATTCTGCCGCTGGCGCTGCGCCGTATGCTGCCACCACTGGGTAACCAGTGGATTATCAGCATTAAAGACACCTCGCTGTTCATTGTTATCGGCGTGGCTGAACTGACCCGTCAGGGGCAGGAGATCATTGCGGGCAACTTCCGCGCGCTGGAAATCTGGAGTGCGGTAGCCGTTGTCTATCTGATCATCACTCTGGTTCTGAGCTTCGTTCTGCGTCGTCTTGAAAGAAGGATGAAAATCCTGTGATTGAATTTAAAAACGTTTCCAAGCACTTTGGTCCAACCCAGGTGCTGCACAATATCGATTTGAGCATTAAACAGGGCGAAGTGGTGGTGATTATCGGGCCGTCCGGCTCCGGTAAATCCACCCTGCTGCGCTGCATCAACAAGCTGGAAGAGATCACCAGCGGCGATCTGATCGTCGACGGTCTGAAGGTCAATGACCCGAAAGTGGATGAGCGTCTGATTCGTCAGGAAGCGGGTATGGTGTTCCAGCAGTTCTACCTGTTCCCGCACCTCACGGCGCTGGAAAACGTGATGTTTGGCCCGCTGCGCGTGCGCGGGGCTAGCAAAGCGGCGGCGGAAGCGCAGGCAAAAGATCTGCTGGCAAAGGTTGGCCTGGCCGAACGTGCCCATCATTACCCTTCCGAGCTGTCCGGTGGCCAGCAGCAGCGTGTGGCGATTGCCCGCGCGCTGGCGGTGAAACCGAAGATGATGCTGTTTGATGAGCCGACTTCCGCGCTCGACCCGGAGCTGCGCCACGAGGTGCTGAAAGTCATGCAGGATCTGGCCGAAGAAGGGATGACGATGGTGATCGTGACTCACGAAATCGGCTTTGCTGAGAAAGTGGCCTCCCGCCTGATCTTTATTGATAAAGGCCGTATTGCTCAGGACGGTAACCCGCAAGAGCTTATTGCTAACCCGCCAGGGCAGCGTTTGCAGGAGTTCCTCCAGCACGTCTCCTGATCCCTCGCGTCACACCGAGCCGGGCCCTGCCCGGCTTTTTTACGCCAGATTGTTCCCAAAAATCCCCCTCCTCGCCTCGACTTCTATACTTATCATTTTGTTCGACATTTTCACCGGAGGACGCCGTGCCGTGGATCCTGTTGCTGTTGATTAGCCTGTTTAGTGCGCCATCGTTCGCCGTCGCGATCCCCGGCGTCACCACCGGAACCACCGCGACGAAGGAAAATACGCCGCCACCGGAGCCCGATGTTGAAAAGAAAAAAGCTGCCTACAGCGCCCTTGCCGATGTGCTGGAAAACGACGCCGCCCGGCAAGAGTTAATTGGTGAGCTTCGTAAAGTCGCCGCCACGCCATCCCAGGAGGCCGTTCCGGCCATCACACCGCCCCAGGTGGAGGAGCAAAAAACAGTGCTGGAAAACGTCACCGACGTAAGCCGCCACTATGGGGATGCCCTCTCCTCTCGTTTTGCCCAGCTTTACCGTAACCTGATTGGCTCTCCGCATAAGGCCTTTAATCCCCAGACCTTTTCCACTGCCGTAACGCAGTTTTTAATGCTGGCCGCCGGTGTGTTTATTTTTTACTGGCTGGTGCGCCTGTGCGCCTGGCCGCTGTACCGCAAGATGGGTATCTGGGGGCGGAAAAAAAACCAGCATAAAAGCAGCTGGCTGCACCTCCCGGCGATGGTCGCCGGAGCCTTTATCATCGATTTACTGCTGCTGGCAATGACGCTATTTGTCGGTCAGGTCCTGGCCGATCGCCTCAATACGGGCAACAAAACCATTGCCTTCCAGCAGGCGCTCTTGCTCAATGCATTTGCGCTAATCGAATTTTTTAAAGCGGTGCTGCGCGTCATCTTTTGTCCGCGCGTGCCTGAACTTCGCCCTTTTAATATTAAGGATGAGAGCGCGAAATACTGGGCCGTGCGGTTAAGCGTGCTCAGCGGCCTGATTGGCTACGGCCTGCTGGTGGCCGTGCCAATCATCTCCAACCAGGTCAACGTGCAGTTTGGCGCACTGGCGAACGTGCTGATTATGCTCTGTATTACCGTCTGGTCGCTGTACCTTATCTTTCACAATAAAAAGGCGATCACCGAAAGCCTGTTGCATCTGGCCGACCGTTCCCTCTCCTTCTTCAGTCTGTTTATCCGCGCCTTCGCACTGGTGTGGCACTGGCTGGCGAGCGCCTACTTTATTGTGCTGTGTTTCTTCTCGCTGTTTGACCCGGGTAATAGCCTGAAATTTATGATGGGCGCGACGTTCAAAAGCCTGGCGATTATCGGCGTTGCGGCCTTTGTGTCTGGCCTGCTGTCCCGCTGGATCTCGAAAACCATCACCCTCTCACCGCAGGTGCAGCGGAACTACCCTGAACTGCAAAAGCGCGTGAACGGCTGGATGTCGGTATCACTGAAGGTGGCGCGGATTTTGACCGTCTGCGTGGCGATTATGCTGCTGCTGAACGCCTGGGGACTGTTTGATTTCTGGAACTGGCTACACAACGGCGCGGGTGAAAAAACGGTCGATATTCTGATTCGTATCGCGTTGATCCTGTTCTTCTCCGCCGTCGGCTGGACGCTGCTGGCGAGCCTCATCGAAAACCGTCTGGTGTCCGATATTCACGGCAGGCCGCTACCCAGCGCCCGCGCGCGCACGTTATTGACGCTGTTCCGAAATGCGCTGGCGGTGATCATCAGCACCATCACCATCATGATTGTGCTCTCGGAGATCGGCGTGAATATCGCCCCGCTGCTGGCGGGTGCCGGGGCGCTGGGGCTGGCGATCTCCTTCGGTTCACAAACGCTGGTGAAGGATATTATTACCGGTATCTTTATTCAGTTTGAGAACGGGATGAACACGGGCGATCTGGTGACTATCGGGCCGCTGACCGGTACCGTCGAGCGAATGTCCATCCGCTCCGTCGGCGTGCGTCAGGACACCGGTGCGTATCACATTATTCCGTGGTCATCGATTACCACCTTCGCCAACTTTGTGCGCGGGATTGGTTCCGTTGTGGCGAACTACGATGTGGATCGCCACGAAGATGCAGACAAAGCGAAGCAGGCGCTGCGGGATGCGGTAGAAGAGTTGATGCAGATGGAAGATATTCGCGGGTTGGTGATCGGTGAGCCGTCGTTTGCCGGGATTGTCGGGCTGACGAATACCGCATTCACCCTGCGCGTGTCGTTCACCACCCAGCCCCTGAAGCAGTGGACGGTGCGTTTTGCACTCGACAGCATGGTGAAAAAGCACTTTGATCTGGCGGATGTGCGGATGCCGGTGCAGACGTATCAGGTATTGCCGCCGCCCGCATCGCCGCTCCCACCGCAGGAGCCGACGTTGTAGACTGGTTGCCGGGTGGCGGCTTCGCCTTACCCGGACTACGAGACACTTATTTACGGCGTTTATTATTGTCCATAAACGTCCAGGCAATAAAGCGGCTCTGTTTCTGGCCTTGCGACATCTCTTTCTTCACCACTTTCACCGTACCGGCTTCGGTCAAGGCGCGGTAGAGTGGCGGCAGGTTATCGCCACGCGACACCAGCGACGTAAACCACTTCACCTGACGGCCAAACTGTTTACTTTCTGCAATCATGCGCAGGATAAACGCGACTTCGCCCCCTTCACACCAGAGTTCCTGCTGCTGACCGCCAAAGTTCAGTGCGGCATCTTCCGCCTGCCCCAGGTTACGGCGCTTACGCTCGCTGCCCGCTCGTGCTGTCGCAGCAGAATCATGGAACGGCGGATTACACATCGTGGCATCGTACTGCTCGTTCTTATGAATGATGCCGTTGAAGATGGATTTGTCATCTTTCTGACGACGTAAACGGATCGCCCGGGTTAAGCCTGGGTTCGCGTTAATAATCGCCTGCGCACTGGCGAATGCCTCAGTGCCAATTTCACTGCCGGTAAAACGCCATTGATATTCATGCGCGCCAATGAGCGGGTAAATCAGGTTTGCCCCGGTGCCAATATCCAGGATTGTCGCCTGCTGTGGAATGACGCCATCATTCCCTTCCGCAAGAAGATCGGCAAGGTGATGGACGTAATCTGCGCGGCCAGGCACGGGTGGGCAGAGAAAGCCTTCGGGAATATCCCAGTGCGTCACGCCATAAAAATGGGCCAGCAGCGCTTTGTTCAGCGTTTTGACCGCCTGAGGATCGGCAAAGTTGACCGAGGGTTCACCCGCTGGCGTCTGTACGATAAAGTCCTGCAACTGAGGGCAGCTCAGGCACAGCGCTTTCATGTCATAGCGGCTGTTATGGCGGTTACGCGGGTGCAATCCCGGCTTTTGGGCAGTCATGGCATTCTCCTTTCAACAGCGGCGTAAGATACCCTTTGCGGACCCAACGGTAAATAACTGTCTGCCCAACGCAAAAACACACCGGAAATCAGTAACCTTTATGTCTATGATCTGTCAGCAAATTGTCAATTTACATCGTTCAAAAAATAAGCAGACCATCATCAAATTTTTGCGCTAAATCACACTCGTCGGGCTTCTAAACTTAAGGGGAATCACCTGTTGTTTCCCCTGAGGATGTGATTATGAAAAGATATATGACCCTTGCTGTCGCGGGCGCACTGGCAGCCGCATCTTTCTCTGCCTGGTCCGTTCAGTCACTGAATGAAAACACAGACACCAGCCAGCTGCGTGCTGCCGGTACAGTCTCCGTCAGTCGCGCGAGTAACCTTGACGATCTCCAGGATAAGCTGGCTGAAAAAGCACGTCAGGAAGGTGCCAAAGGTTTTGTGGTGAATTCCGCTGGCGGCGATAACCACATGTATGGCACAGCAACCATCTACAAATAACCCTCTGACTTTCCTCCCGACTGCATCTGCTCCAACAGATGCAGTTTCTTTATTCCTGTCTTGACCGTACGATTTTTGACCCCACATTAGCGTTATGTTTTATAAAACCAAACAGGAGAACGCCATGGCTTCCGGTTGGGCAAATGACGACGCCGTAAACGAACAGATCAACAGTACGATTGAAGATGCTGTAGCCCGCGCTCGCGGTGAATTACCGCGCGGTGAAAGCCTGCAGGAATGTGAGGAGTGTGGCGACCCCATCCCCGAGGCGCGGCAAAAAGCCATCCCTGGAGTAAGGTTATGCATTGCCTGCCAGCAGGAGAAAGATTCAAAAAACACTTCACACTCGGGATATAATCGCAGAGGATCTAAAGATAGCCAGTTACGTTGACTTTCCTTTACCTAAGTCAACGGAGCAAGCGGATACGTTTACGCTCACGAATTTTCGTATGTCGCGTAGCAAAATGTGCCCTTCATCTTTTCTCTGTAAAGCGCATCGATAAGAACTGTAAAGCGTCGCTCCGAATTTATTAATATTCAATAACTTATTTGTCATTCAATTTTTTTGATTGACCACGTCAATTCTCTTCGATTTTATCTCTCAAGAAAAACCGTGATACTTATCACATCGACGGAACATCGTCCCTTTATCAGAATAACCTGCGAGAGATTAATTATGAAAACCATCAAATATGCTGTAGCTGCTGTTGCCCTGTCTGCTCTGTCTTTCGGCGCTTTCGCTGTAGAGCCAGTCTCTTCTTCTCAGGCACAGAACATGAACAAAGTGGGTGTGGTAAGTGCTGAAGGCGCGACCACGCTGGACGGTCTTGAAGCCAAACTGGCTGAGAAAGCAGCAGCTGCAGGCGCAAGCGGATACACCATTACCTCCGCTAACGGCAATAACAAACTGAGCGGTACTGCGGTTATCTACAAATAATCGAACGAATTATGCTCTACCCTCACCGTACCCTCTGGTGAGATGCTCCACCCTCATTGACCCTGTTGTTACCCTTTGTTTGCCCGTCCGCCACTGGACGGGCTTTTTTTTGCCTAAAACGACTGCGCGACGCGCTGCAGTCCGGCCTCCACTGAGTCCACCTCACCTGTCGCCAGCAAACAACAGGCCATTTGCAACCTGATGGAGTGCGGAACGGGGACATTGCCCGACAGACACTGAACGATCCAGTCCGCGGTGGTGTGTGGATCTTTTGCCTGTGGCAGAACCACATCCCTGTTCTCTTCCCCTCGTTCAAGCACTGCACGCGAACCAGCAGAATCAATCAACATGATTTGCGGGCAACGCAGCGGGTTGGCATACACTTCCCCTTCCGTTCCGTGCATCAATAACGCCCGTCCGCCAATGTCCTCAAAGAACTTGCCAACACGCGCCACGTACTCCGGGTGCGATACGCTGGAAAGACGCAGGGCCGCGTCTTCATTAAATGGCGTGGCCAGTTTCGCCAGCGTGTGGGCACTGTTACGCACCCCCATACGCCAGCGCATTTCAAGCTGTTTTTCCAGCGGCGGGCAGAGCGCGCGTACCGGGATATAGACTGGCTGATGCCCGTCCAGCTTCGCCTGCGCCTGACCCGCATGCAGGGTCGGTTCGATACCCAGCAGCGCAAAGATCGTTTCCGTCAGCACGCGCGTCGGATCGTCGCTGACGCCGTGTACGACAACCGGGAACCCAAGCTTGTTAAGCAAAATGGCCAGCAGCGGCGTCAGGTTCGCCTGCTTACGCGCCCCGTTATAGCTGGGAATAACAATCGGCATCGGCTTCGTAACGGGCGGCGTTAAGCGCATCGTTTTCGCCTGCATCGCGTCATAAAAACCGCGCATCTCGGCTTCACCTTCACCTTTAATACGCAGCGCGATCAGGATGCCGCCCAGTTCAAGTTCTGGCACGTCGCCGTTCAGCATATGGGTGTACAGCGCATGGGCCGTTTCCTGGTCCAGGTCACGGGCGTGATTTTTTCCTCGCCCTACCTCTTTGATAATTTTGCGATAATCCACGACTTCTCTCCTGACAGCATCATCTTGTTAACAATATAGCCCTGAAGAACACCTTGCCGTTAGTCTTTTATCCACGGAATCAATCTGCTGATTTTATGACAAAAAAATAAATTCAAGCACTTTTTCAATTATTTGTGATTTCTATAGAAGAATCCTACACATATATTTTTTGATTAAATAACCATCGGAAAGTCATTAAAAGTCAACGGTGAAAACGTCCAGGCAACGTTCGCGCCAGAAACATATCAGGATTCATTATGAACAAGGTTGCTTTAGGTTTATTGATCGCCGCAGCGGTGGGATGTTCCGCATCCGCATTTGCGGCAACAAATGGTGAAGGGCAGATTAACTTCACCGGAGAAATTATCGATTCGGCTTGCCAGGTCGTGAATGGGTTAAGCAACCCGTTAAACGTTCAGTTAGGCAAAGTGTCTAAAACGGTATTTACCGGTACCGGCTCCACCAGCACATTAACCAAGTTTGATATTCAGTTAACAAACTGCCCGGAAACGGTCACCTCCGCAGCGATAAACTTCGGTGGTACCCCGGACTCAAATAACAATGCTGCGCTGGCGTTAACCCCTGATGTCGATGCGGCAACGGGTGTAGCTATTCAGCTGGTTGACTCCTCAGAACAACCGGTCAGCTTGTATACCCCGTCTCAGCAATATCCATTAACCTCCGGCACGGCGGTTAACGATCTGGAGTTTGGTGCACGTTATATTCAAACGGGATCCGCAATCACCGCAGGCCCGGCTAACTCCGTATCTACTTTCACCGTTATTTATAACTGATCTTATCAATCCTGAGATATTAATGCTTTTGCGAGCATTAATATCTTATCTATTTATTGAGAAATCTTTATGCGCCATGGTTATTTACTGAGCACACTTTTACTGGTAGCCGCCACTGCACATGCAGGTGTCATTATTAATGGCACACGTCTGGTTTACCAGGGAGATAAAAAGGAATCCTCTCTTGGTCTTTCAAATCCAGATGCGACGGATTATCTGGTGCAGTCCTGGGTTGATTCCGGCGGTAAAAACCGGGCCAAAGCCCCGTTCCTGATTACCCCACCGCTGTTCCGCCTTGATGCGAAAGAAGATAACGTGCTGCGCGTGGTGCGCACCGGCGGTAATTTGCCGGAAGATCGAGAGTCCTTGTACTGGCTGAATATCAAAGCCATCCCTTCAGCTAAGCACGTTGAAGGAATGAACACCCTACAAATTGCCATTAATACGCGCATTAAATTGCTGTATCGCCCGTCATCGGTTAAAGGCAAACCTGAAGAGGTCGCGGATAAACTTGAATGGCATCGTGAAGGCAACGACCTGGTCGTCAATAATCCAACGCCTTTTTATATGAATTTCCAGAAGGTGACGCTGAACGGCCATAAAGTGGATAAAGCCACCTGGGCCGTTCCTGAAACTGAAACGCATTTTGCATTACCTGGCAATGTGGGTGGTTCAACTGTCGCGTATTCCATTATTACGGATTACGGCAGCATCAGCCAGACCGTGTCAAAAGCAGTTAATTAATCACCTGTTCAGGTAAAAGAAATCATCATGTACAGCCATAAAAAGCCGTTCACCTGTCGATTTTCTTCATTGCTGGTCATTTTATGTGGACTGGCAATGGCGATTTTTGCGCAGCAGGTTATGGCTGATGATTATTTCAACCCGGCGCTGCTTGATATTGATAATCCGCAACAGGGAAAGACAGACCTCTCTGTATATGAAAAAGGGCCAGGGCAAGCACCGGGAAAATATCAGGTCACTATTTTTATTAATAATAATAAAATTGATACCCGCAATGTCACCTTTACATTAGAAAAAGACGCCCACGGGGATAATTCACTCCAGCCCTGTTTCTCGCTTGAGGATTTAAAAAGCCTCGGCATTAAAACCCAAACATACCCGCAGCTGATGGCAAAAGGCCAGTGCGCCAATTTAAACGCCATCCCTGCGGCATCCGCTACGTTTCACGTTCGCAATCAGCAGCTGCTGCTCAGTATTCCACAGCTGGCCCTGAACAAGGTTCCACGCGGCTCTATCGACCCAAAAGAGTTCGACGAAGGGATCACCGCAGGTATTCTCAACTACAGCGCCACCGCCAGCCAGAGCCACGCACGCCAGCAGGGTGAACAGGATAACAGCAGCCAGTACGTCAACCTGCGCCCTGGCTTTAACATCGGTGCCTGGCGCGTGCGTAACTATTCCACATGGAATCGCAGCACCCAGGGCAAGGAAGAGCAGCAAAAGTTCTCCTCCGTTTATACCTATGCCCAGCGCGATATCGTGGCGATAAAAAGCGACCTCACCGTCGGGCAAAGCTCATCGCCTTCCGATGTTTTTGACAGCGTGCCTTATACCGGCGTGCAGCTTAACTCCGACAGCGACATGCTGCCGGACAGCGAAAAAGGCTTTGCGCCGATTATACGCGGCACTGCCCACAGCAACGCGCTGGTGATGGTCCGCCAGAACGGCTATGTCATTTACCAGAACACGGTCGCGCCCGGCGCGTTTGAAATTAACGATCTCTACCCTACCGGCAGCAGCGGCGACCTGCAGGTCACCGTGAAAGAGACCGACGGCAGTGAAAGTCATTTCGTGGTGCCGTATGCCTCCGTACCGGTATTGCAGCGTGAAAAAAACCTGCGCTACAGCGTCACCGCCGGGCGTTATCGCGCTTACGACAACGATGTTGAAAAGACTCCGTTTGCCCAGGGTAGCGCAATCTATGGCTTACCTTATGGTGTCACCGTTTATGGCGGCGTTCAGCAGAGCAGCCATTATCAATCTCAGGCGCTCGGTGCCGGGAAAAACATGGGCGATTTAGGCGCGTTCTCCATCGACGTTACCCGCGCGAAAGCCCTGCTGAAGCAGCAGCAGTCCAGCAAAGGCCAGTCCTGGCGCGTGCGCTACAGCAAAGATTTTGCCGGTTCAGGCACCAACTTCTCCCTCGCGGGCTATCGCTACAACAGCAAAGGGTTTTACACCCTGGAAGACACCATGGAGTCATATACCCGCTCTGACGACTGGTCTGCCCCTCAGCAGCGCCGCGCCCGAACCGAGGCCACCATCGACCAGACGCTGCCCGAAGGCTGGGGATCAGTCACCCTGAGCATGGTGAAAGAGACTTACTGGAGCCAGAACCAGGACATGAACTCCATGAGCGTCAGCTACAACAACAGCTGGCACGGGGTGAGCTACAGCCTGAGCTACAGCATGAACAAGAACACCAGCGACAGCGATGAAGACGGTAATCAAGTGACGAACGACAACCAGTTCTCGCTGAGCGTCTCCGTTCCGCTGGATCGCTGGATGCATAACACCTGGGCCACCTACAACCTGAACAATACCAAAGACGGTACGACGCAGAATATCGGCCTCAACGGCACGGCGCTGGAGGAAGACAACCTGAACTGGAATATCCAGCAGGGGCTGAGCAGCACCGGCAGCGGCAACTCGACCAGCATGAATGCTGATTACAAAGCGACCTACGGCGAGGTGAGCGCAGGCGTCAGTCAGGATAAGTATCAGCAGACCGTTAACGTCGGTTTGCAGGGCGGCGTCATTGCCCATGCCAACGGCATCACCCTGAGCCAGCCGCTGGGTGAAACCATCGCGCTGGTGAAAGCGCCAGGGACACACGGGACACATATCGCTAACCAGACGGGCGTGGAGACCGATTTCCGCGGCTATACCGTCGTCCCGTTTGTGACTGCATATCGCCATAACACTATTGCGCTGGATACCGAAACGCTGCCGGACAACGCCGACGTGACGCACGCGGCGCAGGTGGTGACCCCGACACGCGGCGCCGTGGTGCGCGCCAGCTTTAACACCCGCGTGGGCAGTCGCGTACTGATGACGCTCACGCAAAACGGGAAACCGCTGCCCTTTGGTGCAACGGTGACCACCGAGGATAAGGACAGCGAGTTCATTGTCGGTAACGACGGGCAGACCTACCTCTCGGGCCTGCCGCAGCAAGGACATCTCAACGTTTCCTGGGGACAGGAGGCGAGCGAGCACTGCGTCGCTGACTACGCGCTAATGGATGAGAAAGAGAAAACCAGCATCATTAACGCTGCCGCGCAGTGTCACTGATCCACCGTTCAGGCGAAACATTATGCAAATGATTAAACAGTGCTTTTTCTTACTGATTCTCGGCACCGCCGCGTTATTTATGCCGCACGCAAAGGCCACCTGTTCCACGCCGGATATGCCGAAGATGATTAACGTCGCCTCGATTTCAGTTCCGACCACGCTTGCGGTGGGCGAAACCATTCCCGGCACGGAACAGACTGCGCATGTTGCGGGGCACTGCGATCAATCCATCGACAGCGGGCTGGAAATCGTCGCGTGCTATTACGGTACCGGTGCGGAAATCCCCGGCATGAAAGGTGTCTATGATTCCGGTGTTCCAGGTATCGGTATCGCGCTGATGAACGACAAAGGGCAACGCATCAGCGGAGCCGGTGGCATTCAGTGCGACTCGCGCACCATGCCCATTGGCTATGTCTCTGATGACGGGCAACTGTCCTTCAATTTTGATGTGACGCTGGAACTGGTTAAAACCAGTAGCGAAGTGACGTCCGGTACGCTGGTGCAGTCGCAAACTGAGTTTGGCATCGGCGTCTTCGGCCATGAAGGGATCGGCTCGCCAAACCATATCGCTTACGCCGGAAACATCAACCTGCAAACCGTCACATGTTCTGTGCTGCCAAAAAACCTCACCATCAACCTGGGCGATTTCCCGGTGAGCGACTTTATCGGCGTGGGTACGCTCTCCCAACCCGCTCAGGAATTCAACGTCAGCGTGAACTGTAATACCACCGTACAACCGGAGGTGAAGATAACCAGCGCGAACGGGTACGAAGAGGGATTTGAAGGCGTGATAAAACTGACTCAGGAGAGCGGAATGGCGAAAGGGGTGGGCGTCAGGATGCTGTTTGACGGCAACATCGCCACTTTCGACAGCTACGTCAGCACCCAACGCCCGGCCGAAGCCAACGAAACGCTGGAGATACCTTTTCAGGTTCGTTATATGCAAACGCAACCGAACGTTCTTCCTGGCCCGGCGAACACGGTCGCCACACTCACTCTCGCTTATAAATAACCGCTATGAAAAAAATACTGACATTACTGCTGTTGGGTCTGGCATCCAACGCTAACGCCGATGATATCCAGATCCAGATGACGGGAAATATTTACGCCAACACCTGCGTGATCGACAGCGCCAGCCGCAACCTGACGGTGGACTTAGGCCAGGCGGTGTCGGGCAGTTTTAAAGATGTGGGCGATACCGGCGAGTGGAAAGACTTTTCCCTTTCGGTCTCGCATTGCCCGGCCACGCTTGCTCTCGCCACGGCCTATTTCTACGGCCAGGCAGACAGCGAGCACCCGACAAAATTTGCCAACATCGGCAGCGCGAAAGGACTGGCGCTGGAGCTGGCTGACCGTCAGGACAAGATACTCATTGCCCCACAGGCAGCCTTTAACGTCGCCATTAATCCGAGTGACCACACGGCGACGTTTCCGCTTTCCGCACGTTACTACGCCACCTCCACGCCCGTCAGCGCGGGTACGTTCAGCAGTGTGATTCAGGTGACCTTCACTTACCAGTAGGACCGCGCCCCTTAGCACGGATGCTTTTCCGACGCCCGGCGGCCAGTTTTGCCGGGCGTTTTTTTACCTCCGGCACCTCCGGCTGTTCGATCGGGAAGATCGGCAGCGCGTTGAGCAGCCGCTGGCCGTAGTTCCTGGTAAGTAACCGTTTGTCATAAATCACCACCTCCCCCCAGCAGCCGTGGCTACGAATCAAACGCCCCACCTGCTGAATCAGGTTAAACGACGCCGCAGGTAAACTCTGCACCTCAAACGGATAGCGGTTAAGGCTTTTCAGCCACTCTCCTTCGGTGATCACCACCGGGCTGTCGATGGGCGGGAAGGCGATTTTATGAATATGCACCTGCGTCAGGTAGTCCCCTTTTAAATCCAGGCCTTCAGCAAACGACTGCAACCCTACCAGCACGCTGCGCTCGCCGTTATCAATGCGCTTGCGGTGCGTTTCTACCAGCCGGTAGCGCGGCTGATCGCCCTGCACCAGCAGGAGTAAACGCAGATCGGTGACGTGTTCCAGGAAGCGCTGCATCGCCCGCCCGCTGGCAAACAGCACCAGCATGCCGGGGTATTTTTTGCTCTCGACCTGTTCGCGGAAGTAGGCCGCCATTTCCGCGATGTGCTGCTCCTCGTTGTCGATGAGCGGCTCATATTTCATGCGCGGAATGACCAGCTTGCCCTGCTCGCAGTGGTTAAACGGCGAGTCCAGCGCCACGAAGCGGTCGCCCGCTTTCTCTTTTAGCCCACTCATTTCCTGCAGCCTTGAGAAACTGTTCAGGGAGCGCAGCGTGGCAGAGGTGACAACCACGTGCGGCACGCTGCGCCAGATCAGCTTTTCCAGCTGATCGGCCACGCGGATGCCCACGCAGTGGAAAAAGAGGTGCGCCTGCCCGTCCCGCTCTTCGCGGGTCGCCCATTTAGTGACCGGCGCGCCGGAGGCCTGCGCCATTGAGGCCAGCCGCCAGAGCTTGCTCTGCGCTTCGAACATCCCCAGCGCGCGGTTCATCTGCAGCAGAATGCGGTGCAGACGCACCACGTCATGCGTACCGGTTTTTTCGCTGAGATCGTTCAGGAACATCTCCGCCAGCCCACGCAGTTTTTCCAGATGCTTCGCCAGCTGCTGGCAAATCTCCATCACCTCTTCAGGTAGCTCACCCATTGCAAAGCGGTGTTCAGCTTCCTGCGTTTGCGGAAGATAAAGATTTAAAATGTTGTTGAGCGATGAGATCAGGCCGTAGACCTCTTCACAGTGGTCGCTCAGCCGCTCCGGCACCGCCAGCGGCGGCGTGGTTTTCGGGCGGAACTGCTCCATGCAGGTGGCAATCAGCTTGCAGAACAGATCGAGCTGCAGGCGGAACCACGGCGCGGTAATTTCGGCGCTCATCTCCAGCGCATCCCGCGCCACGTCCGGCAGATGGTGGCCTTCATCGAGCACCAGCAGCAGGTTTTTTGGCTCCGGCAGCACCGCTTCGCTCTCGAGCGCGGCCATCACCAGCGCGTGGTTGGCGACCACCACCTCCGCCTCCTGGATTTCTCGCCGGGCGACGAAGAACGGGCACTCTCGGTAGTAATGGCAGTTGCGGTTCAGGCAGCTCGCTTTATCGGTGCTGAGCCTGCGCCATAAATCGTCGCTGATGGCCTTATCAGTATGATCGCGCAGGCCATCCCACTTATAGCCGTCAAGATCGACCTTGAGCGTGGCGCAGAGTTCCTGCTCGGCTTTGTTGTTCGGCGTGAGATCGTCGTCGAGGAAGGCCAGCAGATCCTGCTGCGTCGCCTCACTGCTGGCCAGCCCCGCCAGGTTTCGCGGACACACGTAGCGCCCGCGCCCAAAGGCGGCCGTAAAGCGCAGGTCGGGGATGATTTTGCGCAGCAGCGGCAGATCTTTGCTGAAGATCTGATCCTGCAGCGCCACGTTGGCGGTACTGACCACCAGCGTTTTATCCTCTTCCCGCGCAATCGCGATGCCGGGAATAAGATACGACAAGGTTTTCCCGACGCCGGTAGGGGCTTCAATCGCCAGATGTCGCCCGTCGTCCCCGGCGAGCGTTTTGGCCACGTCAGCAATCATCTGCCGCTGCGGCGCTCGGGGGATAAAGTCGGGGATCTGCTGTTGTAGCGCCTTATACCATGCGCCAATTTGCGCCTTGAGCGCAGCGGTTAAAGCCATTGGAAAACCTGAAATACTGTATAAACAGCCACTATTGTGGCACTTTCTCTTCGCCGCCGCAAAAAGAAAAGCCCGGCTTTACGACCGGGCTTCCAGATTACTGCGGGTTAGCGGGCTTGCGCGGGCGACGTCGACGCTGCCCTTCCCCCGCCGGTTTCCCTTCGCCGCTACGCCACGGATTTTCACCCGCCGGTTTGCTGTCGTTGTTACGACGCGGCGGTTTGCCGGATGATTTCGGTGCGCCGCCTTCTGCACGACGCGGCTGCTGGCCGCGACCTCCGCCGCCCTGACCACGACCGCCACCCTGACGACCGTTCTGAATCGGCTCGGCTTTGATCGACGGATCGACCTCATACCCCGGGGTTTCGATGCGCGGGATCTCTTTCTTCAGCAGACGTTCGATGTCGCGCAGCAGCTTGTGTTCATCCACGCAGACCAGAGAAAGCGCTTCACCGGTTGCCGCCGCGCGGCCGGTACGACCGATACGGTGAACGTAGTCTTCCGGCACGTTTGGCAGCTCGTAGTTCACTACGTGCGGCAGCTCTTCGATATCCAGGCCACGGGCGGCGATATCGGTCGCCACCAGCACGCGGATGTCGCCGGATTTGAAGTCCGCCAGCGCACGGGTACGCGCGCCCTGGCTCTTATTGCCGTGGATCGCCGCGCTGCGGATACCGTCTTTATTCAGCTGTTCCGCCAGGTGGTTGGCACCGTGTTTGGTGCGGGTAAAGACCAGCACCTGCTGCCAGTTGCCCTGACCGATCATCTGGGAGAGCAGTTCCCGCTTGCGCTTTTTATCAACAAAGTGAACGTGCTGCGTCACCTGCTCAGAGGCGGTGTTGCGACGCGCCACTTCCACTTCCAGCGGGTTATGCAGCAGCTTTTCCGCCAGCGCCTTGATCTCGTCGGAGAAGGTCGCGGAGAAGAGCAGGTTCTGACGACGCGCAGGCAGCTTAGCCAGCACGCGACGAATATCGTGGATGAAGCCCATGTCGAGCATGCGGTCGGCTTCGTCCAGTACCAGAATTTCAATGCTATCGAGCTTCACGGCGTTCTGGTGTTCCAGATCCAGCAGACGGCCCGGCGTTGCCACCAGCACATCCACACCGCCGCGCAGCTTCATCATCTGCGGGTTGATGCTGACGCCACCGAAAACCACCAGCGAGCGAATGTTGAGATAGCGGCTGTAGTCACGCACGTTCTCACCAATCTGCGCGGCCAGCTCACGGGTAGGCGTCAGGATCAGGGCACGAACCGGACGACGGTTTTTGGCGTGCGGCTGGTTTTTTACCAGCAGCTCTAACAGCGGCAGGGTAAAGCCCGCGGTTTTACCGGTGCCCGTCTGGGCGCTTGCCATCAGGTCACGGCCCTGAAGCACGGCGGGGATCGCCTGCTGCTGGATTGGGGTTGGCTCAACGTAGCCCTGTTCTGCGATCGCGCGCAGAATTTCCGGGTTCAGGCCAAGGGAATCAAAAGACATAAAAACTCCGAACCGCCCCGACCATCACAGGTGTAGTTTTCAGGGAGATATAACGAATAGGGGAGGACAAAAACCACAATGTCGCGAAGGGGCGGAGTGTAGCAGCTTTTGTGACGTGGCGCATAAAATATCCCTCAACATCCCCTCGACGGGAGAGTGAATCAGACATAATCTTAATCAATCGATTGATTAATTTTTAATGCCGCCATGAATACAACACCCACAACAACCAAAGGTGAACAGGCCAAAAGCCAGCTTATCGCCGCCGCGCTGGCGCAGTTTGGTGAGTACGGGCTGCACGCGACCACGCGCGATATTGCCGCGCTGGCCGGGCAGAATATTGCGGCCATTACCTACTATTTTGGCTCAAAAGAGGATTTATATCTCGCCTGCGCCCAGTGGATCGCCGATTTTATCGGCACGCAGTTTCACCCGCACGTGGAAGAAGCCACCGCGCTGCTCAGCCACCCGTCGCCCGATCGTGCCGCCGTTCGCCAGCTTATTCTCAACGCCTGTAATAATATGATCCGCCTGCTGACGCACGACGATACGCTGAACCTGAGCAAGTTTATTTCCCGCGAGCAGCTCTCCCCTACGGCTGCCTACCAGCGGGTACACGATCAGGTGATTGCGCCGATGCACTCGCACCTGACCCGCCTTATCGCGGCCTATACCGGACGCGATGCAAGCGACACCGATATGATTTTGCATACCCATGCCCTGCTGGGCGAAGTGCTCGCCTTCCGTCTGGGGCGGGAGACCATCCTGTTACGCACGGGCTGGACACAATTTGATGAGGATAAAGCCGCGCAGATTAGCAAGGTGATCGCCTGTCATGTCGATCTGATCCTGCAAGGCTTAACGCAAAGGAGCCTGAAGTCATGAAAAAACCTGTCGCCATCGTTCTGGTGGTTGTTGTGTTGCTTGCTGCTGGAATAGGTGGCTGGCTGTGGTATCAGAGCCAGCAGGATAAAGGCCTGACGCTGTACGGCAACGTGGATATCCGCACGGTGAACATGAGCTTCCGCGTCGGCGGACGTCTCGCCTCGCTGAGCGTTGACGAAGGTGATGCCATCAAAAGCGGGCAGACGCTGGGGATGCTGGATAAAGCGCCCTACGAGAACGCGCTGATGCAGGCCAAAGCGGGGGTTTCCGTGGCTCAGGCGCAGTATGACCTGATGCTGGCAGGCTATCGCGATGAAGAGATCGCCCAGGCCGCCGCCGCCGTTAAACAGGCGAAAGCCGCCTATGACTACGCGCAGAACTTCTACGCGCGTCAGCAGGGGCTGTGGAAAAGCCGCACCATTTCCGCTAACGATCTGGAAAATGCGCGCTCGTCCCGCGACCAGGCGCAGGCTACGCTGAAATCCGCACAGGATAAATTAAGCCAGTACCGCACCGGTAACCGCGCGCAGGATATTGCCCAGGCGAAAGCCAGCCTTGAACAGGCGCAGGCGCAATTAGCGCAGGCAGAACTGGATTTGCATGACACGACGTTAATCGCCCCGTCCGACGGCACGCTGATGACCCGCGCCGTGGAGCCGGGCAGCATGCTCAGCGCGGGCAGCACCGTTTTAACGCTCTCCCTGACCCGCCCGGTGTGGGTGCGCGCCTACATTGACGAGCCGAACCTCGGGCAGATGCAGCCGGGCCGCGAATTGCTGCTCTATACCGACGGCCGCCCCGACAAGCCGTATCACGGCAAAGTGGGCTTTGTCTCCCCTACCGCCGAATTCACCCCGAAAACGGTTGAAACCCCGGACCTGCGTACCGACCTGGTGTATCGCCTGCGCATCATCGTCACCGATGCGGACGACGCGCTGCGTCAGGGTATGCCCGTAACCGTAACAGTCAGCAACGGGGAACGACATGAATGACGACGTTATCCAGCTCAACAATCTGGTCAAACGCTTCTCAGGAATGGACAAACCGGCCGTCGCGCCGCTGAACTGTACCATCCAGAAAGGCTACGTGACCGGACTGGTGGGCCCGGACGGCGCGGGGAAAACCACGCTGATGCGAATGCTGGCGGGGCTGCTGAAGCCGGATGAAGGAAGCGCCAGCGTGCTCGGTCTTGACCCGATCAAGGATGACGGAGCCCTCCACGCCATGCTCGGCTATATGCCGCAGAAGTTTGGCCTGTATGAAGACCTGACGGTGATGGAAAACCTGAACCTGTACGCTGACCTGCGCAGCGTCACCGGCGAAACGCGGCAGAAAACCTTCGCCCGCCTGCTGGAGTTTACCTCCCTCGGCCCGTTCACCGACCGGCTGGCAGGCAAGCTTTCCGGTGGGATGAAGCAGAAACTGGGGCTGGCCTGTACGCTGGTCGGCGAGCCAAAAGTGCTGCTGCTGGATGAGCCCGGCGTCGGCGTTGACCCGATTTCGCGCCGTGAATTGTGGCAGATGGTGCACGAGCTGGCGGGCGACGGGATGCTGATCCTCTGGAGCACCTCCTACCTCGACGAAGCGGAACAGTGCCGGGACGTGCTGCTGATGAATGAAGGCGAACTGCTTTATCAGGGCGAGCCGACAACGCTGACGCAGAGCATGGCCGGGCGCAGCTTCCTGCTGCATAGCCCGCAGGCGACCAACCGCACGCTGCTGCAGCGGGTGCTCAAGCTGCCGCAGGTCAGCGACGGGATGATACAGGGCCGCTCGGTGCGCGTGATCCTCAAAAAAGAGGCCACCGTCGACGATGTTCGCCGTGCGCCCGGCATGCCTGAGATCGAAATGGAAGAGACCGCGCCGCGCTTTGAGGACGCGTTTATCGACCTGCTGGGCGGCGCGGGCACATCTGAGTCGCCGCTTGCCGCCATTTTGCATACGGTGGAAGGCACGTCGGGCGAAACGGTGATCGAAGCGAAATCGCTCACCAAAAAGTTCGGGGATTTCGCCGCCACCGATAACGTCAATTTTGCGGTGAAGCGCGGCGAGATTTTTGGTCTGCTCGGGCCGAACGGCGCGGGAAAATCGACCACCTTTAAGATGATGTGTGGCCTGTTGGTGCCGACGTCCGGCAAGGCGCTAGTGCTGGACATGGATCTGAAGGTCAGCTCCGGCAAGGCGCGCCAGCATCTCGGGTATATGGCGCAGAAGTTTTCGCTGTATGGCAACCTGACGGTCGAGCAGAATCTGCGCTTTTTCTCCGGCGTGTACGGCCTGCGCGGGCGGGCGCAGAACGAAAAAATCCGCCGCATGAGCGACGCCTTCGGGTTAACGACTATTGCTTCCCACGCCACGGACGAACTGCCGCTCGGCTTTAAGCAGCGGCTGGCGCTGGCCTGCTCGCTGATGCACGAGCCGGATATTCTGTTTCTGGATGAACCCACTTCGGGCGTTGATCCCCTTACCCGCCGCGAGTTTTGGCTGCATATCAACAGCATGGTGGAGAAAGGGGTGACCGTGATGGTGACCACCCACTTTATGGACGAGGCGGAGTACTGCGACCGCATCGGGCTGGTCTATCGCGGCAAGCTGATTGCCCACGGCACGCCGGACGACCTGAAAAATCAGGCCGCCGACGACGCACAGCCAGACCCGACCATGGAGCAGGCGTTTATCACCCTCATCCACGACTGGGATAAGGAGAATGCCCATGCGCAGTAATGCCATTTCGTGGCGCAGGGTGCGCGCGCTATGCATTAAAGAGACGCGGCAGATCGTGCGCGACCCCAGCAGCTGGCTGATTGCGGTGGTGATCCCCCTGCTGCTGCTGTTTATCTTTGGCTACGGCATAAACCTGGACTCCAGCAAGCTGCGGGTCGGGATTTTGCTGGAGCAACAGAGCGAAGAGGCGCTGGACTTCACTCACGCCATGACCGGCTCACCCTATATTGACGCCACCATCAGCGACAACCGGCGGGAACTGATCCAGAAGATGCAGGCCGGGAAAATTCGCGGTCTGATCGTCATTCCGGTGGATTTCGCCGCCAATATGGCGCGCGCTGAAACCGATGCGCCGATTCAGGTGATCACCGACGGCAGCGAGCCGAATACCGCCAACTTCGTGCAGGGCTACGCGGAAGGGATCTGGCAGCTCTGGCAGATGCAGCGCGCCGAAGACCGGGGAGAGACGTTTGAACCGCTGATCGACGTGCAAACGCGCTACTGGTTTAACCCCGCCGCCATCAGCCAGCACTTTATTATTCCGGGCGCGGTAACCATCATCATGACGGTAATCGGCGCGATTCTGACCTCGCTGGTTATCGCCCGCGAGTGGGAGCGCGGCACCATGGAGGCGCTGCTCTCCACCGAAGTGACGCGCGTCGAGCTGCTGCTGTGCAAGCTTATTCCCTACTATTTTCTCGGCATGCTGGCGATGCTGCTCTGTATGCTGGTGTCCGTCTTTATCCTCGGCGTGCCGTATCGCGGCTCGCTGGTAGTGCTGTTCTTTATCACCAGCCTGTTTTTACTCAGCACGCTGGGTATGGGGCTGCTCATCTCCACCATCACCCGCAACCAGTTTAACGCCGCGCAGGTGGCGCTCAATGCCGCTTTTCTGCCGTCGATTATGCTTTCCGGGTTTATCTTCCAGATAGACAGTATGCCGGCGGTGATCCGCGCCGTGACTTACATCATCCCGGCACGCTACTTCGTTAGCACCCTGCAAAGCCTGTTTCTGGCAGGGAGTATTCCGGTGGTGCTGATTATCAACACGCTGTTTCTGATGGCGTCGGCGGTGATGTTTATCGGGTTGACGTGGATGAAAACCAAGCGGCGGTTAGATTAAGGAGCGCGCATGTTTCACCGTTTATGGACGTTAATACGCAAAGAGCTGCAATCCCTGCTGCGCGAGCCGCAAACCCGCGCCATTCTGGTCTTGCCGGTGCTGATCCAGGTTTTACTGTTCCCGTTTGCCGCCACGCTGGAGGTGACCAACGCCACCATTGCTATTTACAACGAAGATAACGGCAAACATTCCGTCGAGCTGACGCAGCGCTTTGCCCGTGCGAAAGCCTTTACCCACATTCTGCTACTGAAAAGCCCACAGGAGATCCAGCCCACCATCGACACGCAAAAAGCGCTGCTGCTGGTGCGGTTCCCGGCGGATTTCTCCCGTAATCTGGATACTTTCCAGACCGCACCGATGCAGCTGATCCTCGACGGACGTAACTCCAACAGCGCCCAGATAGCGGCCAACTACCTGCAGCAGGTGGTGAAGGATTACCAGCAGGAGCTGATGGAGGGCAAACCAAAGCCCAACAACAGCGAGCTGGTAGTGCGCAACTGGTACAACCCGAATCTGGACTACAAGTGGTTCGTGGTGCCGTCGCTGATCGCCATGATCACCACCATCGGGGTGATGATCGTGACCTCCCTCTCCGTCGCCCGCGAGCGCGAACAGGGCACGCTGGATCAGCTGCTGGTCTCCCCGCTCGCCACCTGGCAGATTTTCGTCGGCAAAGCGGTGCCGGCGCTGATTGTCGCGACATTTCAGGCTACCATCGTGCTGGGGGTGGGGATTTGGGCCTACCAGATCCCGTTTGCCGGTTCGCTGGCGCTGTTTTACTTCACGATGGTGATTTACGGGCTGTCGCTGGTGGGGTTTGGGCTGCTGATCTCCGCACTCTGCTCGACGCAGCAGCAGGCGTTTATCGGGGTATTCGTCTTTATGATGCCCGCGATTTTGCTCTCGGGGTACGTATCACCCGTCGAGAATATGCCGGTGTGGCTCCAGGATCTGACGTGGATAAACCCGATTCGCCACTTTACGGACATCACCAAGCAGATCTATCTGAAGGATGCGAGTCTGGATATTGTCTGGGGAAGTTTGTGGCCGCTACTGGTCATCGCGGCCACGACGGGTTCAGTGGCGTACGCGATGTTTAGACGCAACATTGCGTAGCTTTTTCTCTTTGGTCAGCAACGAGACGACCGCAGGCCCTGCAAGAATGGCCAGACCCGCCAGGGCCAGCAGCAGGTTGTTTTGCAGCACGCGCGACAGCAGCCAAAGCACAATCATCGCGGCACCAAAATACCAGGTGGTGGTGAGCTCTTCAAGCACATCACCCACTTCACGCCAGCGCGCCTCGTGGTGACGCTGTAAAAACAGCATCGACAGCACGGTGACGCCGTAAAGCACGCATAGCCCCAGACCAACGCGCACCAGCGTGCCGCTCATCCAGCCCATCACCAGTACGGCCACGACCAGTAAATGCAACATTATCTGCCAGCAACTTAAACCCGTTGCGACACGAACACGTTGTTGCCACTTCATGGCTTCTCTCCTGAAGGATTTTTCTCTGCTAGTTCAGACTACCGCACTTTACGGAAAATTCCGTAACGCCGCATCTTTTTGTGACGCCGACTACACTTTATTTTCATCGGGATAGTCACCCAGGAAGGTGTTTATGACCATTAAAAAGCAGCATTTCTCGCTTAAGGTGCTGACGATAAACATTCATAAGGGCTTCACAGCATTTAACCGCCGCTTCATTTTACCGGAGCTGCGCGACGCCGTTCGCACCGTCAGCGCGGACATTGTTTGCCTGCAGGAAGTGATGGGCGCGCACGAAGTGCATCCAATGCATGTCGAAAACTGGCCGGATGCCCCCCACTACGAGTTTCTGGCCGATACCATGTGGAGCGATTACGCTTACGGACGCAACGCGGTTTACCCCGAGGGGCATCACGGCAATGCGGTGCTGTCGCGTTTTCCGATTGAACACTATGAGAACCGCGACGTGTCGGTGGGCGAAAGTGAAAAGCGCGGCCTGCTTTACTGTCGTATCACGCCACCTGACCTGGAATTTCCCGTTCACGTAGGCTGTGTTCATCTTGGCCTGCGTGAAGCCCACCGACAGGCTCAGCTGCAGATGCTCGCCGAATGGAGCAATGCGCTGCCGGAAGGCGAGCCCGTGGTCATCGCCGGTGATTTCAACGACTGGCGGCAGCGCGCCAACCATCCGCTTAAGGTGAACGCCGGGCTGGAGGAAATTTTCACCCGCGCCAACGGACGCCCCGCACGCACGTTCCCGGTACGCTTTCCCCTGCTGCGCCTTGACCGAATCTACGTGAAAAACGCCCACGCCAGCAGCCCAACCGCGCTGGCGTTACTCAACTGGCGACATCTCTCCGACCATGCCCCACTCAGCGCGGAGATCCATTTATGAAATGTTCATGGCAGGAAGGTAACCGCATTACGCTGCTGGAGAATGGCGATCAATATTATCCGGCCGTATTTAAAGCGATTGATAACGCACAGCAGAAAGTGATCCTCGAAACCTTTATCTGGTTCGAAGATGAGGTTGGCAAGCAGTTGCACAGCGTGCTGCTGCGTGCTGCCCGGCGCGGGGTCAAAATTGAAGCGCTGCTCGACGGCTATGGCTCACCGGACCTGAGCGATGAGTTCGTCAACGAACTGACCGCCGCCGGCGTGGTCTTCCGCTACTACGATCCCAGCCCCCGCTTATTTGGCATGCGCACGAACCTCTTTCGTCGGATGCACCGCAAAATTGTGGTGGTGGATGAGACGGTGGCGTTCGTCGGCGGCATTAACTACTCCGCTGAACATATGTCTGACTACGGCCCGGAAGCCAAGCAGGATTACGCAATCCGCATTGAAGGCCCGGTGGTTCAGGACATTTTACTGTTTGAACTGGAGAACCTGCCGGGTAAAGAGGCCGTTCGCCACTGGTGGCGACGTCGCCATCGCCCGGAGGAGAACCGACAGCCAGGCGAAGCGCAGGCGCTGTTTATCTGGCGGGATAACGGCGAGCACCGGGATGACATTGAACGTCATTACCTGAAGATGCTGGCGAACGCGAAGCGCGAGGTGATTATCGCCAACGCTTACTTCTTCCCCGGCTACCGTATTCTGCATGCCATGCGCAATGCGGCCCGACGCGGCGTACGGGTGAAACTGATTGTGCAGGGCGAGCCGGATATGCCAATTGTCAAAGTGGGCGCACGCCTGCTCTATAACTATCTGGTGAAAGGCGGCGTGCAGATCTATGAATATCGCCGTCGACCGCTGCACGGAAAAGTGGCCCTGATGGACGATCACTGGGCAACCGTCGGCTCCAGCAATCTCGATCCACTGAGCTTGTCGCTGAATCTGGAAGCGAACCTGATCATTCACGATCGGCAGTTTAATCAAACCCTGCGGGATAACCTTCAGGGGCTGATCGTCAATGACTGCGTGCGCGTAGATGAGTCCATGGTGCCGAAACGCACCTGGTGGAACCTTGGCATCGGCGTGGTGGTGTTCCACTTCCTGCGCCATTTCCCGGCGATGGTCGGCTGGCTGCCCGCGCATACGCCAAAGCTTGCGCAGGTGGACCCGCCGGTTCAACCCGAAATGGAAACTCAGGACCGCATTGAAGCGGAAGACGGAGGGAAAACCTGATGTCGAAATCGCATCCTCGCTGGAAGCTGGCAAAGAAAATCCTCACCTGGCTGTTCTTTATCGCCGTCGCGGTTCTGCTGGTGGTGTACGCGCAAAAAGTCGACTGGGAAGAGGTGTGGAAGGTCATCCGTAACTACAACCGAATGGTGCTGCTGAGCGCCGTCGGGCTGGTCATCGTGAGCTACCTGATATACGGCTGCTACGACCTGCTGGGCCGCGCCTACTGCGGCCACAAGCTGGCAAAGCGCCAGGTGATGCTGGTGTCGTTTATCTGCTACGCCTTTAACCTGACGCTGAGCACCTGGGTCGGCGGCATTGGCATGCGCTATCGCCTTTACTCGCGCCTTGGCCTGCCGGGCGGAACCATTACGCGTATTTTCTCGTTAAGCATCACTACTAACTGGCTGGGCTATATTCTGCTCGGCGGGGTGATCTTCACCATCGGCGTGGTGCAACTGCCCGCGCACTGGTATATCGACGAGGCCACGCTGCGCATTCTGGGTATCGTGTTGCTGTTGATCATCGCCGTGTATCTGTGGGCCTGCGCCTTTGCTAAACGCCGCCATATGACCATCAAGGGTCAAAAGCTGGTATTGCCCTCATGGAAGTTCGCGGTACTGCAAATGGTGGTCTCCAGCGCCAACTGGATGGCAATGGGGGCGATTATCTGGCTGTTGATTGGTGAAGACGTGAATTACTTCTTCGTGCTGGGCGTGCTGCTGGTGAGCAGTATTGCAGGCGTGATTGTGCATATTCCGGCCGGGATCGGCGTGCTGGAGGCGGTGTTTATCGCGTTGCTTGCGGGGGAGCATGTCTCTCAGGGAACGATCATCGCCGCCCTGCTGGCGTACCGCATGATCTATTACTTCCTGCCGCTGGCGCTGGCAACGGTCTGTTATCTGGTGCTGGAGAGTCGGGCGAAGAAGCTGCGGGCGAAGAATGAGAGGATGTTGGCGAAATAAAAGCAAAACGGCAACCTTGTTGCCGTTTTTAGTGTTTGTTCCCTCTCCCGTGGGAGAGGGTCAGGGTGAGGGCACCAGACCGCACCGCCACCCGGCAAAACAACCTCAGCGACGGTTGCCGAAAATACGCAGCAGCATCAGGAACAGGTTGATGAAGTCCAGATACAGCGTCAACGCCCCCAGAATCGAGTATTTGCGCAGGTTAGAACTGTCGCGCACGTCGATCTGTTCGCCGATGTTTTTCAGCTTCTGCGTGTCGTAGGCCGTCAAGCCAACGAAGACCACCACCCCGATGTAAGTTACAGCCCACATCAGCGCGTCACTCTTCAGCCACAGGTTCACCAGCGACGCCAGCACGATCCCAATCAGCCCCATAAACAGCATGTTGCCTAAGCCGCTCAGGTCACGTTTGGTGGTGTAGCCGTACAGGCTCATAACGCCGAACATCCCGCCGGTCACCACAAAGGTGCTGGCGATGGAGGAGTAGGTGTAAACGATGAAAATACTGGAAAGCGTCAGCCCGGTTAGCGCCGAATAGAGCATAAACAGCGTGGTCGCCATTCCGGCACTCAGCTTTTGCACCAGGCCAGAAAGCACAAATACCAGCGCAAGCTGCGCGATAATCAGCCCAAAGAAGGTGATTTTGCTGGAGAAGATAAACATCATCAGTTCAGGCGTGTTCGCCGCATACCACGCAATAAACGCGGTAAGCAGCAGGCCGACCGTCATCCAGCCGTACACCTGAGCCATATACGTCTGCAGGCCGCTACGGGTCTGCTGTACTATTGAATCGGAACGCGGAAATCGGTCCATGATTCACTCCTGATTAAGATTAAGTAGACACACACGTTAAGATTAACACATCCACGTAAACCGACTACCAACGGCTGGCGGCTTGTTTATCGCTGTCGCGCGATTCCACCCAGCGGTCACCTTCCGGCGTGGCTTCGCGCTTCCAGAATGGCGCTTTAGTTTTGAGGAAATCCATAATGAACTCCCCTGCCGCAAACGCGCTGCTGCGGTGTGCGCTGGTCACCCCGACGAAGACAATCTCCTCGCCAGGCCACATCTCGCCGATGCGGTGAATAACCGTGATGCGCCCGAGCGGCCAACGACCTCGCGCCTCGTCGACAATCGCCGCCAGCGATTTTTCGGTCATCCCCGGATAGTGCTCCAGCGTCAGAGCCTTCACGCTGTCACCGAGGTTGTGGTTGCGCACTTTACCGGTAAAGGTGACAACTGCGCCGTCTTCATCGCGTTCCGCCAGCCAGCTATATTCTGCCCCCACGTTAAAACGCTCGGGACCAACCAGAATTCGGGTTTCAGCCATTTTAGCCCCCTGTCACCGGCGGGAAGAAGGCCACTTCATCCCCTGCGTTCAGCGGATGGGTGAATTCAACCAGCGTCTGATTCACGGCGGCCAGCAGCTTGCCTTCGTCGAGCGCCAGCGCCCAGCGGTCGCTTTGTGCCGCCAGATGCGTGCGCAGGGCAGCGACGTTTTCGAAAGACGCATCCAGCGTCAGGCTGTCGGTATTCACCAGCTCGCGCACCTGCGCAAAAAAGAGCACCTTAATCATGGCTGTCCACCTTAAAATCACCGGATTTGCCGCCGCTTTTCGCCAGCAGGCGCACCGGGCCAATCACCATATCTTTCTGCACCGCTTTACACATATCGTAGATGGTCAGCGCGGCGACAGAGGCCGCCGTCAGCGCTTCCATCTCCACGCCGGTTTTGCCGGTTAAGCGGCAGAGTGACTCGATGCGCACGCGGCTGTGTTCCGGCTGCGCCTGCAGGTTCACCTCCACCTTGCTCAGCATCAGCGGGTGGCAGAGCGGGATTAAGTCCCAGGTCCGTTTAGCGGCCTGAATCCCCGCGATGCGCGCGGTCGCAAAGACATCACCTTTGTGGTGGCTGCCGTCGATAATCATCGCCAGGGTTTCTGGCAGCATAGTGACGAACGCTTCCGCGCGCGCCTCGCGCACCGTTTCCGCTTTGGCGGAGACGTCCACCATATGCGCTTCGCCAGCGGCGTTAATGTGGGTCAGTTGTGACATCGCTTATTTCTTTAAATGGGGGTGGAAATTACACGGACGGGTACGGGCATCCAGCTGCGGGGCGATAATGTTTTCCCATGCGGTGCGGCAGGCTTTGGTCGAGCCCGGCATGGCGAAAATCAGCGTGTTGTTCGCCACGCCCGCCACGGCGCGCGACTGAAGCGTGGAGGTACCAATCTCTTCAAAGGAGAGCATGCGGAATACTTCACCGAAGCCTTCTACTTCGCGGTCGAACAGCGGGATCAGCGCTTCGGGAGTCTGATCGCCTGCGGTAAAGCCGGTACCGCCAGTAATCAACACCACCTGCACCTCATCGCTGGCGATCCACTGAGAGACCTGAGCGCGAATGGCGTAGCGGTTCTCTTTTACGATTGCCTTATCGACGATGTGATGCCCCGCTTCATGCGCCTCATCACGCAGCCAGTGGCCGGAGGTATCATCCTCTTCGCCACGGCGGTCGGAAACGGTAAGGATAGCAATGCGTGTCGGGATAAATTCTGCGCTTACCTGACTCATCTTCTGATTCCTTCTTAAGCCTGATTACCCGCCGATGTAAGACAGGTTCTGAGTAATACCGGTATTGCCCTGATGCAGGAAGTGGGTCTGTTTTTTATGCGTCAGCGCTTCAGAAATGCGCGCTTCAAGCGCGTCCTGCTGCGCATCGTCTTCCAGCAAATCGCGAAGATCTACGCCGCCGTCGCCGAACAGGCAGAGATGAAGCTTGCCAACGGAGGAGACGCGCAGGCGGTTGCAGCTGGCGCAGAAGTCTTTCTCATAGGGCATGATAAGCCCAATCTCCCCTTCGTAATCCGGGTGACAAAAGACCTGCGCTGGGCCGTCGCTGCGCTGGCGGATTTGATGGATCCAGCCGCGTTTCAGCAACGCGTCGCGCAGCACCATGCCGGAAATGTGATGGCGACGGAACAGCTCGCTGCCCTCGCCGGTTTCCATCAGTTCAATAAAACGCAGTTGAATGCGGCGTGGTTTGATCCACGCCAGGAAGGTGTCCAGCTGATGATGGTTTACATCACGCATCAGCACGGTGTTCACTTTGACTTTGTCGAAGCCCGCCGCGAATGCGGCGTCAATGCCGTCCATCACCTGCTGGAACTTGTCCTGTCCGGTAATGGCGTGGAACTGACGGGCATCCAGGCTGTCGACGCTGACGTTGATCGCCGTCAGCCCTGCATCGCGCCAGTTCGCCACGTCACGCGCCATGCGATAACCGTTGGTCGTCACCGCAATTTGTCGGATACGTGCGTTTTCACGCACGGCCGCAATGATGTCGGGGAAATCACGGCGTAAAGAGGGTTCGCCACCGGTCAGACGCACTTTTTCGGTGCCGAGCTCAGAGAAGGCGCGCGTAACGCGCCGCACTTCATCGACAGAAAGAAAGCCGTTATTGGTGACCCTGCCCGGTTTATAGCCATCGGGCAGGCAGTAGGTGCAACGGAAGTTACACACATCGGTAATCGACAGACGTAAGTAGAAAAACTTACGCGCGAAAGCATCAGTAAGTTGTGAAGCCATGTACACCTTTCCAAATCGGGAGGCACAGTCATTTCTTTCTGTACCCTGGTGGCTAATTTGCCACGGCCAGGACGCCATATCGTTCGACACAGGCGCCAGGGCTAGAGTGTATGTTTTCAAAAATGAAAACGTGGTTATAACGATAGTAACGCGGAAATCATCACTTCGCCATTCTCGCATTTCGCTATATAATTATATATATAGCGACTTAATCGTGCATTTTCGCTACAGGATACCCAAAAACCGCACTTTCACATTGATATACGTCATTTTGCATCGGCTGAGGCATCGTCTTTTAGGGGTAGTTAGGTTACTGTTACGCGATCGAACGTGATAAGGAATACCTATGCGCAATCGCACTTTTGCGGATCTTGACCGAGTGGTCGCTCTTGGCGGAGGCCACGGCCTGGGCCGTGTCATGTCCTCATTGTCGTCACTCGGGTCAAGGCTGACAGGGATAGTGACCACCACCGATAACGGCGGCTCAACGGGGCGGATCCGACGTGCCGAAGGCGGGATTGCCTGGGGAGATATGCGCAACTGTCTGAACCAGTTAATTACCGAACCGAGCGTCGCATCGGCGATGTTTGAGTACCGTTTTGGCGGTAATGGCGAACTTTCGGGGCATAACCTCGGAAATCTGATGTTAAAGGCTTTAGATCACCTGAGCGTGAGGCCTCTTGAAGCCATCAACCTGATCCGTAATCTGCTTAAAGTGGATGCATTTCTGATCCCCATGTCTGAACAACCGGTCGATTTAATGGCTATCGACGCTGAAGGGCATGAAGTTTACGGTGAGGTGAATATTGATCAGCTCATCCTGCCGCCAACGGAGCTAATGACCTATCCAGGCGTCCCCGCCACGCGCGAAGCGGTAGAAGCCATCGGGGAAGCGGATCTGATCCTGATTGGCCCGGGCAGTTTTTACACCAGCCTGATGCCGATTCTGCTGGTGAAAGAGCTGGCGCAGGCGCTGCGCCGCACCCCTGCCCCGATGGTCTACATCGGTAACCTGGGACGTGAACTGAGCCCGGCGGCGGCGAGCCTGTCGCTGGCGGACAAGCTTGAGTTAATGGAGCAGTACGTCGGTAAAAAAATTATCGACGGTGTCGTGGTGGGGCCGAAGGTGGACGTGTCGGGTATTGGTGACCGCGTGGTGGTGCAGGAGCCGCTGGAGGCGAGTGATGTTAAATATCGCCATGACCGTCACCTGCTGCGCGAGGCGCTGGAGAAGGCGATTCAGGCGCTGGGTTAGGTTCGTTTTGTGCGGCCTGATGCCCTCTCCCACAGGGAGAGGGAGAAAACAGATCACCCACTCACGATGCCGCGATGAAAAGATCCCGCAGCTGATGAAGCTGGTCGCGGATCTGCGCCGCCTCTTCGAACTCCAGGTTCTGCGCGTGCTGCATCATCTGCCCTTCCAGCTCGTGGATTTTCTGCTGCAGCGCTTTCGGCGTCAGCACGACGGTATCTTCTTCCACCACTGAACGCGCCTTGCCGCGACCTTTCGCTTTGGTTTTGGCAATGTTCTGACCCAGCGCCAGGATATCCACTACCTTCTTGTTCAGACCCTGCGGCGTAATGCCGTGCTCTTCGTTGTAGCGCTGCTGCTTCTCACGGCGGCGCTCCGTTTCACCAATCGCTTTCGCCATCGACGGGGTGATTTTGTCACCGTACAGAATCGCTTTCCCGTTGACGTTACGCGCCGCACGGCCGATGGTCTGGATCAGGGAACGTTCAGAACGCAGGAAGCCCTCTTTATCCGCATCCAGAATCGCCACCAGCGAGACCTCCGGCATATCCAGGCCTTCCCGCAACAGGTTAATCCCTACCAGCACGTCAAACTCGCCCAGACGCAGGTCGCGGATGATCTCCATGCGCTCAACGGTATCGATATCCGAGTGCAGATAACGCACCTTCTCGCCGTGCTCTTCGAGATACTCGGTCAGGTCTTCCGCCATACGCTTGGTGAGCGTGGTCACCAGCACGCGCTCGTTGATGGCGGAACGGGCCCGAATTTCCGAGAGCAGATCGTCCACCTGCGTGGCCACCGGACGAACTTCAATAATGGGGTCGAGCAGACCTGTCGGACGCACAACCTGATCGACAACATCTTCACCGGATTTCTCCAGCTCGTAGTTGCCCGGCGTGGCCGATACGTAAATGGTTTGCGGCGCGAGCGCCTCAAACTCTTCAAACTTCATCGGGCGGTTATCCAGCGCCGACGGCAGGCGGAAGCCGTATTCCACCAGCGTCTCTTTACGCGCGCGGTCACCGCGGTACATCCCGCCGATCTGCGGGATCGTGACGTGGGATTCGTCGATCACCAGCAAACCGTCTGCCGGAAGGTAGTCAAACAGCGTCGGCGGCGGCTCGCCCGGCCCGCGCCCGGAGAGGAAACGCGAGTAGTTTTCAATGCCGGAGCAGTAGCCCAGCTCGTTCATCATCTCAAGGTCGAACTGGGTGCGCTGGCTCAGGCGCTGCTCTTCCAGCAGCTTATTGTTCGCCAACAGCACCTTGCGGCGCTCGGCCAGCTCCACTTTGATCTCTTCCATCGCCTGCACAATACGCTCGCGCGGCGTCACGTAGTGCGTTTTCGGGTAGATGGTGAAGCGCTGGATCACCGATTCAATGTGTCCGGTCAACGGGTCGAAGAGCGACAGGCGTTCAACCTCTTCATCGAACAGCTCAACGCGCAGCGCCATATCGTCTGATTCCGCCGGGAAGATGTCGATCACTTCTCCGCGCACGCGGAATGTCCCGCGCTGGAAGGCCTGATCGTTACGGGCATATTGCAGTTCAGCCAGACGACGGACGATGGCGCGCTGATCAATGATCATTCCCTGCGTCAGGTGCAGCATCATCTTGAGATAGAGATCCGGATCGCCCAGACCGTAGATCGCGGAAACCGATGCCACCACCACAACATCGCGACGCTCCAGAAGCGCCTTAGTGGCCGACAGACGCATCTGCTCAATGTGCTCGTTCACTGAGGCATCCTTCTCGATGAAGGTGTCAGAGCTCGGCACATAGGCTTCTGGCTGGTAGTAATCGTAGTAGGAGACAAAATACTCCACCGCGTTGTCCGGGAAGAACTCTTTCATCTCACCATAAAGCTGCGCCGCCAGGGTTTTATTGGGTGCCAGCACCATCGTTGGGCGCTGGAGATCCGCAATCACGTTGGCGATGGTGAAGGTTTTACCTGACCCCGTCACACCTAATAGCGTCTGATGCGCCAGCCCATCTTCCAGCCCCTCTTCCAGACGGCGGATGGCCTCGGGCTGATCCCCCGAAGGACGGAAAGCAGAATTCAATTTGAACGGTTTACTCATGGGCGACAACCTGATGACGTTATAAGCGGCAGGTGAGTAATTTTACTCGTTGTTGCCAGGAATGCCAGTAAAAAACACTGGATGGAAAACCAGTGGCATGGCAGGATATTTAGAGTAGCACCTGGGGAATGAGCGCGATTCCGGTTGAAATGTAGACTGTGACAAAATAAAACACCAGCCTGACTCGGTTATCCCCAGAACTTTTCCTTTTTTAACATTTGTCAAGCCAGGTAATGATAGTTTTGTGGCAACGGGTGACACTTTCATGACGGCAATTGCTTTTATCTAAGCAATTAAATAATAAACGATATTTTCTAAAGCCGCGTTTCGCGTCAATTTGGGCGTAAGCCGCGTCTTCTCTCGCTTATCGCGTGTTTTCTAACTCTAATGCACATGGTTATCCACAGGAATAGTGGATAACTGCTTCCAGCCCATGCAGACTGGCGCTCGGCAAATTCCCGGTTTTTCCCACGAGGCGGCAACAAAAAATTTTTATAGCTATTTTTTGATGATAAACAGTTGAGTCATTCATAACCAACTCATGCGATCTCGCTCACAAATCCGCCATTTCACACCCTGCACCACAATTCACCGCTTCCGGCACCGTTGATGTGCAATTCAGGGATCCGCGCGACGATCCGCAGAGACTTATTCCTAAAAAAGCCCCTTTTTTAATCACTTTATGGTTTCTGGCAGGCGTTTTGCACAGTCGACTACGAGCGTCATCAATAAACATTTTTAAGGAGAGAAAGATGTTGAGTCTGCGTGCTGTGAATCAGTTTTACGGAAGCCAACATACGCTATGGAACCTGGATTTAGATTTTCCGCAAGGCATGTGTACAGGCGTCGTTGGCCTGCCGGGAATGGGCAAAACGACCCTGATGAACTGCATTACCGGAAAAGTGCCCGTCGAAAGCGGCACCATTATCTGGCATGAAGCCGGGGCGCCGCCGCACGATTTGCTCAGCCAGGCGTCAGACCACCGTTCCATGCCGGGCATAGGCTATGTGCCGCAGGACAGACGGATCTTTTCCCAGCTGACCATCGATGAAAATTTGCATATTGCGATGCAGGCCGTGGGGAAACCCGATCCTGAGGCGAAAAGAGACGTTTACGACCTGTTTCCGGCACTCTATGCGCTGCGGCAGGCCCGCGCCAACACGCTCTCTCCGGATGACCAGTATCAGCTGGCGCTGGCCAATGCGCTGGTGAACCGCCCGCGCCTGCTGATCCTCGATGAACCCCTGCACGGCGCAGGACACAGCTTCGCCCAGAAGCTGGGGCAGCTGCTGGTGCGCTTAAATCGGGAGTTAGGTATGACGGTGTTATTAGCGGAGCAACAGCTGTCGTTTATCCGCCGGGTGGCGGACCGTTTCTGCATGCTCTATCGCGGGCGTAACGTGGCGCAGGGCCACGTTAACGAACTCGATGACGAGCTTATCGCCCACTGGATGTCGCGGGAAGCAAGACGCTGAGATCGAGATAACGTCCGGTTTCGGCATTTTCCGCGCCGTCAGCCAGCCAGGGAATTTCCCCGAGGCACGGCGCGGGAAGGACGCGCCTGAGCGTCGCCAGATACTCCTGATGGCGTTTACCCGGGGCAACCACGTCGTTGGCTATCCAGCCCGCCAGATGCAGCCCGGCCTGCTGTACGGCCTGCGCTGTCAACATGGCGTGATTGATGCAGCCCAGCTTGACGCCGACGACCAGAATGACCGGAAGCTGCTCGGCCTGCACCCAGTCAGCAAACGTCTGCGTGTCCGAAAGCGGCGTAAACCAGCCGCCAGCCCCCTCCACCAGCACCCAGTCGGCCTGGCTTTCCAGCGTCCGTAATCCGGCAGACAGCACGGCGAAATCAATCGGACGGCCCTCATCGGCACTGATGATGTGCGGCGAGGTCGGCTCGGCAAAGGTGTACGGATTCACCGCTGAATAGGCAAGTTCAAGCGTACTGTTGCGCTGGAGCGCCAGCGCGTCGGTGTTGCGTAAGCCTTCCGGCGTCATCTCGCTGCCTGAGGCGACGGGCTTATACCCGGCTGTGTTTTTCCCAAGCTTTTGCGCCGCCTGCAGCAGCGCCGAGCTGGCAACCGTTTTGCCCACTTCCGTGTCCGTGCCGGTAACAAAATAACGTTCAGTCACGTTCGATAATCCCATGAAAAAGTTGATAAGAGAGCGGAAATTGCCCCCGCTGCTGCGGCCAGGCCAGCTCCAGACGCTGCAGCTGTCCCCGGGTGAGCAGTTTTCTCTCCCGCCCGGCATGCAGGTGCGTGGCCCCGATGCCCTTCAGCGAGCGCATGGCGCTGAACGCATCGCTAAAATTGAGGGTGATGGTCTGCACCGTGCTGCGATAGCGCCAGCCTGCCAGCGCCTGCGTCACCTGGTCATGCGATAAAAAGCGGTTAGCGTGCGGCTGCTCATCCACCGCTTTCCACGCCTGATTCAGCTCCGGTAACGAACTTTCCAGCAAGGTCGTAAAGGCCACCTTCCCGCCCGGTCGCGTCACGCGATAAAGCTCGCTTAAGGCCTGCGGCAGGCTGCTGCACCACTGCACCGCCAGATGGCTCCAGACCAGATCGAACTGCGCATCCGCCTGCGGGATGGCCTCGATATCGGCCACCAGGTAATGATGCGCAGCCTGCTGCTGGCGCGCTTCGTCCAGCATTGCGGGCGACAGGTCGATGGCCGTTACCTGGCTCCCCGCCTCGCGCCAGTAGCGGCTGTTGCTGCCGGGACCACAGCCGGCATCCAGTACCTGTGCGAAGCGATCCTCGCCAAGCACGGCCAGAAGCCCCTGCGCGCTCAGACGCTGCAGTTCATCGTGCTGCGAATAGCTCTGCGCGGCCCGTCCGAATGCCGCCGCAACGGCCTGCTTATTCACCGGCAACATGGAGTGCCTCCAGCAACGTCTGGATATCCCGTGCTTCATGCGCCGCTGTCAGGGTTAAACGCAGCCGTGCGGTACCGGGCGGGACCGTTGGCGGGCGGATGGCGGTCACCCACATGCCGCGCTCGCGCAGCGCCTGTGCCAGCGCCAGCGCGCGAGCATTTTCGCCGACAATCACCGGCTGGATAGCGCTCTGCGAATCGGGACTGTGGAAGGGCAGCGCCGCTAACCCCTGGCGGAAGCGGGAGATATGCTCTGCCAGCCGCTGGCGACGTTCATCCCCTTCTGCGCTGCGGATCACCGCCAGCGACGCGGACAGCGCCACGGCCTGCGCCGGGGGCATGCTGGTGCTGTAAATCAGGTGTCGGGCAAACTGCAGCAGATAGTCTGCGACCGAATCGCTGCACAGCACGGCGGCGCCGCTGACGCCAAAGCCTTTGCCGAAGGTGACAATCAGCAGTTCCGGCTTCACGTTTTGCTGGTTCGCGCTGCCGCGTCCTTCGTTTCCCATGACGCCGATGCCGTGGGCATCGTCGACCAGCAGCCAGGCGTTTTGCCGTTTTGCAGCCTCGTGCAGCGCGGCAAGCGGCGCGCTGTCGCCGTCCATGCTGAACACCCCTTCGGTGACCACCAGCTGCTGTCCGTCGCAGGGTTTATCCAGCAGCGCAGCAAGCTGCCCCGCATCGTTATGGGCAAAACGCCGCAGCTGAGCCGGGCTTAAATTTGCCGCCTCCAGCAGGGACGCGTGGCTCAGGCGGTCGGCGACTATGCGGTCCTCTTTTTCCATCAGGGCGGTAATGACCGCCTGATTCGCGGCAAAGCCCGAAATAAAGAGCAGCGCGCGAGGATAGCCCAGCCAGTCGGCAAGCGCCTCTTCCAGCGCCTGATGCGCCGTGGTGTAGCCGCTGACGTGTCCCGAGCCGCCGCTGCCCACGCCAAACCGCTCCGCGCCCTGCTGCCAGGCGCGGATGATGACCGGATGCTGGCTCAGGCCGAGATAGTCGTTGCTGGAAAAATTACAAAACTGCCGCCCCTCGCGGGTAAGAAAACGGCCCGCGCCGTTTTCCACCACCCTGCGAACGCGAAACGCCTCTGCTGCCCGGCGTTCGTCCAGCGCGGTATTCATTCGTGCCTGCCAGGTCATACGGCTGCCGCGTTGTAGAACTGGTCGGTGTCGGCGTTGAAAATCTGCTGCTCCAGCTGCTGCTGTTGCTCGTTATCGCCCGTCAGCACCTCGGTCTGGTGCGGGTTCAGCCCCAGCTTGCGGAACAGCTGAACGTCTTTGTCCTCTTCCGGGTTCGGCGTGGTCAGCAGCTTGCAGCCGTAGAAGATGGAGTTGGCTCCGGCCATAAAGCACATCGCCTGGGTCTGCTCGTTCATCTGCTCGCGACCGGCAGAGAGGCGCACGAAAGAGGTCGGCATCATGATGCGCGCTACCGCGATGGTGCGAATAAAATCAAACGCGTCCACGTCTTCGTTATCCGCCAGCGGCGTGCCCTTGACCTTCACCAGCATGTTGATTGGCACGCTTTCCGGCGGGGTCGGCAGGTTCGCCAGCTGCAGCAGCAGGCCCGCGCGGTCTTTCACCGTTTCACCTAAGCCCACGATGCCGCCGGAGCAGACCTTGATCCCGGCATCACGCACTTTATCCAGCGTGTCCAGACGCTCCTGATAGGTACGCGTGGTGATGATGTTGCCGTAAAATTCCGGCGAGGTGTCGAGGTTGTGGTTGTAGTAGTCCAGCCCCGCCGCGGAGAGGCGCTGCGCCTGCTGCTCGTTGAGCGTGCCGAGCGTCATACAGGCTTCGAGGCCCATCTCCTTCACGCCCTTCACCATCTGCTCAAGATACGGCATGTCGCGATCGTGCGGGTTCTTCCACGCCGCGCCCATGCAGAAGCGGGTCGAACCGGCATTTTTCGCCTTACGCGCGGAGTCGAGCACCTGCTCAACTTCCATCAGGCGCTCTGACTCCAGACCGGTTTTGTAGCGCGCGCTCTGCGGGCAATATTTGCAGTCTTCCGGGCAGGCGCCGGTCTTGATCGACAGCAGCGTGCTGACCTGAACATGGCGGGGATCGAAGTGCTGACGATGCACCTGTTGGGCTTCGAACATCAGCTCAAGGAAAGGTTTGTTGAATAATTCAGTAACTTGCGACATCGTCCAGCGTGCGTGGTGAGCCATGGGGCTTCTCCAAGGGTTTTGTTAATTTTCGGTTCGGTTTATACTCGTAAACCTAAAACTTTTCAAAATGGTTTACAAGTCGATTATGACCCAGGACGATCTCGCCTTCGACAAGCAGCATATCTGGCACCCTTACACCTCCACTACCCGCCCCCTTCCCGTCTATCCGGTGGCCTCCGCCCACGGCTGCGAGCTGCATCTCGCCAGCGGCGAGCGGCTGGTTGACGGGATGTCCTCCTGGTGGGCGGCGATTCACGGGTATAACCACCCGCGTCTGAATGCGGCGATGAAGGCGCAGATTGACCAGATGTCGCACGTGATGTTTGGCGGGATCACCCATCAGCCCGCGGTGGATTTATGCCGCCGTCTGGTGGCGATGACCCCTGAATCGCTGGAGTGCGTGTTCCTGGCCGATTCCGGCTCCGTGGCGGTGGAAGTGGCGATGAAAATGGCGCTGCAGTACTGGCATGCGAAGGGCGAAACGCGCCAGCGGTTCCTCACCTTCCGCAACGGCTATCACGGGGATACCTTCGGGGCGATGTCGGTGTGCGATCCGGACAACTCTATGCACAGCCTGTGGAAGGGCTACCTGCCGGAAAACCTGTTTGCCCCGGCCCCGCAGAGCCGTTTCGACGGCGAGTGGAACGAGATGGACATGGTCGGATTCGCGCGGCTGATGGCGGCGCATCGTCATGACATTGCCGCCGTGATCCTTGAGCCGATTGTGCAGGGCGCGGGCGGCATGCGGATGTACCATCCGGAGTGGCTGAAACGTATTCGCAAGATGTGCGACCGCGAGGGCATTCTGCTGATTGCCGATGAGATCGCCACCGGCTTTGGCCGCACCGGCAAGCTGTTTGCCTGCGAGCATGCGGGTATCGCCCCGGATATTCTGTGCCTGGGTAAAGCGCTGACCGGCGGCACCATGACGCTCTCCGCCACGCTCACGACCCGTCACGTTGCCGATACCATCAGCGACGGCGAAGCAGGCTGCTTTATGCACGGCCCGACGTTTATGGGTAATCCTCTCGCCTGCGCCGTCGCGAGCGAAAGCCTGTCCATTCTGGAAAGCGGTGAATGGCAAACGCAGGTGGTGGCGATTGAAGCGCAGCTGAAAGAGGAGCTGAGCGCCGCCTCTGGGGCGAGTTTCGTGGCGGACGTGCGCGTGCTGGGCGCCATCGGGGTGGTTGAAACCACCCATCCGGTGAACATGGCGGCGCTGCAGCGCTTCTTCGTGGACCAGGGCGTGTGGGTCCGGCCTTTCGGCAAGCTTATCTATCTGATGCCGCCGTACAGCATCACGCCAGAGCAGCTTCGAAAACTAACCGACGCGGTTGTAACAGCCGTTAACATTCCCGCGCATTTCACGATTTAACCCAATGCATTACACTTGCTGAACGAGCGATCAACGAGGGTAAACCGTATGAAAATCATCAGTAAAGATCTGCGCGACGGCGAAAAGCTCCCGGAACGCCACGTATTCAACGGCATGGGCTATCAGGGAGACAATATCTCTCCGCACCTGGCGTGGGACGAGGTTCCGGACGGAACCAAAAGCTTTGTCGTGACCTGCTACGACCCGGATGCGCCTACCGGCTCCGGCTGGTGGCACTGGATTGTGGCGAACCTGCCTGCCGACACGCGCGTGCTGCCGCAGGGTTCTGGTTCCGACCTGGTTGCCCTGCCTGAAGGCGCCATTCAGGCGCGCACTGATTTTGGTAAAGCGGGCTACGGCGGCGCGGCGCCGCCAAAAGGGGAAACGCACCGCTATATCTTCACGGTGCACGCGCTGGATGTGGAGCAGATTGAGGTCGATGAAGGGGCGAGCGGCGCGATGGTCGGGTTTAACGTGCATTTCCATTCGCTTGGGAGCGCGTCGATTACGGCGATGTATTCGTAAAAAAAGCCGGGTGGCGGCTACGCCTTACCCGGCCTACATTTCGCACTCGTAGGCCCGGTAAGCGCAGCGCCACCGGGCAAAAAATCACAGCACCGAAGGTAACAGCCCCACCAGCCGCCCTTCTTCCAGAAGCTGCATCGCCTTATCAATATCCGGTGCAAAGAAGCGGTCATCATCGTAATGGGATACATGCTCGCGCAGCACCTGACGCGCCTGCTCCAGCAGCGGGCTGGATTTTAGCCCTTCACGCAGATCGATACCCTGACTTGCCGCCAGCCATTCCACCGCCAGCACGCCGCGGGTATTGGAGGCCATTTCCCAGAGACGACGCCCGGCAGCCGGTGCCATCGAAACGTGATCTTCCTGGTTCGCTGACGTTGGCAGGCTGTCCACGCTGTGCGGGTGCGACAGGGCTTTGTTCTCGCTCGCCAGCGCTGCGGCCGTCACCTGGGCAATCATAAAGCCCGAGTTGACCCCGCCGTTACGCACCAGGAACGGTGGCAGCTGGGACATGTGTTTATCCATCATCAGCGCAATGCGGCGCTCGGACAACGCGCCGACTTCGGCAATCGCCAGGGCGAGATTATCCGCAGCCATTGCCACCGGCTCGGCGTGGAAGTTGCCCCCGGAGACGACCTCGTTTTCCTGGGCGAACACCAGCGGGTTATCGGACACCGCGTTAGCCTCCACCAGCAGCACCTCTGCCGCCTGGCGCAGCTGCGTCAGGCACGCGCCCATCACCTGCGGCTGGCAGCGCAGGGAATAAGGATCCTGCACCTTCTCGCAGTTATGGTGTGAATCGGCAATTTCGCTGGTGTCGGTAAGGACATGACGGTACATCGCGGCGACATCAATCTGCCCGCGCTGACCGCGCACCTCGTGGATGCGGGCATCGAATGGGCGACGCGAGCCCAGCACGGCTTCGGTGGTCAATGCACCACACACCACCGCCGAGGCAAAAAGATCTTCCGCTTCAAACAGGCCGCGCAGCGCGAAGGCGGTCGACGCCTGGGTGCCGTTCAGCAGCGCCAGCCCCTCTTTCGCCGCCAGCGTGATCGGCGTTAACCCGGCTTTTTTCAGCGCCTCTTTCGCCGGAATCCACTCGCCCTGCCAGCGCGCTTTGCCTTCGCCCAGCAGCAGCAGCGACATGTGCGCCAGCGGGGCAAGATCCCCAGATGCCCCAACAGAACCTTTCGCCGGGATCCACGGATAGACTTCCGCATTGACCAGCGCCATCAGCGCCTGGATCACGCTCAGGCGAATGCCCGAAAAACCGCGCGCCAGGCTGTTAATTTTGAGGACCATCATCAGGCGGACAATTTCATCGTCCAGCGGCTGACCCACGCCCGCCGCATGCGACAGCACCAGCGAACGCTGTAAGTTTTCCAGATCGTGTGTGGCGATGCGGGTCTGCGCAAGCAGCCCAAAGCCGGTGTTAATCCCGTAGGCGGTACGCCCTTCGGCAACAATCGCCTCCACGCAGGCAACGCTGTCGTTAATGGCGGCGTGGGCACTTTCATCAAGCGAAAGGGTGACCGGCTGACGCCAGACGCTACGCAGCTGTTTGAGCGTCAGCGAGCCGGGAGTGAGTGTTAATGCATTCATTATTGCTTTCCTTGTGTGGCAGGGATCATCGGCAGGTTCAGCCCCTGCTCTTTGGCACAGTCAATGGCAATCTCATAGCCCGCATCCGCATGACGCATCACGCCGGTGGCAGGGTCGTTGTGCAGCACGCGAGCGATACGCGCGGCGGCTTCATCCGTTCCGTCGCAGACAATAACCATCCCAGAATGTTGGGAGAAGCCCATCCCCACTCCGCCGCCGTGGTGCAGCGATACCCAGGTTGCGCCGCTGGCGGTATTCAGCAGAGCGTTCAGCAATGGCCAGTCGGAAACCGCATCCGAGCCGTCGCGCATGGCTTCGGTTTCGCGGTTCGGGCTGGCGACGGAGCCGGAGTCCAGGTGGTCGCGGCCAATGACAATCGGCGCGGAGACTTCACCGCGGCGCACCATTTCGTTGAAGGCAAGTCCCAGCTTTTGCCGCCACTCCAGCCCTACCCAGCAGATACGCGCCGGCAGGCCCTGGAAGTTAATGCGCTGGCGGGCCATGTCCAGCCAGCGATGCAGGTGTTCGTCATCGGCGACGATCTCCTTCACTTTGGCGTCGGTTTTGTAGATGTCCTCCGGGTCACCGGACAGGGCAACCCAGCGGAACGGACCGATACCGCGGCAGAACAGCGGGCGAATGTAGGCAGGCACGAAGCCCGGGAAGTCGAATGCGTTATTTACGCCCATCTCTTTCGCCATCTGGCGGATGTTGTTGCCGTAGTCAAAGGTCGGAATACCCATCTGGCTGAAAGCCAGCATCGCGGAGACGTGTTCCGCCATAGAGCGTTTCGCAGCGAGCACCGTGCCTTCCGGATCGGTTTCCGCTTTTTGCTGATAGTCTTCCCACGTCCAGCCTTTTGGCAGGTAACCGTGGAGCGGATCGTGGGCGCTGGTCTGGTCGGTGACCAGATCCGGGCGCACGCCTCGGGCGACGAGCTGCGGGAGAATGTCCGCCGCGTTGCCGCACAGGGCAATCGACATGGCTTTGCCTTCGGAGGTGTATTTTTTGATGCGCGCCAGCGCGTCGTCCAGATCGGTGGCCTGTTCATCGACGTAACGGGTACGCAGACGGAAATCAATGCGGCTCTGCTGGCACTCAATGTTCAGAGAGCACGCCCCCGCCAGCGTAGCGGCCAGCGGCTGCGCGCCGCCCATGCCGCCGAGACCCGCGGTCAGCACCCAGCGGCCTTTCAGCGAGCCGTTATAGTGCTGGCGACCGGCTTCCACGAAGGTTTCGTAGGTGCCCTGCACAATCCCCTGGCTGCCGATGTAGATCCAGCTGCCGGCGGTCATCTGTCCATACATCGCCAGCCCTTTCGCATCCAGCTCGTTGAAGTGTTCCCAGGTAGCCCAGTGCGGCACCAGGTTAGAGTTGGCGATCAGCACGCGCGGCGCGTTTTTATGGGTTTTGAATACGCCAACCGGCTTGCCGGACTGCACCAGCAGGGTTTCGTCGTGTTCGAGTTCGGTCAGGGATTTAACAATTGCGTCATAGCATTCCCAGTTGCGCGCGGCGCGGCCAATGCCGCCGTAGACCACCAGCTCGTGGGGATTTTCCGCTACCTCAGGATCAAGGTTGTTCATCAACATGCGCAGCGGTGCTTCGGTGAGCCAGCTTTTGGCGGTAAGCGTGGTGCCGCGCGGCGCGCGAACGTCCTGCTGGCGGTATTTACCTGACGACATTGTGTGCTCCTCATACGGGACAGATGATGCATTAAGATATACTTGTATAGACAAGCACACACAAGGTCGTATTTAACAAAAAAGATACAATTTTGTTATATTGCGTTAGCGATCACGCTTATAAAACTTATGACATAAAATGGCCCTGCAGCCGGTAACGGTTACCGGGAAACAGCAGCCTGGCATGCGATACAATCTGCGAGGATGACCAGGTACGGCGGCGAATAAGCAGGCACGGATCGTGCTCTTTGATGCGCAATAATTCGCACTCCTGCGGCGTGGCGCGAACCGCTTCCACAATGTGCTCCCCTTCCGTCAGCGGGGCGACGAGCGAGAGATACGCATGCGGCGTGGTCTGGGTGTAATCCTGGTTCAGATAGTCCGGTATCCGGTCAGCGTTCACGCAGCGATCTTCAATCTGTACCGGAATGTCGTTTTCGAAATGCACCATCACGGAGTGGAAGATGCGGCTTCCCTCTTTGACATTCAGCTCTACGGCCTGCTCGGCGCTGGCCTGGGTCTCTTCGAGCACCAGCACTTCACAGCGGTGCTGATGATTTCGCGAGGTTATCTCATCGGCAATACTGCGAATTTCAAACAGGGCTGACTGCCCTTTTGGTTCCGCCACAAACGTCCCCACGCCCTGAAGGCGTACCAGAAGCCCTTCGTCGGTCAGTTCACGCAGCGCCCGGTTGATGGTCATGCGGCTAAAACCAAACTGCGCCACCAGATCGGCCTCCGACGGAATGCGATCGTGCGGTCGCCAGACGCCGGTGGCGATTTTTTCGCTGATCGCCTGCTTCACCTTTTCGTAGAAAGGCGCGGGAGGGCTCGACGGCGGCAGAGGTGAGCGTGAAAACATCGTGACTCCTTGAATAGTGTTATGCCCACCAGTGAGCAATTTGCCAGGCCAGACGGGCGGCAAGCTTTGCGCCTTGCCCGTCGCGGTCGTACTGGGGGTTAAATTCTACCAGATCGGCGGCCTGCAGTTTTCCACTGCGGCAGATGCGTTCGATGACCGGCATAAGATCCAGCGCCGGTATGCCCAGTGCCGCAGGGGCCGAGACGGCGGGCATTTCTCCCGCGGGGAGAACGTCCAGATCGATCGTCAGGTAGACGCGATCGGCCTGCGCCAGCACCTTTTCCAGCGCGGACAGCGCATCGCGTCTGAAGTGGAGATCTTCCACCAGCGTGACGTTCAGACGTTCCGCCTCATCCCACAGCGCCAGCGTATTCGCCGCCCGGCTCACGCCAAAGCAGGCGTACTGAAATTCCCGCCCGCGCTCATCGCAGTAATTCGCCAGCTGGCGAAACGGCGTGCCTGACGTGGCCTGGTAGGCTTTGCGCAGATCGAGATGGGCATCAAGGTTGATAATGGCAACCCGCTCGCTCGGGAAAGCGTCCAGCACGCCGCGGCCGTGCGCCCACGCGGTTTCATGCCCGCCGCCGAAAACCAGCGTGCGCATCCCGGACTGCTGGCATACGACTACCGCATCGCTTAATGCCCGCTGCGCGGCTTCAAGATCTGTGCCCTCGACATAAATTGAGCCCATATCCACAAGCCGCTCATGTCCCTGATGGCTTGCCATGTTCGCAAGCGCCTGGCGAAGCGTATCGGGTGCCTGCACCGCGCCGGGTCTGCCGTGATTACGCTTCACCCCTTCATCACATGCAAAGCCTATCAGGCCAATGCCTGAAGGCGCAGGTGAAAACGGTTCACGTTGCTGAATAGTCTGGAAAATGCGTTTTGCATTAGTGGCTTCAGCGCTGTCGTCGCGCCCCTGCCAGATCTGCGGTGAGGTGGACCGCCACAGTGTCATAGCGCTTTCCCCCGAAATACGCGTTGATACAAAGGATTACGTCCCGGCTCATAAACCATCTCCACCGGATGTTGTGCATCCCAGACGATAAAATCCGCCACGTATCCGGCCTTTAATTGCCCGTGCGTGGCGCCGCGCCCCAGCGCCTGTGCCGCGTGTCGCGTCACGCCAGCCCAGGCCTCTTCCGGTGTCAGGCCAAACTGGACGCAGGCCATGTTCATCGCCAGGTGCAGGCTGGCAAACGGGCTGGTGCCGGGGTTGTAGTCGGTGGCGACGGCCATCGGGACACCCTGTTTTCTGAGCTGTTCAACCGGCGGGCGCTGGCGCTCCTGAAGAAAATAGAACGCACCTGGCAACAGGACGGCAACCGTGCCGCTTTCCGCCATCGCCTGCACGCCCGCGACGTCGAGATACTCAATATGATCGGCCGATAGCCCCTTATACTGGCTGACCAGCGCCGCTCCGCCCTGATTCGACAGCTGTTCGACATGGCCTTTCACCGGGATACCGAGCGCGGTGGCTGCCTGGAAGAGGCGCTCGGTTTGCGACGGGGTAAAGCCGACGTTTTCACAAAACACGTCGACGGCTTCAAATAACTCTTTTTGCCACAGCGTGGGCAGGATCTGCTCGCAGACCAACGTGAGGTACGCATCCGGATCCTGCCGGTATTCCCCCGGAACCGCATGGGCCGCCAGCAGCGTTGGGCTGATATCGATCGGGTTATTGAGGCTCAGCTGGCGCGCGACCTGCAGCATCTTCTCTTCGGCTTCGGCGTTTAGCCCGTATCCCGATTTGATTTCAACCGTTGTCACACCTTCATTCATCAGACGCTGGAGCCGCCGTTGCGCCAGTTCAAGCAGGGTTTCCGGCGAGCTGCTGCGCGTCGCCGTCACGGTGGCGTTAATCCCACCCCCCTGTGCGCTGATGGTCTGGTAAGAAACACCGTTCAGACGCTGCTCCCACTCCGCCGCGCGATCGCCGCCAAACACCAGATGGGTATGGCAGTCAATCAGGCCTGGCGTGACCAGACGTCCCTGAAGATCGACGCTGTGACGGTGTCCAGAAGGCAGTTCAGACTCAGGAGCAACGGCCAGAAGGGTTTGGTCCCTGACCACCAGAGCGTGTTGTTCTTTCAGGCCATAAGGTTCCGGCTCGCCAGCAACCATTGTTGCCAGCCGCGCATTTCGCCATATCACATCGTCGGGATGAAGCTGCTGCATGGGAATTCCAACTTGTCATGGGTTGTATAGACATTTATTTTCATCTGCTGCCTGGTGTCAACCGCATTCATGGAAAATGTTATTTATTTGTGATGACTTCCCCGTCCCCTGCGGGGAAAAACGCAACTTTTACCCTTTTTATCTTCCCGTTTCGCTCAACTTAGTATAAAAAAGCAGGCTATTTCGTCTATCCCGTTAAGACTTGCATACCCAGGAGCTTCACCTTGAACATTTCCAGGATTTCCCGTCTGGCGTTAGCACTTGCCTTTGGCGTGACTTTATCCGCTTGCAGCTCAACCCCGCCGGATCAGCGACCTTCTGAGCAGGTTGCGCCGGGTACCTCATCTCGCCCGATCCTGTCCGCTGATGAAGCGAAAAACTTCACCCAGGCGCGCTACTTCACGGCGATGGATCCCAATGCTGCAGCGTGGACGCCATCTTCTATTACCCTGCCAAAACAGCCAGACTTCGTTGTGGGTCCGGCCGGAGCGCAGGGCGTGACCCATACTTCTATCCAGGCGGCAGTTGACGCGGCTATCACTAAACACAGTGCATCGCGTCAGTACATCGCGATCCTGCCTGGTGAATACGAAGGTACCGTTTACGTGCCAGCGGCGCCGGGCAGCATTACGATTTATGGTCTGGGTGAAAAAGCGCTCGATGTGAAAATTGGTCTGGCGATTGATTCCGAAATCGACACCACCACCTGGCGTCGCCTGGTGAACCCGGCCGGTAAATATATGCCGGGGAAACCTGCGTGGTATATGTTTGATAACTGCCAGAGCAAGCGCACCGCCACCGTTGGCGTGATGTGTTCAGCGGTGGTCTGGTCGCAGAATAACGGTCTGCAATTGCAGAACCTGACCATTCAAAATACCCTGGGTGACAGCGTTGACGCGGGTAATCATCAGGCC